>JACPBG010000001.1 GCA_016180435.1 Candidatus Sungiibacteriota bacterium
GTTTCCGTTGGCCCGGACGGCGCCACGCATCAGGCGATTGAAGATATTGCCATTATGCGTCCGATCTCGAATATGACGGTGATAAATCCATGCGATA
Source organism: Candidatus Sungiibacteriota bacterium (assembly GCA_016180435.1). Lineage (GTDB taxonomy): Bacteria > Patescibacteriota > Minisyncoccia > Sungbacterales > HO2-52-23 > LCKU01. The sequence continues at coordinate 98 of JACPBG010000001.1, forward strand.
TGTATGAAGCGAAAAAAGCAACTCTGGCGGCTGTTGATTTGGATGGCCCGGTATATTTGAGATTCCATCGTGAGAAGACTCCTATTATGACAAATTTGGAGACGCCGTTTGAAATTGGGAAAGCGGAAATATTTTGGGATTCTGATAAACCACAAGTCGCCGTAATTGCGTGTGGACCCCTCGTCCACAACGCAATTCTTGTCGCTTCCGAATTAGAAAAAGAAGGAATTAGAGTTCGGGTAATAAATAATCACACCATCAAACCAATGGATGAAGCGACCATAATCCAGGCTGCCAAAGACGCCGGAGCCATAGTGACAGTTGAAGAGCATCAAGTTCAAGGAGGGATGGGTTCGTCCAAAATAGGTTTGGGGAATCCGGTTCACCCTCCGAACTTTTGAAAGCGTTTGGAATGGATGTCATTGATATTAAAAATGCCGCTCTGCATGTGATTAAAAGAAAAAGTTAAAAAGTCCTGGCGGGCAAGCCCAACGAACTTTCATATATTAAAGACGCGGTAAAAAAATTTATCACAAGAAAACATGTCTGATCTGAAAATTACAGATATAATTAATACTAATAATTAAGTCAAATTGCGATTTTTGTGATCGCGATTTGCCTCTAACGGTATGAATAAAAAACATTTAAGCGTCTTTTTAGTTGTCCTGTTTTATATACTTATAGTCGTTTTTTCTCCTTACGCCTACGCTCAAACCCTGCCTGCCGGACAGGCAGGATTAACCCCTGCGCAAAATACTCAAGTTGCTTCTTTATGGCAACAGCTTGACCAAATCAAATCCTTATTTTCTTCTCTTATCTCTCTGCTTTCTTCTTCGTCTATTGCTCCCCAAACCCAGCTTGCCGCGGTTGCCCCAACTTCCGGCCTTGTTGCTTACTGGAAGTTCGATGAAGGTTCAGGAACAACTGCAGCGGATTCCTCGGGCAATGGGAACACCGGAACTCTCACCAACGGTCCAACTTTCACAACTGGCAAAATCGGCCAGGCGTTGAGTTTTGACGGAATAAATGACTATGTCGAAGTTCCATATCAGGCAAGTATTGCGCCACAGCAACTTACTTTTAGTGTTTGGGTTAAAGCAAATTCTTTTGCAAATACGGATTGGAATTCAGCTATCGGAAATCAAGGTCTTCATGAATGGTCGGACGGATATTACGGAGTGGCCGTAGATACAAGCGGTTTTGTGATGGCACTGCTTAATATCGGCGGCGGATCGACTAATGCATTTTACCTTTATTCTCCAAGCGCTCTTTCAACTGGAGCTTGGTATCATCTCGCAATGACTTATGAAAACTCCTCGCTTCGTCTTTATGTAAACGGATTAGAAGTCAACAATCAGGCAATAGGGCGCACTCGCACACAAGCCAACCTTCCGTTAAGAATCGGGCAAAGAGGAGATGCGGGGTATTTTTTCAATGGCCAAACCGATGATGTCCGCATATACAACCGCGCGCTTTCGGCGCAAGAAGTTTTGGATATTTATAATTCGGCAAATGTTTCCTCGACCCCAACCCCCACGCCAACTCCGACACCAACCCCTTCGCCTACTCCAACTCCCACACCCACTCCTACACCAATACCGACAATTACGACAACACAGACGACGGGCGTTAAGGCATTTCCTGGCGCCGAAGGTTTTGGGACAGATACCAAAGGTGGCAGAGGAGGCAGGGTTATTCACGTCACTAATTTAAATGACTCCGGTCCGGGAAGTTTTCGCGATGCGGTTACTCAAACTGGGCCGCGCATTGTAGTTTTTGATATCAGCGGAACCATCACGCTTCAGACGCCTATTCAGATTTACGGCGAGAGCATGAGTTATTTGACTGTGGCCGGGCAAACTTCTCCTGGCGGAATTCAGATAAAAGGACCACAGAACAACACTGATTATTATTGCGCTCTTTGTATTAGCGGTGGGGCGCACGATCTTGTAATCAGATTTTTACGCGGACGGGCCGGCGGTCCTCAGCCGCAAAATGTTGAAGGAACGCTTGTGCAGTCCTACTGCACTAATCCCAATGACCCTTGTTATAACATTGTGGTTGACCATAACACCTATGAGTGGACAACCGATGACGCTGTCTTTTTCGGGAATGACGGCGCGGCCCGAGACATCACATTTAGCTGGAATTTGGTGGCTGCTGGTCTGTGGCCGGATCATAATGATTCAACAAAAGCGCAGAGCAAGGCATCGCTGGCGTTCGCTTCGCGTTCAAGTATCCATCACAACGTTGTGATTCACATGAATGGCCGCAACCCGATAAATTATCATGTGAACTTCGCGGATTACGTCAATAATATTTTTTACAACTGGTGGAATGATAATGCCGCTGACTTTGGTTATCGCGATAGTGATTGGAGCGCTCTTCTGAATTTTGTGGGTAATTATTATATTGAAGGGCCGAATAGCGGCGGCTCGACGTTTATGTATTTGTCGAACAAGGGGAATAATCGTTCAAACGGCGGCACAAAAATTTATTTGTCCGGAAATGCCCATTCATCATATTGCCCCAATGGATGTCCCAACGGAGATTGGGCGGGTTTTGGCGTTCTGAAAAATGGCGGTTATGGCGTAGCTGACGGTGAACAGGGGAGTAGTGTGGCGGCGACTTTCGCCAATTACGGAACGAATACCAGATACAATGCTCCTGCCGTTACCACTTACCCAATAAGCGGCTTGCTTTCTGCTATATTGCCAAAAGTAGGCGCCTATAAACCGTTCCGCGATTCAGTGGATGCAAAATATATTGCCGATCTGACTAATGCGATGCAATATTCAAATAAGAACGACCGCCCCAACCTGGCAACGGTTGGTTGGCAAGGCGGACCGTGGCCTGATTTGGCCTCAGGCGCACCGGCCGCGCCTCAGGATAGCGATAGGGATGGCATGCCGGATTCATGGGAAAATTCTCACGGATTAAATCCGAATAACGCTTCCGATGGCTCGGCTATTTCTTCAAATGGTTATACAAATGTAGAAAATTATTTGAATGAATTGGCAGGAGATAACGTTTCCGGAACGACCCAACCTGCTCCCACTCCAACCACAACACCTACGCCCACTCCGACACCAACACCGACTCCCACGCCAACGCCGTCTTCGCTTTCCGTTGACTTGACTCAAGGCGGCAGTGCCTACGCATCAAGCGAGCCTGTTTCGAACGAATCGGCGGTTTTTGGTTTTGACGATTCCGCTTCCACCAAATGGCTCGGTAATATGACTTCCTCCGGCGCGTGGATTCAGTACCAATTCGGAGGAAGCTCTGCATATATCGTTACTCAATACACCGTAATGAGCGCGAATGACGTTCCGGAACGTGATCCAAAGGGTTGGACGCTTCAAGGATCCAATGACGGCCTAAACTGGATTAATCTCAACACTCAGTCCAATCAGGTTTTCGCAAACCGATTCACCACTAACACCTATAATATTTCCAATACGGCCGCTTACCGCTATTACCGATTGAACATCACGCAAAATAATGGTTCGATTGAAACTCAAACAGGAGGTTTGGGGATAGTGCAACTCTCCGAATTTCAGTTATTTGGCACGTTGGCAGTTTCTCAATCAACTAAATTCTCAATCAACGATCGAGTTCAGGTTTCTTCAGGTCCGCTCAATGTCAGAAGTACCGCCAACGGAACACTCCTTGGTACACAAGCAACAAATGCGTTGGGAACAGTAATCGGAGGTCCAACCAACGCAGGAGGATTCAACTGGTGGAATATCAACTACGACTCCGGAGCAGACGGCTGGTCCGCGGAAGATTATTTGGTGAAGTATGTTGCGCCAACTCCTACTCCTACGACTTCAACAACCGGAAATGTTTATTATGTCGCGACTAATGGATTGGATACGAATACCTGCGCGCAGGCGAAGAATATTAACACGCCGAAACGGACGATAAATGCCGGGATTTCTTGTCTTGCATCCGGAGATACGCTACTAATCCGCGGCGGAACATATGCTGAGGAATTTAACAACATTCCAAGCGGAACCAGCGCGAAATATACAACAATTAGCAGGTATCAGTCTGAAAAAGTTGTCTTGGCAACTTCGCCTTCAAATCGCGGAGTTCTTGGATTCTGCGCTAAATCATATGTTACCATTGACGGCTTAACATTTGACGCTTCGTATGTCGATTGGGCAGCTGAGGCGATCTGGGTCGGCGGAGATCCTGAAAATAACTGTGGAGGATCGGATGGACAAGGTTCCCATCATCTCATATTCAAAAATTTTGAACTTTATGGCGCGGGCGCGGGAGTCACGATGGGAAATGGATTCATTATTCAACGCAATACCGCCGATATTCTCATACAAAATTGTTTAATGCATGACATAGGCGGGGAAGTTAACACCGCCGGATCATACCCGATATATAACGAAGGGAAGCGAATGATCGTAGAGCGCTGCACATTTTACAACACCGGCTCCGCGGCTATTAAATACGGCGAAGCAACAAGCGATAGGCGCACAGACGGCGGAGAAATACGCTATAACGTTATTCGTGATTTTGCGATCCAGGATACGGGCTCGCCGCATTGGGGCGCTCCGGGAATTCAGTTCTCATCTTACGCTCAAAATATTAGCCTTCACAATAACCTGATTTATGCCTGCCGTAATACCAATACAGAAGGAGGACCGATTATCGCCCTTAATAACACAACAGGACCGATTAATATTTACAATAATACGATTCACAATACTAACTCGAATTGTTTTCCTTTTATAACCACCAACAGCACGAGCGTGGTAAAGAACAACATCATCATTCCAGGATCGAACAGCTACGGCATGGTTGTTGTTAATAGCGGTTCACCACCAACTTTTGGCACAAATCTTTGCGACGTTAGCAAGACCGGATGCGCTATCGTCGCCAACCCTCTTTTTGTAAACCCAACCGCAAACGACTTCCACCTCCAATCCTCATCTCCCGCCATCAACGCCGGAGCAACTTTAGGCGCTCCTTATGACAAAGATTTTGACGGAGTCCAAAGGCCTGTCGGCTCCGCCTACGACATCGGGGCGTATGAATACGGGGGAGTGGTTACAACTCCAACTCCCACCCCAACTCCTACTCCGACTCCTGTCACCTCAACCTCTCTTCCTCCGGCTCCAACTAATCTCACCTCATCCTGCAATACCGCAGGCAACCAAGTTACGGTAAGCTGGTCTCCGGTTTCCACCGCCACCTCTTACTATCTCCGCATAGACGACACCACCAACAATCTAGCTGACGGATCGTGGTACTTCAATACAACCAATGAACACTATCTTGATCAATACGCTCAAACCTCATTCACCGGAAGCGTTGCTTCAGGAAAAGCATATTCATGGTGGGTTCACGGCTATAACTCTGCGGGAATAGGAAATTCAAATTCCGGAACATTCACTTGCAATCCAAGCGTTACTACTTCTCCCGTTTCCACCAAATTCTCAATCAACGACCGAGTCCAAGTTACCAGCGGACCTCTTAATGTTCGTGCAACCGCCAACGGAACACTGCTCGGAACTCAAGCAACAGGAGTATTAGGAACAGTCATCGGAGGGCCGACCAACGCAGGAGGATTCAACTGGTGGAACATCAACTATGACTCTGGATCCGACGGTTGGTCCGCGGAGGATTATTTGGTGAGATATGTTGCGCCAACGCCTACTCCTACACCCACTCCAACCACTGTTTCAACAACCGGATGTAATTATTACGCCTCTCCAACCGGAGGAGGCAATGGACTTTCGCAATCTTCTCCTTTCCAGATTGCAGATTTCTGGTCGGTAGCTGGACCCGGAAAAACACTGTGCCTTTTGGATGGAGTATATACTGGGGCGAATTCAATGATTGATCCGCCGGACAATTTGACCGGTGCTTCGGGCAACCCAATAACTATCAGAGCTTTGAATGATGGAAAAGTAAGAATAGATGGACAAAATGCGCGCACCCCAATTTATCTTTATTACAACAGTTGGTTTGTAATTGAAGGGGTTAATGCCCATAACAGTGATGGCACTGTGGTTTTGATCAGTAGAGAATCTGATTACAACATAATCCGTAGAGTAGTAGCTTGGGATGCGCGGGATGGGAATACCGAAATATTTGGAGTTCACTACAATGGCGACTTTAATCTTTTGGAGGATGTGGCTGGTTTTGGCATAGCCAGGAAAATTTTTCAGTTTTCTCAAGGAGGGGACGACACAACGTGTCGGCGCTGTTGGGGCCGATGGGAGGGTTCGACCAACGTAGGACCCAAAATGACATTTACCGTGTATTATAATAATTCGCGCGGCAAGTTCGAGAACATAATTGGCACTTGGGACAATGGCAGTATGCCAGCTTTTTATACCCGCCAAAATAATGGCGTGCGGTGGGATTCTGGTGGCGTTGCGTCAGGCACCTTTAGCGGCGATAACCCCGATCAGCCTTATGGAGTGTTTTCTAGCGACCGTATGGACTATACGGATACGGTAGGAGCAAGGCTCTACGGTTCTATTGCGTATGTGAAAGGCGGCAGCGTTTATCCGCCCGGCGCAGTGGTTAGCAAGTCGATGCGACAAAATGATTTCCAAATTATAAATACTGCGGCTTTCGCTGAGCCGGGTAAATATGATGACAAAATGCCGTTTGATTTAAGTGCAAATAGCGGTCTTACTGGGCTTATTGCAACCGATCTCACATCGGTCGGAGTTAAACCAGATAGTATTACATCTGTTTGGCAAACAAGCGACATACAGCACGCGTCGTCTGTATCCAATCTTCCGGATTCTATATATGTTGGAAACGGCGCAAACATTTGTTATCGATACAAGGATGGAGCGCTAACCAATGAACCTTTGTGGCCTTGGCCGATGAATCAGCGAATTTTGGAAGCGACGACTTTTGCCGCATCATCCAATCACCAACACTGGATTTACCAGGGCGATCCTCCGGTATTAACTTTAGTAACTGATCCTCACGCGGTGGTTGATGTAACCAAGGATATTGAAACAATGTTTGGAACTATTCCCACGCAATGCAGAACTGGAGGCACAACACCAACACCCACCCCAACCCCAACCCCGACACCTACTCCCACACCAACACCAACGCCGACGATAACGACAACCGGAACATATTATATTTCTCCAACCGGCTCCGATTCAAATCCTGGGACGATAGCTTCTCCATGGAAAACCTTTGCTTTTGCGATTCCAAAACTTCAGCCGGGGAATATTCTAATGCTGAAAAACGGAACATACAACGGATCTAATTCTGGATATCCGAACATCAATTGTTCTGCCGGAGCGAAAAACGGAACTGCAACCGCACGCATTACCATCAAAGCGGAAAATGAACGGATGGCATTCATTGCGGGCACAGGCAATGAAAACGGCTCCCTATATATGGCCAATTGCTCTTACTGGAATATCGACGGCCTTCGCCTTGAAAGCGCTGACAGCAATAACGGCCAGGGATGGTTAGGAGGCCCTCTTGTTATTTACGATTCATCAAATCTGACAATTAGGCGCCTGCTTTTGCTGCACGCAAACCGTTACAGCAATGTTCATCTGATGAATTTGGAAAATGTAAGCAATAGTTTAATAGAAGAAAATGAAGCATATGAATATCATCGCCATTCAATCGGCGGAGACGTTAATAGCAGTATTTTCCGCCGCAATTATTCCAACGGCAGAGATTACCCGAATGTTACCGGCGGTTATGACGCGGGTTCCGCGCCCGGAGGAGATTCGGGATTCCGTCTTTACCCCGGCTCAAATAATATATTCGAAAATAATATCGCTGAAAGAACCGCGGCGGCGTTCGATATGGAAGGGGCTTACGGGGAAGCAATCAATAACAAATGGTTGGGTAACATTTCATTGAATACAGGAACTGGATATTTCTCCCAATGCCGTACGACCCAGCCGCAAAATACGCTTATAAAAGATTTGGCGGTTATCGGTCCGTCCAGCATCGGGCTTTATCCCAGAGGCGAGGGAGGTTTGAATATTATAAATACTACCGTGTTAAATAGCTTGAGCGGTGGAATTTATCACGACCGGCCGAGCGTAGGCACCGAAATATGCCCCACCACCCAATATTCGATGTCTGCGTCAAACAATCTGGTTACAAACAGCGTTTCTTATGGAATCGGAAAAAGCAGCGAAGTGGTTGGGGTTTATGATTATTCAAATGCTTACCAAAACAATCCGAATTACTACAATTTAACCGCATCTGAAAATACAAATTCTAGAACCATTGACCCGATTCTTGGCTCCTGCAAACTTTGGATTCCCGATTCGTCCCCAATGAAGCGCGCGGGCAAGAACGGAGCAGACATCGGAGCAAATATTCTCTACGCCTACGAAAATGGAATTTTGAACACTTCAAAAAAACTCTGGAACACGAACGGCTCATTCGCATTTAGAGGAGCAATCGTTCCGGGAGTTAACGATGTTGCAGGTTCATCGCTCTTTGATATCCAGAATCGTCTAAATGTAAACACTAACGGATGTTCTTTCCCTGCGGGATACGCAAGTTCAGTTCCCACCCCAACTCCAACTCCTACACCTTTAACGACAACTTCTGGAAATGTTTATTATGTGGCGACGAATGGGAATGATGCCAATCCGTGTTCACAAACGCAGCCATGCAGAACCATCAAATGGGGCGCTACCAAATTAAAACCCGGAGATACATTATATATACGCGCTGGCACATACGACGAGACGGTTTATTGCGGAATTGATACGAATGGTTGTATTCCAAGCGGAACATCTTGGGCGAGTCCGGTTACGGTTGCGGCGTATCCGGGGGAAATGGTAATTATTAGACCATCCTCCGGCTTGAGGGTGATAAATTTCGAGTATCCGCAACAATACATTGTGATCAACGGATTCGTTATTGACGGGACGAACGTATCTAATCATGCTATACAATTCAATACAGGTTCTTTAGGCCATTTCAGAATCTCAAATAATGACATTACATCTCCCGGAAACACATGCATCCAGATAGCGTCAGGAGTCAATTCAAATGAAATTCTAAATAACAAGATCCATAATTGCGGAGTAAACAACGTAGCCTACCCGCCGGGATACAATTCAGTCTATGCTCAAAGTGATAACAATCTTATAGAGGGCAATGAGGTTTATCAAGGGCACGATGGTATCGCTATTTGGAATTCATTAGCGGGAGGGAACCCTACAAATAATATCGTTCGAAAAAATATCGTTCACGACATGGGCTTGCAGATTAGAGATGATTCGCAATGCTATTTTTCTCATGGCACAAATAATCAGATTTATGACAATATTTGCTACAATGCTCCTATCGGCGTGCGGCTTTATGGCAATGCCAACGGAATTAAAGTCTATAGCAATACCTTGATAGACGCGAAAAATTATTACACGACCAATAACGGAATAAGGGTCGAATCGAGCACTTCGAATAATTTTATTCGCAACAATCTTGTCTATAATTTCGCAAATGCATTTAACATCGGCGGATCAAATAATATTCAGGATCATAATTTAGTGACCTCCCCGGCGATTAATACAGGAGCAACTCTCGGCGTGCCTTATGACAAAGATTTTGATGGAGTCCAGCGTCCTCAGGGCTCCGCCTACGACATCGGAGCGTATGAATACGGCGGCGGCACTGTATCTCCCACCCCAACCCCAACACCGACTCCCACACCGACACCAACACCCACTCCAATCGTTACAATCAGCTCCCTTACATCTCTCAAAACTCTCTCTCTCATAACCATAGACGGCAGTTTGAATGAAAGTGTCTGGTCTTCTGCCAACTCCACAACTTTCACCAATCCAACCAGATCGAATAACACCGTCAAAGTCTCCACTCTCTGGGATGATACTAATCTTTACTTTGCATATGACGTCCTCGATTCCCAGCTGGAAGCTATGAATGTCATTACCGCACTCTATCAAGATGACGGAGCTGAAATATATCTTGACACTCAAAACGATAAGTCCACCGCCATGGATGCAGACGATTTTGTTTTATTTGCCAATATCAACGGTCTTGTTTCACCATCAACTATTACCTCTCGAACTTTAGCCAAAACTGGAGGATATACTATGGAGATTAAAATCCCGTGGTCAACTGTCTTAACCATTCCTCAAGCGAATAAAATTCTCGGCCTTCTTCTTACAAATAACGATATGGACGGCGGAATCTCCCGGCAATTTGATTGGCAAAATATCATCTCAACCGGCAATTATTCTCAACCCAATCTTTGGGGCTCGCTTACTTTATCAGGAACGACTGTTGGCTTTAGCGTTACTCCAACCCCGACTCCCACCACAACCCCAACTCCAACGCCAGTAGTCTCAACCAAATTTTTAATAGGCGACCGCATTTATGTAGCATCCGGTCCTGTTAACGTGCGCGCGACGCCTGCAGGGACTCTTCTCGGCACTCAAGCGACTGGAGTCCAGGGAACGATAACGGACGGACCGATCGCCGCAGTTCTTAGCGGAACTACATACAATTGGTGGAATATTAATTTTGATTCCGGAGTTGACGGCTGGTCTGTGGAGGATTATTTGGTGAAGTATGTTGCGCCAACTCCTACGCCAACACCCACTCCGACTTCGCCGACGAGCGGAACCTCTCTTGGAAATCTTGCGGCATCTATGGCAGCAGGATCATGGGCGGATTTCACGATGGGTGGACTCAATTCTTCATTGGTCGGCGCCGCAAGTCCTAGTGTACCTTCGTTGCTTACATATGCTGCCCGCGGAGTGTGGGATCCGGTGCATAAAAAGATCCAATTTGCCGGCACCCCTCATACTGGCGGCCAGGTTATCTCCGGCGCTGGCGGACTAATTACCTGGGATAATGCGACGAACCAATGGACAAAAGAAAGCTACAGTTGGAGTTCGGAGAACCCAGGCCATTCGTATTACCATGTCGCAGTTAATCAAAATAACGGGGATATTTATTTCAGAAGTTTCTACTCATCGCAAATTTATCGCCGTTCGTATGGTTCGACAGGACAAGCGTCATGGCAGACCGGGCAAGTTGCCAACCATCCGAATTCTGCAAACCAAGTGGCCGGCGTCAGCAGAGTGGGGCTTCACTTTCCGGGAATTACCAAAATTGGATAGCGCGCGCTGGAGGATTCATTTATTGGGGCGGTGGAAACAGCGCTTCGGCCATGTATCGAATGGACGCATCCGGGAATGTCTCGACTATGCCGAATAGTCCTATCGGAACCGGAGTGAATACGGACGCTTCAATTGTTCTTGCTCATCCAAACGGAAAGGATTTATTATTGTTCCAGGCTGGGACAGGGTCTGGTCAGGTTTATCAATTCAACGGAACCTCTTGGTCTAGCGCTGGAACACATCAGATCAACAGTGCGAACTGGTGGATCGGAACAACTATACCAGAATATGGGGTGATTGTTTTTATCGTCCATCCTGGAGGAACTGGAACTCCTTACGCGAGGGTATACAAGCCATCTGGCACATCTTCAACCCCAACCCCCACGCCAACCCCCACACCCACACCAACCCCCACGCCAACTCCGACAGGCAGTTTAACTTTCGCACAAAAATGTGCCCAGGCAGGAGTACTGAATTGTTTTGGTTTTGATAGCACAAACGATCTCCGTTATACCTGGCCGACCGGAACACCTTGCGACTCGGCGCTTTCAGGAAAAACTCGTTACACCATCAGCACCAGTCGAAGCGATCTCGGCAATGTCGCCGCGAATGTCCAAAATGGCAGTTGTTCATTTCCGCAAATCGATTCCACTACGGTCAGTTCGGGAGCAGGTTCGCTTAAATTTACGATTCCTTCCAATAGCGGCGCTGATTCGAGCGGATATTTTACCGAGCCATTCGTAAGAAATGCCAATGGAACTTTCGCATACATTGGTCCGGGTTCACCTCTCGGAAACGTTGTGTACTTCCAATATAAACAGAGGTTTGATCCCAACTTCTTAAATACCGATTATCTTTGTACAGGCGGAGGATGCGGCGGATGGAAGCAAGTAATTTGGTATGGAAACCCGCCATTAGGATCATCATCTAGTGGCATTGAGGTTACTCAAAATAATGGTTGGCAACGTGATGTTCCGCAAATGTATGGTCAGCAAGGACATGATGACTATGGCATTCAGGATATCATTGGCTGTACCTATGCCAAAGCCACAAGCCTTGGGGGTGTTGGGTCAGGATATAGTTCACGCCCTAATTACCAATCTCCTCTCAACCCGACTTGCAAACACTATCTTCCAAATCAATGGATGGAATTTACTGGGAGAATAGAAGTTCGAGGAGCGAGCAATGCGCAAACAAGTAGAGTGCAGCTATGGATTGACGGACAGCCTGCTATTGATTATGGCCAGGCAAGAATTGCATGGGGCGGTTCTGACGGGGATGGTATCGGCTCATTCCTTTTGTCTCCGTATCACACAAATAAAGATCCATCGCAGGCACATCCTACCGGATACACTTGGTATGATGATGTAGTTGTTTCAACCCAGCCGATCGCGATGGCAAATGGTTCAGTACCTCCAACCCCAACTTCAACGCCGACTCCCACCCCGACTCCTACTCCCACGCCGACACCAGCATCAACCAAATTCTCAATCAATGACCGAGTTCAAGTTACCAGCGGACCTCTCAATGTCCGAAGCACCGCCAACGGAACACTTCTTGGCACTCAAGCCACCGGAGCTTTGGGAACAGTCATTGGAGGCCCAACTAACGCCGGAGAATACAACTGGTGGAATATTAATTTTGACACAGGAGTGGACGGCTGGTCTGCTGAAGATTATTTGGTGAAATATGTTGCGCCTACGCCAACCCCAACCCCCACACCTACCCCAACACCAACTCCTACACCTTTAACGACAACCACTGGAAATGTTTATTATGTTGCGACTACGGGAAGCGACTCAACGAGTTGCGGAACATCCTTATCTCCCTGCAGAACCATAACGTACGCGTACGGCAAGGTTGTCGCTGGAGATGTGATCATCGTAAAGCCCGGAATATACGCGGGAGAAACTAACTACATATATTCCACCGGAGAGAGAGCGTTTAACCTCAATAAAGCAGGAACCGCTTCCGCTCCGATCACAATCAAATCCGAAACTAAATGGGGCGCCGTTTTAGATGCGCTTGACGATGTTAACCACCCTGCGGTTGTCAGGTTCGTCAGTAATTATAATGTTCTTCAGGACTTCAAACTCATTAATGGGCATCACAACGGCATTGTTCTTTACGGCAACTTCAATAAGATCATTGGGAACGAGATTGCTTACAACGGAATTAATGCCGATTCACTCTCATCATATGGCAAAGACGGTATTTACAGCGACAGCTATACAAATGGCAACCAATATACCGGCAATTACATCCATAATAACGGCCGTCCCTTCTGCCAGGGAGTCACTACGGTATCCTGCAATCTTGACCATGGGCTTTATCTTACCGGTGACAACGAAATTGTCGCGAATAACATAGTCATCAATAACAGCGCTTATGGTATCCACATCGCCGGCTACCAGACCGTCAGCAACATGAAAGTATACAATAATATTTTCGCTTACAACGGACGGTCCGGACTTATATTTTGGCAGCCGGTAAGCAATATAGAAGTAAAAAACAATATTTTTTATAAAAACGCCAATTACGCAATTAATACATATAAAACAAGCGGGTCAGGCATCATTATTGATAAAAATATTTTATTTGGAAATGTAAATGGTGCTTACAATTTAATTAGCATTACTTCCGGTGCCACATTTAACTATACACTTGGAACGAACTATATGTCTAACCCTTTGTTTGTTAATGAAACTTCTGATTTCCACCTCCAATCAACCTCTCCTGCGATCAACGCCGGTGCGACTCTCTCTGAAGTAACCGCTGACTTTGATGGCGTCACCCGTCCTCAAGGCACTGCCTATGACATCGGAGCGTATGAATATGGAGGAGTTGTGCCAACTCCAACCCCCACACCGACTTCCACGCCAACGCCCACTCCGACGCCGACTCCCATCCCAACTCCAGTTCCGGGCGGGACAATTACTCTTATTAACTTCGGCTCGACTAGCGCGCAAAACACCTTTGGCTTAACCGGCTGGTCAACGCCTATTAAAGACATCTACACTGATTACCGAGCTATCGGACCCGGTGGGACAGCTATAGTGGTAGGCGACAACTGGACCTACAACTATCAGGGAGTAACCGGTTTAACAAGAACATTTTCTTCGGGAGAAAAGATAATAGCAACCTGGTACAACAATACTGCTTCTTCCGTCACTTTCACCCCCAACATCAGCTTTACCGACCCGGACAGAATTTCCTCCGGAGCGGCAGGAACCTGGTATCCGATGTCATCCGCCATTATTCCGGCTTTCGGCTCGGCAACAACCAACTTCACATTCACCTCTTCTTCTGCCGGAGCTTATTCCATTGTCAATCTCAATAGCAATTACCAAAACACAGGCACGCTTATTGCTGACAAAATTGAACTTTTGCCGGTAGGAGTTTCAACTCCAACTCCAACTCTCACGCCTACACCGACACCAACGCCGACACCGACTCCCACTCCCACTCCTGTTTCCACCAAATTCTCCATCAATGACCGAGTTCAGGTTTCTTCCGGACCTCTGAATGTCAGAAGCGCTGCCAACGGAACACTTCTCGGCACTCAAGCGACCGGAGCTTTGGGCACCGTCATCGGAGGCCCCACAAACGCTAACGGCTACAACTGGTGGAATATCAACTACGATTCAGGAGTCGACGGATGGTCTGCCGAAGATTATCTAATTAAATACACCACGCCAACTCCAACACCGACGCCAACGCCTACGCCGACATTGACGCCCACTCCAACTCCCACAACAACTATTTCAACAAACCTCGTTGGTTGGTGGAAGTTTGATGAAGGATCGGGATATGTTGCCGCTGATTTTTCCGGCAACTTCAATACCGGGGTGCTTTTAGGTTCAACCTGGACAGCAGGCAAGTTCGGCAATGCGGTTGCTTTGGATGGATTCAGCAATTACGTTCAAATACCCGACTCCAACAACTCCTTAGACGCAAGCCATATTACAATTTCCGCTTGGCTCAATAAATCATCAGACGCTCCAACTTGGGGGGATATCGTGGCAAGGCAAGCAGGCACAAGCTACGGAGACAACTACATTCTTTACTATAACGACAGCGCATCCGACGAATACGCTTTCGGGGTTCAGACCGCAGGAGGAGCAGATCACCTGATATCCGGGACTCCAAGCTCTGCAGATATGAATATATGGGTCCATATTGCCGCAACTTATGACGGTACCACTCTTAAGCTATACAGAAATGGAGTCCAAATTGCTTCTAAAGCTCATTTCTACGGAGGGAGTATTGTTTCAGAGACGAGCTCTGTAACAATAGGAGCCGGATTCAACGGCCCGGGAGCAGACGCAGGAATTTCCGAATTCTCAAACATTAAAATAGACGATGTCCGCATTTACAATCGCGCGCTTTCGGCCCAGGAAGTTCTGGATATTTATAATTCGGCGGGCGGAGTTATTCCGACGCCGACTCTCACTCCCACTCCAACTCCCACCCCTTCGCCAGCTGGCGGACCAACACCGACTCCTACGCAAAACAAATTCATCATTGGCCAACGCATTACTGTCATTACCAACAGACTCAATGTTCGTTCTTGCCCATCTCTACTTTGCAAGCGGCTTGGAAACCAGAAGAAAGGAGCAGCAGGGACAATTATCGGAGGGCCGGTTAAAGCCGATGATTATATCTGGTGGCAAGTTAACTATGACACTGGAGCAGACGGCTGGTCCGTGGAGAATTGGCTTAAATAGATAATATATTAACAGCAGATGACTAAATACGACTTCATTGGAATTGGGGATACGGCGGTGGATGCATTTATACGCCTGAAAGAGGCGTCGGTGCATTGCACTTTGGATCACGAAAAATGCGAGATTTGCCTTAAATTCGCGGATAAGATTCCGTATGAAGATGTTTATAGGATTCCGGCAGTGGGCAATGCGGCCAATGCCTCGGTCAGTGCCGCGCGTTTGGGACTTAAATCCGCCTTTGTTTCAAATGTGGGAGGGGATTATTACGGCGGCGAGTGCAAACGCGTGCTTGAGCAGGAAGGCGTGGCATCCGAGTTTGTTCGGGAACATGCCGGACAAAAGACCAATTATCACTATGTCTTATGGTACGAAGATGACCGGACGATTTTGATTAAGCACGAGGAATATAAATATAAATTACCCGATATTGGAGAGCCAAAATGGGTTTACCTTTCTTCCACGGCAGAAAATTCTTTGGAATTTCACGGCGAGATTGAAAAATATTTAAATTTGCATCAAAGCATCAAATTGGCTTTCCAGCCCGGCACTTATCAGATGCGTTTCGGAAAAGAAAAATTGGCGGAATTTTATCGCAGAGCCGAAGTGTTTTTTTGCAACAAAGAAGAATCCCAAAGGATTCTAAAAACCACGGAGGATGATATAAAAAAATTATTAAAAGCGATGGCGGATCTGGGACCGAAGATCGTGGTTATAACCGACGGGAAAAAGGGAGCGTATGCATATGATGGTTTGACTTCGCTCACCACAGGTGGAGAATTTTGGTTTATGCCGCCCTATCCGGATCCAAAGCCGCCTTTGGAACGTACCGGAGCCGGAGATGCGTTTTCATCCACTTTTACTGCGGCTTTGGCGTTGGACTTGGATGTTCCGACTGCCCTTCGCTGGGGTCCTATAAATTCAATGTCGGTGGTACAATATGTTGGGGCGCGAGAGGGACTTTTGACGCGTGAGAAATTGGAGGAATATTTGAAAAATGCGCCGAAAGATTATGTGCCGAGGAAAATATAGTTAAAAATCCGAAGGAAGTCCGACTTCAATAATACCTATTGAAGTCGGACTTCAGAGCATTAACATGGCAATAGGAGATATTTTGGCGTATATACAGGCAAACGAAAAGACGTTTTCGCGGGAAACGCTTATTTCGCAATTGCGCAAATCCGGCTATCCGGAAGAAGAAATTCAGGCGGCGCTGAATTTGAAGTATTCAGCTGCTGATTCGGCTCCGGCGGCATCAATGGTTTCGGCAAAACCCGCGTGGAAAAAAATTCTGGCTTGGATTGGCGGGTTTTTTGTTGGCGGTATTGTATTCTGGATTCTTAGCACCATATTTGCGGGAGTTATTTTCGGACTTGCATACCGCGGCAATGCATCAATAATGAATTATCCTATAGTATTTTTTGTCGCTGCAGCAGTTATTTTTACTGTCGCAATTTTTATTTTTATCCTCATACGCGCGCGTTATCCCCATTTTTCTTACGGTTTATTGACCGCCACAATTATTTTTGCCCTGGTTTTTATCGGTAGCGTCATACTTTATTCTATCGTGTTTCAAAGTTTGGATTCAGCGCGGGGAAAAGCCCGCGATGCGCGCCGAGTTGCGGATGTCAAACAATTGCAGTTAGCCCTTGAACTTTATTATGATGCCAATGGCGGCTATCCTGAAAATTTAGAATTACTTCAGCCCAAATTTATACCAACAATTCCTCGCGATCCAACCACCGGAATCGAATATATATATGAAAAGCGTCCAGACGGAAGTTATTATATGGCCGCAACACTTGAAGATTCTGAAAATTATGCGTTGCGCAATGATTTTAATATTGGAAATCAATTATATGAGGTTTCAGAAAGTCCTGGAGTGGTTTTTGATAAAAAACAGTTACAACAAGGTGGCGATTCGGGATATGCTTTAAGTGGCCGTCCCTGGGGTCCGGAGCAGGCAACCGGTGCGCCGAATTCTCCGGCATCTTTGGGAGATCATCCGACGGCCTGGGCTTCGCTTACCGAGGATAATCAGGATGAATGGCTGCTTTTAACATATGAAAAATCTATTCCGGTTTCAGCTATTTTGGTTTATGAAAGCTATAATCCGGGCGCCTTGCGGCAAATTGACCAGGTTTCCGGAGAGCGCGTATACACATTGTGGAAAGGCGGGGATCCGGTTCAGGCATTGAAAGACGGACGTTATGTCGCGCGCATTAAACTTAAGCAGCCGATCACGTTGAGTCAGATCCGGCTTGAAATAAAGTCCACTGAAATTCGCGGATGGAACGAAATAGACGCCGTGGGGGTGGAAGAGGCCAATGGGACGATTCATTGGGCTACGCGGGCGGAATCAAGCAGCACATATGCTGAACCAAATCCCGGTGGATAACCGCATTAACCCCGTATTTTATTGGATATAAAAATATGTTATGTTGGAATAATCACTAAGATGGATGAGGAATTGCGCCAAAGATTAGAAGCAATTGAGAACCGCCTTTCGGCATTGGAGACGCGTTTTGATGTTGCGGCTGATCAGATTTCAGGTAAGGATTTTTTACCCCAGCCTCCTTCTTACACTCCTGAAAAACCGGCGCAAAATCAATGGTGGCAGGTTCCTTCAGCACAGAGAACTGTATCTGAAAAATTGGGCATAGCGGAAAAAACCGGCGGCAGTGTAGAGTCCTATATCGGCCGATGGGTGCTTGGTGTAGTCGGGATTGTAGCTGTAATATTCGGAGCAAGTTTTTTGCTCAAATACGCTTTTGATAACAATCTTATAGGTCCGGCCGGGCGCGTGGCGCTGGGAATTATCGGCGGACTGATTTTTGTGGCGCTCGGCGAATTTTTTCGTCCGCGCCTTGCCAAGTACTCATATATTTTATCGGGCGGCGGCCTGGCGCTTTTTTACCTTTCAATCTACGGCGCTTTTCATTTTTACGGGCTTATCGGACAAGAAACTGCATTCGGCTTTATGATAGTTGTGACCATATTCGGCGTTGCGCTTTCCATTTGGGCTGATGCGGTTGAGCTTGCCGGTCTGGCCGCATTCGGCGGATTTCTAACTCCGTTTTTATTATCCGCCAAAGTCCCCAATGATATGGCCTTTTTCTCGTACCTTGAGATATTGGCTCTAGGGATTTTTGCCACTGCTTTCTTTAAAAAATGGCATCAACTTACGCTTCTCGGGTTTATCGGCATGATGATCAATTTTGCATCCTGGTACGGCGGGTATTATGATTCTTCAAGATTGGTTACGGCCCTTTTTGTTCTTTTTATGTTTTATGCCACTTTTCTTTTGGCGTCCTTTGCCGGAAATGTCATGTCGCGGCACGTATCCGATCCTGGGGATCTTTTTATCTTTACCATAAATCCGGCCTGGTTTTTCGGGTGGTGTTATTTTTTATTGCAGCGCGAATCGGATTATGAAAGGTTCCTGGGATTTTTGGCAGCCGGGCTTGGCGCGCTTTATATTTTCTTGGCTTATTTTGCCAATGCCTTGAATAAGGAGGACCGGCGTTTGCCCATGTTTTTGGGTGCGATTGCCGTAGTGTTTTTGACCATTGCGGTGCCGCTGGAGCTTGATCAAAACGCGATTACCATTGCCTGGGCAGTGGAGGCAGCCGTACTTTTTGCGTTGGGCGTTATATTGCAAAATCCCGGCATGCGTATTTTTGGCGTTGGGGTCTTGGTGATCGCTCTGATACGTCTTTCATCATTTGACAGCGGTGCCGGGGATTTGGTTAATTTTTTGCCTATTTTCAATCGCCGCTTTTTCACTTATTTCATGACCATAGTTGCTTCGGGTGTAATGGCATATTTTTCGGTTCGAGAAAGAGAAAAATTCTCTTCATTTGAGCGCGGCATATCGCTGTTCCTGGGATCATTGGTTAATCTCCTGATTCTTATTATAATCACCATGGAGATTTCCACGTTTTTTGATTCGCAGATAAATGACCTCAATAGGAAAGCGATGCTTGAACTTGAACGGGGAGCGCGCAGGGCGCCGATCACCCAGCAAACAACCCCGCCGTATTTGCAGGTGCCGTATCAGTATGAGGCTGAACGCCGCATACAGCAAAGCCAGGAATATCAATCATTGAATAATCAGCGCAATGCCTCTATTTCCGTTTTTTGGACCATATATGCGATTTTGCTTATAAGTTTCGGGGTAATGTACCAGAAGGCGTTTCTGCGCTGGTGGGCGCTTGGACTTTTCGGATTGACCATAGGGAAAGTATTTTTGTTTGACCTTGCCATATTGCCGACTCCTTATCGCATAATTTCATTTATGGTGCTTGGCATAATTTTGCTTTTGGCGTCATGGTTTTATTTCAAGCGCCAAAGATCGCTGGAAAATATCGCCGCATCCTAAAATAGTCAGCATTTATGAAAAACTTTTTATATATCATTATTCCATTTTTTATCGCGGTCGGATTTTTTTCGGTCAGCTGTCTTACTGTTTATGCTGATTTTGATTTGGCTCGCTGGGAATACCTTGCGCCGATTGAAGGCGGGCCGGGAGTCGGGTCCGGTTATGTTACGCTTGATATCCCCAGCGGATTATTTTCATACTTAAAATCAGATTTATCCGATCTTCGCGTGGTTAATGACGACGGAGAGGTGCCGTATGTTGCGGCAGTGGAGCGGGAAACTCAGTCAATTTTAAATATTCCGGCGCGAATGTTCAATCTTTCAACCGTCCCCGGAGATAACACCAGTTTCATGGTTGATCTTGGCCAGTCCGGACTTTTCCATAATTTTGTCACGGTACGAACATCTTCGGAAAATTTCCGGCGCATGGCGGAGGTCGAGGGCAGTGATGACGCAAGTTCCTGGCGCATGCTGAATTCCAAAGGCCAGATATTTGATTATACCGTGCGCGACATCAGTCCGGTAAGCGTTGAATATCTTTCGGTTCCGTATCCGGAATCAACTTTCAGATATCTTTTGGTTACCATTCGCGACAATGGAGAGTCGCCGCTGAAAATCCACGGAGCGGAGGTGCGGCGCGAGGTAAAGCTTGAAGCACGGGAAATTTCATATACGCCGTCAATGGAGATTTCGGAAAACGTAAAGGATCGCGCGACCGAAGTGTTGCTTGATCTTGGAGCGCGGGGCATCCCGCATCGCAAGGCGCAGCTTGAAATTTCCTATGCAAATTTCAGCCGGGCAGTTGCTGTATTTGAAAGTGATGACAAGAAAGAGTGGCGCTCTTTGGGGCACGCCTATATTTTTTCGATAGATACGCCTAAATTTTATGGGAAACAGCTTGAATTTACATATTCGGAATCAAATAAGCAATACCTGAAATTTGCCATTTTGAACCGGGATGACAGGCCGTTGAGTGTATCTAAGGTTTTTCTCACCGGAGTTATGCGGCGCATTCTTTTCAGTTTTAATCCTTCTAAGAAATATTATTTATATGCCGGAAATTCTAACGCGCGCCGGCCGCAATATGATATAGAAGCGATTTCCCAGTATGTTGATTCGGCGTCTCTATTTAAGGTTATCGCCGGAGCTACGGAAAAGAATCTGGACTTTGAGCCGATCAAGCCGCCCTTATCCGAGCGCTCACCCTATGTTTTGCCGGTCACTCTTGGCTTCGTGGTCTTGGTGCTGGCGGCTTTGCTTCTACGCATATTTTTGAAAGTTAAGGGCAGCGCGACTTAAGCGATATCAACGAATAACTAATCTTGTTACGAATCAACGAATCATTTCTAAAAAATTCCGATTCGTAAATTCGCACGCGATTCGTTATTCGTTGATTTTTGCCCAATGAGTTTAAACGAATATCTAAAGCAAGCTACAGACAACGGATGGGCAATCGGTCATTTTAACGCATCGGAACTTGACCAGATGCGTTCTATTTTGGATGCGTGTAAGGACGCGAGTTCTCCGGCTATGATCGGTACCTCGGAGGGTGAGAGTAAGCATTTGGGACTTGCGGAAGCAGTTGCTTTGCGTGACGCATTCAGAATTAAATACGGAATTCCTGTTTTTTTAAACGCCGACCATCATAAAAGCGCGGAAGCGGCCATAAAAGCAATTGATGCCGGATATGATTCGGTCCATATTGATCTTTCTTCGTTTCCCATGGAGGAAAATATCGCAGGCACCAAGATGGTAGTGGATTATGCACGTCAAAGAGAATCAAGAATCAAGAATCAAGAATCAAGAATTAGCGTGGAGGGCGAGCTCGGGTATCTTCGCGGAGAATCTAAAATTCATCATGAAAAAATTGAAGTAAAGCCGGAGGACTACACCAAAGTGGATCAGGCCAAAGAATTTGTGGCGCGTACCGGAGTGGATCGCTTGGCGATTGTTATCGGAAATATCCACGGCATTGCGCCCTCGCATCCGCATCTGGATGTTCAGCGCGTGCTTGATATAAGGCGCGCTATTCCCAATAGCGTGGCATTAGTGTTGCATGGCGGATCCGGTATTCCGGATGGCGAAGTGGAGGAAGTAATTGGAGTCGGCATTGCCAATGTACATATAAATACCGAATTGCGCGTCGCGTACGTGCATGGAATGAAGCGCGGATTTGAGTTATATCCGAATGAGGTTTCGATGTATAAATTGGATCAGGAGGCCATTAAGGCCATGAAATTGGTGGTAAAAGAGAAATTGAAATTATTTGGAGCGGTGAATAAAATTTAGCTCGGTATTGCTGTTTTGAAACACGACTCGGCCGCTCCTGCGGCGGCCTCGCTAAGGGTCGAGCAAAGTTTTGCGGCTTTGCCGCAAACCAAGCAACTTTGCTCTCCCATTGTTTCAAAACAGCAATACACTCGCTGACGTATTTTTTATGAAGGTATTTGTCACTCGCCAAATTCCAGATAGGGGAATAAATATGTTAAAGAAAAAGGGCCATGAGGCAGTTGTAAGCCCGCATGATAGAGTCCTCAAAAAAGAGGAACTGATTGAATATCTGAAAAAAGATAAATATGATGCTGTATTGGCTCTGCTTACGGATAAAATTGATGCGGGCGTCTTGGATGCAATGAAAGAAAGCGGAGTAAAAATTATCGCAAATTACGCGGTGGGGTTTGATAATATTGATGTAAAATCAGCCGGGGAGAGGGGAATTGTGGTCACCAATACTCCCGGAGTTCTTACTGAAACAGTGGCCGAGCATACGTTTTCTTTGATGTTATCCATTGCGCATCGGATTCCGGAATCGGACAGATTTACCCGCGCCGGAAAATATCATGGCTGGGAGCCGATGATGCTTTTGGGAACTGACGTATCAAAAAAAACACTTGGCGTGGTGGGACTTGGCCGAATAGGATCAAGAGTGGCGTACCACGCCGCCAAAGGGTTTGAAATGAAGATACTTTATTATGATCCGAAACGCTCGGAAGAGTTTGAAAAAGAATATGGTGCGCAATATCGCGAAAATATTGATGATATTTTCCGTGAGTCGGATTTTGTTTCAATACACGTGCCGCTACTTCCGGCAACGCGTCATTTGGTTGATGCCAGGCGGCTCGGGCTTATGAAAAAAACCGCGTATCTTATTAATACGTCGCGTGGCCCGATTGTGGATGAGACGGCTCTGGTTGCGGCATTGAAAAACAAAGTGATTCGTGGAGCCGCGCTGGATGTGTATGAAAATGAGCCAATGCTCTCGCCCGGTTTGGCCGAATGCGAAAACGCGATCTTAACCCCGCATACCGCATCCGCCACCGAAGAAACGCGCCAAGCCATGGGAGAATTGGCAGCCAAAAATATCATTGAGGTGTTGGAAGGCCGTACCCCGCCGAACCTTGTAAAAATTTAAGGACTCTGATATGATCCTCTTAGTTCTTACAAGAGGATTCAAAAATGGAAAATCTGCTTTGGGCGTTTTTAGCTCTTCAGTGGTGGGAGTATGTGGTGCTTTTTATCATCATCTATCTTCTTTTGGGGTTGTACGGAATGTCTATGTATTTTCGTAATGACCATACTTGTTGGGGAAATTTTTGGAAGGTTTCTTCAATTTGGTGGGTGCTACTGATAGTTAATTTAAGCCAAGAAGTAATTCCATATTATCTGAAATGTAGAAAAGAGCATGTGAAAAAACGCGTGAAAGCCAAGATAAAAAAATACGGACTATCCGAGTTAAAGACAGATTAAGCAGGGACGGCATTACCGTCCTCTTTTATTTTTCTAAAGGGCGTGCTATCATAGCATTTATGCAGGAATTAAAGGCAAGTTCACGAACAGAATTAGGCAGGCGGGTAAAGCCCTTACGAAAGGATGGTTTTTTACCGGGCGTGGTGTATGGCGAGGGAGTGGCTTCCCGGCCGGTTTCGGTTCCTTATAAGGATTTTGATAAAGTATATAGGGAAGCCGGAGAATCAACCATTATTGAGTTGGATGTGGATGGAAAGCAATATAATGTGCTTATTCAGGATATTGCGCGCGATCCTATGCGCGGGGATATGCTCCATGCGGATTTTTATGCCGTACGGATGGATAAGGTGATTCGCACTAAAGTCCGGGTGGCTTTTGTGGGTGAGTCGCCGGCAGTTAAAAACGACGGTGGGGTCTTGGTAAAAGTTATGCAGGAAATTGAGGTAGAGGCCTTGCCCAAAGACCTTACGCGCGAAATTCGGGTGGATGTATCAAAGCTTGTGGTTCTTGAATCAAGAATCACGGTAAAAGATATTGTTTTACCGCAAGGTGTAAAAGCGCTTGCCGCGCCGGATGATGTTTTGGTTCTAGTTGAGAAGCCGAGGGCCGAGGAGGAACTTGCGGCATTGAAACAAGCGCCGCTTGCGGAGCCGGTGGCGGAAGTTAAGACCGAGCAGGAGGCCAAACGCGAGGCCAAAGAAAAAGATAAAGACGAGGCAACGGAGGAAAAGGGAACTGGTAAGGAAGCGGGAGCCAAGGTATAATAGCAAGTATGCAATTCAAATCAAATAAGGCTATCTGGAAAACCTCATATTTATTGAGGATTTTTATCTTTGTACTTTGTTACGGACTTTTTTTTGTTCAGCCCGTTTTTGCTCAAGAATCGGCGCAGAAAAAGGCCGAATTAGAACGGCAGATCGGACAACTTGAGAAAGAGGCCGATGCTCTAGACAATCAGTTGCAGTCGGTACTTGTTGAAAAACGGTCGTTGGATAGCGAAAAAAAGACCCTGGATACGGAAATAAAGCGCCGGGAACTGGAAATAAGGCGTCTTACGCTTGTTTTGAAAAAAACCGCGTCCGAAATTCAGGAAAAAACTTCGGGCATCGGCGTGCTTACCCAAAAAATCGCAAAATCCCGCAGTGCGATTGCCGCCGGACTTTTTTCGCTATATACCTATGACCACCATAATCCGTTTATCATGATTTTGGGATACGGGAAGATTTCAGATTTTTTCAGTTCGATAGAGGGTTTGACCAGAGTACAGGCGCGTATTCAGGCAACGCTTTATGATTTTAAAAAAGATCGCGAGTTATTGGCCAAGGAAAAGGAGGAACTCGAGGGATTCAAGGCCGAACAGCAGGGATTGCATTCTTTGCAGGAGGTTGAGCGCAGGTTTCTTGCGCAGAAGAAACAGGAGAAAGAGGAATTATTGAGATTAACCAAGGGTAAGGAAGCGATTTTCCAGCAGCTTTTGACATCCAAAAAACGGGATCTGACAACGCTTAAAACACAGCTGTTTTATCTGGAAAAAACCGGAGTTACGGCCGAAGATGCGATACGTTTTGCCGAACTTGCGGCTAATCGCTCCGGCATAAGGCCTGCGTTTCTGCTGGCATTGCTTGAGGTGGAAACCGGAAAGCAATTTGAAGACGGAGTTATATCGGTTGGAACAAATCTCGGGACCGGAAATTGGAAAAGAGACCTTTATGACTGTTACCGAAGCATCGGGAAAAAGTCCGCGGCCGAATCCGAAAAAACCGCATTTTTTAAGATTGCGGGGGCCCTGAACCTGGATCCTGATAAAATGCCGGTTTCACGGCGTCCGTCATATGGTTGCGGAGGCGCCATGGGTCCGGCGCAATTTTTGCCGACAACCTGGCTGCGTTTTTCAAATAAAGTTGCAGAGCTCACCGGACATAATCCTCCTAATCCATGGAATGTTGAGGACGCATTTACCGCAGCTGCGGTTTTTCTGGCGGATGCAGGCGCCAAATCGCAAACCGTTGCCGGAGAATCGCGTGCCGCGCGAACCTATATATCCGGAAGCCCGTCCTGCAAGCGATATATCTGTAATACATACGCCAACAGAATTGCGGCCCTCGCCCGCGATATAGATAGGATTTTGTGATTGTGTGCGGTTTTCTCGGCAATTCCAATTTCAGACACGATGCGATTGCTCCAGCGGCAATCGCGCTAAGGGTCGGTCCGGTTTTCCGCTTTCAGCGGAACCCAGCAAACCGGACCTCCCATTGTCTGAAATTGAAATAGCCTCGACCGCGCACAATTATTTTAGGAGGGATTTAAGTGTTAAATGCTTCAATGATATCGTCCACATTTCCCTCCAGTATTGATTCCAGATTATGCCATGATTTTTTGATACGGTGATCGGTAACGCGGTCCTGGGGAAAATTATAAGTTCGAATTTTTTCCGAACGATCGGCCGTTCCTATCTGCTCGCGGCGTTTTTCGCCGATTTTTTTGGCTTCGGCCGCGTGTTTGTCTTCATACAATTTTGTGCGTAGAATATCCATGGCATGCTCCCGATTTTTTTGCTGGGAGCGGGATTCCTGCGAGGTTATGACAAGGCCAGTCGGGAGGTGCGTCATGCGTACTGCGGTTTCGACTTTATTCACGTTTTGTCCTCCGGGTCCGGATGAGCGGAAAAATTCAACTTTTACATCCTGTGGTTTTATTTCTATATCAATTTCACGGGCTTTGGGGAGTACCGCAACGGATGCGGTTGAGGTATGGATGCGGCCTGTTTTTTCGGTCTCCGGAATGCGTTGCACCCGGTGTACACCCGATTCGAATTGCAGGTAGGCATATGCGTTTTCGCCGTTTATTTCAAATATTATCTCTTTGAATCCGCCCAGGTCGCTTCGGGATTCATCCAGTGTCAAGATATTCCAGCCGCGTTTTTTGGCAAATTGGGCATACATGTGAAAAAGTTTTCCGGCAAAAAGTGAAGCCTCCTGGCCTCCGGCTCCGGCTCTGATCTCCATTATGACATCTTGCGGCAAATTTTCGGCGCCTGCGGCTGTTTTTTTCTCGAGCATCTTAAGTTCGCTTTTCAGCGAAATAAGTTCTTCTTCGGCAAGTTTTGCTATTTCCCCGTCCTTTTCCGGAGCAAGCATTTCTTCGGCCTCCTTAATTCTCTTCTGCAATTCTGATATTCGCGAAAGTTCAAAGATCCGTTTTTCAATTTTTGAAAATTCAATCGAGAGTTCTTTCACTTTTTGGGGGTCGCGGAGAATTTCGGGGTCGCCGAGTTTTTGCTGAAGCTCCTCTTTTTGCTGTTGTAGTTTTTGAAATTCAATTTCCATGTATAAATAAAATCAACGAATATCGAATTTCGTACGAATATACGAATGGTTCGACGTTGCTCACCATGAATTCGTATATTCGCGTTTGATTCGTTATTCGCTGATGTTAATGTTTCTTTTTGGCCAATCTTTGTTTGAATTTCTCCACGCGGCCCGCGGTATCCACGAGTTTAGATCCCCCCGTATAAAAAGGGTGGCATTTTGAACATATTTCAATCTCCAGCTTTTCCTTGGCGGAACCCACCTGGAATTTGTGGCCGCAGGAACAATCAATTTTGGCCTGGTGATATTGAGGATGAATATCTTTTTTCATATGCGAATCTTATCATGCATTTAAACCCCTTGCAAGCGGTTTGAGGTTTTGTTATACTGTGCGGTATGGCTGAATTATCAACAAATACGGCGGCACCTGATTTATCTTTTGAGCCGGCGGATGATGAAATAAAGGGTATGCTCAAAGCCGGAGTACATTGGGGACACGCCAAATCCAAAAATCACTCGGCTATGCAGCCGTATATTTTTGGAGTGCGCAATACCATCTCGGTTATTGATCTAACCAAGACCAAAGAAAAACTTGCCGCGGCCTTGGCATTTTTAAAAGGAGTTTCGCAGAAAAGCGGTTTAATCCTTTTGGTGGGTACGCGCCCGGCTGCGCGGAGGGTTTTGCTTGAATTAAAAGATCGGTTCGGCATGCCGTATTATGCCGAGCGCTGGATTGGAGGAACGCTTACGAATTTTAAAGAAATCTCAAAGCGCCTCTCCCAAATGGAAACCATGGAAAAAGAAAAGGCCTCGGGTGAGTGGGGAAAATATACCAAGAAAGAGCAGATGGAAAAAGGCAAGGATCTGGAAAAATTGCAGAGAATGTTTGACGGAGTGCGGACTCTGAAACGGCTGCCGGATGCGCTGTTTATCGTGGATATAAATGAGGACATAACTGCGCTTCGCGAAGCCAAACGGCTGAAAATCCCGGTGGTTGCGTTATGTGATACTAATTCAGATATTGATTCGGTGACATATCCTATTCCTTCCAATGATGATGCTCTGCCCGCGGTGCGGTATATGTTAGGAAGGGTGGCGGAGGCGATGGGGGAAGGAATAAAGATGAGGGAGGTGAAAAGTGAATAGATGCTCGCCATATCATATTTGGGTATGATATGAATAGTTATTTTTGATTGTGGCAGAAGGATAATAATCGGACAGCGCTTAAGATGTGAATTGTATAATTTCTGTGTTAGAATTAATATAAAAGTAGCTTTATTATGAGACATTCTTACACATTTAAAACTATTATACGTAGAGGACAGGATGGATACTGGATTGCTTCTGTCCCGGCTTTGCCTGGCT
Organism: Candidatus Sungiibacteriota bacterium; assembly: GCA_016180435.1. Classification (GTDB taxonomy): domain Bacteria; phylum Patescibacteriota; class Minisyncoccia; order Sungbacterales; family HO2-52-23; genus LCKU01. The sequence goes on from JACPBG010000001.1 coordinate 28,751, forward strand.
GTCATACCCAAGCCAAGACCTATGAAGAATTGAGAAAAAGGATTAAAGAGGCGATTGGACTTTGTTTAGAAGCGGCAAAAGAAGATCATAGTTACCGTCTGACCTCTCAACCCGTTTTCATAGGGATGGAGGATGTGGCGGTTAGGGTATGAGTCGTCTCCCAATTCTTAGAGCGCGTGAAGTTATCCGAGCGCTGGAACGCGCCGGATTTGTTAGTATAAGACAGAAAGGCAGTCATATTTTCCTTAGAAATCCTGTAACAAAACGCACTACAGTGGTGCCTATTCATGAACGAGAAGATATAGATCGTGATTTTCTTGCTGAAATATTAACTGACGCTGGCATCGGTCAAGAAGAATTCCGCAAACTTATTTGAAATAAGTATTAATAATTTATAGAAGTTATGGTAACAGCCCAACAAATCAAGGAATTGCGTGAGAAGACCGGAGCGGGGATTTCGGATGTAAAAAAAGCTCTGGAAGATAGCGGAGGAGATATGGTAAAGGCCGAAGGCGCACTGGTGCGAAAACTCGGAGGATCGGCGTCCAAGCGCGCCGGACGCACCACCGGAGCAGGAATTGTGGACGTGTACCTTCATTCCAACGAAAAGATGGGGGTCATGATTGAGCTTTTTTGCGAAACCGATTTTGTGGCGCGAAATCCTGCGTTTAGGGAACTTGCGCATGATTTGGCTATGCAGGTTGCGGCCATGCGTCCGATTTATTTATCGTTTGATGCGGTGCCTCGGGATGTATGGGATTTGGAAAAGTCGCAGGTTGCGGATGAGGTAAAAAAAATGGGAAAACCCGCGCAGGTTGCGGAACAGATTATCGACGGGAAATTAAAGGCATTTTTTGGGGCAATTTCATTGCTGGAACAGCCGTTTGTTAAAGATCAGGATAAAACCATTAAAGAGCTGATAAATGAGGCGATAGGGAAGTTCGGAGAGAATATTAAAGTGGGGAAATTCGTGAGATTTGAGATTTAATGGGATTTGTTTATTCGGTAATATGCGTTTCGCTCAAGAGTTTCAGCGCAGAAAAATGGAGCCGAAAATACGGCGGGAATCCCACCGCGTTCTCCGCTCTCACACCCCGTTTATTAGAAGAAAGTCATCCTGAGAGAAGCGAAGGATCTCGTCGTTTGTTGGCGGAGCCGCGGTTTCCCTCACCGTATTTTCTCACCATTTTTTATCTGCGCTTCCACAATTTCGCGAAATCGCATATTACCTTGCAAATTAGTTTTTGTATTAGAGAATCTAACGAATTTGTAGGGATGGCGAGGTTTGTATAAGGTAGCGCGTTGCGCTTTCATAAAATTATGATATTAAATCTGGCTTTAGGAATAATATTTTTGGGAAGTACTGCCGCGCTTTGGTATCTTGTTTCTAAAAGAATTCCTGTGCTTGTGGCGATCCCGGACGATGTAATTGCTAAACGCCTTGAGGAGGACTCGGCGCGGATTCGCGTGTTTCTCCTGCGTCTAAAATCGTTTTATACTGAAGGGCGAATTAAGGATTTTTTTTGGGGCATTGTCGCAAAGATTTTGCACCGCTCGCATATTATTTTGATGCGCGTTGATAATAGGACGGTTTCTCTCCTTAAGCGCGTTCGCGGAAATGGCGGAAGTCAAGGCGCGTCTAATGGCATTACAGTAGGGGAGGATGAATTGCAAAAATCATCCGTATCGGCGGTTGCTTCATTGCCGGATCCCATGTCGCATAAATCTCTTAAAATTGAGGAGGTACGTCCTCGCAAAAATGATGCTCGAGAAGAAGTACGACTTGTATGATATAATTGATGATGGACGCCGCCTTAGCTTAGTGGTAAAGCAGTGGTTTCTTGCCCTCCCACTTTTTATGCCAGAGTAGCTCAGTGGTAGAGCAGCGGTTTTGTAAACCGTTGGTCAGGGGTTCAAATCCTCTCTCTGGCTAAAAGTGGGAGGGTGAATAAACCACGTACGCAGGTTCGATTCCGGCAGGCGGCTCTTGACGCAAAGTTAATCTAAGGATAAGCTTAGAGCATGAGCAATATCATCGGATTAAAAGAGCTTCGGGAAAATGTTGAGAATTACGTCTCCGAAATAAAGCGGGGAAAGTCATTTATTGTATTAAGGCGCTCCTTGCCCGTCTTTAAAATTTCTCCTCCGGATGAGGATGCGGAACTCTGGGAACAGGTGGCTGATTTTACTAAAATAAAGAAGGGCGGGGTTGAGATCAAAAATTTGCTTTCTCGTCTTTAAACTTTGTGGACAAAATTGAAAAGGCGCTTCAAAAGTTTAGCGCCTGGGAGCGCGTAGTGGTTAAGCAGTTGCTGGAAAAGTTACAATCAGGATCTATCGCAAGCCTTAATATCAAGAAACTCAAGGGGAGAGAGGATATTTTTCGCGTTCGCAAAGGCGATATCCGCATAATATACCGTCTGGATAAAAAGATGGGCATATTCGTTTTAGCAATTGAACGGCGCAAAGAAAATACTTATAAATTATAGGAGATAGATAATGACTATAGGGTGTGTCGCATAGCGGCAATTGCTCGTGGCTGTAAACCACGCGTCCTAACGGACTACGGAGGTTCGAGTCCTCCCGCACCCAAAAATTAAATTATTTATGAACGAATTTGTATTGTTCGCCAATCCTTGGTGGGTAAATCTTCTTATCGCCGTTCCAATTGCGACATATTATATATGGCGCAAGGAGGGACTGGCAATTTCAAAATGGACTCTGGTTGCCTCCGGTTTGTTTGGAGTCGGATTTGGTTTTGTTGAGGCGTCGGTGGTTATATATCTTCGTGCCGCCGTAGGGCTTCTTCCCGGATATGGCGGAACACTTTCGGATGTTGCCAATCTTTCAGCAGATATTTACCAGCAAGCGCAAATTTTGGGCGAGTTGCCGAAAAGTTTGCTTGCGGTGGAACTATTTAGGGAAGCCGCCACTATGATTATGTTGATCAGTGTGGCGTTACTGGCTGTTAAATCCAGGCGCGAGCGTTGGGCCATATTTCTTTGGACATTCGCCACTTGGGATATTTTCTATTATGTTGGTCTTTGGGCTACGGTTCGCTGGCCGTCTGCGCTTACGACTCCGGATGTTCTTTTTCTAATTCCGGTTCCGTGGTTTTCCCAGGTATGGTTTCCGATATTAGTAAGCGTAATGTCTATGGTTGCGGTTGCCGTAGCACGAAAGGATGCGAAGATATGAAAAACAATTTTAACCTTGTATTTTTACGCGGGTTATGTTAATATGGTTCAAGTTCTTACTTCCTACATTCAGCCCTAAAGTGAAAAGGCAAATAAATGCGAAGAGAGCTCATGGATTGTCATGTTCATCTTGATGAGATTGTGATTCATGATTGGTCGGCGGCAAGAAATTTGAAGACAGAAGCAGATCAAGTCCGTTGGAAAGGAGTTTCCATAAATCACCACGTTCGGCATATAGAAAAGGATAATCTTGATCAGATTTTTGCTATCTACGAAAATCCAGAGAGCATTTTGAAATTGCGAGATGCCGCTCCAAATTGCGATATTAAGGCAATGTATTTTGTCAGAGATGTTGCGGGCGTAAACGAAAACCTCCTAGCCGATCTTTTCAAAAATAATTTGCTGAATGCCCTCAAAGTCCATCCGGTAGTTGATAATTTTGAGCTTACTTCTGAAAATTTGCAGACAGTGCTCGGAGTTGCCCGTAAATTTCGGCTGCCGATTCTCTATCATTCTGACGATCGGCGTTCTTCCATGCATCTTACGAGCCCAGAATTGCAAAAGAGGTTAGTGACAGAAAACTCCGACATTTTATTTATCATTGGTCATGGCGGCGCATATGCCCATCCGCGGCTTTGTGGAAATAATCTGCAAGTCGAATCCTATTGGAATGGTCCGCATTCGCGCAAAGATTTGATCAACAAAGCTCTGGAGTTAGCAGCCGAACAAGAAAATGTTTATTACGATCTTTCAGTGGCAACCAATGTTATAAAAGCCTCTCTCATTGCTAAGTTTTTAAATAGGCAGCGGGATGCTTCGGAAAAGATTTTAGTCGGAACCGATTTTCCCATAAAATTTTCTTCAGCACAGACCCAGCTTTGGTCGCTGGAAAACGCCGGTTTAAAAAAATCACTCGTAGAAAAAATTTCTTCAAACAGACTTATTTAATTGGGTCTGTTTTTTATTCCCGCAATCCGGTTTTTTAAAAATAATCGCGCATAGCGCGATTATTAATGTGACTAATCAAAACTATTTTTTACTTTTTGGTCCGCAGCGGTGTTTGAGCTGTTTCAGAACATATTGCTGAAGCATTTTCATGACATCCGGACGCAGGTTCTCTATCTGCGCCCCTAAGCGATTTGTTTCCGCCTCATCTTTTTTAAATTCCGGAGAATTTATTGAAGCAAGACGTTTTTTGACTTTTGATGCCTTAATTTCTTGGTCATGTATGTACTTAAGTAAAATTTTAAAGAACTTCTTATCGGAAATTGATTTATCGGCCAGTGCTTTTTCCAAAGATTTTAGGGTCATTTCATTTCTCGCGTTTCTATCGGAACTGAATTTAGCATATCATGCCGTTTAGTTATTGGCAAGGACAACTCAATTTTTTAAAATTTCCCAAATATATTTTTTTCAAAACAAACGCTTAGAAATTTTGTAGAAAAAATGCTCTGTGGATAACCCGTATTTCCATTCGTAAAAATTTTATGTAAAATTAAAATGTCGGTAGAAAATTTTCTTAAACTACCGCTTTGACTACATCATTTTTAATTATTCCCGTCAAGGGATCGAGGTTCTTCATAAGAAATGTGTATTTAAATTTTGCCCGCGAGGCGATTTTTTGTCTACGCGGGCTATCATTTTCTTAAGGATCTGTCTAAATTTTCAATCCATAGTTGGGTGGAGTAGAAAATTTAGGAACAAACCCCCACTAAAGCATTTAAATCATGCCTGTGCCTAGGGCGCATACATTAGAAGACCCTTAAGGCGAGCACTGGCAGGCATAAATTTTCCATTAACGGAGATCCGGAAACAAATCACGAAGCAAAGCGGCCAGGAAAGCCGGCTCTGCCGGAAGGATTCCGGCCGCGGAGCAAGTAGATTTGTCCGAATCGGAGTTCTGGAAAATTTATGGTTGCAGTGCGAGTGAATTATGGCAATTCTCAAAATCAAAAAACGAAACGGGGATATAGTGGATTTTAAGCCGATAAAGATATCGGCGGCTATGGGCAAGGCCTTTATGGATGTGCGGGGGGGCATTCCGGATGAAAAACTGCAGGAAATGACCGGTGCAATAGTGCAGGAACTTGAAGGAATGTTTGCGGAAAAGAACCCGTCGGTGGAGGAGGTGCAGGATGTGGTTGAGCGCCGGATTATGCAGGAAGGATTTTTTGATGTTGCCAAGCACTATATATTATATCGGTATGATCACGCCAAGCTTCGGGAGGAAAAAAAGAAAGATACGCTGGAAAAAATAGAGCGCAATGACCTTTTTGTAACCAAACGTTCAGGCAAGCGCGAGCGATTTTCGCCGTTTAAGCTTAAAAAAACATTATCGTATGCGGTGGAAGGTTATGAGGACGAAGTTGATATTGATGCTATTGCCACCCAGTGCCAATTGGAGCTTTATGATGGAATAGAGGCGCGCGATATAATGCGCTCATTGGTTATGACTGCGCGTTCATTGATTGAATTGGATCCGGCTTATTCGCATATTGCGGCTCGGCTCCTGCGGTTTATGCTGTATAAAGATGTGATAGGCGCGGAGGTGATAAATTTTCATAATCTTTTACGGGGCTATCGTGATGCGTTCATCCGGAACATAAATTTTGGCATTAAGATCGGGCGCCTTGATCCGCGATTGCTTGAATTTGATCTGGAAGAACTTGCCGGGTCGCTGGTTATGGAGCGGGATGAATTGTTTAAGTATTTGGGTATCCAGACCTTGTATGATCGGTATTTGCTGCAAAATCCGGATACGCGCGAGGTGCTTGAAACGCCGCAGGCATTTTGGATGAGGGTTGCTATGGGACTTGCAATTCTGGAGAACGATAAAACTGCTCGGGCCAAGGAATTTTATGAAGTCCTGTCCACCCTTCGTTTTGTTTCATCCACCCCGACCCTTTTTCATGCGGGAACCGTGCATCCCCAGCTTTCCTCCTGCTATTTAAATACGGTTGAGGACTCGCTGGACCATATCTTTAAATGTATTTCGGATAATGCCCAGCTTGCCAAGTGGTCCGCGGGAATCGGCACGGATTGGACCAATCTGCGCGGCACCGGAGCGCTCATACGCGGAACCGGGGTTGAGTCGCAGGGGGTGATTCCGTTTTTGAAAATCGCCAATGACGCCACGCATGCCATAAATCGGAGCGGCCGGAGGCGCGGCGCGGCCTGCGCGTATTTGGAGACATGGCATGCCGATATTGAGGATTTCCTTGAACTTCGCAAAAATACCGGCGATGAACGCCGGCGCACTCCGGATATGGATACAGCCAACTGGATCCCGGATTTATTCATGAAACGGGTTAGGGAAGACGGAGAATGGACAATTTTCTCATCGGAAGAGACGCCGGATCTGCACCATATCTATGGCCAGGCGTTTGAGGAGAAATATGCCCATTATGAAGCATTGGCGCGCGAAGGCAGGATGAAATTGACGAGAACCGTCCGGGCCAGGGATTTATGGAAAAAAATGCTGGCCATGCTTTTTGAAACCGGACATCCGTGGATTACATTTAAAGACCCGTCCAATATCCGTTCTCCGCAGGATCATGCCGGGGTGATACATAATTCCAATCTTTGTACGGAGATTACTTTGAATACTTCGCCCGAGGAGACCGCGGTTTGCAATCTTGGTTCGGTTAATCTTGCCCGCCACATAAAGGAGCGCGCACTGGATGAAGCGCTTATGAAAAATACGGTTGAGACAGCCATGCGGATGCTTGATAATGTGATTGACGTCAATTTTTATCCGACAGTTGAGGGCCAAACCTCAAATATGCGCCACCGTCCGGTGGGGATTGGCGTCATGGGTTTGCAGGATGCGCTTTTTATGCTGGATATTCCGTTTGATTCGGAGGATGCGGTTAGGTTTTCGGATCAAAGTCTGGAATTGGTTTCATACCACGCGATTGCAACTTCGGCGCGTCTGGCGGCCGAGCGCGGGGCCTACGGGAGTTATAAAGGATCCAAATGGGATAGAGGAATTTTACCGCAGGATACTCTGGATATTTTGGAACATGAGCGGGGGATTCCGATTGATGTGCCGCGCGAAGGGCGGTTGGATTGGAGTGCGGTTCGCGAATTGATTAAAGAATATGGCATGCGCAATTCAAATTGTTTGGCGATCGCGCCCACGGCCACAATTTCCAACATCTCCGGATGCTTTCCGTCAATCGAGCCGATTTACAAAAATATCTATGTCAAATCAAATGTCAGCGGGGACTTTATAGTTGTAAATCCGTACCTTATCGAGGATCTGAAAAAATTAAATCTCTGGGATTATGAAATGCTTGCCAAGATCAAGTTTTATGACGGAAGCATCAAGGAGATACCGCAAATTCCGGAGCATATACGCGCTAAATACAAGGAGGTTTTTGATATTGATCCGAAATGGCTCATTAGGGCTGCTGCGTATCGGGGACGTTGGATTGATCAATCGCAGTCCTTAAATATATTTTTCATAGGAACTTCGGGTAAACAATTAAGTGAGATATATATGTATGCGTGGGAAATGGGGTTAAAGACAACATATTATTTGCGGACGCTGGCCGCATCCCAGGTAGAAAAATCAACCGTGGATGCAGTGAAATTCGGATCAACCCATGTGCGTAAGCATGAAGAAAAAGAAGTTGCGGCAAATTTGCCGATTCAAGAATCCGTATCTTCCGTTCGTGAGCCGGTAGCCGTAGTAGCTTCGTTGCCTATGGCGCCGCCGCCTATGGCATCCGTCGGAGTGTTGGCCGGATCAAGCGGAGCAATAAATTTATGTAGAGTTGATGATCCAAATTGTGAAGCATGTCAGTAGATGGCTCGGTATCACTATTTCAAAACACGCTCGTTTTTGCCAGCGCAAAAACTCGTTAAGGGTCGGACAAGTTTTCGCCGTCTGTAGACGGCGAACCATGCAAACTTGTCCTCCCATTGTTTTGAAATAGCGATACGCTCGCCCATAAGCATTGCTTATTGTAGCCGCTTGGCGGCTTCCAAAATAGTTCCCGAGCTTGGTCGAGGGACTACTTTTAGAGAAGTAAGCAAGGCAATCAAAGTTTGAGTACTCGGACCATGCCGCCGCGCCTCCTGATTGTTTCAAAATCATATTACCTCGGCCGCATCGCTCGCTTAAATGGTTTTCGCATGGTAGCCGCTTCGCGGCCCTTACGATTCGCAATTTTGAGATTAGTTATTTGAGATTATTTAGGATTTAGAAATTAGGATTTAGGATTTTAGTTTTATATGCCCATAACCAAAACCACTCAAAAAGTAGATGTAAACCGGCGCCGGATCATAAACGGCGCTGATGCGGATGTGATGCAGCTCTATCCCATCAGGCATAAATTTGCCTGGGACGCTTATTTGGCGGCAAATGCCAATCACTGGCTGCCTACCGAGATGAGCATGCAAAAGGACGTGGAGCAGTGGAAGTCAAAAACCGTTCTTTCCGATGATGAGCGCTTAGCGCTTAAAGTGGTGCTTGGTTTTTTTACCACCGGCGACTCCATCGCGGCCAATAATATTATTATGGCGATTTATCGCCACATCACTTCCCCGGAGTGCCGTATGTATTTATTGCGCCAGGGATTCGAGGAAGCGGTTCATACCCACTCCTATCAATATATTGTGGAGAGTTTGGGATTGGATGAGGGGGAAATTTTCAATATGTACCGTGAAATTGATGCGATTTATGACAAAGACGTTTTTATTTTGGGATTTAATGAGGGAATTTTTAATAATCAATTTAAAACCGGAACATTTGAAGCTGATCAGAAATTTCTTGAGAATCTGATCGTATCCTATTTAATTATGGAGGGCATTTTTTTCTACAGCTCGTTTGCCGTTATGTTCGGATTTCAGCGCCAAAACAAGATGGCGGGATCAGCCGAGCAGATACAATATATTATGCGCGATGAATCCCAGCATCTTAATTTCGGGATTGAGATGATAAATGCAATTAAGCAGGAGGAGCCGCAATTGTGGACCCCGGAGTTCCAGCAGCGCGCCGTTGATCTGATAAAAAAAGGGGTGGTGCTTGAATATACGTTTGCGCAAGAGGTTTTTCCGCGCGGGATCTTTGGCATGAATTCAGAGGGTTTCCGTAAATATATCGAGCATATTGCGGATAGGCGCCTGGCGCGTATAGGGCTTTCCCAGCAATATGGAAGTCCCAATCCCTTTCCTTGGATGTCGGAGGCCATAGATCTTTCTAAAGAGAAGAATTTTTTTGAAACCAGAGTCACCGAATACCAGACAGGCGGGGCCCTTAATTTTGATTTTTGAGCGGCATTATCAGTAATTTTAATTTCAGACACGATTCGCGCTCTCCTGTGGAGCGCTCACTAAAGGTCGGACGCGAAACCGAGCACTCAAATTATTATATTGATGATAGTTCCCGAGTTTATCGAGGGACTACCATAATTTATGGCATTATTGATTATCGGAGTGCTCGGACCGAGCTTTCGCGCCCTCCCATTGTCTGAAATTAAAATTACTGAACGCCTCTCCTGGTTTTTGTTAATAGTTTGCTCATTGTAGCCGTTTAAGACGGCTGTTAATTTAATACGAATTAGTGCGGGGTTATATATTTTTCATATCCTAAACCGATTTTTCAACATTTTTCGGGCATAAGCCGGGAGTTTGAATGAAGCTATAAATTTTTTAAGCCCTTTTTCGTTCATTTCCGCAAAATACTTATCTCCGAAATCCCCCAGGCCGGGTACGATAAAGCCGCGTTTATCCAATTTTTTGTCCAACGCTCCGGTTATGATCCGGATTTTAGGATATTTTTGTTTGATTCGGGTGACTCCTATCGGAGCGGCCACTACTGAATTGATGATTATATTTTGAGTTAGTGCGCCGCATTTTTTGATCCTTAGAACAGCATCCAGAATGGTATGGCCGGTTGCCAGCATGGGGTCGGCGATGATTATCACGTCGTTTTTTTCCAGCGCGGGACATAGCTCATAGTTAACAACCGGGTGTAAAGTTTTTTCATCCCGCTGGGAGCTTAAGTGGTAAAATCGCCTGACACCCAAATTGCGATAACTTTTGCCAAAGGCCAGACCGGAACGCCAGGGCATCAGCACTATTATTCGGGCGCGGCTGCGGACACCGGTTATATCTGCGGTCCTGGAGGCCAGCGCTTTTAAAATCCCTTCGGCAGCTTTTCTGAATTCTTTTCCTTTGGTTTGCCGTCTCCAGGGAGATTTCGGATATCCCTTTCTTAGGATATTAAATTTTTTTTGAAATTCGGGCCGATTTTGGATTAGGACTTCGCAAGAGTTGTTTTTTACCCCGTTAGAACGCCGCCGACTTCTGCTCGCCTCGCTAAAGCTATGGCGAAGCGGGTCGGTGGTAACGGCAGAGATAGCCGATGGGGATATAATACTCCCATTGGCAGGTTGCGAAGCGCCCGTTCTAATGGGGTTTGCCATTTGCATCAGCATGGTTTTATTATAATATAGAATGGTATGCAGGAAAAATTCATACACAATGAGAAAATGCATCAGGTCGGAGGCAAGTATCTCGGAGATTTGGTATACGGCGCGAATGATGGAATAGTTACGACATTTGCCGTGATTTCAGGAGCAGCCGGAGCCGGCCTTTCTTCGGGTATTGTCGTGATTTTAGGGTTGGCCAATCTTTTGGGTGATGGAATCTCCATGGGGCTTTCCAATTTTCTTTCGCTCCGCTCCGAAAGGGATTTTCATCGTATGGAACGCAGCCGTGAATATATGGAAATCGAAAAATTTCCCCATGAGGAGCGGGAAGAGGTCCGGGTTGCTTTGCGAAAATGGGGGATAACGGAAGAGCATATTCCGGTTATGGTGGAATCCATAACACGCGATAAAAAGAGATGGGTTGATTTTATGATGGTGGAGGAACTGGGTATAGTTGAGGACCGGATTGATTCGCCGCTGACACACGGGTTTATGACTTTTGCGGCGTTCCTTATCGCCGGAATTTTACCGCTCATTCCTTATTTATTCGGAGTGGAGGAGGATCTGCAGTTTCTCGTATCTTTTATGGCTACTGCGCTTGCGCTTTTTGCGGTTGGCGCTGCCCGTTCATTGGTGATCAAGATGCCGTGGTTTCGCGCCGGACTTGAAATGCTGATGGTTGGCGGTCTGGCAACGGGCGCGGCATATATGATGGGAGGTATAGTAAAAGCGTTATGGGGAATTGTGATTTAACAGATAGCATCTGGCGTGCTATCTTTTATATGGGCGTTTCTATCGATCGTATCTTGAAGAGTATTGTTCGAGCGAAGTCGAGAACTTTCCTAAGGTAGCCGCGCTCGAGAGCCAGCGCGGAATTATCCAGTTAAACTCATGGCAAATTCTAATGCTAAAATTTTCGTAATAATTATAGCGATTTTAATTATAGCAGCTGGGATTCATTATATAACTACGCAATATTCCGGAGGAGGGGAGGATGTTTCTAATCAAACTGTTTCTGCGCTGGCGCCGGAATCCGCCAAAAATTTTATGTATAAAATAACTATTGAGACCAATAAGGGAAAAATCCAATTTGAAACGTATGATGCGGATGCGCCCAAAGCCGTGGAAAATTTTGTGGCTCTTGCGGATAAAGGGTATTACAACGGCGTAATTTTTCACCGCGTTATTAAAGGATTCATGATACAGGGCGGCGATCCTTTTTGTGCGTCAAGTCCCGCCGATGATAAGGGGCCGTGCGGCACCGGAGGGCCGGGATATAAATTTGCGGACGAATTGGATTCGACAGCCGAATCGTACAAAAATGGATATAAAAAAGGCGTGGTGGCCATGGCTAATGCCGGTCCGGATACTAACGGCAGCCAGTTTTTTATAATGCTGGAAAATTATCCGTTGCCGAATAACTATACGATTTTCGGAAAAGTTGTTTCCGGCCAAGATGTAGTGGATGCTATTGGCGGCGTTAAAACAGGCGCGGGAGATCGCCCGGTTGATGCCGTAATTATGCAGAAAGTCACCGTGGATAAATTATGAGAATTAGTTTGATAGTAAAACCCGGTGCTGGAAAAAATCAGGTGATTAAAAAATCAGAGGGCGTTTTAGCCGTATACGTTACCGCAGCGCCGGAGAAGGGCAAAGCCAATGGGGCCGTTATCAAGCTCTTGGCGGATTATTTCGGAATTGCCAAAAGCCGGATTCGTATTATTTCCGGGTTTTCCTCAAAGAACAAAATTGTGAAAATTTTAAGTATGTAATATTATAAGCCAATTTTATTCTTCGAGCCTGTCGAGAAGTACATTATGGATTAAGGTAATTTCTCGACGCGCCGCCGCTGCGGCTTGCTCGAAAAATAACTTATGTATGCATAAACAAAATTTAAATAAGGGATTTGGATTGACCGCCGCCATAATTGTTGTGGCACTGGCGTTTATTATAGCCAGCGGATCATATTTGGCAATCAAGCGCCAAGCCGAGCAGGCGCGTGAAACCCAAGAAAAGGCGCTTAGCGATGGCGATGCTAAACTGAAAGAAATGCGCATGATGCGGAGCGAGATGATGGGTGATAATGAGGGCGCCATAAAAACGGATACCGGAAAAGGAATGATGGTGCCGGGTTATGAGGGCATGATGAGTGATAAAGAAGTAACGCATTTGGTCAATCTGACCGCAACTAATTTTGCTTTTTCGCAATCGCTAATCAGGGTGAAAAAAGGGGAAAAGATTGAACTTACCTTTGAAGTTACGCAGGGATTCCATAATTTCGTGGTAGATGAGTTTAAGGCGCGCACCAAGCAAATGAATGCCGGAGGAAAAGAAACCATTGAATTTATCGTCAATAAGGCCGGAACCTTTGAATATTATTGCAGCGTAGGAAGCCATAGGCAGATGGGAATGAAGGGGAAGCTGGTTGTGGAGTGATATTTTATTTTTGTATCGAGGTTTTTTGGTTGTGAGCATATATTCGTCATCCCGTTGACAAAATAGCACACGCTGTGCTATATTGTTTTTAGTACATTATCATAAAATCATTTGAAGAAGGGGTAAAAAATGAAGAAAGAAATTCGAAAGACGGCGCACGGAACGTTTCACCAAGATTATTGTGGACTTTGGCATTACACATATGAAGAATGTTTCGGTACTGTGAGTCAGGCGGCAGAAGATGCAGTCAAAAACCGCCCCAAAGGTGCCACGTGGTTCTGGTTTAATGATACACCTGCACATATCAGGCCGGACGACAGCGCTCCAACGCTTGTAGGGCGTTGGGAACTATGGAGGCAAGATTATCAATGCGATCCCAAAATTTTGTGGGAGCGACTACGTGGTTATGTTTCAGATAGCAGGGCTGGGGCTATAAGAGCATAAGGAAACAACTGTATCATTTATCTGATGCAGTATTTTATTGCTAAATTTATGGAGCATGATATAAAGATATCAGTACTTTGCAAGATTATTGCGGTAAAAAATTGGCCAAGATTAAAGCCAAGCCCAAATTAAAAGATTACGTTTTAGTGGTAACATGTGTTGTGATAAGAAAAGTGCGCGGAAAGGGACCGAAGGTTCTCATCATAAAGCGTTCTATGCGCGAAAAGGAGGGTCCTGGGCTTTGGGGGATTCCTGGCGGACGAATTACTCCTGCGGATTGGATAAAACTCGATTCAGAGGGACTTTCGCATGAATTATGGGTGGGTGCGCTTAAACGTGCTTGTTGCCGAGAGCTTAAAGAGGAAACGAGCCTTATGGCGCCGGTGCTTAATTTGCTTGTAGGAGAGGAGCGTTTGTTTTTCCGCAAATCCGGCGAACCATCCGTTTTTTTTACGTTTTGGACTCAAAAAACTCAATGGGGGAAGGTATGTCTGGATAAGGGCGGATTGGTTTATAAATGGATATCGCCTAAGGATCTGGAAAAGTATTCATTCATCGGGGACGTGAAAAACATTATAAAGATTGCATTAAATTTTGCCGCCATGGCGTAAATACGCCGGCGGATTTTTTATCTTTCGTCCGCCAGAAAACGCGGCAGTTTGCTGCCGCGATGAATGGCGGAAACGAAAGATAACCCCTCACCAATTTTGCCATGATATGCCGCTTAACGCCCATGGGCAGACCAACATGTAAATCGGGTGCGAAGCGCGCGTGCCGCACAGGCACATCCTGTTATGGGCGAAGCGCTTCGCGATCCGCCATCTCGCAAAATTGGTGACGGGGTTCTATAGATAGAATCTCGGCAGCTTTCTGTTGAGAAATTCAATTTGACATAAATTATTCCCCATAGTACTTTTTATATACGGACATTGTCAATTGAAAGGAGTTGTGAACGTGATGGGGCAAACGCTGGTTTTGATTAAGCCGGACGCCGTAAAGATGAATCTTGCCATAGCGATAATGAAAGAGTTCTGGAAAGAGGATTTTCGTTTGGTTGCCGCGTGTTGTAAAATTCCAACGGTAGAACTCGTTGAGGCGCATTACCGGGAAAAGTTTTTGGAATGTCCCGAACTTCGCGCTCCGGTTATAGAATATTTCATGTCTGGCATGATATTTGCAGTAATACTAGCGCGAGAGGATGCGGTTGCCAAAGCGCGTATGCTTGTCGGTCCCATAACAAATGCTCCGGCCGGGACTATACGTGGAGATTTTCGGAAAGATCAGAGTGATGCTTTGTACACTTTAGTGCATGCGTCTGATTCGCCGGAAGCGGCGGAGCGTGAAATAGGCATATGGTTTTCTGCATCATACGCGGAGCCAAAATGGAGGTGAAAAGTATGGTCGATAAAGAATATAGAGAACAACTTTTTGCCGAAGCGATTGCGCAACATCGCAATTCGCTTTTTCCAAAAGAACGCGCTGCTGCATTGCAGAACGCTCAAAGATGTTTAGAGCTGCTAAAAGGGGTTCAAAGCATTAGTGATGCGGCAACAAGTCGGGTATCAATTACGGTGAACCGCTATACTGTTCTTCTGCCGGAATACCTACATTTCGATACGGCGGGGGAGCATTTCCGCGCCGCGGGCATCAGGATTTAAATCCGCTCCACTTCTGCGCGTTTTATCGCGCCGCTAATCAGCGTTGTTAACTTGAGCTTCTGCTCAAGTTTTTTTATTTCCGCAAGTTTTCCTTCCGCAGTCGGATGCGCAGGAATAAAAAGCGTACAGCAATCTTCCTGCGGTTTTATGGAAATGGCATATGTCCCGATTTTTTTGGCGCGCTCGATTATTTCTTCTTTGTCCATGCCAATCAGGGGACGTAATATTGGAATTTTGGTGACTTCTTCAATTATGGCAAGGTTTCTTGCGGTTTGGGATCCGACCTGTCCCAATGCTTCGCCGGTTACCAATGTCTCGCAGTGTTCTTTTTGCGCAATGCGTTCAGCAATTTTCATCATCGCACGGCGATATAAGAGTATGCGATATTTAGGGTCTGCATGCAATTTTATTTTTAACTGTATACCGGAAAACGGCATAAAATATATTTTAAGCGAGGGCTGGAAGCGCAAAAATTCCCGCGCAAGCTCACGCACTTTTTCCACGCTTTTTTGCGATACCAGGGGAAAGCTATGGAAGTGAAGCCATATATTTGCGGCGCCGCGCCGCGCGATCATGTGCGACGCGACCGGCGAATCAATGCCTCCGGATATCAGAGTTAAAACCCCGCCTTGCGTACCCGCCGGAAGCCCGCCCGCGCCTTTTTCTTTTTTGAAATAAAGAAACCACCCGGCATTTCGGCGCTCAATAAAAATTTCTTTGTCAGGATCATCAAGATTTACGCGGCGTTTTATATGCGGCGCGATATTCTCAATTATATTCTCGCGGCTTTCGCTATCGTTTCCGGATTTTCCAATTCGCATGGCAAATGTTTCTTTTTCGCCTATCCAATCGCGCCAATGCGCTTTGATAAATTTTTGGATATCCGACAATTCTCTATTCCGGAAAAAATATGCCTCGCTAAACCAGGAGATGCCGAATAGTCCTTTGAGGACATCTCCTGTTTTTTCGGCATCTGTTGATTCAACGAAAATCCGTTCGCGCAGCAGATGGACTTTATATGTGATGCCGGCATTTTTAAACAACTGCACGGCATTATCAATCAGGCGTTTGCGCATGATGCTTTCTACCCCGCGGGATTTCAAAAACATCTCGCCAAAGGCAAGCAGGAATCCGTGTTTTAGGACATCAGTATTTACCATACTAATCAGCATACTACACGCGGTCGTCCAGTTTTACTTGACAGTGTTGGATAAAATATGGTATAATTATATCATTGAACTTTGATAATTTTTTGAAAGTTTGAATTATATTCTTCGAGCGAAGTCGAGAAGATACCTGTGATACCGATTCATTTGCAAGTCGGAGGTTAATTTTACGGCAGTAAAAAAAGCGTAATGGTGTGCTTTTTTTACTGCCGTAAACCCATGTGCGGCGGTAAAATTTAAAACAAGGAGGTATTTATGGGACGAATAGTTCTTGTTATGGTTTTGGTTTTTTCTGTAGCCGGATTGTCTGGCTGTACGAAAAAAGATAAGTCGGCGACAGTTGAGCGGCCGAAAATTGGATCGGCTGAACGGCCGCAGGCATATCTTGAGCCGGCTACCGAAAGGGTGCCGGAGCAACGGACTCCGGTGTTGACTGCGGAGGAGAAAGAAAGGGAAGCGGCGGCCAAAAGAATGGCGGATATAAACGAAATTCGCACCCTGATTCAAGTTCTCAGGGGTGAACGAGATTTCAATACGCCAGTATCGACAGAACCGGCTTGGGTAACCGAGATGAAAACTGGCATTTCTCCGTCCGTATCTGCTTGCCGAGCATATGATCGCTATCAAAATGGCAGTATGGTAATTGGTGCGATGGAAAGGATCAATCCCCCAATTACTTCTATTGAAATTCCGGAGACCGAAAGCGGGGTTAGGACACTGGTTGCAAATGCCGGGCTCGCAGCTGCGCGTGAGTTACTCGCAGCTCTGCAAAAACCTTATCCTGTTATGACTTGCGGTCGTGGTGAGCGGTCATTCAACACTAATGATCCGCTGGTTGTTGCCAAAAATATAGCGGAGGTTTTGATGGAGATCGGCAAGGAACCAAGCGACATTGGTTTAAAAGGAGGGAGACTGCGGAAGGAAACTCTTTTAGCCGTGAAAGCTCGCCTTACAACGATCCGCAAAATGATCGAAAACGGCGAAGCGAGCAAGTCCGATGGCGGCGGAGAGTTTAATTATCTCGCAAGCGACGCCGTTAAGAATTGGCATTTTACGCCGGGCGAGATCGGCCTTACCAAAGAAGAGACCGCGCAGATTCGATAACCGCCCCTAAATCCGCGCAGATCAAAGGCACGTGTGGCAGATTACCCACGTGCCTTTAAATTTATAAAATTTTGTTGTTGACAAAATTCAGAGCAGACGTTATTATGCGGCTATAGTTCTTTGGGAGAAAACCATGCCGATCCGGTTTAAATTGGAAAAGAATAAAACACTAATGTTTCAAGAGGGTCCATGTGTCTTGCTGGAAGATACCGAGGGGCGCGGAATTTGGATGCCGGTGTTCATAGGACGATCAGAATTTGATTATATCATATGGGCATTAAATGGGTTTGCCCCGCCGAGGCCTGTTATACACGACCTGTTTAAAACGGTCGTAGAGAAATTGGGAGGGGCGGTAGAAAAAGTTTTGGTGACCAAACTTGAGAATAACACTTTTTTTTCAGAACTGCACTTGCGAAAACCGGATGGGAGCGTGGTGCAAATTGATTCACGGACCAGCGATGCCATTGCGCTTGCCCTGCGATTTGGATGTCCAATTTTGGTGGAGGAGGAAGTAGTCAATAATTTGTTGGAGGTTTCGGTGACAGAAACTAAAACCGGTGTTACGCTGGCATATAACTCACAGGCGCCGGGCAATCTCGACTTGGAGTCCTTGCCAATGCACGACAAGGACGCAATGAAAAAATATTTTAAGCAAATCGGAAATAAATCTCCTGATAAAGACAAACTATCATAAAAAAACCGCCATTTTCGGCGGTATTTAATTATTCTTTTAAATAGAGTATGATATTTCTATGCGAAAACTTCTTAAATTGAGATATATTTTACCTCCGGCTGTTATTTTGATTGCCGCAGGATTTTGGTATTTCCGCGGATCGGGCGAGCCGAAAATTGAATTTGTGGAGGCGCGGCGTATGGATATTTTTCAGGAAGTCAGCGTTACCGGCAAAGTAAATCCGGCCAAGACCTTGAATCTTTCTTTTGAAAAGCCCGGGCGGGCCGTAAATGTTCCGGTTAAGGTGGGGGATCGGGTATCGCCGGGCACCTTGCTGGTAGCGCTTGATCGGGCATCGCTTCTGGCGGAATTGCGCGAAGTTGAGGCAGTATATGAGATCGCAAAAATAAAACTTGATGAGGCGCGCCGCGGCATAAGGCCGGAGGAAATCAGAATTTATGAGGTTAAAGTTGCAAGTGCGGAACTTGCCGAGGAAGATGCGCGCCGGAATTTATTAAGCAAACTGGATGATTCATTCACCCGGGCGGATGATGCGGTGCGCGTTAAGACGGACCAATTTTTTATAAATTCGCGCAGCGCCAATCCGGAACTTATGTTCCGTTCCCCGAATTCTTCTCTGGAAACCTCAATAAAACAAGAACGGGTTGCACTGGAAGGTATTTTGAACGCATGGAGCCAAGACGTGCCGCTATATTCATTGGGCGGCAATTTGGGAGCATATCATGATGAGGCCATTCAAAATTTGCAGCGTGTACGATCGTTTCTTGATTCCGCCGCGTTATTGCTGAATTTACTGACTACCACGGCGTCATTGACTCAAACTGCGATTGACGGATATCGCACCGATGTATCAACGGCGCGCACTAACATAAATACCGCGCTTTCTAATCTTGTGTCGGCTGTTGAAAAATTACGCAGCGCACAATCCGCCCTGGCAATTGCCGATCAGGAATTATTATTAAAGCAGGCCGGATCTACGCAGGAGCAAATCGCATCTGCCGAAGCCGAAACCCGGCGCGTTTCAGCTCAAGCCGATCGTCTGCGGGCAGAATTATCTAAATCGGAACTTTACTCTCCAATAATCGGAGTGGTAACCGATCTTGATATTGATATCGGTGAAATCGTTGCGGCAAATGTTCCGGTCATAACCTTGATTTCCGATGCGCAATTTGAGATTGAGGCCAATATTCCGGAGGCGGATATTGCCAAAGTAAAAGTTTCGAGTTCTGTGAAAATAACGCTGGATGCTTATGGAAGCGGGATTGTTTTGGAAGGGAAGGTCGTATTTATTGATCCGGCTGAAACCGTGATTGATGGGGTCGCAACTTATAAAACCAAGATTGAATTTTTGAAGCCGGACGAACGGGTGCGTTCCGGCATGACCGCCAATCTTGATGTTTTCGGAGAACGCCGGAACGGGGTCATTGCCGTGCCGCAACGCGCGGTTTTTTCCCGCGTCTCGGAAAAATTCGTACGGATACTTGAGGCCGACGGCAAAACAATCCGGGAACAAAAAGTTGAAACAGGCCTGCGCGGATCGGACGGGAATATTGAAATAGTATCAGGCCTTAATGAAGGGGAAAAAGTAGTTATATTTTCTCCGATCGATTAAGAATGGCTGGTTTTACCAAATATAAATGTTCATCTTAAAAAGCGTACGCTCTTTAAGATGAACATTTTAGATATGTCACTTATTGAGGTTTCAAATCTTGAAAAAACCTACATAAATGAAGGTGTTTCAACACCTGCACTCCAAGGGGTTTCTTTTCGCATAGAAAAAGGAGAATTCGTCGCGATTATGGGGCCGTCCGGCTCCGGAAAATCCACTTTACTGCATATTTTGGGATTTCTTGATCAGCCTACGGCCGGAGAATATCTTTTTGACGGCAAGTCCGCGGATGAATATTCGGAGGAGGATTTGGCGCGTATCCGAAATAAACGAATGGGATTTGTGTTTCAAGCGTTCAACCTGCTTCCGCGAACAAGCATTTTGGAAAATGTAAAATTACCGCTCCTTTATTCAGATATTCCTGAATCGCGTTGGAGGAAGCTGGCGCAAAACGCGATTGAAGCAGTCGGCCTTTTGCACCGGATTGATCATGAATCATCCCGGTTGTCCGGCGGTGAAAAACAACGAGTTGCGATTGCGCGCGCGCTTGTGCTGAATCCCGATGTGATTTTTGCGGATGAACCCACCGGCAACCTTGATTCCAAATCCGGCAAAGTGATCATGGAAATTTTGCAAAAACTTCATGAAGAAAACGGCCACACCATAATTTTAATCACGCATGAAACATATACGGCGGAGCACGCCGGAAGAATTATTACCATGCGCGACGGCGAAATTGAAAGCGATAGAAAAGTTGAGAAAAGGCATGAGGCAAGAGACGGATTCCGTAAATAAAAATCCTAATTGTTCTAATTAATCTAATTATTCTAATCAATTTATTATTAGAAATCGTGATCTGATTAGGTCAATTAGAATAATTAGAAATTAGAATAATTTCATGACCTTTCTCCATACATTCAAAACATCCTTGGTGGGTTTGAAAACTCACCGTATGCGTTCAACCCTCACAATCCTTGGGGTGGTTATCGGCATTGCCTCTATTATTGCAGTCGTATCCATAGGTAGCGGCGCGCAGGAACTGATTCTGGGGCAAATCCAGGGACTTGGGTCAAAAACCATTGCGGTAATTCCGGGACGTGAACCAAGCGGTCCGTCGGATTTTGCGCAGATATTCAGCAATTCGCTTACGGAGCGGGATTTGGATGCGCTTAAGCGCAAAGAGAACGTTCCGACCGCCAGCCGTATTATGCCGGTGGTATTCGGGTCGGAAACCGCATCTTTTGGAAATGAAACATTTCGGCCTACAATTTTTGGCGGTTCTGATCTACTTGCACAAATTTTCGATCTTTACCCGGAACGCGGACTCTTTTTCACGGATGATGATGTTCGGGCGCGAGCCGAGGTGGTTGTCATAGGATCGAAAGTCAAGGAGGAGCTTTTTGGAGAATCGGATGCGATCGGAGAGCGCATAAAAATTAAAGGCAAAAATTACCGTGTGATCGGCATTTTATCTGCCAAAGGCCAGGTATCGTTTTTTAACTTTGACGAAATGGCCATGATGCCCTATACCACGGCTCAGCAGTATATTTTCGGCATTAAATACTTTCATCGTTTTATAATTGAAGCGCAATCGGATGGAGTTATCGGTCGGACCGTGCGTGATATTGAGGCAACGCTGCGAGAAAATCATGGTATAACCGATCCGGAAAAGGATGATTTCTTTGTACAGGCGCAGTCCGATATTGCTTCGCGCCTAGGAACTATTACCGACGTATTAACCCTATTCTTGGTGGCAATCGCCGCAATTTCTTTGGCGGTGGGAGGAATCGGCATCATGAATATAATGCTTGTATCCGTAACCGAGCGTACGCGGGAGATTGGACTTCGCAAAGCGCTTGGAGCAACGCGCCGCGATATTCTTGCACAATTTTTAACCGAGGCCATTATTTTAACCGGGGTCGGCGGTGTAATTGGGATTTTGGGCGGCGCCAGCATTTCTCTTGCCGCGTCTATCGCATTGTCCGCGTTTTTATCGCTGGGATGGACATTTTCTTTTCCAATGTCCGCGGCTCTTATCGGTTTTGCGGTATCCTGCGGCGTGGGACTTGTTTTCGGACTTTACCCGGCGCGCAAAGCCGCGGGACTAAATCCAATAGACGCGTTACGCTATGAATAGGATAAAGTAAACCCCTCATCTATTAGGAACATTTCAATATTCTGCCTAAAGCCCGTTGGCTCGGCCAATTAGGGAAGAATGTTGGAATATTTACGGCGTATGATATTTTACTATGATTGAATTTGAAATTCTTAA
Source organism: Candidatus Sungiibacteriota bacterium (assembly GCA_016180435.1). GTDB lineage: Bacteria > Patescibacteriota > Minisyncoccia > Sungbacterales > HO2-52-23 > LCKU01. The sequence continues at coordinate 50,770 of JACPBG010000001.1, forward strand.
AAAATCTAGGATAAGCGATGCGCGGCTTGGAATTTTGAAAACGCAGCACGGAGAAGTTGAAACCCCGGCCTTTGTTCCGGTGGCAAGCCAGGCCTCAGTCAAAACATTAACCAGCCGCGAAGCGGAAGATGCGGGATGCCGGATTTTAATTGCCAATACATTTTTATTGCATGACAGGCCGGGTGAGGGGATTGTGAAGCGTGCCGGAGGACTGCATAATTTTATGCAATGGCCCCGGCCTTTGATGACTGATTCGGGCGGGTTTCAGGTTTTCAGTTTGGGATTTGGCAAGGATTTGGGAATTGGTAAAATTGCGGCGCGTAATACATCCCCGCATATTAAAAAAGGCGTAAACCCTGCGGCTGTTAAAATAGCGGATGACGGCGCGTATTTTAAGTCGCCTTTTGACGGTAAGACCATATTTTTGGGACCCCAAGAGTCCATGAAAATTCAAGGCGATCTCGGGGCAGACATTATTTTTGCGTTTGACGAGTGTACTCCGCCCGGGGTGGATCGCGCCTACATGGAACGGTCGTTAAAACGCACACACGCTTGGGCAAAAATATGTTTGGAGGAGAAAAAAGAAAATCAGGCGATTTTTGGCATAACTCAAGGTTCGAAATTTAGGGATTTGCGCGAGAAAAGTGCGAAGTTCATCAGCTCTTTGCCATTTGATGGATTCGGCATAGGCGGGGATTTAGGCGAAAATAAACATATGACCGAAAAAATACTTTTTTGGACCATGAGGCATCTTAATCCCCGAAAACCAAGGCATCTTTTGGGAATCGGGCATTTGGACGATATAGCGCGCATAATCCGTCGCGGAATTGATCTTTTTGATTGCACGGCGCCAACGCATTATGCGAGGAATGGCGTGGCATTCACAAGCGCCGGAAAAATGGATATGCGTAAATCCGCATTTCTTAAGGATAAAAAACCGCTTGATTTGAAATGCAAATGCGAGGTGTGCGGCACATATTCTCGTTCATATCTTTCGCATTTGGTACGCTCCGGAGAAATTACCGGTCTGCGTCATTTGACATTCCACAACCTTTTTTATTTCAACGCGTTTGTCACGGGAATCAGAAAAAAAATAAAAAACGGAACATTTTGATATTTTAATAAGAAATTTTACTATTCTCAAATTCTCAAGAATTTGAGAATAGATGTGCGATATGAAATTACAATTTAAGCATTATTTGATCATCGGTTTCGCGCTTATTGCCGTGCATGCCCTGATTTTATATTTCATGGGCCAGGTATTGATCTGCAAATGCGGATATATAAAATTATGGCACGGTATTACATATAGTTCGGAAAATTCACAGCATCTCGCGGATTGGTACACTTTTTCACATATAATTCATGGCTTTGCGTTTTATTGGATCACACGGCTTCTGGGCCGCAAACGCGGGTGGTCCATGGGTTTGATGCTGGTTTTGGCGCTTGTTGCCGAAATTTCCTGGGAGATATTTGAAAATACAGATTTTATCATCAATCGCTATCGTGAAGTTACCATTTCGCTTGATTATTACGGAGACAGCGTAATAAATTCGGTTTTTGACGTGCTTTTTATGACGCTGGGTTTTGGTATGGCGGCATTTCTTCCGGTATGGAGCATTGTTGCGCTTACGATTTTACTTGAGATCTTTGTCGGTTACTTCATCCGTGACAACTTAACCCTCAATATTATTATGCTTTTATATCCCATGGACTGGATTTTGCGGTGGCAACAGGGAGGGTGAACTGAAAAACTCGGTGCCATGCGTTTTTTAACAGGCTTCGGCGGCTCCAGCGGCCGCCTGCAGGGTCGGGCGAAACGCCGAGCACTCAATTTATTTATAGACAGATATTCTTTGAGCTTGTCGAAAAGTTACCTTAGAAAATGTCTGTGAAAGTACTTCTTGAGTGCCCGGACCAAGCCATTTCGCCCTTCCATTGTTAAAAAACGCACGACACCGAGTTTTTAGTAATAGAAAATATGGAGTTTTCTTGATGTAGCGCTATTTTGACAGTTTGGGTCGCTTTATGTTATGCCAAGCATAGGCATGTAGTTTGTTTTTTAAAAAAAGGAGCATAATTATGCGGGGTATTGATAAGGCCTACTGCAATGCTGCAATCAAGGCGGTTTTGGGGGGATATCGTGCGTTTATGCAAACAGGAGTGGGCGAGTTGTTACAGCCGGTCACGACCTACGGCAAGGGAGATACATTGGGACTTGACGCGGTGCCTGAAATAGCGATTGTATCGCATCTCGAAGAATTTGACGATCTTGCAATCATTGTTACTGAGGAGCGAGGAACGCGGGAGAAAGTTCACTTTGTAAATGCCAGCGATCCAAAAAGGTTTTCTACCGTGTTTTTAAGCGATCCATTCGATCGTTCCAATGCCATGCAAAAGTTTCTTGCACGGATAAAGGATGGACAACGTCTTGCGCAAGATGTTTTTGCCGAGGCATGCATGCGCCAACAATGGGAGCAGACGTTTGGATCGCCGGCGGGGGTTACCGGAGCTTGTTCTGCCATTACTTGTATTCGCGGAGGCATACCTGTTTTTGCTGTTATAGTGAATTTTGTGACGCAGGAATTGTTTGTCGCATGCGGCGCCGGCACCCGACGTTTCGATGTTAAGGACGGATCTTTGTCGCCGACGCTCAATGATGTATTGGCATTAGGCCAGAAGATTTATTTTGATGGAAATTATGGATTGGACCGCAATAGTATGAAGCGGTTTGTTACTTTTTTAGGCAAGAGCGGATATCGCGAGAATTTTAATCAGTCATCGCTTCATAATAATGAATGCCTGGACAAATATCTGCATTATGATCAGCCTGGAGGACCGTTGCGGCCGCTATATCTTTCACGGGATCTATATACGGAACAGCCGTCGGTAGGATTTATTCTTGCTAACGGCGAGAAAATCGGTGAATGGATTCATTGGCTTCCGTTTGTGCAGTATGCGCATCTGGAGCATGATCAAAGCGAATGCGCATTGCGCATCTACGAAGTTCATCAGGAGCGACCCATGATGAAAGATGGAGTTTTGATGGCGACCGGCGGTGCTTATAGTGTTTTTAAGCCCATCGATCCGCAACAAGATGATGTGGTGACGCTGGATGTGGCAAGCTTTGCCCATTTTCCGAATCCATCTCGTATTCGTGCTACCCTTATTGTTTCACCACGCGACAATGAGTGGGTAAAGGGTGTTGTGACGCGACAAGGGTTCCGGGAGGTGCGGTTTTAGATTGGCGTTATCTGTGTATTGTTATATGCCGGCTCATTCCGTAGTAGATTATATTTCCCGCATGCTCTCGTGCGGGTTTTTTCTCATTATTTATCGTGTGAATAACTAAGTCGCGGGAAGACGAATTTATGGTATAATAGAAAAGGTCGTAATATTTAACTCATTTAGATACTATGCCACAACAATCTGCCAATAGCCTTATTTCAACATTTATTACGCTTACTCTGATACTTGGTTTTGCGGGTTACAGTTTGGTAAATCTTGAAATTGTTTCCGGAGTAACACTTGTAGTGTGGCTTTTTCTTTTGCTGGCCGTAATTTTACTGCTATCGGGCCTTAAAATCGTGGATCAGTATGAGCGGGGAGTGGTGTTAACGCTTGGAAAATATACGAGCACGCGCCAGCCCGGCCTTACCTGGGTTTTAATCGGCGTACAGCGGATGATGAAAATTGATATGCGGATTACCACGATTGACATCCCTCAACAGGAAGTAATTACCAGAGACAATGTGCCGGTTGGAATTAACGCGGTGGTTTATTTTAATATTGAATCCGCGGAGAATGCGATCTTGAATATCCAGGATTACACTACGGCCGTATCCAATTATGCGCAGGCGGTATTACGTGATGTTATCGGCGGGATTGAACTTGATTCACTGCTTTCGGAACGGGAAAAAACCGCCCAAGACATTAAAAAAATAGTGGATGAGGCAACCAAGGTCTGGGGCTTGAATGTGACGGATGTAAAAATTCAGGACATTGAACTTCCGGCTGACATGAAGCGGGTTATGGCCAAACAAGCGGAATCCGAACGGGAGCGGCGCGCCGTTATTATCCGTGCCGAAGGAGAATATACGGCTGCGGAACGGCTCGCGCAAGCGGCCGAGCGATTAAGCGCAATTCCGGGCGGCCTTTCCATGAGAACTCTACAGACAATTGAAAAAATAAATCCTGATCCATCTAAAACCGTCATCTTCGCGCTTCCCATAGAATTTTTTGAGGGAATTAAATCGCTCTCGCAATTTCTTAAAGATAAAACCAAATAGAGAGCGTGATAAAAAATCGCGGGTTTCCGCGATTTTTTATAATCCCTGCTGGAGGCCCATGTGCGGTTGACTTTTTATCGTTTTTTGATATAATAGGCACATAAATTTTCGTTCTTTGACTTATATCCGATTAGTAAAAAGGGGCAAAAAATATGAATCAAAAAATGGTTGGGTGGATTGCTGCGGTTTTTTTATTTTTCAGTTCAGTATCAATTCAAGCTCAACGCGTAATTGAAGTTTTTGGTACATATGGAGGAACTTCTGTCCGCTTGGCAAACGAGGAAATCTTTGATGTCAGACCGGGAGAAACGCGTTTTTTCCATTCCGATTTGCCCGCAACGCTATCCACGCGAGCTGAATCATTGGGTTGGCAGAAGCGAACCGTAAATCCTGAATGGGATATAAAAATTTCATTCAGAGAACTGGATCCGACTAAACCGGAACGTTTGTTTTGTATCGCGGCTTTAATCGGAAAACGCAACAGAAACGGGAAAGTTTTGTTGTTTTCGCCTGAATTGTTTGAGAGAACATATCCAGGAAGGCCTCCGATATATTATTTGTCATCCGTATTGCGATCCAAGGGTTTTGATGTTCTTACGGTGGACGTGGATATAGTTGGGCGGAAGAAATTTATAAAACTGTTGCGCGACTTTAAGCCAGATATAATCGGCGGAACTTCTTTATCAGTCCAAATCAATGAAGCGATGAGTTTAATGGAGTTGGCAAAACGGGAATGTCCGCGTGTGATAACTATACTTGGTGGTAATCACGCAACAGCTGCCGGTGAATATCTTTACCCAATCCATGCGTCCTATCTTGATGCGGTGGTCGTGGGAGAAGGTCTTACGACGATTGAATTTATCGCCGGCGCAGTTAAGGGAAGAAAATGGGACTCGGTCCGAAATGAAATACCCGGATTACTGCAGTGGGATGGAAATAGAATAATTCGAAATAAGCCGGCTCTCGCGGAGGACCCCAATAAATTTTCTCCGGACTTTCCGTATCATCCCACATACAATTTCCCGATTTTTAATCTGGACAATGGAACTCCACGTAAGACGTTTCAGGCCATGACGGCTTTTGGTTGTCAAAACGCCTGCTTCTTTTGCTTCAGTTCAACTAATCTGCGTGGCGAGGCAACAAGGGTGGAACGGCGCATGAGTTTGAGTTCGGTTGAGGCAATTCTCCGACGGGCTTCGGAACAGGGGTATGAAGCCGTCTACATTGATGACGACACATTCACGCGAGATCGCGAACACGCGCTTGAAGTTACTCGTCTCTGTAAAAAGTACAACTTGATTTTTGGTTGCCATACCAGGCCGGATTGCGAAGATGAATCACTTATCCGCGAATTCGCCGCCAATGGCTGCCGCTATATGTTCAGCGGCTTTGAGACCATTGTCCCCGAAATCCTTAAGGGAGCCAACAAAACGCATGACCCGATTGGTTATCGTGATGCATACCTGCGATCCTATCGCCTTAAAAACGAAACTGGTATTCTTGTTTCGGCCTATTTGATTCATGGAATGCCGCGGGTGGTGAATGACAACCGGGTCAGGTATGAAATTGATACTTTAGAGGACAGCCGGGCCTCCATTGAATTTGCAGTTCGTGAGTTAAATCCAACCTACTTATCCATGAATGTATTGAGGTTCTTGCCAGATGTGCCGTTTTCTTTCGCCCGTCAGTTTGACTTTCTTCGTCCGATTTCCGGTCCTCTTCATGGAGGATATTGGGACAAAAAATGGCTGGAAGCGAATGATAAAAAAGACCCTCGATGTTTTCATCCCATCCTTCGTGCCTTTGAGGGCAGTGGATCCGCGATTCCGGTCCATATGACACCGGAACGGTGTTATAAGATTCTTCAAAATGCGGTTGAAATTGTGAATCGGAAAAACGCGGAAGCGGGGCGGAACCAAACAATAATCGTGGTAGACCCATGGTTTGAGGAACGGTTCCTGCACGCTGATTATTCAGGTGGAATCCGGACCCACTATCTTGCGCCTTTCGAGACGATTGAGATGACCAAATCAATCTAAATTCAAAAGCCCGAAGATTAAAATTTATTAATCTCTGGGCTTTTTTATTTAATCTCTTTAAGAAATCCTTCAACGAGTTTTACCGTTTCATCCGTGCTTTGGAACACCGATTTCCAGATCACCACAATATCCGCATCGTTGAATATGGATCGCTGAACTTCGCGGATAGTATCTCCTCCGGCAATTGAAATCATAATGTCATAATTTCCCTTGATGCGCCGGATTTCGTGAAGCGGGATTTGTTTTTCCCGGTTAAATTGTTCCTCATCCACGCCGCGGTGTAAAATTACCACCTGCGGTATTTTTTTAAGCGCGCGCAAAACAGTTAACGGAAATTCCACGTTCATCATGTCAAGCATGGCGTCAATCCCGCGTGCTTCGCAATCCGCCATAAACGCATTAAGGGTTTCAATGGGCGCGCTTCCCAAGGCAATGGCAGCGCTTGCTCCGGCATCTGCCGCAAGTTCAACCTCGGTTTCACCCCGATCCATGGTTTTTAGATCCGCGACCACATACGGCAAAATTCCGCTTCCCTCCAAATGCTCGGCATACCACTGATAAATTTGCCTGATTCCGCCGGCGCCATAGCGTTTAATAAGCGGAGTGCCGGCTTCCACAATTATACGATCACTCAAAGGCAATTGTTCTATAATTCCTTTGGCATCTGCCAGCGTGTTATTTAGGGCAATTTGCAAATAGCGTTTTTTGCGGTCCAATATTGATTTAGTTCGATGGCTCATATCTGTAATATTATCACAACCCTTGTTTTGCGTCATTAGGTGCCAAATATCGGTGCTTCATAAGCATATACAAAAAACATTCCAATATTCTCAAGAATATTAGAATGTTTTTGATACCGAAAAAATCGCAAACGTTAGATAACCAGTAACCGGGAAAGTGTCAGGGTGTTGGCGAAATAAACACTTCCGGCTAAAAGAAGCAAAAGAAGCGCAGCATAGGCGATATGGCGCGGATGGCGTTTTTCAATTTCCAAAAACAGGGTTAGCATAAGGGAGAAAAAAATCAGTCCACCGAGTATTATATATATGGCGTAGGTTATATGGCGCGGCGAGGTGAAAAGTTTTTCAAGAAGTGTTGCCTTGCCCTCCAAACTTTCTTTTGAAAGTTGGGAGGGTAAAAGCCCCGGAGCGGGAATTTTCGATTCCGGCTCGGTATTTGCCACCTCCGTATTTTTTACAGCCACAAACATATTATTTTCCTCAATGGTTTCAAGATGTGCTGCGGCAACCGTCTGCGTGGTTACCGGAGACGGGGGAATGGCAGGTCGGGGCGGCTTGCCCTCCAAACTTTCTTTTGAAAGTTGGGGGGGTGAAGGCGCAGGTTTTGATGCCGGAGGGACTTGTGAAACAAATGCGACAGTCTGAACCGGCCTCCCGAACATCTGCACCACGAAAATCGTATCACGGCCCTGATATGTGCCCCGAGCCGTGGCAATTCCGATTTCGGTAAAGTTGCCATTCAGGATATTGGCTCTATGTCCGGGAGAATTCATCCAGGCGCGCTCAACATCGATTGAGTCCGTAAAATTAACCGCCAGATTTTCTCCGGCATAACTGAAGCGATACCCGGTCTCTCCAAACCAATACCAGGGCGATTTTCCGTCAGGCGAGGTATGAGCAAAATATCCTTGGGCTGCCATATCCAGGGCTTTGCGTCGTGCCGTTTCTTCCAGTATCGGATTTACGGTCAATGAAGGAAGGGAGGAGGTTTGCCTGTCAACATTGGCAAGTTCCACTAAAACCTTGGGAAGTATGAGCGCGTAAAAATCGCCGGTGCGGAATAAAAACGGGAGGAAAAAAAGCATCACGATGATCACGGCAAGCATAAAAACGCTCGGTTCGCCAAAAATATGCGGACGAAATTTATTTTCCGCATGCGGTATAAAATATTTTTTTAAGTATTTTTTCACCCTTTAATTATATCACATTTCTTGGTTAAAATCAAATTCCCGCGTATATACGCGGGAATTTTGCTGATTTTAATAAACCAAGTTTCCAATTGGAAACTTGGTTTATTAATTATATTTACGGAAGAGTTCGCCTGCGATATGATCGGAAAATTAGCATAATGATAAGCAGGATTGCAATACCGATAAGCGTCCACACCCATCCTGATATTTTAATACCCGACGAAATCACTTGGGCGGTTTCTGCCGCGGCTGTATTCTGATTTTTTGTCCCTATGCTGGCAGTTTCTCCTTCCTCATTTATTGAAGAACCCGCCGCTTCATCCATAATCGTTTCGCCCGCTGTTTCGGCACTGGCAATACTTTCCGTTTCTCCCGTAATACTTTGCCCGGCCACCATCGGTTCGCCCGTTCCGGTTTCTTCGCCTATGACGGAAACCCCGCCGTTAATTGTTGATGCGCCCGGAGGTTTTGTCCCGGAAGTAGTAAAGCTTTGTTCAAAACTCACCGTATCGGGAGACGCGTGAGAAATTGTACGGTAGTAATACGTTGTTCCGGGCAAAAGGCCGGTTAGAACAACCGAATGGAATGTAACGCCGCTAAGTGAAGCTGGAGTGTCAAATTCCGGTGTTGAAAAAGCATATCCGTAATTGGGGGATATGGAAAAATTGAAAGTTCCTGAAATCGTGTCATATATCACTCGGCTGGTTGAGATAAAACTTGTAAGCCAGGTTATCGTTGCCGTGGTTTCTCCGACAGATACATCCCGTTCGTTATTAATGACAAGGCCTTGAATTCCACTACCTCCGCCGCCGCCACCTCCGCCACCGCCCCCTCCCGCCTCTTCTTCGCCGCCGCCTTCATCACCGTTAAATCCGATAAGAATATCAAAACCAAGTGATTTTTCCTGATAGGAATTATTTGCGCCCGGAACAAATCGCACCAAGAAATCATATTGCGTTTGGGCGCCCCCGCCCGCAAGATCCGAGAGAGATATTTCTCCGGCGGTCAAAAATTCCGCAAGCGTTGTGGTCGCGTAGCGTAAAATCCCGTTTTCGTATATTCCGATTTCAAAAACATCGGCTAGCCCGTCCGGGTCGCTTTCGTTTATCGCTTCCACAATGATCGTTTTGGAGTCCGGCGTATTATTTTTTACTTTTGCCCACCGGTTTACTTCCGATCCCGGCAGAAAATTGGCCTCGTTAAAAAGCGGGGTTGCCTCAAATGTAACCTCCAAATCATCCGGGGCCGCCAAGACAGCCGGAGCCCACAAAAGCGCGGTTATTACGAATATCAAATTGTATTTTATGTATTTCTTCATATGTTTGCTTGCCCCGTTAGACTTGCCCCGTTGGGAGCTTGCTCTCCTATGGGGTCTTCTCCGGAAGGTTCTAGGGGGGGTTCTTCTTGGGGCGGCTCAATTATTTCTACTGGTTCAGGTGCCTCAATTGCTTCTTCTATTAGCGGAGGAAGTTCATTCACCGTGTCCTCCGGTTCAGCCGGAGAAGTTTCTTCCGGAGTTGAAGTTGTTTCAATTGTCTCCGGCTCTTTGGCATTTTCTTCTTCGGGTATAATAGCCTCGGCTTCGGATTCGCTGGCATCCGCTGGCGTATCGTTGTTTTCATCAGTCGGTAAAACCGCCTCTTCCGCAGCCGGTTCTTCCGTCAGCAGGGTTTCCTCTGTCGGCAAAGTATCTTCCGTTGTTACTATTTCCTCCGTATCTTCCGGAGGTATTACGGTTTCTTCTCCCGCCGTTGGGATCGATTCATCTGTTATCGGCTCGGTTGTAATTTCTTCATCGGGTATCCTGGTTTCAGTCACTGGTTCGGTCGTTGTTGATTGAGTTTCCGGCAAATCCCCGGTTAGAATTATGACGTTATCGGGCAACGGCTCGCTATCCTCAGCGGCCTCCTCTAAAATAATTGCCGGCGTTGAAGAATTATCAATTTTATTCATCCGTCCCGGAGTCGGGATCGGGTCAACCCAGTCGCCGATGCCGTCCGGAATTCGCGCGTATGACTTGTTGGGCGGAACGCCGCCGCACTCACCCGACGCATCGGTGGAATTTTCATCACCGGGACTTGGCTCAATTTCACAAAAATCATTGTCTTCGTATTCATACGAGTCCATCAATACATTATCACTATTAAACAGTCGCACCGTATCTCCGGTATTGTTAAGAATCGGCTTATTCATATAGATAACCAGCCAGCTTTTGCCTCCGATAATGGTTGTAGCGGGCGCTGTATTCAGCGCGGTGATAACTACTTTATTGCCCTCGCCGTCAGTAGCATCTCGGGTGTACCAGCCGGCCACATCTATTGGCTCGGTGCTGTTGTTGTAAATTTCAATCCATTCTCCTTGCGGCATATCGCTTGCGTCATTGCCAAAATCAAATCCATAAGCAACGCCGTCCGGCCTTGGCAAGAATTCATTTAATACCACCATCCTGGCCGTGATAATAAAGCTCATTCTTTCCTCATCCGTAAATCCTCCGGCGCCATAAGAAGCGACATTGGTTTGCCATCCTTTGAATACAATGTCAAACCGGCATTCCGCTCCGTTAGTGAAAGAATCTTCGTCCACCGGCAGTTCAATGTTGAATTTCCAAGTCCCCAAAGCAGTTAAAGCGGAAGTAGCAAGCGACATCAAATCGCCCTCATATTTCTCAACTCCGTTTAATTTCGCCTGAATATTAAGCGCGTCGCAAAAATCATCTTCGTCAGAAATTTCTTCGGCGCCCAGAGTGTATTGGAAGTCCATTCCGCCGCTGTTAAGCAAAACCGAACTTTTGGAAACGGTTTCGTCCAGGCCTATGGATCCTTCATATTCATAAGAGCTTAGGGCAAAATCAAGCGAAGCGGCGGTAAAAATGTTATTGGATGACCCCTCGGTGTCGCTGTAATAAGCCAGGGTTTGTCCTATCGCGAAAAGGCCGGTCCAATTCAAGGAAAATATAAGAAGCAATGCCACGCTCTTAAATAGCGGGGCTATTTGCAGGGCGCCGGTTTCTTGTTTCGGGATTCTTTTTACTCCGTTAGAACGCCGCCGACTCTGTGGGCGGTAAAGTATAGAATAAGCTTGGGGGAGTATAATGCTCTCATAAATGGGTCGTGAAGCATCCGTTCTAACGGGGCTTATCGGTATCCGGATTGAACCGTCTTTTAATTTTTTAAACGCGATTTTTTTCATGATTACTCGCTTGCTATTTCTAATGTTTTATTCTTTTTGGCTTTTTTAATCTCCTCCCATATTTTTTGGGTTTGATCCCAGACAATAATCAGGGCCGGAATAATAATCAGCGCCAAAAATCCGTAAGTCGTGCGCGCGGTTTCAATCGCATACCCCAGATACGGGATGCTCAAATACACTTTACCTATGACCTGATTTTGCAGAACTTCTCGGGTGTCTTGTTCTTCGTTGGCGTCTCCTTTGGTGATATATATCGGATTGCCTCGCTCCACCCGCATTTCAACGATCCGGTGGGTAGTCGGCACTTTCTGCCCTTTCGCGTTTTTGAAATTTCCGTTAAAAGTAAGCACATCTCCGATTTCGTAAGACGAGGCCGATTTAATTAGCACAACGCTTCCGGTTTTTATGGCGGGCTCCATTGAACCGGAACTCACTACCCGGAATTGATACATCCCCGGAATAGGGAACGCGGAAATTACGATAATCAAAGCTATAGCCGCCAGCGCCGCCGTAAAAATATAGTATCCGTATGTTCCTAATTGTTTTATTTTTGCCATTACGTCTCTAATTTTAGGAGGTCGGACCTCCCGGAATTTCGCAGTGTTATTGAGGTCCGACCTCTAAATATTTGCAAAATACTAACGGGATTACATTTCAAGGGCTTTAATCCCGCTCTTGAAAAATCCTATGCGTTTAAACTTTTTGAAATTCTTTAAGGCCTTTATTACTCCGCCTTTTGTCACAAGCAAAAAGCGAAGCAAAAAGGACTCAATTTCGTGCGGGGCAAGTCGCTTTAATCAAAATCCGGATCACCGAGTTCAACATCCGCGCATTTGAAATTCGGATTGTTGCGGACCTGTTCCGCGTAAAGCACCACATCCGCGCTGAACGAATCGGTCTGCGCGTCATCCTGCACGCCGGAACCATCACACGAAATTGCTCCGGTGTCGTGGTTTACGGTTTGCGTGCCAACACACCACGCCATTCCGATGTTGCGCGTTGCCGCGGGGCCGGTAGGCGAAAGCGGGTCGGTGCCGGACTGCGAGTCAGCAATATCAAGATCGTAGAAGACGTCAAAGAATGAGAGCAAATCAAAATCAGGATCGCCCTGAATTTTTAGTGGTTTTTCGTCGTCATCCGGATCATACGTTCCGTCCGAATCGTCGTCCTGCCAGCCGAAGACATGGATATACTTTGAGAGTTCTCCTTTGTCTTCGGTGTCATCGCCCGCATCTCCTTCCGCGTCATTCAGATCGTGCTCATCATCTTCTTTGTTCGTTACCAAAAGACAAGCCCAGGCCGGATTGTCATCCGCGTGCAAGCTGATATGGCGAGTGCCATAATCCCCGGGCTTAATGTCTTCAAAAGTGAAAAACTTTTGATTCGTCAAATTCCGTGAAGTCCACGCCGTACCTTGTACTTCAACATCCTGTCCGTTGTAAGTCGCGCCAAAACTGTCCACCTTAAGATCAATAGACCCCGCAGTAAACACGTTTCCGGTTGAGGTCTCGGTGTCGTTGAAGAATGCTATGGTGGCGCCGGTTACCAAGGCGGCAATGGCCACCACCATAGATCCGCTAATAATAATTTTTTTCATGGTTGTGTTTAATTAACCAAGAAAAGATTAGTCAACCTCAAACGGATCAGGGTTATTTCTGTGCTGTTCAACCTCAAACGTAACATCTCCGGACAAGCTGTCGGTTTGAACATCGTTACCTGTGGTCAAAGGAAGTTCCCAGGCAAGACCCAAATAATAGGTTGTTGAACCAACCATTCGGCCGTCTGCGGCTAAACCATGGCAAACGCCATAGTCATTGTGGCCGTCAGCATTTACTTCATCGTCATCTGCTAAATCTGCACAGGAATCTTCGTCATCCACGGACGCATTATATGCGCCTATCAAAACTTCAGAAAGTTCAAGCTCTGAACTCAAGCTCCACGGATGTCCCTCAACGCCATTCAAAACATTGTCTCCTTCCTCTTCGTCGTCGCAGTCAGGTACTGGAACTCCTGCCGCATTAACACATTGAAATCCAGGCACTGATCCCTGATCAAGCCACATAGAGAAGTGAGGAAGCATTGCTCCCAAGAGTTCTCCGTCACCATCGGGGTCGCAATTCGCTTCTGCCTCTGTTTCAGGTTCAGTGCAAGAGTTATCCGCGCTAACCATTCTGCCCATCAAAATTCTTCCCCACGCATCGTTGTCATAAACATGAAGAGAAATTGTGTCTTCTCCTTTGTCTCCCGGTTTAATGTCCGTGAAAGAAAAGAATTTGTGAACACCGTCAACTAAATCACTTTCTCGCCATTGACCAACGCCAACGCCAGCCGCATTAACTTCTCCGCAACCAACATCTACATAACCATTGTCATCAGCGCCTTCGACATCCCCCACATAATTGTAATAATGACACTCACTGTCCACTTTCAAATCAATCGCTCCGGCGGTGAAAGTATTGCCGGTGGAGGTTTCGGTGTCCGAGAAGAAGGCCGTGGTGGCTCCCACCACAACCGCGGCCACTGCCGCGATAACTGACAAACTTAATATAATCTTTTTCATAATAATAAAAGCAGTTATTTAGTGTTTTTCAGTTAGTTTATACCCCATACCGTATGGCACGGGAGCTATTACGCCCGTGCGCCATTTGGCACAGGGCCTACTCTCTGAAAAACAGTTTTAGTTTATAATGATTTTCTACCCACACTGAACATAATTCAGATCTTAATTAGTGTGGGGGTTTCCCGGCATCGACCTTTCCCTCCTAAAAACCCAGGCGTAATCCCTCTATATTATTAAAAGGATTACGCCTGCGTTCCAAGTCATATCTATTAAGATTGGGTACATCTTATCATACAACAGTAATGAAGTCAAGCATGCGCTCGCTTATGCGGTATTCGGGCATTGTAATTTCAGACACGATTCGTTAAAGAGTGGTATGATCTGTCGGACTTTTAACTTCGGAAGATGATTTTCCCATCACCAGCTCCAGTAACTGGTTTTTTTGGGTTATAACTCCGCCGAGCACCAGTATAGCCGCCAGGAATATTACTACATAGTATATGCTGTTTTGATATAACAATCCACCAAAATAATAAAACAAGAAAAGTCCGGGTGCGGAACCGATCAAGGATGATAAGAAAAATTTCCAGGAACTCATGCGGGTAAGTCCCGCGGCGTAACTTATGTAATCAAACAAGGAATTGGTGCAAAGGCGCAGCACCACCATGCCCCAGAATTTTTTCTTTTCGGAAAGCGTTGATTCCCATTGTTCAATTTTTTCCAAAGATGCGATCCGGCGCACTACCGGTTCGCGGAAATAGCGCGCGATCCAAAATGCCAGCATAGCGCCCAGCATTATGCCCGCCTCCCCATATATAAATCCCCAAACCCAGCCGAATGCCAAAAGTCCGGCAATATCAAAAATCGCACCCGGGATCGGCGGAATAATAATGGATAGGGGACGGAGCAGAATAAAGATCAGCGGCGCCAAAACCGGGTTATTATTCAGCATGGAGACAAGCATTTCCTGCATGCTATATAATGGTATCATCATCCATCCGCTTGTAAAACTGCCCGGATCGTAATAAACTTAAAAATAATCTGAAGTTCTTTGTCATACGGGGGTTAAATGGCTCCGGCCGAGTCAGAGATTATTCGCTGGCGCGTATTTTTAATTGTGGCTCGGGCCTGGTTGGCGTTGATCATTGCCTTAGCGCTTTTAACATTATTGTTGGTTAATATTGTTTCCGTAACTAAATTATCCTCGGCCTATGCGTGGCTTGCCGGATGTATAATTTTCTTGCATCACGCGAAATGCATTATAGCTGAACGAATTGGTTTGTCTCGATACTCCCGGAATATTCCCGAAAAAATAATGGCCGAATTCAGATACGTAAAAGAGAAAAGCGGAATTTCATATTCAATACCAATTTATATGAAGCCGGATAGTGTCGCACGAGCAGCGATTTATGGATTCGGGATCCCATATATATCGGCAGTGACGGTTTCTACCGGTATTTGCAATATTACGCCGCATGAATGGCGGGGGGTTTTTGCGCATGAATTTGCGCACATAAAAATCATGAACTCGTACGGAATATTATCATTAACGCTGCTCATTAAACTTCTTTCTATTTATTGCGGAATTTTTTGGGTTACTGAAATTCTGGAATTTTATGATGACTATGCTTTAGCCACAGTGTGTGCCATAATTTTTCTTTATTATATAAACCCGCTGCTTTTAGCGGTTCTCAATTATGGTATTAGTTTTCCCATAAATCGCCGATTTGAATATGCGGCCGACGCCTTTGGCGCATACATTCTGGGATCAGCCGATCACGTCATTGATGTCTTAAAGATTTTTAAAAAGATCAATCATGGCGGCGGTGCGGAAAACTCACCCGGATTTATACCCGCAGAAATTACGCACCCGTCTTTGGATAAGCGCATATCTGCGCTGGAGAAACTAAAAACTAAGCCGTCTTGAATTAAGACGGCCTTTAAATTAATGAAACTCCGACCTGCAAGCAGGTCGGTATCAAAGGAAACTTCTCGATTCGCTTTGCTCTCTCGAAGAGTATTGTTCGAGCGAAGTCGAGAATTTTCCTGAGGTAACCGCGCTCGAGAGCCAGCGCGGAATTATCAAGTTAAACCGAGAACAAATCCTGCATTTGATTCGTCGGATGAATATGATATGCTTTAACTTATGCTTCATATATCTATTGCTGCGGAAAAATTGTTTGAAATTTTCGGGCTGGCCATTACCAACACTCTTTTGATGAGCTGGATTACGGCTTTACTTCTTATCGCCGGTGCGGTTTTTTTATATCGGCGTATGGCCCAAATTCCGGCGGCGTTCCAAAATATTTTTGAGTCGGCGGTTGAGTGGATTCTTGGCATGATGGAGGGAATTTTCGGATCGCGCCAAACCGCCGAGAAATATTTCCCGATTATTGCAACAATTTTTATTTTTATTTTGGTTTCAAACTGGCTGGGTATTTTGCCCGGGATCGGTTCAGTGGGATTTTCCGAGCCGGTTTTAAATATACATGAAGAAACCGGGCACGGCGCAGCCAGATTTATTCCTTTATTCCGTTCCTCGGCCAGCGATTTGAATTTCACGCTCGCTTTGGCGATTTTGGCCATAGTTATCGTAAATATAATGGGCATACGCTCCTCGGGTCTAGGTAGGCATTTGTCACGCTTTTTTACCCTAAAAAGTCCTGTGGATTTCTTCGTTGGGATACTTGAATTTATCGCCGAATTTGCTAAAATTGTATCATTCTCGTTCCGGCTTTTCGGGAACGTATTTGCCGGGGAAGTATTGCTTGCGATCACTGCGTTTCTGGTCCCATATTTTATTCCTGTTCCGTTTCTGATGCTGGAGGTGTTTGTGGGATTCATACAGGCGCTGGTATTTTCAATGCTGACCATGGTGTTTATAAGTTTAGCAGTTAGTCATCATTAATATTATTTGTACACGAATCCACCAATGAGCACACAAATCCACTAATGATTAAAAAGTATTCATGATTCGTGGATTAGTGTATCAATTCGTGGATTAGTGTGTTTATTTTTATGGATGCAGAATCAATTCGTCTGCTTGCAACCGCCGGAGCGATCGCGGTTGGAGCAACCGCCCCGGCCATAGCCATCGGCTATATGGCCGCCAAGGGATTGGAAGCCATCGGTCGAAATCCGGAGGCCGCTCCCAAGATCCAGACCGCCATGATTCTTTCAATTGCGTTCGCGGAAGCCATCGCGATTTACGCGCTGGTAGTGGCGCTGATTATTAAATTCGTATAAATGTGATGCCAATCCGATGCGAATTTAATGCCAATTTAGCGAATTGCCAATAATTATTCTTCGAGTGTAATCGAGAAGTACCTTAAGGTATTATTCTCGACAAGCTCGAATGATAACTGATTCGCAATTTGTAGATTGGCATCATTGCTGATGAGCGAGCTTATTCATAATTTCGGGATTGACTGGAAATTGCTTCTGGCCCAAGCAGTAAATTTTTTAATCTTACTTTTTATTTTAAAACGCTTTGCCTATGAGCCGATTTTGAAAATGCTGCGTTCCCGTAAAGAGGGAATAGAAAAAGGATATGAATTTATGCGCGAAGCGGACGAACGGCTTCGCGGCGTGGACAAATTTCGCGAGGACAAGATGAAGGAGGCGAATCAGGAGGCGCTGTTGATAGTAAAGCGCGGGGAGGAGTCGGGAAAAGAACGGCAGGCAGAAATTATCGTGTCAGCCAATAAAAAGGCCGAATCGGTTATGCTTGAAGCCAAGCGAATTATAGGCGAGGAACGCGCCAAACTGGAAGAAAGCGTATCGCGTGATGCGGAGGTCCTGGTGCGATCCGGGCTTGAAAAGGTGCTTGGCAAAGTCCCCGCGGAAGTGAGAGATAAAGAGTTGATTCATGAAGCAATGAGGGAATTAAAGGTAGTACGTTAAATCAACGAATAACGAATCCGAAACGAATATACGAATTCGTTTATTCGTAAAAGATTCGCTATTCGATGATGGATGAAGTACTCATCAAAACAATACGCTTCCGTTATTCTTTCCGCATTTGACGGAAAATCGGAAAAAGAGCGGAAAGAAATTTTGAAGAGATTTGTGGATGTTCTTGCCAAGAACCGCGATATGGCGCGGCTGGGAGCAATTTTGCGTGAAATTGAGCGCGAGTTTTTAAAAAAATCCGGCAGGAAAAAGATATGGGTTGAATCCGTATCTCCCGTATCGGATGATTTGCGCCAAGAAATTGAAAAGACAGTTGCAGGAAAAACCTATTTATATGAGAAAATAAACCCATCGCTTCTGGCCGGTCTCAGGATTTTGATTAACGACGAGCTTTTGATTGACGCCAGCGCCAAGCGGCAAATTGATAAATTATTTTTGAAATAATTTTTTAGGGTTTATCCCCGCACCAAATATTTGGTGCGGGGATAAATTACGGAGTATTCTATCATCTTATGCTTACCAGCGACCGCTGGTAAGCATAAGATGATAAGTTGTAGTAAGATGATAAGTTGTAGAATGTTGGATAAAAAATGAGCAGAGTCACTCTGCTCTAAAAAAAATTAGCATCAGCGTAAGGGTAATGGTGGTCATGATAACGGCGCGTAGCGCATATAGAAACGGAAGCAGTTTTCTATCCATAATGGCCGCTATTGCGCCAGTTAAGTTCGCGGCCTGAATAAGGCCCCAGACAAGAAAGGACTCGGTATTCCCGGAAGTAATAATTTTTTCCATCATCGGGAAATAGCCGATTATGAGCAGTGTTTGAACGGCAAAAAATGCAGCCGTGTGGTTTCTTTTCCAGACCCATATGCTCAAAATTAGAAAAATTGCGATTGCACAATATGTTTCAAATGTGCTTAACGGCAAAATTTTCCAGCCGTTAACCGCAATGATAACCACCATTATCAGTCCGACATACAAAACATCACACACATTGCAAGGATTATTGCGCCAGTTGCTATTTTCATGCAGAAGATAGCTTGCCAAACTGATTGAAATAGCCAGAAAAAAGATAAACCATGTCATGAATGCGGGTTCAACTTGTCCGGTGCGGATTAAATGTATGTAGAATATCATGGCAAGTGTTTGAAAAAAAATAATCATCCCTGGCGCAATTTTTTTCACGAACACCGCTTTCCGCTAAAACGAGCTCCTTATAGCATATCAAATTTATACAAATAGTCAATAGTTGGTTGATCTAATACGCCTTTCCTTGTAAGAAGGTTTTTTTTAAATTATCATTGAAGTATGGCGCATAAAAATAAACGGAAAAATGGGCGAGAAGCTGATAATCGTAAGCAGGAAGCCGGAAGCAGGAAGCAAGACGCTACACCAGCTTGGCATGCGGATTTGCATCCCGAAACCAAAAAAAGTATTGCGGCTGTTTTTTGTTTTGTCGCGGCAGTCATACTGGCCTTGAGTTATGCGGGGAAAGGCGGAAGCGTAGGGGGGGCACTTTATCGCTTCATGCATTTTCTTATCGGGTCCGGTTATTTTTTTGCTCCGCTTACGCTGTTATTGATCGGATTTTCGCTGATTTGGACACGGCGCGAGAAAGTCCTCGGCGCAACCATGGCCGGCGGCGCGGTATTTTTCATATCCATTCTTTCAATTTTTGAGATTTTATTCGGGGAGCGCGCCGGCGGGTTTATAGGCAGGGCTGCGGGAGGCACGCTTTTTCGTCTGTTTGATTTTTGGGGCGGACTTGTGATCAGTATAGGAATTTTAGCCGTTTCATTCCTGCTCATTTTCAATATACCGATTTGGCGCGATAAAAAAGAAACGGCGGATGAGGAAGAAGCGGAAAGCCAAGCCGCGCCATCCGATGCCGAAGGACTTATCGCCACCCTAAAGGAGGCCTTAAAAGAAATAAAAGGGGGTGGAGAAAATACCGAGGTGCGCCAGGCCATTCCGGATGCTCCGCAAAAAACCACTATAACCGAGGTGCGGCGCGATTTTGCGGCACAATCCGCTTTGCCGCTTGCCGATTCATATAAAGGCGAATCGCTGATCCCTCTTCGAAAAATCGCCAAAAAATTTGATTATAAAAAGCCGCCTTTGGAACTTTTGCAGGGGGATCGCGGAACTCCTTCATCCGGAGATATTAAGGCCAACGCAAATATTATCAAACGCACTCTTGAGAATTTTGGAATAGATGTGGAAATGGGCGAGGTTTCGGTGGGACCCACAGTTACGCAATACACGCTTCGTCCGGCCGAGGGGGTTAAGCTTGCCAGGATCATAGCGCTTCATAATGATTTATCGCTTGCGCTTGCCGCGCATCCGATCAGAATTGAGGCGCCGATTCCGGGGCGTTCGCTCGTGGGCATTGAGGTTCCGAACCGATCCATTTCTTTGGTCGGACTCAAAGCGCTTGTTGAGCATAAAATTTTTCAGGAATCAACCCAGCCGCTTTTATTATCTATCGGACGCGATGTTTCCGGAGGCCCTATTTTTGCGGATCTTTCCAAAATGCCGCATCTTTTGATAGCCGGCGCCACCGGAGCGGGCAAATCAGTATGCATTCATACGATTCTTGCCTCATTTATATATCGCAATCCGCCCGAGATTCTGCGCTTTATTCTGGTTGATCCCAAACGCGTGGAGCTTTCAATATATAACGATATACCGCACCTTTTGACTCCGGTTATTACCGATCCTAAAAAAACCATACAGGCGCTTCGCTGGGCAACCAAGGAAATGGACAGGAGGTATGATCTTTTGTCACAAAGCCATACCCGCGATATCGCAAGTTATAATGCCGCAATTGCTAAATTGCCGGATGAAGAGCTATTGCCGTATCTTGTAATTATTATTGACGAACTTGCGGATTTAATGGCCACATTTCCGCGCGAAGTGGAGTCATCAATTATCCGTTTGGCGCAAATGGCGCGGGCAGTCGGCATTCATTTAATCGTATCCACTCAGCGGCCCTCGGTGGAAGTTATTACCGGACTTATCAAGGCAAATATTACTTCGCGTATCGCGTTTCAGGTTGCTTCGCAAGTTGATTCGCGCACCATTTTGGATATGTCCGGAGCGGAAAAACTTTTAGGAAACGGGGATATGCTGTTTTTGGCCGGTGATACCGCAAAACCGCGCCGTATCCAAGGCGCATTTGTGTCGGAGCAGGAAGTAAAAAAGGTGGTGGGATTCTTGAGGGAAGAGATGGAGGCGCCGGAATATGACGAGAAAATTTTAGAAACAAAAATGGAGGAATCAGACAGCGCGGAAGATGATTTTGGCGATGATGATCCGCTCTATGATGAAGCCCGAGAATTAGTAATGGAGGCGGGCAAGGCCTCGGCCTCATATCTTCAGAGGCGTCTCCGGGTGGGATATGCCCGTGCGGCGCGGCTTCTGGATATAATGGAGTCGCGTGGAGTGGTGGGGCCGGGAGATGGCGCAAAGCCAAGGGAAGTTTTTGGTAAATCCGCAGGTGTTGATGAGAATGAGGTGATGGAAGTATAAAATTAAATTTGAATATCTGAATAAAAAATAATTTCCAAACAAGCTTCGTATCATGCCCCCTATTTTTATTAATTCAGAGTCATTGGGTTCTCGCCTTATCGCCTTGCGCGAGAAAGAAAAGCTGACACAAGATCAGGTTGCGCGTGAGATCCGCGCCCCGCTATCTTTTATTGAGGCCCTTGAGGAAGATAATTATGCTGTATTTCCGGCACGGGTTTATACGGAAGGTTATTTTAAGAAATATCTTGGTTTATTGTCACTTAGTGGCGAGGAAATGGAAAATTTGATGCGGGAATTGCGAATTGAGCTGGATGTGGGTAGTATAAGTAAAATACGAAATCTCGCTCCTTTACGCGAGCGAAGTACGGTTTCCAGGTATCTGTATCCTTTTAAAATTCCGGTTGTAATCGGATTTGCCGCTGTATTTATTTTTACTTCATTTATAGTCGTGCGCCTCGGAGCTTTTTTAGGAAAGCCGGAACTTTCTATAAATGAGCCTTTTCGTGAGGCAGTGGCGGATGACCACTTTACTTATCTGCGCGGAAAAGTCGAGAAAGAGAGCCGGTTGACAGTGAACGGCCGTGAGATTACAATTGACCAATATGGAAATTTTGATGAGCGTTTCGAGCTTGCGGCCGGGCTTAATATCCTTGAGTTTTTGGTAGAAGACCGATTTGGGAAAATGAATAAAGAGATAAGGTATATATTGGTGAAATAAAATCTGTACACTAATTCACAAATTACCACACTAATCCACGAATAGCATTAGTGGATTAGTGTAATCATTAGTGGATTAGTGTGTATTACATACATGAAAGAAGATAAATTAGATAAAATCAAATTATTAGAATCTGCAGTGAAAGAGATTCAAGAAAAGTATGGAGAAGGATCCATTATGAAACTGGGTGAAGCGAAGCGGGTGGATGTGGATGCGATTCCCACCGGGTCGTTTTTGCTGGATGCGGCTTTGGGAGTAGGAGGCGTTCCGCGGGGCAGGATAATTGAAATTTTTGGTCCGGAGTCAGGCGGGAAAACAACCCTTGCGCTTCATATTGTACGGGAGGCCCAGCGTAAAGGCGGGCTTGCCGCATTTATTGATGCGGAGCACGCGCTTGATCCGGAATACGCAAAAAGATTAGGCGTTAAAATCAATGATCTTTTAATTTCCCAGCCGGATACAGGAGAGCAAGCTCTGGATATCGTAGAATCCTTAGTGCGTGCCAACGCCGTGGACGTGATTGTAGTGGATTCGGTCGCGGCCTTAACTCCTAAAGCGGAAATCGAGGGAGAAATGGGACAGCAACACATGGGGCTTCAGGCGCGTTTAATGTCACACGCCCTGCGTAAACTCACAGCTATCGTCGGCAAGTCTAAAACCGTCGTTATTTTTATAAATCAAATCCGGATGCAGATTGGAATAATGTGGGGCAATCCGGAAACCACGCCCGGCGGCAAGGCGCTTAAATTTTATTCTTCGGTGCGAATCGATATCCGGCGTGCGGCGCAGATCAAGAAAGGAGAGGAAATCGTGGGTAATCGAGTGAAAGCCAAAGTGGTAAAAAATAAGGTCGCGCCGCCTTTTAAAGTCGCGGAATTCGATTTGTTTTTCGGCGAGGGTATTTCGTATGAAGCCGAAATCATAAATGCTGCGCTTGCGCATGATATTGTGAAAAAATCCGGGGCATCGTTTACTTACGGCAATGTGCGTTTGGGACATGGGTTTGACGCGGCCAAAAATTATTTGAAAGAAAATACCAAAGTAAGGGATGAGATAATGAAAAAAATCAAGGAAGTTGGGAAAGAGGAATAGTTTTGGCGATTTCTCGGCGACATAGTTTTGAAACACGGGCGGGCATCCAGCGATGCCCGTCCTAAGCATCCGGCGCGCGCCGAGCACTCAATTTATTTAAAATAGTTCCCGAGCTTGCCTGCCCGCCATATGCCTGTCTATGAAGTTAAGATATTGCTCGTAACTTTACGGAGTATGGAGCTTCATCTCTGCTCTCTGCACAGGCGTATGGCAGGCGGGTCGAGGGACTACCTCTAGAGAGTGAACAGTGCAATTACGAGTTGAGTGCTCGGACTATGCCGCGCGCCTCCTGATTGTTTCAAAACCATATCGCCGAGATCGCCATTAAATAAAATACCGCCTCCATTATCAGGGTGAAAGAAAGTTTTCTGAATGTAGCGCATTTCGCGCTTTTTATTTTTGCCATGTTTAGTTTAAACTTGATTATTTCATTATGTGTATGTTATTGTGATTGAAGCTCGTTAAACATATTTGGAGTGGACAATGGCAGAACAAGATAAATCTGAAAAGACCCCTTTTGACGTTTTAAAACAATTTAGAAACCTTTGTGCGGGAGTAGAGAAAAGAATAACATGGCGGTACTATTTCACGCCCTACAGCATGCACACCGAGGTAATGAAACTTATTATTTCCTGCGAGGCGAGTGGTATTTTCCCGAGTGACAGGGATGCCGATAGTTCTTGCGGAATACCCTGGACAATTAAATTTGTTCCTGTTGGAAACGGAGGGGATAATGTCAATCTTTCTCTTCGATTTCATTATCTTGGGAAAACAGTCAATTGTCATCCTGACCGAATTTGGATGTCAGGTGATATTTATCCCATGCAATCTGGACATCACCATGATGGCGTTAAGCTTCTGCATGATTTACAAGAGTGTTTTCAGGATAGTATTATTCGATCTTTCCTCCAGGCGATGATTCCCGATGTTGCATCACTCGGCAATGAGGCAGAAAAACTCATTAACAATAAAATACAAGAAGCGGGAAGGGATCTATCCGATCTTTACAAGCGCACACTTTCGCATTTTTTTAATGCATGTATGAGAGAAACTGAAAATGAGCGGGTACGTCGATCGGTAAATAATAAAATTACTTTTGTTCAAGAAGAGCTATTTAAAGTCAGGGTATCATTGGCTAGAAAGCAGCTGGAGTGCCCGGAAGAAATATCTAAGCTATTAGAAATCAGCGCCCAATTAGATCCTACTCGTATATGGTGGGACGTTCCGGTTTCAACTAATCAAAAAATTGTGTGAATAAAGCATCTCATAACCGAGGTGTTGTTTTTTTTGGTACCACGTAAAAATTTTGAATCAAATAATCACCCCGCGGAGGGTGATTTTTATACATCCAAATCTCACTAAAGGTGACACCTTTGGTTCCTTTAATTTTAATATTAGCGGTTGGTAAATGGCAGAAGCGCTAAATAGCGGGCGCGTTTGACGGCCTCGGCCAAGCGGCGCTGATGTTTGGCGCAAAGGCCGGATTTGCGCCTCGGATAAATTTTAGCAAGTCCGCTCAAAAACCGCCGAAGGGTTTCGGTGTCTTTATAATCAACAACTCCGCGTCCGGCGGTGCAGAAATAACATTGCTTACGTTCATTTACATTCATAAATGAACTTAGAACTTAGAACTTAGAACTTAGATTTTAGTATGCTAAGTTCTTAAACTCTAAGTTCTTAGTGCTTTCCGTTCATCAGAACGGAATATCTTTCACATTAATCTCTTCATTTTCCGTGAGATCAATTACCGGGGTCGCTTCTTCCGGGACGGCAGATCGCGGCACGGGCCCTCGCGGCACAGGGTCTGACGGCCCCGAGTCATCACCAGACGGGCCTCCGTATCCTCCTCCGGTTTGGCGCGGCCCGAGCTGTATTTTTTCCGCGATTATTTCAGTGCGCCAGTGTTTTTGTCCCTGTTGATCTTGCCAGTTTCTGGTTTGTAGCCGGCCTTCCACCAGCACCAAACTGCCCTTTTTCAGATACTGATTTACGATTTCGGCTTGGCGTCCCCAAGCCACCACGTTGTGGAATTCTGCCTGTTTTTGTTTTTGTCCGGTTGAGTCGGTATAAAAACGGTTGGTGGCAATGCCAAAAGAACATACAGCTTGCCCGGTTGCGGTTTGCCGCAGTTCCGGATCACGGGTTAAATTTCCTAAAACAAAAGCTTTATTTAAATTCATTTATTGCGAACAGCGCGAACAGATATCTTGCGAACAGCGCGAACAGTTAAGTTCTGTTAGCGCTGTTCGTTCCTGTTCGTGCTGTTAGTGTTACTTTCCAAGTATTTCCTCCAGCTTCTTATCCAATGCCTCCAAATCAAGTTTCTCCTCCGGTTTTTCCGCCTCGCGCAGTATGGGCTTTGCGGACGGAGTTGTTTTAATTGTGCGGAGCCTAATAGGCCTTGCCGCCGCCGTCTCTTTTTCCTCTTCAAGTATCAGCGAACGAAGTATGGCTCCGAAGGACTTTATGGACTTTTTTATTTCGGCAAGTTTTTCCGGGACAGCCGTAAATGTCATCCAGCCGAAATACGCCTGGGTTTCTTTGCGAATCGGGTAACCAAGCCGATGGCGGTATGGCTCTTCGTTCCGGCGCAAAATTCCGCCGGCATCCGTAACCGCGCGGCTCAATTTATTGGTCCAATTCAAAACTTCCTCATCCGGGACAGAAGAAGAAAGAAGATAGGCAAGTTCATAATTTTTTGGATCAGCCATTTTTGCAGATTATATGCGAATAAACGAAGTATAACAGCATCGGATTATTTATGACAATATTGACCCCGTTAGAGATTTATTGCGTAATAAATAAGTAGTTTAAGGTATCTTGCATTTGCAACATATATCAATTGTATTAATTCGTTCCACATCTCTAACGGGGTCAACCCCGTTAGAGATTTATTGCGTAATATAAAAACTAAACTACGGAGAATTTGGAGGAAAAATGCCTTAATATCGGGACTTCGCGGGTGAATTTGACTCCTCTAATGTATTTTCTTTTTTTCCATATTTTGGTAAAAATATCAATTACATAGTCCAAATGCTCCTGCGAATATACGCGGCGGGGGACAGCGAAACGCAAAAGTTCCTGCCGCGCTTTTTTGTTTTGATGCGTTGCCGGATCGCGCCCTTCCATTAAAGAACCAACCTCCACTCCTCGTATTCCGCCTTCAATATAGGCTGCAATTGCCAGGGCTTGTCCGGGGAATTGATAGTACGGAATGTGTTTGAGCATCTGTCCGGCGTCAATATATACCGCGTGCCCGCCCCAGGGCTGTAATACCGGAATTCCGATTTTGGCAAGCCCTTTACCAAGATATTGTATTTGTCCGATACGATGGCACAGGTAATTTTTCTCAATGCCCTCCCGAAGCCCTACGGCCAATGCCTCCATATCCCGTCCGGCCATGCCTCCGTAATTAAGAAATCCCTCCATCAAAATGGCGCGCGGGCCAAGTTCTTGAAAAAGTTTTTTTCCGCGAAGCGCAATAAATCCCCCGATATTTACAATGGCGTCTTTTTTGGCGCTCATCAGCGCTCCGTCGGCATAGCGCATCATTTCGCGGACGATTTTGGGCAAAGGCCAATCGCGGTATTTTCGTTCACGCGATTTTATAAAATAGGCGTTTTCCGCAAAACGCGCAATATCAAAAAACAAGGGAACGCGAAAACGTTTGGCGATGCCTGATACTGTTCTTATATTTTCTAACGATACCGGTTGTCCACCAATCTGATTGCAGGTAGCGGTAATTAAAATATAGGCAATGCGATCTGGGTTCTTTTTCAGTACTTGTTTCAGTTTTTTAACATCCACATTTCCTTTAAAAGGATGCCGGGATTGGAAATTATAGGCTGATGCGATTGTGCAATCAATCGGAATGCCGAGATTATGCTCAATATGCGCGCGAGTGGTATCAAAATGCGCATTTCCCGGAACCAGCATGCCTTCTTTTACAAGGAGTGAATTAAATACGTTTTCCGCGCCCCGTCCCTGATGGCAGGGGATAACATACGGAAAACCTAAAATATCGCGGACGGATTTTTGCATACGATTAAAACTTGATGATCCGGCGTATGATTCATCGCCCTGCATGAGTGCGGCCCACTGGTCCTCGGACATGGCGCCGGTACCCGAGTCAGTCAGAAAGTCAATATAAACATCCTCGGAATTTAAGAAAAAAAGGTTGTATCCGGCGCGGCGAATTTTTTTTAGGCGTTCTCTATAAGGCAGAAGTGCTATTTTCTCAACGGATTTGGTCTTATATGGAGGATGGTTCATATATCATTAACTATAATACCCAAATTGGTTTTGCTACAAGTTGCGTCAAACAAAATATCCAGCAGTATCAGCCGGATGTTATTTCCTCTTTAACTTCGATAGAGAGGTATTTAGAAAACAACTAGAAGGACTTTATATTCACACATAATAATGTAATAGCCCAGAGGTTATGCCTCTGGGCCTGGCTATTGGGGTTTCATGCGCTGCGGTGTGCAACGTAGAAAAGCTTTCCGTCCGGACGTTTGACATGAATCTGGACGTATCCATTCGACGAAATATTGTACACCGTACCCTCGCCGAATCCACGGTAATGTCCGCGCAGAGGATAGGCGATTTTAGTCCCGATTTTTGCTGCTTCTCTCGGGACCCGCAATCTGCCTTTATCCGTCCGTATCATCCTAACGTAATAAGCGGGAACCTCCGCACGCGGTACGGTTACTTTCGGCTCAACCGGGACATGATAAACTGCAAATCCCGGCTCATCCTGATTACCGAAAAACCAGCGTCGCAGTGATGAGAAAGAAAATAATCCGAACCGTCGTTGCAGTTTCGCTCGTGGAAGGTGCCTTTCATTGAAGGTCGGCTTATTGTCTATTCGGGAAATCCGCCGTGCGCTTTTGTTCTTTCCCCAGTTAAGAAATCTCATCGGTGGTACCCGTCGCAATCTTACGATATGTGATGCGGGTGCCCGCTTTGCACATCATCCGGATTTTTGCTCGGTTCCCGTGGATATCGATCACGGTTCCGGATCGCACTGTGTGCCTAGTGATCCCAAACGGGAAGATCACGAAATCCTTGATTTTGACATTGACCGGAAGTCGCCACTCCGAAGTGCGCCGTCGTTCCCAAATCCGTTTAGGATTAATGCGAGTCGCACGGCGATCTGGTAGTGTGAAAGACACGCTTTTTGGTTCAAAAGTGTGCTTCTCCGCCGATACTGTTTCCACTCGGTTACGCACCCGAAAAAAACTCTTTATCTTGCTCCAGTTAAGGAACTTCATATTCTACCCTCCTGTAAAATTTTATACACACATTTTAGCATAATAATTTATGGTTGTCAACCCCGTTAGAGATGCGGAACGAATTAATACAATTGATATATGTTGCAGATGCAAGATACCTTAAACTACTTATTTATTACGCAATAAATCTCTAACGGGGTCAATATGCATTGCATAATATTTCCGTTATAGTAAATAAATGACTTTTGCGGTTAAGCAGGAAAAATTTGAGGGGCCGCTGGCACTTTTGCTTGAGCTTATTGAGAAAGAAAAACTTTCCATTACCGAAATTTCGCTTGCCAAAGTAACAGATGATTATGTCGCACATGTAAAAAAACTGGAGAAAATCGATCCGGAGCAATTGGCGGAATTTCTGGTTATAGCGGCCCAGCTCATGCTTATAAAATCCCGCTCGCTCCTGCCCGATTTAAAACTTTCCGAAGAGGATGAAGCGTCTATTGAAGAACTTGAAAAACGCCTTGAAGAATATAAAAAAATGCGCGAACTTGCCAAAGGACTTAAGGTCGTGGAGGCGGCCGGAAAGCAAATCATGAGCCGTGAATCGTTTATGGGCTTGGAGCCGGTTTTTTATCCTCCGCCCAAACTTACGCCGGACTTGTTTAAAGCCGCTTTCACGGAATTTATGGCCGCCCTTCCCAAGTTTGAAAAACTTGCGGAGGATAAAATAAAACGCATCATATCGCTTGAAGAAAAGGTGAAGGAAATTCAGAGGTTTTTGCAGACGCAGATAGAACAGGCGTTTTCCGACATAGTAAAAGGAGCTAAGGAGAAAGTTGAGGTGATCGTAAGCTTTCTTGCCATACTTGAGCTTGCCAAGCAGAAATTCGTGGCATTAGAGCAGAAAAAAATGTTTGACGATATATTCATTAAGAAAATATAGCCGCGCAGTGTTTTTTAGCGTCCATTCAGCGTACTTATCAGCGAATATTCAGCGGTAAAAAACCGCTGATTCAGCGCTGATTAGTACGCTGAAATTACGCTGATACGGATAGAAATAAATGTCATTAAAAAATGTAATTGAATCCATTTTATTCGTTCATGGCGACCCGCTTTCGGCAGAAAAACTTGCTAAAATTTGTCATGCCCAAAAAGAAGATATTCGTACCACGCTTGAAGAGCTGCGGAAAGAATTTGCCGATCGCGGCTTAGTTATCCTTGAAAAAGACGGAGCATGGCAATTCGGAACAAATCCGGAAAATTCCAAGATGCTTGAGGACCTGGCCAAAGGCGAATTTTCTGAAGAATTGACCAAAGCGGCGCTTGAAACCATAACCATTGTTGCTTATAAAGGGCCTTTGACCCGTGCGCAGATCGAATTCGTGCGCGGCGTAAATTCTTCATTTATTTTGCGAAATTTGCTACTGCGGGGCCTGGTGGAGCGTATTGATAATCCCCAAGATGCGCGTTCATACCTCTATCGCATTTCCTTTGATTTTTTGAAGCATTTCGGACTGACCAAGGTCGAAGATCTGCCAAACTATGAAGAGTTTAAAAAAGAGAAAATCGATATATTGGATAGACCTTCTGCATAATAAGCTTTCGTGACGAAATTTAAGTAGAGATGTTATTTTGCAGGAGGTCTTATAAATCCAAACCAATTCAATAATGTTTTCCAATAAAGCAATTTATTCGCTGTTTGCTCTCCTTTTAATTCAGATTTTCATACTTTTTTCCGTAATCAGCGGGTATAATTCCGATACTTTAAACGGCTTAGCGACCGTGCGCGAGCCAGTTTTCAATAATATCTCAAAATCAGATATCGCGTCCGAAACAACGGTCTTGCAGACGCCAGTCCCATCTCCGGTTTTTTTTCAACCCCCGGAATTGAGCGCGCATGCATATTTCATCAAAATTATAGGAGACGAGCGGCCGCTGGCCGCGCAACGCGAATGGAAAAAACTTGCACCGGCCAGTTTAACCAAAATTTTAACTGCTCTTATTGCGCGCGAAGAACTCACACAATCCGAAGCAATCGCGATTTCAGAATATGCCAAAAACACCGAGGATAAAAGGAGCCCGTTGCAAGCCGGAGACGCGCTGTGGCGGGATGATTTGATGCGTCTTGTTTTAATTCCGTCCTATAACGATGCGGCTCTGGCTTTGGCAGAAAAAGTCGGAGAGCGCTATGGCGGGATTACTCCCGATGAGCGCATAGAAAAATTTGTTGGTATAATGAATAAGCGGGCGGAATTACTTGGCCTTAAGAACTCCAGTTTCAAGAATCCGTCCGGTCTGGATGCTAGGGGGCATGAAATGAACGCCGAGGATATTGTGCGGCTTGCCGAGTATGTATGGCAAAACCAGCGACCGCTTTGGGATATGACCAGAACCGCGGAAATCACTATTCGTTCTTTGAGCGGGATTGAGATGGCAGTGAAGAACACTAATGAACTTTTGCAGGAGTTTCCAGCGCTTCTCGGAGGGAAAACTGGACTTACGGATAATGCCAAAGGCACATTACTGCTTTTTTATCCCATGCGTCCTGACCGCATTGTCATAATTGTGTTATTGGGATCAGAAGACAGATTCGGAGATGGAAGAAAGATAATACAATGGTTAGAAACCGTTAAATAACCACTTTTTTCAAGTTTATGGGCGAATTCAATAACATTGCAAATGTCATTAAAGTATTCGGGCTTTCGGCGTTTTCTTTCGCGTTTGCCATTTTTTGGACTCCTCTTCTGACCCGCTATCTTTATAAATACAAACTTTGGCGCAAGGATGTTCGTCAATTGTCTCCGGACGGCTCCAAAACTCCGCTTTTTGCCGCTTTGCATAAAGATCGGGAAACATCCGTGCCGCGACTGGGCGGTGTACTAATATGGATTACCGTGTTTTCTGTAGCAATTTTATTTTGGGCGGCGGCCAAGATTTTTGATGGAGATTTTTTTACCAAGGCAAATTTTTTGTCGCGTAATCAGACCTGGCTTCCGCTGTTTACCATGCTGGCCGCATCGTTACTGGGACTTGTCGATGATCTTATGCAGATAATAAAAAAAGGCGATGTTGCAAAATTTAGGATCCCCTTAATTCATAAATTTATAACTGTGCCATGGAAGCAAAATATCCAAGAAGGCGGGGGGGTGAAATTTCGGCACCGTTTATTTATAGTGTTTCTCATTGCGTTGGCGGGTGCGTGGTGGTTTTATTTTAAATTGGATTGGCGCACCATTTATATCCCCGGATTTGGCGATTTTGCAATAGGTCTTTGGTACATACCGATTTTTGTAATAACAATGATAATACTTTTTTCCTCATCCATAGTTGACGGAATCGACGGACTTTCCGGAGGGGTTTTTGGAGCCGCTTTTGCGGCATACGGCGGCATTGCTTTTTTTCGGGGACAGATTGATATCGCGGCTTTTGCCGGAGTGGTGTTAGGCGCCCTGCTTGCTTTTTTATGGTTTAATATTCCACCGGCGCGTTTCTATATGGGGGAGTCGGGAATCCTCGGGCTTACCACATCTCTTACCGTGATTGCTTTTCTTACGGATTCGGTATTCGCCCTTCCTATCATCGGATTTATTCTGATGCTTGAGGTCGCGTCAGATGTTATCCAATTCGCATCCAAGAGATTTCTGGGGCGCAAGGTCTTCCTTATAGCGCCCATCCACCACCATTTCGAAGCTATGGGCTGGCCCCCGTATAAAGTTACCATGCGATTCTGGATCATAAGCATTGTTACGGCAATTGTCGGCATGTCGATTGCTCTTATTGGGAGATGAAGCAATTTTTTGCGCAATTTATTATTTTTTAGTATAATGAAATGGTCACAAAACTATGGCATCTTATGATATCATTATAAAATCCGGCAGGGTATGGGATGGAGGTGAAGATGAGGAATATAAGCTTGTGGATATCGGTATAAGCGGAGAAAAAATCGCAGACATGGGAAATTTGAGGGACGCAGCCGCCCCCCTGGTTATTGACGCCTCGGAAAAATATGTAACACCCGGGTTTATTGATATTACTAATCATTCTGATACTCATTTGACTATGTTTCAATATCCGGAACTTGAATCATTGATTTTGCAGGGCGTTACCACGATAATAGGCGGCAATTGCGGAGCGTCCCTTGCTCCCTTAGGCAATCCGGACGCCATAAATGCCATCCGCAAATGGGCTGATCCTTCACACATTAGTGTGGGATGGGCGACCATGCAGGAATACCTTAAAAATGCGGAAAATCTTCACTTGGCGGTAAATTATGGCACCTTTGTAGGATATGGGACATTAAGACGCGGGGTAATAGGAGATGATATAAAACTTCTTTCGCAAGCCGAGCGCGAGCGAATGAAGTTTTTGTTGAAGAATGCAATGGAAGAGGGCGCGTTTGGGCTTTCACTGGGGCTTTCTTACGGGCATGAGCGCATATCAAGTACGGAAGAGTTGATTGAAGTCGCATCCGTGCTTGCTGAAACCGGAGGAATAATCAAGTTGCATTTGCGTTCCGAAGGAAAAGAATTAATTGCCGCCGTAAACGAAGCTGTGCGTTTGGCGCGTGAAACCGGAGTGGCGGTCCAGATCAGCCATTTTAAGGTTATAGGCAAAAAGGCCTGGCTCCAGATGACGCGTGCGGTTGAACTTATAGACGGAGCAGATTCATCCGGAGTTAAAATCGCATTTGACGTATCGCCGTATGCAACCACCGGCTCGCTTCTTTATTTGCTGATTCCGGTTTGGGCGCGCCGCGGCGGATTTAAAGATCTTTTTCATCGTTTGGATGATAAAGCCGAACGCGCGCGAATTATCGCCGAGATCAAAGAGTACACCCTGCATTATGATAGAATACTTGTTACGGCAGCCAAGTATCCCGATGTGGTTGGAAAGACCTTGGCCGAAGCAGCAGAATCTTCGCTGCTTTCACCCGAAGAGGCCTTACTGGAAATCGTGAAAGCCAATGAAGGGCAGGTTTCAATAGTGGGTAAGACCGTTTCTCAAAAAAACATGCACCGTCTCGTTATGCATCAAAATTCTGTCATTGCCAGTGACGGCGAGAGTTATTCGATGGATGCTTCGCGGTCGGGAAATTTGACGCATCCGCGATCATTCGGTGCGTACGCTCACTTTTGGCACAGTTTTGTCATGCGTCCGGGGAATTTGAAACCGCCGGCAGCGGTTTTGAAAATGTCCTCCGGCCCGGCTGCTATTTTGGGATTGAAAGATCGCGGACGGTTAATGAAGGGAAATTTTGCCGACATTGCCATTTTTGATCCGATATCTTTCTGCGACAGGGCGACGTATAAAAATCCGTATCGCTATGCTATTGGCATGGAATGGGTGCTGGTAAATGGGAAAGTGGCGGTAGAAAATGGAAAATATGTCGGAATAAGAGCAGGGAAAGTGCTTAAAAAATCATAATTTACGTAAAATATATTTCTATGAGTTTCTACAAGTTTCTATGGGTTTCAAGCGGTTTCAGAAATTTATAGAAATTCATTGAAATTTATAGAAACTAATTGTGAGTGAATTGGACTTTTGCGGCAAGAAAATTTTAGTAATGGGCCTTGGCGTTCAGAGCGGGGGAGTGGAGGCAATAAAATTTCTTTGGCGCCTGGGGGCCCGCCTGACGGTTACGGACATCCGTGCGCAACGATTACTTTTGGGGTCCATGCGACTGCTTAGAAAGTACCGCGGGATTAGATATCATTTCGGGAGGCATTTAAAATCGGACGTTAGAGGGGCCGATTATATTCTGAAAAATCCGGGCGTACCCCCGCATTCTCCGTATATACATTATGCCCGGCGTATGGGAGTGCCGATTCTTACCGATATCGGCATTTTTTTCAGATTATGTCCTGCATTGATCATAGGCGTTACGGGCACTCGGGGAAAATCAACCGCCTCGTATCTTATCTGGAAGTTTTTGCAAGCATCCACAAAGATTGATGGAAAGATTTACCCCGTTAGAACGCCGCTGACTCCTGCTCGCCTCGCTAAAGCTATGGCGAAGCGGGTCGGTGGTAACGGCAGAGATAGCCGATGGGAGTGTAATGCTCCCATTGGCAGGTCGCGAAGCGCCCGTTCTAACGGGGTTTACCTTGCCGGAAATATCGGATCGTCTGTATTATCAATTTTGCCTAAATTAACTGCCCAGGACATAGTTGTTGTTGAATTATCAAGTTTTCAACTCCATGATCTTGCGGCCCAAAAAGTTAGTCCGCATATCGCAGTTATCACCAATATTTATCAAGACCATTTAAATTGGCACAGCAACTTTAAAACGTATATTTCGGCAAAACAGGGAATAATTCGGCATCAAAATGCAGGCGATTATGCTTTTGTGAACCTGTCTGATCGAAATATCAAGATCATGATTCGCCCTGTCCAATCCCGCGTTGTGACAGCGAAACTTCCTAGGAAATTAAGCGATATTGTTGGAAAAAATATCGGCCAGCATTACAATCAGACAGTTGCGTTGGCGCTTGCGGTCGGAAGGCATTTGGGCGTTTCTACCGGAAGAATGGTTGAAATTTTGCGAAAATTTCGCGGGCTTCCGGGGAGGCAAGAGATAATAGGCCCGTTTCGGGGAATTCATTTTGTAAATGACACCACAGCTACGATTCCGGATGCTACTTTAGCGGCCATTAGGCGGTTTTCTGCCAGTAGGCGCAATCGTGCCCGACTGATCCTTATTGCCGGCGGAGCGGACAAAAAGCTTGATTTCGAGCCGCTTGCCAAAGAAATTTTGCGAAGCGTAAGCGTCTTGATTCTTTTGCCGGGTGATGCAACCGAAAAATTGAAAAAAGCGTTAAATATTAAAATCAAAATATTAAAGGCGCCTAAGTTAGTTATTCAAGAAGCAAAAACTATGAAGGCGGCTGTAAATGCGGCGTGGAATCTATCCAAAAAAGGCGATTGGATCGTTTTGTCGCCGGGAGCCGCCAGCTTCGGATTATTTATGAATGAGTTTGATAGGGGAAAACAATTTGTAAATGAGATAAAATGTAAAAAATGAGATAAAATGCCTATCAATTACGATAAACCATTGTTTTATATTACCCTTGCGTTTTTCATCGGCGGCCTTTTGATACTTGCCTCCGCCTCCATGGTTCTTTCACAGAAAGCATTTGGCATGAGTGGATATTACGTCTTGCGGCAATCATTATTCGGAGGCCTAGGCGGCGTAATCGGCTTTTTTATTGCATCGCGAATTCCGTACCGTTTCTGGAAAAAAGCGGCTATTCCCTTGATGATTTGTTCACTTATTTTTATGGCCGTTCTTTTTCTGCCCGGCTTTGGATATTCTTTCGGCGGTGCCAGACGTTGGATTTCGGTGGGGCCTTTAAGTTTTCAGCCATCAGAGATTCTTAAATTCTCTTTTTGGGTGTATCTTGCCGGATGGCTTGAAGCGCGCAAAAATGATGTTGTCAGCGTATCACGCGGAATGATACCTTTTGCTTTTATGCTCTCGGTTATTGGAATTTTTCTTTTAATGCAGCCGGATATCGGCACTCTTGGAGTGATTGTCGTATCCGCCGGTTTACTTTATTTCCTGGGAGGAGGAAAAACTTCACAAATAATCACACTTGTTTTGTTCGGAGCCGCAGCTTTTTATTTTATTGTGCAGTTAGCGCCTTATCGGCTTGCGCGAATCACGGCATTTTTAAATCCGGCGGCCGATCCCCAAGGAATCGGATATCAGATTAATCAGGCCTTTATAGCCATAGGTTCCGGCGGATTCTGGGGCAGGGGCTTTGGCATGAGTTTGCAAAAATATCAATATCTCCCGGAGTCCATGGGTGATTCCATCTTTGCGATTTTTTCCGAGGAATTCGGATTTTTTGGCTCCGCCATTTTTATAGGGTTATGGGGTGTTTTTTTACTGCGTGGTTTTTCAATCGCCCGCCGGGCGCCCGATCTTTTCGGGAAATTTCTTGCCGCCGGAATTATTATGGGAATCACAGTGCAGTCCTTTATAAACATGGCTGCAATTTCCGGCCTTATGCCGCTTACCGGCATACCTCTTCCTTTTGTGAGCTACGGAGGCACCGCGCTCATGGTAACATTGATCCAAATTGGTGTATTATTGAATATAGCGAAACATACTTAACTTTACCCCGTTAGAAATTTATATAGTACTGAACTTGTTTAAGAAGAAGTTCGCGTTTTAAAACTGATGCCGTAAAGATTTTTTCGTGCCATATTTCTAACGGGGTTTACGAAATACGAATTTTTACGAATTTACGAATTCGTACATTCGTACTAATTAGTATTTCGTAAAGAATATGAGAATTTTATTCACAGGTGGCGGTTCCGGCGGGCATCTTTACCCGATTATCGCCATACTTCGGGAAATTACGCGCATTGCCGAGGAGGAACGCATTTTAAATTTGGAATTTTTTTATTTGGGCCCGGATGGCGGCGATACGGGTTTTTTGAATGAGCTGCGGCAGGAAGGAGTTTTACATGTCGTAATCCGCTGCGGCAAATGGCGCAGATATTTTTCACCGGCTAATTTTTTTGATATTTTCAATGTCGGAATCGGCACGTTACAGGCCCTTTGGAACATGTATTTGATCCTGCCTGATATTGTTTTTTCAAAAGGAGGTTATGGCGCATTTCCGGCGGTTTTTGCGGCAAGATTGTTCAAAATACCGCTGATCATTCATGACTCCGACGCCATACCGGGCAAAGTAAGTTTATACGCCGCAAAGTTCGCTAGGCGCATTGCAATTGCTTTCCCGCACGCTGCCAACTTTTTCCCCAAAGAAAAAACGGCGCTGGTTGGTGTACCGATCAGGAAACGGATTTTGGGAGGAAACATTGCCGAATCCAAGGAGGATCTGGGGGTTTATTCAAATTTACCCGTGGTGGGTATTATCGGCGCTTCCCAGGGATCGCAAAAAATTAATGATGCCGCAACGGACGTGTTAAAGGAGCTTGCAGCCGAGTATGAGGTGGTCCATCAAACCGGAGCCGCGAATATTGAAGGTATTAAACAGGAGGCGCAAGTTATTCTTGAATTCGGCCACCGGGAACATTATCATGTCTTTGGGTTTTTGGACGAAGTAAAACTTCGCGAATTTTATACGGCCGCTGATTTAATCGTGGCCCGCGCCGGCGCATCGACAATTTACGAAATAGCCGCCTGGGGGAAACCGGCGATTTTGATCCCATTGGCAAATGCCGCCCAAGATCATCAGCGAAAAAACGCCTATGATTATGCGGCGACCGGCGCCGCCATAGTGATTGAAGAGGCAAATTTAACCCCGCATATATTACTTGCCGAAATAAAAAAAGTGCTCGGGGATGCCGAGCACATGAAAAAAATGAGAGAAGCGGCGCAGAAATTTGCGCGAATTGACGCGGCCGAGTTAATTGCGCGGGAAATTTTGAAACTCGGGTTCCACTAATAAAAATTGTGCAACACGGGGTGTTGCACGAAAAAATTGGAGCCCGCTTTATAGAAACCGAAAGTATTGAAATACAATGATCGCCGCAAAAACTGCTATAAAAAAATTGGGCACGATGATTATCCAATCTCTCTTTTTTCTTCCGTACAGTACCCAAAGAAATGATTGTAGTCCCAAAAGTGTAAACATGCCGGGAGAAATACCCCCCACGTTTTCTGTCTGAAAAATCGTCCATATCTGTGTAGGCATGCCAAGGAACACAAAAAGCAAAGAACACGTCACTGTAATTGTTCCTAACGGCTCATTCCGCACATATTTTATCAAGTTACGGATCATATTTTTCTCTATTTAGGGAATACTTCTGAAAAGAATTATACTATTATATAAATTTTATGTCAAGTATCCGAGTTCGCATAGCACCTAGTCCTACCGGTCCGTTACATGTAGGGACCGCCAGAACCGCGCTTTTTAATTATCTTTTTGCCAAGCATTTTGGCGGAACTTTTGTATTGCGGATTGAAGATACCGACCTGGAGCGCTCGGATAAAAAATATGAAAAAGATATTTTTGACGGATTAAAATGGCTGGGGATTGAGGCGGATGAGTCGCCGGAACGCGGCGGATCTCATGGTCCATATCGGCAAAGCGAGAGAATCAAAACCTACAAAAAGCATATCCAGACACTTTTGACCGAGGGAAAAGCATTTTACTGCTTTCATTCCGAGAATGAGCTGGCGGAAGAAAAAGAAAAATTGTTAGCCGCCAAACGTCCGCCTATTCATATTTGCGAATATCGATCTTTGGATCCGGAAGAGGCAAGAATCTTGACTGAAACCAAATCCGATTTCATTATCCGATTCAAAACTCCGTCCGGACGAAAAATTGAGTTTCAGGATTTAATCCGCGAGAAAGTTTCCTTTGATTCCGAGTTATTGGGTGATTTTTCCATTGCCAAACGCGCGAATGTGCCTCTTTATAATTTTGCGGTAGTGGTGGATGACGAAGAAATGGATATATCGCACGTTATCCGTGGAGAAGATCACATTTCAAATACCCCCAAACAATTATTGCTTATTGAGGCCCTCGGTTTCAGAACACCACAATATGCGCATATCCCGATGATTTTAGGCACGGACCGGTCTAAACTTTCTAAGCGTCATAATGCTACATCCGTCAACGAATATCGCGAAATGGGATATTTACCGGAAACATTATTCAATTTTCTGGCGCTTCTTGGCTGGAATTCCGGCACGGATAAAGAACTTTTTACTAAAGAAGAACTAATAAAAGAATTTTCTCTGGAAAAAGTGCAAAAATCAGGAGCAATTTTTGATATACAAAAACTGGACTGGATGAATGGAGAATATATACGCAAAAAATCTTTACCGGAATTGGTAGAGTTAAGCAAACCTTTTTTAAACGGGAACCAAGAAACTAAGTTCCCAAAAGGAAACTTAGTTTCCAATGATTACATTAAAAAAATCATCGCCCTTGAACAACCGCGACTGAAAAAACTTTCCGAAATAGGGGAGAGGACAGAATACTTTTTCAGAGCGCCTCAATACGAAAAAGATCTATTACGGTGGAAAAATATGAGTGACGAAGAGATAACTGCATCACTTGACAAATCTATAAACATACTTTCTAATTTGGAAAGTCACAATGTTCATCTTAACGCGCGTACGCGCGTTAAGATGAACATCTCAAAAGAAACGTTGGAAGAAACATTTTTAAAAGAAATCGGGGAAGGGGATAAGGGACGGATTCTTTGGCCCCTGCGCGCGGCTTTAACCGGCCAAAAAGCATCTCCCGGCCCATTTGAAATTATGGAGATACTCGGCATAAAAAAAGCAATGAAACGAATAAAAACGGCAAAAGATAAAATTAAATAAAAAATACGAGACTAACTTGTTCTCGTATTATGCTTATGCACTTTCTGATAAAACTCTTTCAGAATAGGGAACTCCGATTCGCCCACAATGGCATATTTTTGTGCTGTCTCGCCCCTTAGTTCTTTATAAACCCAGTCACCGATGACTTTACCATTTTTTCTCAATTTGAACACGTACGTATCAGCGTATTGAGGCCAGAACACCTTTCTACCTAAAAACTTTTCCTTTACATCCGCCTGCCCGCCCTCGCAGAACTCTATGCTGATCGTTGTTTCTGAATCTAGTTTTGCCTCATACGTATGAATTGGATAAAGGGCGAAAAACATTCCCGGCATAAAATCTTTGTCAGAGTAGGTCCAATGAAGCGTCTGGTAATTTCTGTTCACTTCTTGTACCACCAGTGGGGTCTTATGAACCACAGATTCAGACATCTGATGCCCATTCATAGGCCGAAATCCAGAGAATATTCCAGGATAAAACGCCAACACTAAAAACACAACAACTACAAATGCAGTTATGAGCTGTATCATATTATGCTCTTTCTATGAACTTTTTTTAATGTAGCAACCCCTTTAAAATTTGTCAATATTAAGTTAGAGTTAAGTTATGAGTTTATCTTTCCGAAAAATTATATTTACGGCGGTCTTTTGTATGGCTGCTATTTTCCTTTTATGGGATGTATCACACGCCCAAACAGTTGATGACCTAAAAAATCGGATTGAAGCCAGAAACGAAGAAATTAAGAAACTTGAAGAAGAGGCGGCGGAATTTCGCAAAGAGGTTGAAACGCGCCAAGAGCAGGGTAAAACGCTTAAAACCGAACTCTCCCGCATTGATAAAACTGTTATCAAGCTTCGTTCGGATGTTGCGCTTACCGAGAAAAAAATACAAAAAGCCGAACTCGAAATTGAAAAGTTCTCGCTTGAGATCAAACAACGCGAGTTTGAAATTAAAAAACTTCGTGGCGGGTTAGCCGCGCTTATTCAGGATTTTTTCGAGCGCAAGCAGGAACCGATACTTTTTGCGCTTTTACGCCACTCTTTTCTTTCTGATTTTTTCAGAGACATTGATTATCTCTCCATGATCGAAAAACGCCTGGTTTCGTCTTTGGATACGTTGCATGAGTTGCGCGCGGATCTCGAAGAAAAACAAAACGCAGAAATGGCGAAAAAGGCCGAACTTGCCGGCTTGCATTCATCATTACAGGGGCAAAACAGAGTCCAGCAGACCCTGCGCTCTGAAAAGAATGAATTGTTGGCCGTAACTAAAAATCAGGAGAAGGCCTATGCCAAGCTTCTTACGGATAACGAAAAAAGGCGCGAATCGCTTGAAGGAGAAATCCGCGAGCTTGAAGAAAAAATCCGTGTGACCATTGATCCGGCGTCGCTTCCGGCCAAAGGATCCGGTGTCCTTGGATTTCCCATTGAGGGTTTGCGTTTGGCCTCCTGTTTTACCAATAACCGAGGCGCTGAAAAATACTGCATTACGCAATTTTTCGGTTATACTTCTTTTGCCGCTGTCGGCGGATATGGCGGCAAAGGGCATAACGGTATTGATATCCGCGCCGAATCTGGAACTCCCGTATATTCGTCATCGGATGGGACGGTGACGGTAGTAGGGGATACGGATATTGCATGCCGTCGGGCATCTTATGGCAAGTGGATTTTGATCCGCCACCCGAATAATCTCTCCACGCTGTATGCACATCTTTCCGCAATCAACGTATCCCAGGATCAAGAAATAAAAAGGGGGGAACGGATCGGATTTTCCGGATCATCCGGATATGCCACAGGGCCGCATCTGCATTTCGGAGTATTTGCTTCGCAGGCGGTGCGGGTGGAAACATTGCACACCCGAACTTGCGGGCGTAATATAACTGTTCCAATTGCGCCAATCAATGGATATTTGAATCCAATGGATTATTTATAAACGATTTTTTTAATATGAGAACTATACTTTTGACTTCTGCCGGAATGGACGTTAAGGAGGAAATTTTAAAGATTCTTCCTAAACCATCTAATCAAATACAGCTTGCCCACATTATTACTGCCTCAAAAATTGTGGGCGATCTTTCATATCTGGAGAAGGAAAATCAGATAATGAGGGAATTAAAATTTGATGTTGAGAATATTGATATTGAAGGGAAAAATGAAAATGAATTGCGCATTTTGCTTAACAATAAAGATATTATTTATGTCCAGGGCGGCAACACATTTTATTTATTAAAGCATGTGAAAGCAAGCGGATTTGACAAGGTCATTAGGGAACTAATTGAAAAAGGCGTTATTTATATCGGTGTTAGTGCCGGAAGTTATATAGCTTGTCCGACCATAGAGATGGCAAACTGGAAGCACTCCGATAAAAATACGATCGGATTGACTGATTTAACTGGTCTGAATTTAGTACCATTTCTTTTATCTGTTCATTTTAAACCGGAATATATCCTAGTTCTTAAACGAGAAATTTCAACCGCCAAATATCCGGTTAAGATATTAACTGATGAGCAGGCAATCCTTATACGAGATGAGGAAATAAAATTTGTGGGTAGAGGCGAAGAAATAAAGATTTAACTCAAACTAAAATGTTGCAACTAACAAGCGACCGCTTGTTAGTTGCAACATTCAGAAAAGAAAGAATTCATTTTTATTTTTTTAGCGGATGAAATTGTTTGTGGGTTTTTTCCGCATAGCGGTCCGAGGCGTGGACATAGCGCGTGGTGGTTTGCAGTGACTCATGACCCAGGAGAATTTGAATCGCAGCCGGATTGGCGCCTTGTTCGGCTAAATATGTTGCGAATCCGTGTCGGAACGAATGCGGGGAGGTTGGAACATTTATGCCAAGCCGCTCGCGGTATTTTTTTATCTTCATCTGCAGATAATTCGGAGAAATTCTTTCATGTGATGTTCCGATATTGCGGCCTCGATAGGGGATAAAGAGCGCCGGATTGTCATCATCTCTTACAATAAGATAGTTTTTAATATGTTCCTTGGCGCGCTCGGTCAAATAGACGAATCTTTCTTTTTTGCCCTTGCCGCGAATAAAAATCCGTCCGGATTTATCGATTTGATCCCGATTCAATGCAACTAATTCCGAAATCCTCATACCGGTAGAAAATAAGGTTTCAAGCATAGCGCGATTACGTAAAGCAATTTCTTTTACTTTCTCAATTTCTATAGGGGATTCAATTAAACGTACTAAGGCATCAAAATCAGCCACGCGCGGGTGTTTGCGGGGCATTTTGGTCAATTTTATCGCTTCAGGAGGCACGGGAACGTCATATTGCATGTCAATGAGGTACTTTAGATACCTGCGTAAGCTGGAAAGAGCCCGATTTACAGAGCCGGCAGAGAGTTTAACGGTATTATGAGCTCCCAGGGCGGTTTT
This sequence comes from Candidatus Sungiibacteriota bacterium, assembly GCA_016180435.1. Taxonomy (GTDB): domain Bacteria; phylum Patescibacteriota; class Minisyncoccia; order Sungbacterales; family HO2-52-23; genus LCKU01. The sequence continues at coordinate 93,956 of JACPBG010000001.1, forward strand.
ACGGTCCCTGGAGGACATATACGCCTTATAGAGTTCAATAGTGCGGCGGTTTATCTTCGGGAATGGCGTTTTAACATCATTGGATAGAAAATCTTCAAATACTTTAAGATCACGCTCATAGTTATAGAGCGTTTCGTCCGAATAATTATTCGTCCGTATATGCAGAAGAAAATCGTCTATATAGGGAAGTGACGCCATAAAGGTTTTTATAAGAATGAATTGAGCATTAGGGATATTATACTCAATTTAGCATATTTAGATTGGGTTAACAAAATCGGTTTTTCCACAGCCCCCTATTAAAAAACCGGCATCTGATATCAATGCCGGTACCCGGATTTATTATGAGAATTAAACCACCGAAGCTGTTTACCAATTGCTAATCCTTTTAGTGGGATCTCTACTTTAAACCTGTTTACCACGAATGGTATTAAATTTTCTCTATATGCCTTTCCGCAGAAAAATGATACATGAGACCCCTTGGGGATTCTATTTAACATCATGGCGGCTGTCATTTCTGCCCAACGTCGTCTTCTAGACTTAGATAACGAATTTATATGGACATTGTACGATTCGACACGATCATCCGGCGAAAGCAGGCCGTATTTGGCGGATAAAATATAAACCCGTTCAAAATGCGCCATCGCATACGCAATTGATGCCCTAAAAAGAGGAGACGAATAAAGATGTTCAGCGCGATGAATCCCCTTCTGTTTCCTTTTTGAACAAGAAATTACGGCGACACGCAATGTCTTGAATTTTTCTGTTCGGGAGTGGCACCCCACGATTTTTCCATCCGGTCCGATAAGGAATTCTATATTATCAAAGATGTTCATGACATCATGCAACTTTTTTTCATTCTCAACACTTTTTAGGTTTTCGCACGATATGCATAAAGCACTTAGCTTGAGAGTTTCCCCGCAATTTGAGCAAACAAATGATACCCCATTAGCCATGGATGTCCCCATATATAAAATGTGCTAAGATGAATAGTATCATGCGCACTTCTTATTCCGCAATAGACACATATCGGCAGTGTCCGCAAAAATATAAGTTTCAAAATATTGACAGGATCCGCGTGCCCAAGGGCCGGGAAGCGATTTTTGGCACCCTGATACATGCAACTCTTAAATTCATGTTCACATCCGATCCCCTCTTCCCTACTCTGGATGAGGTAGTTGCACATTTCCGCGAACATTGGCCCGGCCGGGAAGCATTTGAAGCGGAATCAAAGCATGACTCAAGAAAAACTGCCCTGAGCGCTGAAGAAGAAAAAGCGTATTTTGAGGAAGGAGTAAAGATGCTGAAAAAATTCTATGAAAAAAATGCCCCCTGGAATTTTACGGTGCTTGACCTTGAGTCGCGCTTTGAGGTCGTACTGGCAGATGAAAAAACCGGAGAAACCCATATACTTGCCGGAATCATGGATAGAATCGATAAATTACCGGATGGATCGTATGAAATAATTGATTATAAAACAGCTAAAAGGATGCCGGCTCAAACTGCGCTTGATGATAATCTTCAGCTTTCTCTATATTCGCTGGGTTTGCAAACGCGCTGGCCGCATATAAAACCGGAGGATATTGCTTTGAGTTTATACTTCCTGAAACACGGAGAAAAATTAAGCACCAGGCCGAATACCGCAACCACTCTGAAAACCAAAGAGCATATTTTACGAACCATCGCTGAAATTCAGGAAAAGATCAGGAGTAATAAGGAATTTGAGCCGATGCCGTCTGCACTTTGCAATTGGTGCGGATATAGGCCGATGTGTCCGGCGTGGAAACACCTTTATAAAAGAACTAAGAACTTAGAACTTAGAACTAAGGACGAAATGGATGCTATAGTCAAAGAGTATTTTGAGATTAAGAAAGCGGAGCAAAAAAATGAAGTGCGGCTCAAAGAATTGCAGGAACAAATCAAAGATTATATGCGGCAAGAAGGATTGACAAGGGTATTCGGAGAACAAGGTATCATATCCCAAAAAACTATCCAGCGCTATGAATATGATTTTGAGAAAATAAGATCACTCCTCTCCCCTATCGGCAGATGGGAAGAGATTCTGAAAGCAGATGAAACTAAGCTTAAAAAGATTATGAAAGAAATTCCGGCATCAATCCGAAATGAAATTGAAAATGCGCGCAAGGTATCCAAAGAATATACGGTGATGTCTGCGTCATTTAAGAAACCATAAAATAAAAAATCCGGACATGCCGGATATTGTATAAATGCTTTATTCCTCCATAGCGTTGCCCTCGTTATCTATAAGCCAGTCCAACGTCTGCCAGCCGTTCTCTACTTGCAAATGTACATGGCCGTATTTGAATTTAATTCTATATGGCAGATATCCGCGTACAATCGCTTCGGCAAATGAAAAAGCTTTCTCGACGCTGGCTTCTTCTAAAATTACCTCCTGTCTGCTATTGGGCAATTCACTATTATCGTGGCGATAAAATCGAATAGAAAGTTTGAATCTCATTGGTCAATCTCCTTTCCAATGAAATCAAAGTGCCACCATTCATAAGAATGCGGAGTGAATCCGGCGCTCTCCATGGCTTCGTGTAAAAGCATCCGATTTCCATGGAACTCGCGCTCGCTATTTGACCGCGGAAAAAGATCTTTATAGTAAAATGGGTGCGCACGCTCCGAAAGTTCATCGTGATCCGTTCCCATCTCAAGCTTCCTCCCTTTCTCATCCACCAGCGTTATATCAACCGCAGTCCCCTGCCGGTGCGACCCGCGCTTCAAATAAATCCGGCTTACCGCAGAAGCATACTTTTGTATCTCTGCTTCAATAAACTCGCGCCCTGCGCTCCAATTTACATCTGCGATCCGCCTGCGAAAACTCCCCACCATTTTTCGATGCGTTGCAAAATCTCGGTATGAATCCCACACTAGAAAATTCCAGTCCTTAAAACAATTCCAATGACGAAGATAAGTTCGCGCATCAGCAAGTGCGTTTGCCACTGATCTTTGTACGCGGCAATGGGGATCATCGGTCCAGCCAAAATGGTAGTATCGCTTTTCAACCGGAAATCCATAATCAGAAAGATTTACCCAGTCAATGCTTTTACGCCACTCCTCTTCCCAAATGCTTGTAGCTTTATCCAGTATTTCGGATATTTTATTCTCTTTCCATAATTCCAGGGCGGAAATTGGCTGGGGAAGCAGGGAATGCATATCTGTTATGACAAACCTGCCATCCGGAGCCAAAAGATATACTGCCGGGAGCTGATCGAAATAATACAGCCGCGGGATAATGGATTTCGGATCATGTAGCATGGGAAAACTGGATCCGGCTGTGTATTTTTCAATGTCCTCCGCTGTTTGGTGAAGATAAATCCAAACTATGGCGACGTCGTCATGTTCTAGTAGATTTTCCAGGCGATATCTCTCTCCTGCTTCACGCTGGAAAAGCTCCACGCAACCAAAGTGTAGAAACACAAATTGTTCTCTTTTACGGATAAAATCATAGAGGCGAAAAGTTCTGTTAGAACCGATTATGGAAAGTTCAAAATCCGGCGCCCGAAATTCGGAAAAATACATGTTAATCGGCATAAAATCCCTGATTCAATGAACCAGGGAAATTATAGAACGATTTTTGTAAAAATTCAATAGTGATGTTAACAACGCTCCATGATCGTATATGGTTGTTAACTATCCTAATTTTAGAGTCCTTCGCAATTCCCAGCGGGTTTGTATCCGGCTTTTTCCGCCTCTTCCTTGGTTTCAAACCAGATTTTATTTTCCTCTTTTATGCGCAGCGCCCCCGGACACCACGAAAAGTGATACGCCGTGCCGCTTTTAGAGGCAACATAGCGCTTTTGCGCAGAACTTAGATCAGAGAACTTAGAACTTAGCTTTTCTAAATTCTCTGTTTTGAGATCTAAGTTCTTGTCTTGGTTCTTAGTTCTAAGTTCTAAGTTCTCATCAAGCACGATGGGCTCTTTCTCCGGCCATATTGCAGACAACCGCCCTAGTCCAAAGCTCGCCAAGGCAGTCAAAAATATGATCACAGCGACGTATAGGTCGGATTTATTGGATTCGCGCCAGGATTTGACTTTTTGGATAGAATCGGATAGCATAGATTATAATAACGGCAATAAATTTCTATTAATTTCGCCGAGCAAATTTCTATAAATTTCTGAAACTAATTGAAACTGGTAGAAACTTATAGAAATTAATTGCCGCTGGATTTACTACAATGGCTCATACAAAGAGTGCTGGAGCCGGTAAATATGGCCGGGATTCCCAGCCCAAATATTTAGGAGTTAAAAAATATGATGGAGAACGGGTTAAAACCGGCGACATTTTGATTCGCCAGCGCGGATCTCATTTTCTTGCGGGTCACGGTGTAAAGCACGCATCCGATGATACATTATTTGCGCTTCGCGAGGGAGTTGTCAAGTTCGTAGATCGCCGCAAAATCCGTTTTGACGGAACCACTCGTTACGCCAAAGAAGTAAACGTGGTTCCGGTTTAAAATCCAACCGATTCATTACACATAAGTCCTCTATTAGGGTTTATCAATGTTTTTCATTAATTCGCGATCGCGAATTAATGAAAACAAAAAATTATCTGCGTAGCACGGGAGTTAGAGGGTAGTCAGATGACTTCGTTATTGTAACACGTCACGCAGGCGATTTTTTTATATCCTAACTCCGACGGATAGTAATGTTCAATCTCTTTCCGGCAAAATATGCAAATCCCGCGTTGAGGATAAATCATAAGTGTCATGGGACGAAATCTATTTAACGTACGCAAATCAAAATGTAAACGTGGCAGCGGAATACCCTGTGCTTTATAAAATGCCAGTTCATGCGGCGCTATGTTATAACTTAAGCCGGTTTCCGGGCAAATAACCCGCTGCCGCGCTATATCATCTTTTACGTCATCAATCCGACCGGGAAGATCCGCGCCGCTTATGGTATTTTCAAATTTTGGGATCGGAAGGATATCCCATTTTCCGCCCATTTTTCTTATAAATTCCTCATTTTCGGGAAATATAATATTGGCCAGTGATAAGTTGTAACCCGAATACGCCATGGAAAGCGGCATAAATTTCCCCCACTCCCCGCGTTTTTGCATATCTTCTTTAATTTTGACGGTAAGCGCCTTATAGTCATTTTCGGAATATTGCTTATTCAAAATACAATGGTTCTTTTTTCTTAACCCCACACAGCCGAAGCAATTTTCACATTCTTCACATGCTTCAAGATAAAAAGAATATCTACAGTTGGATGACCATAATAATCCCAAGCATCCGTACGTCCAAATAGCCGCGCATGAAACCGCAGTATTTTCATTATATCCGCACCCTACGAGATCAATAGATTCTTTACTCTTGAGGCCACGAAAGAAGTATCGACAATTCTCCGATTCCTCAATGAAATATGCACTATGGCAATTTCTGCAATCAGTAAGAAAGTTGCCCGTGGAGTTTACTATATTTGTGTTAAAATTGGCACGATGTAGGGCCTCACGAGCCATCAGATCACTAAATTCCTTTTTCAAATTATAAATGCCATCATAGGACCTGGTGTCAAAAGTTTTTAATTTTTCCTGATATGCCTCTTTGGAGTAAGGTTTATTATAAATGTGGTACTTTTTATTTCTCAGATTCCAACACATGAAGCAGTTCTGCACGTTCCGACAGTCATATAAGAACATGCTATCTATGCATTGTCGAGCATTAAATGCATATTTTACTTTGTAACAATTGAAACAATTGAGACAATCATACGAATATTCGGTATCAAAACAATATGTCAAATCAATAGAATTTTTGCATCTGAGCGTGCGATATCCGTAGCTTAAATCTTCACACCATCCCAACGATCGGCATAAATAACAATTTTTTGATTCCCAGACATCATCTGCCCATTGGCAATTAGTATTTTGTATGCCTGTTTGATGAGGATGCGGCACTTTGGATTGCAACTCAACCAGCTGCTCAAAAAAAGAGCGATTTGAGTCATAATCCTGTCCATGGGTCATGGGATCCCATTTATCGGATATAAATTCTTCGCGATCATAGATGGGAAAAGATGTATTTTCAGGTAAAACGGTGATTATCTGCTTTCCGCTCAAAGCCGATTTGCCGATTCTGAATCTTCCAAAAACCCAGAAGGCGAGCAAATATTTCCATCGGCATACCGGACACTTATCCGATGATGGAATACCTTGCTTTTCATACATGGCAAAATCTTCCGGTTCAATCCGGAATTCTTTTTTACAACTTTGACATTGCTTTGTTTCTGATTGCATAGCAACTATTCGCCTACCCGCCCCGTTAGATACGAAGATATCTAACGGGGTGAACGCGAATTAGAGAATGGGGGTGCCAAATTATTCACCCCGTTAGAACGCCGCCGACTCTGTCGACGGTAGAGATAGGAATATCTGATGTGAGTATAATGCTCCCATTAGCCGATCGCGAAGTGCCCGTTCTAACGGGGTTTACGCTTCGAAATCGCCGCTTTCACAAACTCGCGATACAGCGGATGCGGATTAAGGGGCCGCGACTTGAATTCCGGATGGAATTGAGTGCCTACAAAAAATGGATGGTCTTTTAGCTCAATTATTTCCACCAAGTTTCTCTCGGGATTTACCCCGGAAACAACCAGCCCCTTTTTTTCAAACGCTTCACGGTAGTCATTATTTAATTCATAACGATGGCGGTGTCGCTCGGAAATCAGACGCGCCCGGTATGCCTCGTAACTTTTTGTACCGCGTTTTAATTCGCAGGTATATGCGCCAAGCCGCATAGAGCCACCCAAACGTTTCTCACGTATATTCACCAACTGTTCCGGCATAACATGAATTACCGGATATTTGGTACTTGGATTGACTTCGGTGGTGTGCGCATTTTTCATTTGGCAGACGTTTCGGGCAAATTCCACGGTGGCCAACTGCATGCCGTAACAAAGCCCCAAAAACGGGATTCTATTTTTGCGGCAAAATTCTATTGCCCGGATCTTTCCTTCCACCCCCCTGCTTCCGAATCCGCCCGGAACAATAATACCTTGATATGCCGTAAGTTCTTTCAAACGACGCGGATTTTTCTCATATGCTTCAGCATCCAGCCACGAAATTTCTGGCATTCTGCCCCAATGCCATGCCGCATGTTTTACGGCCTCGATTACAGAGATATATGAATCTGCCAAAGTAAATGCTCCGGTTCCGAAGTATTTGCCCACAATCCCGATTTTAATCGGTTTACGTATTTTCCGTACGCGCGTTACAAAACGATCCCATGCTCCAAAATCGCGTCGCTTTGACTTAAGATCAAATAATTCAAGAATTCTATCACCAAGACGCTCCTTTTCAAAATTAGTCGGTATCTCATAAATAAATTTTATATCCGGCGCAGAAATGATGTTTTTTTCCGGAATATTGCAATACAGCATTAGCTTACGTTTTCGTGGTGTATCCAAAGGTACGGAGGAACGCGCAATAATGAAATTCGGCTGCAGACCGGTAGCATTCATGGCGCGTACCGCGTGCTGGGTTGGCTTGGTTTTCATCTCGCCGATCATACTGGGGATAGGCAAGTATGAGACGAGTACGAAAATAATATCATTAGGATTTTGAAGATGCATGATGCGCGCCGCCTCCAGAAATAATATATTTTCATATTCCCCCACTGTTCCTCCGATTTCCACAACCGTTATGTCGGCTTTGGCTTTGCGGCTTGCCCGGTCCAAGCGGCGTATAACCTCAAGCGGTATATGCGGTACAACCTGTACCTGATTGCCTTCATATCCCAAATTCCGTTCCCGCTCAATTACGGTCTGATATACCGAGCCGGTTGTCATATAATTTTCCCGCGGTATATTTTCGCTTAAAAATCTTTCATAATTTCCTACATCCTGATCGCATTCCATACCGTCTTCCGTAACAAAAACCTCCCCATGTTCAGTGGGGTTCATGGTTCCGGCATCGACGTTCACATACGGATCTATTTTTACCGCAGTTACGCGAAAACCGCGGCTTTTAAGAATCTGGGCGATAGATGACGTGGCTACTCCTTTTCCGACTCCGGACATCACCCCGCCGCAGACAAAAATATATTTGGACATTCGCTATAGCGGTTTTCGGCAACATGATTTTGAAACGTATTTGCTCGCACTGCAGTCCAAATTTTCCCAAAACTCCGATTCGGACAAATCTACTCGCTTCGCGGCCGGAAGGCCTTCCGGCAGAGCCGGCTTTCCTGGCCGCTCCGCTTCGTGATTTGTTTCCGAATCTACGTTAATGGAAAATTTATGCCTGCCAGTGCTTGCTTTAGGAATATAAAATCATGTTGCCTTGACCGCCTGTATGCTCATTAAAAGGCTTGCTTTAGGTAGTGGTAAACCACCCATTATTGCTTTACTCCGCTTCCACTAATATCCTCACTTCTCCCTCCATCCCTTGCGGAAACTTTATTTTAACCATATTTTCTCCCGTAGTTTTTATCGGCTCATCCAGTATTATCCAATCTTTTTCAACTGCGATCCCCTGCTTTTTCAGCGAATCCCGAATTTTCACGGCCGTAACCGAACCGAATGCTCTGCCTTTTTCTCCCAGCTTTACCGGAAATATCAGATTAAGCGACTTCAGTTTTTCAACAATAACGGAAAATTTTTGGCTCTCCGCTGATTTTTCTTTTTCAACCCTTGATTTTTGTTCTGCCAAAGATTTTAATGCGGTTTCGTTTGCCGGCTTGGCTAGATTTTTGGCAAACAAAAAATTACGGGCGTATCCATCGGACACGTCTTTAACATCATTTTTGCGTCCCAATCCGGGAACATCTTGAAAAAGAATTACTTTCATGCCAAATGTGATGCCAATCCGATGCGAATTTAATGCTAATTTACCAATTGCGAATATTCACATAATTAGCAATTCGCTAAATTGGCATAAAATTTGTAAATTGGCATCACACTATTTAATTTCAAAACTCTTAAATTCCCCGGTTATTTCTCCCCAATCGCACAGCACCTCTTCTACTTCGGCCCAAGGCGTACCACGCTTGCACCATTCGAGAAATTTGGTAATTTCGTTTTTACTTCCCTCGGCTATTATTTGGACTGATCCATCCGGCTCATTTTTGATCCAGCCCAAAAGTCCCAGGCTTGCGGCTTTGCGCCGCGCATTTTGGCGATACATTACTCCCTGCACAATACCGACTACCCTGATTGTGGCGCGTTTTTTGGGCATTTGACTTTTATTATACTTTATGCAACAAGTATATACAAGTCATCCCATAATTCACGATGAATTACGGGCGAATGGCGGAAAATAGGCACTTTGACATTCAGAGCCGCAGGGATTAAACCCGAGCGGCATGAAGGGGGTTTTATGAGTAAAAGCGGTCCGACAATACTGTTCGATTCAAATTTCATTCTGCACCACGAGTACTTGCTTGATTTTCTCGATTACTGTCGCACATGGGCGCAAAAACTGCATGCTATAGACCCACGGATTTCACTCAAATTCATTATGTTCGGGAACGAGCAACGAGCAGAATTCATGTGGCAGAGCATACCATTTATACATATCAGAACGTCAACGCTTGACCTTGAAGGCGGTATGCGGTGCACGCAAGACCTAATTAGAGAAACATTTACCAGCAGAAATTGTAATTGGGTGAATAAAGATCGAATGCTGCAAGAAGCGTTTTTACCAAACCTGAGAGCCGCAATCACTATGGAGATAACGAAACTGAAAGATAAGCTGGGAGAACTCGAGAAATTGACGGAAGAAAATCCATAACCGGCAAAGCGAAAAGCAAAAATGCCGCGCCCCGTGCGCGCTTTTTTATTTGGTTAAACAAAAGCGCGATTGCGCTACAATAAGAAATCCTCCTCATTCCCCGTCCTGATTATAAAAACTAACCAATGGAATTCTAAAATATTATGCCTTTATGCTTATTGAGGCGTTGACTTTTTAAAACAATGGGAGGACGCGAAATATATAAAAGCGCATTTGCGCTACAATAAGCAAACCACTCTAATACCCAAGAGGAATTATATAAACGAGGCCATTTCAATTTCAGACAATGGGAGGCGCGGTTTGCTTGGTCCGCGCATAGCGCGGAAACCGCGCCGACCCTTAGCGAACGCGCCGCAGGAGCGCGTGAGTCGTGTCTGAAATTGTAATGGCCGAGTAAAAATCACAATTCCTTTAAAACCTCAATCCCTTTCTCCATAATCAAATCTTTTTTCGGATCCTGCTCCTCCTCTTTCGGCAATTCCACCTTTATATCCGGCTCAAGTCCGGTGCCGTTTATTTCCGTACCCTTGGGCGTAAGCCATTTGGCAATCGTAATTTTCAAAGATGATCCATCCGGCAAAGGCTCAACTTCCTGCACCGATCCTTTGCCAAATGTCTTTGCTCCGATAAGCTTGATTCCGCGTAAATCGCGCAATGCTCCTGCCACAATTTCCGAGGCCGAAGCCGAACCCTCGTTTATGAGAACAACGGTAGGCACATTTTGCAGTAACCTATAACCACTTGAGCGATACTCCTCTTCGGTTCCGTCGGCATGGCGTTCCCGTACCACTATATCTCCTGCCGGCAAAAACCAGCTTGCAATGTCAACGGATATTACCAAAAATCCGCCCGGATTATTACGCACATCAAGTATCAATTTATTTGACCCGCTGCGGAAAAATTCCTGCACAGCATTTCTAAATTCATAGGCCGCATTTTCCGTAAAATGATTCAATTTTATTACAAAAATCCCGCCTTCTTTTTTCTCGGTTGTGAGTATTGATACGCGTATCTCATCCCGTATGATTTTAAATTCCCTGGGCTGGTCAAATGAATCGCGAAACACCAGCAATTTTACTTCGGTTCCGCGAGTACCCCGGATAAGGCGCACGGCTTCATTCAAAGACAGATCCGCAGTCAGGGTATCATCAACTTTAAAAATCTTATCTCCGGCCTTTAATCCGGCGCGTTCAGCCGGACTGTCCTTTAACGGAGAAATTATAGTCAATATCCCTTTGCGGATGCCGATTTCCGCGCCTATGCCGTCAAAAGATCCCTTGATATCCTCCTGGAATTGTTTGGTCTCGGCCGGAGGCATGAATTCGGTATAAGGGTCTTTCAGGGATCTCACTAATCCGGAAATTGCGCCATATACAAATTCTTTACGCGTAACTTTGCCTTTATCTACGTATTTTTCTTCAAGCCGGGACCAAACATCCCAAAAAAGGTTAAAATCCACTTCATTGAATTGTTCCGGCGGCTTTTGGCCAAGAACATTGAGTACTTTCTCCATGGCCGGACGGTTGCCATATCCATACAGCGCGCCTGCGCCAAAACTTACCGCAAGTATTAAAAATGCGGCAAGAATAACAATAATTCGTATGGATTTTTTTGCCCTGGTTTCTTCCATAAAGTTGAACAGTTTATTCTAATATACAGTATTATTATGCGGCAATCAATTAAATAAGGCGCGCTAGGCGCCTTTGACTATTATTTTTTAACTAACCGCAACAACAAAATGGTGGAAGCCAAACGATCCAGCAAATCTTCGTGGGCTTGTAAAAACATCCGCGTCAAACATATATAAGCTGATATGAAATCATTGCGAGACGCGCTTGCATCCATTAGTTGGCCTGCCCGACCGAAAGGATACCCCTCTAAAATTTTTTGGGCACCCGCCTTGGAAGCTGAATCCAAGCGGTGACGAAGATTGCTGCAATTTTTAAGAACCGCTTCACGCAACTTTTCATAAGGAGATTCTTTCAATACTACTTTTATCATCTCCCGTGTTTCTTCGAATCGCAAAAGGTCGCTATTGGTCTCCAGCTCTTTCAGAAGGTCAAGTTTATCGAGTTTTTCAAGTACCGATTCAAATTCTTCCTCGATATCACGTATTGCCTTCTCCTCAGCTTTAGCATCCTCCGGAGAAAGAGTATCGGCTAAATTCTGCATATACTTTTTTCTGCAGGCCACCGCAATGAGATAGCGCGTTGCAACATCACGCACTTGATCGAGGGTCATTGTATCATCTTGTTCTTCCATGCCAAGTCCCCCTTTCTGGTACTAAAACCAGCATAACATATATAAATTTTATTGCACAGCCACCAAATCTAATGCCAGACCATAAATATCCCCTGCGCCCATGACAAGCACCACATCGCCCGGATGTACATTGGACTCTACAAAATTTTGCGTAGCCGTAAATGAATCAAAATACTTCGTATTTTTGCCACGTTTTTTAAGTTCCGTGGTAAGTTTCTTAGAATTAACTTTTGCTCTGGCTGACTTGGTCTCGCGCCCTGCTACGTCATAAACCGGCAGCAATACTATGCGATCCGCTAGGTCAAATGTTGTGATAAAATCATCCCAAAGATATGCGAGCCGTTGGTATTGATGCGGCTGATATACGCACCATATTCTTCTCATGGGAAACCGTTCCCTCGCCGCTTTAATGGTTGCTTGAATTTCCCGCGGATGATGGCCGTAATCAGCATAGATGTAGGCGCCATTCTTAATGCCCTTAAATTCAAATCTGCGCCAAGTCCCGTTAAATCGCGCCAGCGCCTGCAAAATATGCGTCTCGCATATTCCAAGGATTCGTCCCAATTTAAGCGCTGCAAGCGCATTAGAAATATTATGTTTTCCCGGAATATGGAGAATTTTCCGAATAATTTCCGCCTCCGGATCATTCAATGAATACCAAATGACTCGCGATCCAAATTTATCCGCTACGGCCTTTAAGGACGGGTCGTCCGCATTGGCTATAATTTTACCATTTTGCGGCACTTTGGCCAGATACGCGGCAAATGCGCGCTCAATGTTTTTTTTGTTCTTATACGTATCAAGATGCTCAGCATCAATATTGGTTATGATGGCGATCCAAGGAAAATATTCTAAAAATGATTTATTCCATTCATCGGCCTCAAGTACCAAATCGGACCCATGCCCGCGGCGAAAATTGGAATTACCAAATTCTTTAACTTTGGTGCCGATAATTACGGTCGGATCGCGATGGCCCTCTTCAAGAACTAAAGCCACAAGAGCAGTAGTGGTGCTTTTGCCATGGGCGCCGGATACAGTGATGGTACGATATTTTTTCGTAATCTCACCGATTGCTTCGGCGTAACTCTTGGTTTTTATTTTGCGGCTCTTGGCTTCTTTAAATTCCGGATTTTGCTGCGAAACCGCAGCGGTATAAATCACGAGTTTTGCATTTGGAGGAATATTTTGTTTTTGGTGTTTCCCGATATAAATTTTTACGCCTAATTTTTCAAGCTCATTTGTAATTTCCGAGGATGTCAAATCCGAGCCGCTTACCGCGACCCCCTGCGAAATATAATATTTTGCCAGCGCAGACATGCCTATTCCGCCGATCCCAATGAAGTGAATAATTCCCCTATCTTCAAAAACTCGATGCTCCATTCTATCTATTATACTTCGAAGTTCGCAGTTTCGACAAGTTAATGGCAAAACTATCAAAATAGATTCCCCGCGGGCAAGCTAAGTGGTTTTTTGCCAGATGAAATAAAAAAGCTATGTGCCAACAAAGCACATAACCGTTATTTATTGTATGAAGCACGATTCTGTAAGTAATCTGACCACTCTTCAAACGATGCGAGCCGCGAAAATCCTGTTCTTCCTGATAAGTATTTAACCCGGTACTCGTTGATTTTCTCAAGCTCCGTGCAGAATTGCTCAAGGCGAGAACCGACAATCACCCCCTGGATCACGGAATGTTTCTCCACACGCTCATTCAAATCAGCTCCCACCGTTATACAATGGATCACAATTCTCATATTCCAACTGCAATTAAACATACTGCCCAGCACAGTAAGAAAACACCTGGGAAGCCGGTATGGCGTGGCGGCAATGGTTACACTCCGCCATCCGCGCTTTTTACAAAGCTTCATCAAATTCTCGGCCTCTTCACCCGTATGGCGCGCAGGAGGAATTTTATGGACATGATCCGACAAAACCCTGAGTGGTCCACAAAGAATGCTTGACCACTCCTCAAATCCCCAAGAATTTGGAGTAGGTTCGTATTTAGCAAGGCCGTTTAAAACAACCACGGGGGCGGCGGGAAGACGATGATACAGCGTCGCCACGCACCCAAGCAGTTCCTCCCGCAAGTCGTCTTGCGCATGGATAAAAATTGCATCGGTTTTTTCCGGTAGTACATCCCTTAACACTGCAGAAGTAAGCAAAGCAAACTCAGGCGAAATAACCATTTCATACCTCTTTCATCTAAAAAGATCTTACAGAAAGAATATCATGTATATTGATTTCCGTCAAGTGTTGCGCGTTCAAATGTTCATCTTAACGCGCGTACGCTCTTTATGTTGAACATTTAACAAGGATGTGCTATTCTAAAATTGTGAGGGGATTTGGACCTACGGCGCAAAAAGTTATTTTACTTTTATTGGGCGGATTAGCGCTCGGTCTTTCAGGTTCCCCGAATCGTTACAAGCGGGTATTGAAAAGCATATCACGCGATTGGAAACAAATTGAACGCAGGAATCTTTATCGAGGCATTCGTCAGCTTTATGAATCCAGATTAGTAAATTACGTGGAAAATAAAGACGGTACTGTGTCAGTGGTACTCAATCGTGATGGCCGCAAGGTAGCGCTAAAGTATAAAATTGGTGAAATGAAGATTCTGAAACCTCCGCGATGGGATTACAAATGGCGAGTTGTTTTATTCGACATACCGCAAACGCAGGCCAAACTTCGCGACGCCCTTCGCCAGCGATTTAAACAACTTGGTCTTATTGAGTTTCAAAAAAGCGTTTTTATCCATCCATATGAATGTAGAAACGAGATCGATTTCGTGATAGAATTATATAACGCAAGAAGATTCGTCCGTTTCATCGAAGCTACCAAGGTTGATAATGAGCTTCATCTGAAAAACAAATTTCGTCTTTCTTAAATGTTCATCTTAACGCGCGTACGCGCGTTAAGATGAACATTTACCGAACAAAAAGATTTTCAATACAAAAAGATTTTCAATCTCATATGCGTTTTGAACCCGATAAACATCTTCATTCCAAGGAACATCTTCTGGCGGATGATCTTTCTAAAATATTGGGTGAGCCAAAACGGTTTGCCGCATATCTTGGAATTGCTAAACTTTTTCATGAATCAGATTTGCGGGCGCTGGCACGATATGTATGTGACAAAGAGAATCTTCCGACAAATGCCCGGGGTAAATATTTTTTTGCGGCGCTTAAAGGATTGCCAAAGCATACCGGCATAAAATTTAAAAATCGTAAAAAGTTACGGAAGAAAAATGACAAAACAAAAAGAAATCGTAAAACTTCCGGCTAAAGTTCTTCGGGGGCACGCCCAAGATATCCCTATGAAAGAAATATTATCTCCGCACATACAGGGGCTTATTTCTAACATGCAAAAGGCATTAAAAAATACGCCGGACGGCGTAGGACTTGCCGCACCTCAAGTCGGAGAATCTTTACGTATCTTTATTGTTTCGGAAGAGGCCGAAGAAATAGATAAAGCTGGCGGAAGACGCCAAAAAGGGGAACTTCTGCCACCGCATGCGGTTGAAGATGCTCCTAAGAAACTTTATGAAGAACGTGAATGGAAATATTATGTTTTTATTAATCCCGTGCTTAAAAATACCTCCCGGAAAAAACTTGATGGTCCGGAGGGCTGTCTTTCGGTACCGGGAAAATTCGGGAATGTGACTCGCCACGAAAAAATTACGGTTGAGGCATACGATAAACATGCTAAAAAAATCACACGCGGGGCATCGCGTTTTTTTGCACGAGTAATGCAGCATGAATTGGACCACCTTGAAGGAATCCTTTTCATAGATAAAGCCGAGAGGGTATTTGAGGCGATAAAACGTGAACAATCCTAATTCCCACAACTTAAAACCCAGAACCTCTGTAGTATTTTGGGGTACCCCGGAATTTGCACTGCCTGCGCTTGCCGCGCTTTTTAAAAATGGATATGACATTATGGCGGTAATAACCAATCCGGATAAACCGGTTGGACGCAAACAGCTCCTGACTTCCCCGCCCACAAAGGTGTGGGCAGAAAAACACAAAATTCCGGTTTTTCAACCAAATAGTTTGGAAATTGGAAATTGGAAATTGGAAATTCCGCACGCCGATATATATATAATAGCATCTTATGGAAAGATAATACCTAAAGAGATATTAAATTTGCCTCGTTTCGGTGCGGTCAATATCCATCCTTCGATTCTCCCCTGTTGGCGCGGCCCCTCCCCCATCCAATACACAATTTTAAACGGAGATATGAAAACCGGCGTGACCATAATGAAAACGGACGAAAGAATGGATCATGGGCCGATACTCGCACAGCAAGAATTTCCAATTTCCCCGCCAGAAGCGAGGCTCGCCAAAAGCGGCAAATCACAAATTTCCAAATTAACATATAAAGAATTACATAATGAATTAGCAAAACTTGGAGCGGAATTGCTTATGGATACGCTTCTGAAATGGATTGCCGGGGAGATCACGCCGATTCCCCAGAATGATGCCAAAGCAACATATTCTAAGATCCTAAAAAAAGATGATGGCAGGATTAATTGGAAAAAGCCGGCCGGAGAAATTGAACGGATGGTGCGGGCGTTCAATCCGTGGCCCGGCACTTGGACTCTTTGGCCAACGAATAAAAAAATCATGCGCCTGCGCATTGAATCCGCGGAGTTTGATGACTCCGAATCGCTCGAGGGCTCACCGGGTTTTATCTGGCAAAAACCGGATGGCGGTATTTGCGTTAAAACCGGACACGGCAGTTTAGTTCTTAAAGAAATTACGCCCTCGGGTAAAAAAGTAATGTCCGCAAATGCATTCTGCCTTGGGTATAAAAATTTTATCGGAAGCAACTTGATATAGACAAAAACAAGAATCGCTACGATTTTTAGTCCCACTTTGGGACTATTTATCCCCCCACCTTCCCCGGATATCCCATAGGAAGGCGGGGGGATTTATTTTTATTCTAATTTATTGTATACTTATTGAGGTACATTTAAACTTAATCAGGGAACTTATGAGTTTTCCCCTTAATTTTTTACAGTTTTATGCCAAAAGGAATTTTGTCAGTATACATGACCTAACCTTAGTTACGACTAACGAAATTCTTAGAAAAATTGCGGAGATGGAACTGCGTTTGCAAGATAGCAAAACGCGGATGGCACTTAAGTATACGTGCGTAAAGCGAGATCCAAAAGCAGATCCGGATCATTGGGAGCCAATGAAATTACTTGTGCTAACTAAGAGGTCAGGCAGCACGCGCACTTCAGTTGCTCTCATCGAGGCGATGGATAAATTGGGTGGGAAAGCACTATGGCTGCCTCTTGAACAAACCTCCAAAGTAAAGGATGAATCATACGAAAGTACGGCGCGAAATCTGGCTCCATATTATGATTGTATTGCGATTCGTGATGACCACTGCGCTGACGCGCCCCAAAGAATGATAGAGTCAATTCAACGGTATAATCTGCCAACCCGAGTTTTTAATCTTGGCAACGGAGATCTCGAACATCCGTTCCAGACCATTAAAGACCTTTATACCATACAAAAAATATTTCCGGTTGAATTTGAAACAGGCCGTCTTACCTACATATTTTTGGGAGATTTTGAGTATTCGCGCGTAATTCATTCTGACCTTCTGGCACTTCGATATTATGGCGCTAAAAAAATTTATCTTGTCGGACCGAAAGGCAAAAATCTTCCGTTATGGCTTGAGACCGATCTTGCTAATTTTAAACTCTCGGTGACATATGCCGCAAATTTGCTGGATATCGCGGGCGAAGGTGATGTGTTTTACTTTGCACGGCTCCAGAAAAATTTGCGGAACAAACCGGTAACAGAACAGGAAGAGATGAAATATGCGGCTAAATTCGGCGCCACCGATGAACTCCGAAAAATTATGAAACCAAATGCCATCGCACTCCACCCTCAGCCGCACAACCGTGAAATTTCACAATTTCTGGATTTAGCGGATAGAAGATTCATATACAATATCCAGGCGGATTATGGCTTGCCTGTGGCCATGGCATTGTTATATATTTTCTTGGCGCCAGAAGTCGACCTTGATTCTATAACGCATATATCAATTCCGCTTAGCGGCACGTTTGATCACGTTTCGGTCCGGGCTAAAGATATAACTGCGCTTTGCGTATCGGATAATTGCTTTAAGGTCCGGATATTTGGTAATACGAACTGGCTTAAAATACTTGATCCTCATGTCAAAGAGTCACTTCGCGGTAAACGGCCATT
This sequence comes from Candidatus Sungiibacteriota bacterium, assembly GCA_016180435.1. Lineage (GTDB taxonomy): Bacteria > Patescibacteriota > Minisyncoccia > Sungbacterales > HO2-52-23 > LCKU01. The sequence goes on from JACPBG010000001.1 coordinate 112,198, forward strand.
CATTCCTTGCGATACTTGTCATCCGTAGAAACCATATAAAAAAGCCGATTTTCATCGGCTATTTTTTTGAGTACGCATCGCTCCATGGCCATATTGCGTATTTTCCGGAACACCGTCTTTACAAAGTGGACAGTCTTTCTTTCTCCAATCCGGAAGCATAAAAACCGCAAGTGATAAAATAAAAAATGGCTTATAAAAACCCAGTTCGGGAGCGCGTGGCTCTCCCCTTTTTAGCAAGCACCCCGCCCCAAGAACTTCACCTCCGATTTTATGGCAGAGATCTGCGGCTAAGCCAATACTTCTACCCGAAGTAAGCACGTCATCAACAATAAATATGCGCTTGCCACGCACATGCTGTTCAAGAGCAGGTGAAATCGTGAAAGATTTTTTACCTTTCTTATGCAAGCCTACCGCATGTATATTTCCAGAAGCAAAAGATCGAAGGTGCCAAGCGGTCCATTGCGCAAGGTATGCGCCTCCTGTTTCCGGTCCGACAATAGTATCGGGCATTATAAATTTAGCATCCCTAATCCATTGCGCCATGGCAAAACCTAATTCAGAAAGTACTTCCGGTTCACTGAGAATCGGATCTGGATTTACGTACGCCGAACTATGCCGGCCCGATGTAAGGCAGAAATGACCATTTTTAAGAAGCGCTCCGTGATCACAAAAAAGCTTTAAAACCCTATTATTAGTAATCTTTGCTGTAATTTCCCCGGACATATAAATTCCTTATATTTCAAAAAGCCGGAGTTATTGTAGCATGGCATATATTTTTTTCAATAACTTGACATAAACCAGTAAATTTGAAATGCTATTTAAAGCTCCTTGCCAAAAGGTTTATGCATGAATACCTCCGATTTTTCCGATCAGGAAGTTATGAATGATCTGGCCGGCATAGTCCTTAAACGCCTTGATACTCCGCGCGCCAAAAGCGAAGATCCCATTCCGCCTTTACTTTGCGAGGTGGATGGCACCAATAAGTCCGGAAAAAATACAACCATCGTTGAAGTCGATCGCTGGTTTAATCGTAGAGGTTTCAATGTGCGCCTCCAAGAAGAAAGCGCTGAAATTCCATGGGTGCGCGCCACGCCACAACAAGACACATATACATATCAAATGTCGCATTTCGTCCATGAATTCACAAATTTTCTGCAAGCAACCGGCGACCGGCATGCTCACCTCTTTTTAGGAAACCGCAATTTCATCGATAATCTATATTGGATGGAATCGCATTTCCGGCTTGGAAAAATAACCCAAAAAGAGCGGGATGAATTCAAATCATTCATTCTCGGAGGGCCATGGATGGAGAAGATTGATGCCTTAACTTTTCTTGTTACCGATCCTAAAACAGCATTGGAACGCGAATACGCCAATACTAAAGACGTTATTTACGGCGCTAAAATGAATCCGGAGCGATTGGAACTTCTCTATGAGTGCACACAAAATGTAATTGAAGAACTTACCTCCAAATATCCGGAACTTCCGATCATACGGATTGATACTGCCGAACAATCCATACCCAAAGTGCGTGACAATGTTGTTTCGTTTATTTTACGTTCGGCCGTACGCCGCTTGCATCTTACGGATAATGACATACTTCCGTGGAGCGTTGCCCTGTTGCGCCGCAAAACAATGTTTGCCGGAATGGAAATTAAAATGCGCGGCATGCGTGATCATTCTACGTTACACGATTGCGGCTGGCAGTTTGAAGCTGCGGTTACCCAGCGCGATACCTATTTGTTGCCTCCAAACAAAACGGCTAACGACAAAGAATATTTTCGCATTCGGGAAACCGGAGAACGCTGGTGCCATTACGGTTATAAACGCAACGAGCCGGTTTCTAACCGCCGACTTCGCTTCAATATCCCTTTAGCCCCCGAACGTATTGGAGAATTTTTGCGAGAGATGCAAACAGTCGCCGTAATAGAAAAAGATCGAGAGGTTTTCATAAAAGACGGCATTTTACTCCATCGCGACAAGGTAGCGGGTCTTGGCGAATTTACCGAGTTTTACGGGACAGAAACTATGCAGGAGGCAGAATTGCTGAAACAGGCATATGCCCTCGGATTTTCCGATTCCGACATGGTGCGAACTTCATATCTTGCCTTGTATCTTGAGCGCGCCAAATCCAAATAGTTCGTCCGCATTAAGGACGAATTTTTATTTATACAGCTTGGCCGCGTTTAATTTGCGGTCTTGTTATAGAATTCTAACTTAAGCTTTGGCTTGGGTTTAAGGCGCGGATCATACCGATATGAAATTATGCCGCAGTTTTTAAGTTCATCCTCTTTATCAATACGTAATAAATCGGCTTCGTTGAGTTTCTCCAAAAGCTTGCGGAAACAAAGCATCACTGCCGAATGTGAGACGATTAAAACCTTACTTCGCGCATGCTCGCGAACCAAAGTATTTAAAAACGACCAAAGACGTAAATTGACATCCGGATAGGATTCTCCGCCCGGCGGCCGATAATAATATTTCTTTTCTTTTTGCTTTCTTTCGTATTCACGCGGATAAAATTTATTAAGTTCTTCCGCAGTCAACCCGTCGGCAATTCCGAATTCCTTTTCACGGATACGCTCCTCAATCACGAAATTCGCATCTATAAATTTTTCAGCAACAATTCGTGCGGTTTTTTCGGCACGCACAAAAGGCGAGGAAAAAATAACGTCAAAACTTCCATATTGCTTTTTAAGAAAATCAGCTGCTTTTTTCGCCTGCGTGAGACCTTTGGCAGATAAGGGATAATCGGCATCGCGTAAATTTTTAAGCGCATCCGAATAAATATTAAGAATGCCACGATTTACCAGTTCGCGCTCCTCGTTATAAAGCGACTGGCCGTGGCGCAAAAGCACCAAGACATTCGGCCATTTTTGAGTTTGCTGCTCCATAATTTCGTATAGAGGCGAAACCTCTATAGTTATCATAGAGGTTTTGCCTCTATAGAACCAGTATATATAACTTTATAAATCACTCCGGCTTTGTCATCTGAAATATATATCTTTCCATCCGGCTGTATTAAAATATCCACCGGACGGCCCAGCGCTTCTCCTTTGGCCGTAAGCCATCCGGTAATGAAGTTCTCAAACCCCTGAAAATCTCTATTTTTATCCAACTTGGCGCGTACAACTTTATAACCCGTGGGTGCTGTCCGATTCCATGAACCGTGATATGCAATAAGCAAATCATGTTGATATTCTTCCGGCCAGCCCCCTTTCGGGAAAAATGCCAAACCGAGCGGCGCCGAATGGGCCGGAATATCAATATGGCTCGATTTTTTATCTTCGCATGGATTCCGTATATATGCGTTTTTATCAAAATCAGAATCATGAATATTTTTACCATAGCAAATTGGCCAGCCGTAATCACTGCTTTCAGTAATGATATTTATTTCGTCCGGCGGTAAATTATCTCCAAGCCAATCACGTCCCATCTCGGTTGCCCACATTCTGCCATCAACATAATTCCAGGTAAAAAATACGGCATTGCGAAGTCCGCGCGCAAATTCTTTAAAATCGCCACCGTCTTTGTTCATCGAAAATATTTTGGCCCTACGAGAGTCGCTTTCGTTGCAGACGTTACAGGATGAGCCGATTGATACATAAAGCCGCCCGCCCGGCCCAAATCCAAGCGTTCGGGTAAAATGACCATCGCCTGATGGCAAATCCGCGATTTTTTCCGGTTCGCCATCGCTATATACAGTTACACGCGAAATACCATCCTCTTCCGCGAAATAGAGCATATTCGGGTTTTGCGGATCAAACGCAATACCATGGGGCTTGCGCAGATCCTGAAAAATCGCGTTTTGGCCAGTAACTTTTCCGTCTTGCACCTCAAGCAGTGAAATTGTTCCTTGCGAAGTTTGGCTAACCCACATATTGCCGAAAATATCAAAAGCCATTACTCTTACGCCCGGCAAATTTTTGGCAAAAATTGAAATGGAAAAGCCAAGAGGAAGTTTCAATGGCGTGCCGGTGGTGTTTTCATACTCATCCGTCTTAGTTGATTTAGGTTCAGTTGTTTTTGATTCTTTCGCATCTTCCGCAGTTTTTACCTTTTCAATCAGTTCCGCAATATCCTCTGATGGCGGTTTTATGGACGGCTTAATAGCCGGATAATAATTTCGATATATGTAAAAGCCGGCGCCTCCAAGGACCATAATGCTCACCAACAAAATTTTGAAAGATTTAACCATTTTTTAATCACCATAATCACGAAGATAATTTTTTAAGCACCCTATCAAATCCGGGCAGTAATTTAAAATTGTTAACGTCTTTAGGTGAAATCCATTTATAATTTTTTGCCTCCCGATCAAGAGTAATTTTACCGGTATCCACCTCGATCAACACTGGGTGTACAATCCATGTTTTTTTGTATTCCGGAGCTTCTTGATCAAAAATCTCACCAAGGCGGATATATTTAATATGCTCCTCACTTATCCCGAGTTCTTCCTGCAATTCATCCTTAACTTTTTCTTCCAAACTTCGTTGGTCATCCAAAAATCCGGAAATGCCATTCCAATAACCCGGATATAAATTCAGTTCATCACTTCGCTCCACCAGCAAAATTTTATTCTTATATTTGACTACGCAGTTTATCACCGGTGCCCACCTTGCTTCGGTGAAATCAATCTGTCCGGATTTTGGAATAAATTTGTCCACCTTTTTGATATTTTCAAATGTTGCAACTAACAAGCGACCGCTTGTTAGTTGCAACATTTATAATTACGAAGCTGTTTAAGATCCATCACATCTTCTTTTTTAAATTCTCCGACACGTATTCGCTCCAAATCCGATAAATATCCGCCGACGTCAAGCGCTTGCCCCAAATCGCGTGCTAAAGCGCGGATATAAACTCCAGGGCCGGTAACAATGCGAAGTTTCAAGATCGGCCACTTATATTGTAGCATTTCAATTGATTTTATTTCCACTGCGCGGGGTTTTAATTCTATTTTTTCACCTTTCCGCATACGCCTGTAAGCAGCTTTGCCTTTAATTTTCACAGCACTGAATACGGGCGGCGTTTGCGAGATTTTTCCGATGAATTTTGCAAGAGCTTTTTCAATAATTTCTCGCGATGGAGGTTCTTTAACATTCCACTGCGTTTTTTCACCCTCAGCATCATCCGTCGAACTTTCTGCGCCGAACATGATTTCCGCAATATATTCCTTTTCTTTTTTTACAACCACATAAAGCTGCTTTGTGGCTTCCCTGCCAATACCAATAACCAAAATTCCCCGCGCCAACGGATCCAGTGTTCCCGCATGTCCCACCCTCCGTTCACCCGTAATCCTCCGTATTTCATCAATAATATCATGCGAAGTCGGGCCTTTGGGTTTATATACGGCGATTATATGTTCCATTTGCAAAATGATACGCAACAATTCCAAATGCCACAGCCACATTCAGTGACTCTTTTTTTCCGTGCATCGGGATTTCCAAAATTTTATCTGCGCGTGAAAGAATTTTTGACGGAATACCATTTACTTCATGCCCTACCACCAGGGCTACTTTTTTTATTCGTGCGATTTTAACTTGATAATACGGAATTGATTTTTTACTTTGTTCAATGGCAAAAATTTGATATCCGCCCTTTTTTAACTTTTTAAAAAGTTTTACGGTTGAATGCACTTTCTCCCAGGCCACATATTTTTCCGCGCCCAGCGATACTTTTACGAATGGCTTGCGTATTTTGCCAAGTTCATCCGCCGGCGCCGGAGTAAAACCGCCAAGATAAATTTTCTCAATACCAGCGGAATCCGCTGTGCGAAAAATAGAGCCAACGTTATGTATACTGCGGATATTGTGAAGAACCGCTATCATTTTTTATTTCCAAAATGTTCATCTTAAAGAGCGTACGCTCTTTAAGATGAACATTTGATTTAACGAATTTGAGTGCCCGGCAGAACTTCATGTGCTGGCACCAAAATAACCGGTCCCTCGACGGAATCCGCTGCCATGAGCATTCCCTGGCTTTCCAGACCCATTAAAATGCGCGGCTCAAGATTTGCAACAATCACAATTTCACGGCCCATAAGTTCTTCCGGCGTATGCGCTTTTCCAATTCCGGCAACGATTTGACGGATTTCTCCATTTCCTAAATCAAGTTCAAGCCGCAAAAGTTTTTCCGAACCCCTCACCCGTTCGGCCAGAATAATTTTGGCAACGCGCAAGTCTAATTTTTTGAAGTCGTCAAAGGTCACGGTTTCTACAACTCTATGGCTCAAAATCTCATCATGCCTGCGAAAAAGAAAATGCCCTTGAAAGTTTTTCTCTGCTAAAAGAAATGGAAACCAAAATTTATCATCCGGCCACATTTTTTCAAACGGGATGGAATCGCGCAAAAACCATTCCGACGCCATCTCCTCCGATTCTTTCGGCTCGCCTTCAAATTTTGATGCGCTAAAAACATGCATTTCAAGAAATTCCGCGTCCTCTCCCCGAAAATGCAAAATTCCCCGTTTTCGCATATCTTCCGCAACAATGCCAATTTCCTCCTTAAGTTCACGCTGGGCAGCTTCTTCAATAGTTTCTCCCTCCTGCACTTTCCCCCCAAATCCGTTGAATTTTCCCGCTCCAAAACCGCGCTTCTTCATGCCGAGAAGAATACGTGAATCATCATAAACCATACAAAGCGTAAGAATCTTTTTCATCGTGTCCAAAACACTCCAATATTCTCCCTCCTTCGCATAAAGCTATGGGCGGGCGAGGCAAGAATGTTGGAATGTTTTCTTTTGTTTGAATAATTCAATTTTTGCACGAACGGTTCGCTCTTTGCTACTAAATTTAAAACTGGACGGCGTGCGATACGCCGGCCTGCCAACTCTTTTTCCGATTTTAGAGAAATTTTTAGCCATTGTCTCCCCCGTCTTCATTATGGCGATACGCGGGTAATTTCTCTATTACCCGTTCCTCAAGCATCCACAAGATAACTAAGATTAAAAGCGCAAGAAGCGTTGTAAATATCGCAATCGCATACATATGAAATCCTACTGCCATACCGATTGCCGCGGAAAGCCAAAGTCCGGCAGCGGTAGTTACGCCGCGTAATTTTGCCTGCTCAAATATGATTACTCCAGCTCCGATAAAACCAACTCCCGTAACAATTTGGGCGGCGATCCGGGTGGGATCAAATTCCACAATTCCCGGAACATGAATAAATTCAATAGCATGTATGGACACTATTGAAAAAAGGGCTGACCCCAGCGAAACCGAGGCAAAAGTGCGGGTTCCGGCTTGCTTTCCGGCAAGTTTTCGTTCAATTCCGATAAGCGCTCCGAGAAACGCGGCAAGCGCTAATTGACCAAAAAACATGAAATTATCCGGGCTTAAAATCTCCATAGATTTATTATACCACTATTTTAAGTGTACGCCATTCCCCGAATTGATCGCGCAAAAACTCACACCTGGAATAACCGGATTCTTCAACAAGTTGGTTTATTTTATCTTTTTCCGGAGAATCAAATTCCATCCAAATAATTCCTTCGGGGTTCAAATATAGCCGTGCTTCACGAAGAAATCGGCGGATTACATCAAGTCCATCAGTCCCTCCGAAAACTGCCGTAAGCGGCTCATATTCGCACACCGAGTGCGCCACAGTGCTCCTTCGCGCCAGCGGCACATACGGAGGATTGGCAAAAATCACGTCATAGTTGCCATGAATATTTTCAAATATATCGGATTGAATAACGTTTGTTCGCGTTGAATCAATATGATTCAATACAAGATTCTTTTGAATCTGCGGAATGTATTGTTCATTTTTTTCAACAAAATCTAACCATATGTTTGACAGATGTTTCAATGCGGCAATCCCGATGCAGCCCGATCCGGCAAAAATGTCTAGCATCCGCAATGGTTTACCGCCGAATCGCAAGTTTATTCCATCTATTGCCTGCTTTACCCAATACTCGGTTTCCGATCTCGGAATAAATGGCTTCAGTGATAAATCAATCCGGCATCCTAAAAATGGAATCCAGCCAATAACATAATCAATTGGCTCACCCATTTTTATTCGACACATGTCATAAAAAAAGTTTCCCGTAAAATGCCCCGGATATTTATCGCGTAAAAGCCACGCCGTATTCCTTTTTAACTCCGGTGATTGAGTTTCCATCAGTTCATATGTTTCAAATGTTCATCTTAATGTGCGTACGCACATTAAGATGAACATTTGACAGCACGCTGTAGCAAGTTAATATGATTGAGTTGCCGCGTTAATCACTATCATTTATACCATTATTCTCATAAAAAATAATAGAGCCGTATTGGGTACGACTCTTAGATATTGATGCCCCGTTTTTTAGGGATTTCGGGTACAGCTGGGGAGTTTTCGCGCGGCACTTCATATGATTTAAGTGCCTCGGTTATCTCCGCCATCTTGACGTTTAACATAATCATCATCTCGGCAAACGCATCTAACGCATGCTTACGCAGTATGTCGCTTGGAAGTTCTTCAAATATGGCGCCAAGGATCGAAGTATACCCCTGGATATGATTCTCAATGCGATGCTGTATTTCCGGAGATTCCGAGTTTACATCAAACTCTCCGGAAACAATACCTTTAGAAAATTTGTATTCCCGCGGCACCATAACCTCGGACACGCGAACTTCCGCGTTGAGATCAGAATCGTTAATTCCGAAGAAAGTGCCTGCTGCTCCGATCGCAACCCCTGTGATAAGTGCCATAAATACTGCGCAAATTGCGGTGTTTGAAACGTTCATTTTTACCTCCCTCAAGAAGTTTTACTTGGTTTAACGTCACAAAACATATACATCTTCAAGTTCTCGAAGATCCATAGCCGCCATACAGCCCTGCGCACAGGCACTTTCATCCATTGAGCAGCCAGATTCAGAACAGTATCGGACTTCACAACGTAAATACTCGATCTGGTCGGCCACACACTCCGGACACTGCTCAAAGGAAAGGCAGATAGCATCGATAAAACCTTCCTCTGCGCGATTTATCGCTTTCGTTTCGAGTGGTGATCCTTGCGGAATCTCGCCGCTATGCCCGGATAAACACTGCCAATTATATGCCATAATTCCCCCTTTTTTGTTAGTGAACGTTTTTATACTATATCATAAACATAAATAAAAAGCAAATTTTTGCCAAGACCGTTGAATAATTGCCAAAAAGTTACTTCCTGAACCTGTCGAAGGATAACTTTTTGGCCTATATATGTAGCCCTTCGATAAACTCAGGGAATAATTCAACGGTCTCTTTTAAGTTTGGTGAATAATGCATAAATAAGTTATTTTTCGAGCAAGCCGCAACAGCGGCGCGTCGAGAAATTACCTTAATCCATAATGTGCTTCTCGACAGGCTCGAAGAATAAAATTGGCTTAAAATCTTATTATTAACCGAACTCCTTTACGCGAAAAAAAGTAGCCCCTTGACCATGCTCGGGGGCTAAAATTTGATTATTCAACGGCAATTTTAATAACGAATAAGCGACTCTATTTTATATTTTTTCAGACGTTCTCGTCCGCCAATCGGCAACTCCAGCAAAAATCCAAGGCCAATCACATCTCCGCCCAAATGTTCAACCAATTTTACCGCAGCCTCCACGGTTCCACCGGTTGCCAAGACATCATCAATAATAAGCACCCGCTCCCCTTTTTTAATTGAGTCAATGTGAACTTCTAATGCTCCTTTGCCGTATTCCAAGTCATGTTCACGTAAAATTGTGGTCCAGGGAAGTTTCCCTTTTTTACGCACGATCACCATACCGGCATGAAGCAAATAAGCAACCGCGGAGGCCAATAAAAATCCGCGGGCGTCAATGCCGACAACCTTATCAACTCTTTTATCTTTAAATTGTTTCGTAAGCCATTCAATCGCTTCCCGGAATGCGTCTTTATCTTCCAAAAGTGGAGTTATATCCTTAAATTGAACCCCGTCTATCGGAAAATTTTCTACATCCCGAATTTTTGTTTTTAAATGAGAAAAGTCAGACATAATACTAATTTAAATTACGAATGTTCATCTTAACGCGCGTACGCTCTTTATGTTGAACATTTGATGAATTGATTTCAAAATGCCTTATAATCGTAAATTCATGATTTTGCATATTATGCGTGGATTAGCGCTCCATACACATTATAACGCAAAATAAAAAGAAGGAGTTTTACCCCCTTCGTATCTTATATCCTCGGGCGAAACGTATGACTTGCTGTACATGCCACGGCCAAAACTTGCTGTGAATCTTCATGCTGCCAAGCTGTATGGCCGACGCCCCGGCGTCAAGCACGTCTTTCACGTTTTTTTCCGTAAAAATTCCGCCGCACGCAATAATCGGCTTGGCAACTCCGATTCTTCGGAGCGCGGAAATATATTGAAGCGTGGGATGAAAAAGCGGCTTTCCGGACAATGCGCCTCCGCCAAATTTTTCCAAGGGCGATACGGTGGTCCAATAAACATCCAGAGGATTTATCCCAATTCGCCAAAGTGAATCCCAAGGAATCGCATTACCGATGGTAATGGCATCTACATAAGGATACTCGGCAATTTCTTTTACAAGTTCCATCGGCGCCAAAAGGTTTAATTTTACCACAAGCGGCACGCCGATGGATGCCATAATCTCGGAGGACTCTTTGATTTCTTCACATGAAATCCCGCCAATAATTCCGGCGTTAGCGCATGTGTAATTTGTCTCAAATCCAAAATGCGACTTGAACTTATGCACATATTGCCGGACAAGTTTTATGAACGGCCGGCATTCTTTTTCAATCCGCTCCTCCGGTGTTTTGCCAACAGCCATGAATGAAATAAGAAATGGCTCCGGACAATTATGCAGGCGCGGATCATTTAACAGCCATTCTGCTCCAAAATTAGAAAGCCCGACTGCATTCATGGTTACGCCTTTCAAAAACATCCATGGCGTTACCACAATACATTCCGGTTTCCAATCGCATGGCGTACCTCCGGCTTTGAGCGGCATATTGCCCTTACGCGGCTGAAAAGTAATGGTCTTGGTTATCAACGAGGCGCCGGCAAAGTTAAGTCCGAGATTATGTCCCGGATACCCTTCTCCGCAAAAGCCTCTTGCGCCTGCGGAATTAAATACGCGATGAAACGGAATTCCCCGAAGATATAAATCCATATGAACCTTTTCAAAGTCCTATTCATATTGTTTTAACATGCGAATCCATATTTTGCAACAAAAAACCGCGTATGCGCGGTCTTGATTTATTAGTGAATACGGAGAATCCTTTTTAAGAAAGTTCTCGACAAGCTCGAACAATATTTATAGTGAGCCGCGTCGAACTATTCTTCGAGCGAACGAAGCGAGTCAAGGCGGAGGGTCATTACGGAATTTGCAAGGTCTTTATGATCACTCCGCCGTAGTATTTTGCGGCAACCGGCTTAAGTTCCTCCACCAAATGCGGAAGTTCCTCTTTACTTCCGATAGCTGTAAAAATAAACTTTGAATTTCTTTCATCCCTGAATGGTATAATATGTCCATAACCATGAGGTCCCATGGCAATAGAAACCGCAATACCGATTTCAGTTTTTGCATAGTCCGGAGAAAGATATTTCCGGCTTATGCGAAATCCGGCTGGCAAATTTTTGACGCGTGACCAATCAAAGGAACCGCTGGCGTCATAATACGCTACGCGCGCGTTATGAAAATTAGGCGCTACGGCCAAGTGTCCGGCGTATGGAACTCCGAGTTCTTTAGCAAACATAATGCCCCATTCTTGGGCATATCTTTCCACTGCGTTATCCAGCGTAATGCCATTAAAGCGCTCTATGGCTATTTTGGCCGCTCCACAATCCACATGGCTCGTGACTACCTCAATTTTCATTTCGCGCGCAATGCATAGCGCCTCTTTTTTTCCGAGCAACATGCCGGAACCAGCCAGCGGTAACCCTCCTTTAGTTCTTTCGTCAATACACCGAAGGATTCTGTCCACGGGTCTGAACGCATCCTTAAAATTTTCGGGCGGCACAACATCCTGTTCCGCTTCATAAAAACGTGCAAGGAGTTTTCCTTGCTTTTTCCATTCGAGTTCTTTTTCTTCCAATGACCCGGCGTGTTCCATGGAATTCTCCTTATTCATGTTTTTTATAGAAGCGCAACCGTTTCACTTCCCGGCCGCACTTCAATTATTCCGGAGCTAACTGGAATTATATCCTTTTTACCATTTTTGTCAATGGCAATAAGCGCAGGGCCAACCAGAGTTGAAATTAAAGGAATATGGTTATCCAGCACCGTAATTTCGCCCATGGGAGTACGCGCGATAAGTTTTTCAACTTCGCCTTCAAAAAGAGTGTTTTGGATTGAATAAATTGCTAAATGCATAGAAACACACGAATCCACAAATGTTTACACTAATCCACGAATCATGAATATCCTAAAACTATTCGCTGTGGCGATAAATACCTCCTATGGAAATTTACCAGTATCGCTAAACGTTTCCGGGATGCGACCAGATAACGTTTGATTTGAAGATAATCATCTTTTGTGATGAATCGTTTGGCTTTTATTTCCAGAAGTATTTTATCATCTACAATAAAATCAATTTTGTTATGTCCACTTCGTTCCCCATCAAAACTTGTTGGTAGTATTTTCTCTCTGTCAAAGGATATATGAAATTCTTTTAAATATTTTTCTATAGCGTCTCCGTATTGTCGCTCAGTTCTAAATCTTCCGAGTTCATTATGAACAGCAAATAAAACACCCACTAATTCATATAAAAGTTCCGGATAGATAATTTCCTTTCCCATACATTCGTGGATTAGTGTACTAATTCGTGGATTAGTGTTTATACCTCACCAATATTTCCTTTCAAATAGAACGCTTCCTCCGGCTTTCCATCATGCTTTCCCTCCAGAATTTCCCTGAATCCGCGCACTGTATCTTCACGCTTTACGTATTTTCCCGCGCTTCCGGTAAATGTTTCGGCTACGAAAAATGGCTGGGACAAAAATCTTTGAATTTTGCGGGCTCTTCCCACCACCAACTTATCATCCTCGGATAATTCTTCCATCCCAAGAATATTTATAATGTCCTGCAATTCATTATAACGCTGAAGGGTTTTTTGCACCTCGCGCGCCGTGCGGTAATGCTCTTCGCCCACGATTTTAGGATCAAGGGCGGAGGAGGTGGATGCCAAAGGGTCCACTGCCGGATAAATTCCAAGCTCGGTTAGCGCGCGCGAAAGCACAATGGTTGAATCAAGATGCGAAAAAGTGGTTGCCGGCGCAGGATCCGTGATGTCATCGGCCGGAACATAAATTGCCTGCACCGAGGTAATGGATCCTTTTTTAGTTGAAGTAATGCGTTCCTGCAACTCCCCCATTTCCGTCGCAAGGGTGGGTTGGTAACCAACTGCCGATGGCATACGGCCGAGAAGCGCGGAAACCTCGGATCCGGCTTGTGAAAAACGGAAGATATTATCAATAAACAGCAAAACATCGCGCGATTCGTCGTCCCGGAAATATTCGGCCATAGCAAGCGCGGATAATGCCACGCGCAGCCGCGCGCCCGGCACTTCGTTCATCTGTCCATACACTAAGGCGGTCTTGGCAATAACCCCGGATTCTTTCATCTCTTTGATCAAATCATTTCCTTCGCGCGTCCTCTCTCCCACTCCGGCAAAAACCGATACTCCTCCGGATTCTTCAGCCACGTTTCGGATAAACTCCATCAACAGCACGGTTTTTCCCACACCGGCTCCGCCAAAAAGCCCAACCTTTCCCCCGCGCACAATCGGAGCCAAAAGATCAAGAACTTTAATCCCTGTTTCAAATACTTCAACTTTAGTGGAGCGATCGGTTAAAGGCGGCGCATGGCGATGAATGGGATAATATTTTTCGGTTTTAACTTCGCCCTTCTCATCTACCGGGTTGCCAAGCACATTAAACACTCTGCCAAGCACTTCCTTACCAACCGGGACCGACAAGGGTTTTCCGGTATCTGCAACATCCATCCCACGCGAAAGCCCGTCGGTGGAAGATAAAGCCACGGCGCGGACCTTTCCAAAACCCAAATGCCGCGCCACTTCAAAAACCACTTCCCGGCCTTCAGGATGTTTTACAGTAAGCGCATTGAAAATTGCCGGAAGCTTGCCTTCCCCGAATTCTATGTCCACCACGGTTCCGATGATTTGATTTATTTTACCTGTTGACATATTATGATCTATCTGATATATATTATTAAGACCTTATTTTTCAGAAAACGGGGAAATAAATGGATACGGAATTAATGGGTGTTATAGCTTTTGCCGCTTTGGGGGCACTTGTGCTCTTAGGCATTAGTTTTGTACTTTCCTGCTTCTTGGATCTCGCAAAATTTTTCGGAAGAAAACTTATGCGTCTTCTATAACCGTTATCTAGCATAATCCCGATTCACTTTGGACGGGATTTTATAATTCCAGCGCCTCTCTCCCCGCTGTAATTTCCGTAAGTTCCCTCGTTATCCCGGCTTGCCCCGCCCTTTTATCTATCAGTCAATCGCTGTATTATCGCAGCGATATTTTATTCACTTAACTGCTCATAAAAAAACGTTATAGAAAAGGGCGGGACTGCGCTTCAGTGTCATCCAACTTCTATTGACATGTTTAAATTAATAATTTATACTTACAAAAGCTATTTTTATTGTGGTTTTTTTATATATGTATAGGATTTCATATCTATATTTAGAAACTGGTGCATGCGGCCATGGAGAATTCTGTTTAACGTTAGTAAGAGCAGAACAACTCGTAAATGATCTTAACAATATACATAGAAACATCACACATTGGGCTGAAAATGAAAATGGAGTTCAAGTTCCAATTAGGCCACGTCCTAAATACAGTTTTCTTCGGTCTTCTCTCGAGATGATTGAAACTATCCCGCACCTAGGTGAAATTTCCAAAAAATCGTTGTAAGCGCTCTCATAAATCCGTTTATCCCACTTTTTTCATACGCTTGCCATTCTCTATGGCAAGCTATTTATTTTTTGTCCTTATACTTCTAATGCCTCTCTCCCCGCTGTAATTTCCGTAAGTTCCCTCGTTATCCCGGCTTGCCTGGATTTATTATATGCAAGCGACAACTCTCCGATTAATTCTTTGGCATTTTCCGAGGCGTTTTTCATGGCAACCATGCGCGCCGAATGTTCCGAGGCATTGGATTCAAGAATAATATGATGAATGTGAACCCGCAATAGCTGGGGTACCAATACATTTAAAATTTCGGCGGGAGAGGGTTCAAATTTGTATTCGTACCTATAGTTTGTAGTTTGTAGTTTGTAGTTTGTAGTTTTTTCCGTAGAATATCTGCCTCTTTCCGGTAAAATTGACGCAACCATTTCCTCAATCCCCTCCCGGGTTACCGGAAGGATTTTTTTAATCACTGCCTCTTGCTTCAGGGTAGATTTAAAATTGGTATAAACCGCGATGACCTCATCCCATTTTCCTCCAAGAAATCCATGCAAAACCAAATCCGCAATCGGCAGGGTGTCTTTTAATTCAGTATAATCCCCGAAGCCTATAAAATTCTGCTCCATCGGTACATGGCGATGCTTGAGTTTATCACGCGCTTTTTTACCCACAGCCATAACCGAAAAATCTGCTCCGGCCCCCTTTTTTCTCTCTATCCACTGCTCTGACTTTTTCAAAATCGCTGAATTAAATGCGCCGGCAAGCCCCTTATCCGACGAGATTACCAAAAGCAAGGAGCGTTTAATCGGCCTTTCTAAAAGCAGAGGCGGAAGTTCAGGCGTGCGCGAAAGCAAATTCTCAAGCATTTCAAACGCAGCTACGGCATACGGCCGCGCTCCAATGGCGAATTGCTGGGATCGCCGCATTTTAGTGGCAGATACCGCCTCCATAGCCTTGGTTATCTGGGAAATATTCTTTACCGAACGTATTCTTTTTTTTAAATCTCGTACCGATTCCATAGATATAATGCTAATGGGCTACGAAATACGAAATTGTACGAAACTACGAAAATTATTATGGTGGAGTTTCGTAATTTCGTAAGTTTTTCGTATTTCGTAGCACTATACCTGATTCATAGTAAAAAAGTCCTCTACCACACTTTTCAATTTTTCTTCCAGTTTTGAATTTAACTCTCCGGAATTTTTAATCTCATCCAAAATTTCTTTGCGGTGCAAACGCTCAAGATATTCCAAAAATCCTCGTCCCTTTTCTGCGATTTCTAATACGGTTACATCATCAAAAAATCCCTGGGTTCCGGCAAAAATCAAGGCAACTTGTTTTTCAAATGGCATTGGCTCTAACTCGCCTTGTTTTAAAATTTCGGTAAGCGCGCGGCCTCGCGCAAGGCGCTTTCGGGTTGATTCGTCCAAATCCGAGGCAAACTGGGCAAAAGCCGCAAGTTCCCGGAATTGCGCAAGTTCCAGCCGTAATTTTCCGGCAACCCGCTTCATGGCCTTGGTCTGCGCCGCCGATCCCACGCGCGAAACCGAAAGCCCCACGTTTACCGCGGGCCTTATACCCTGATAAAAAAGTTCGGGTTCCAAATAAATCTGGCCATCGGTGATTGAAATAACATTGGTCGGAATATACGCCGAAACATCTCCCAGTTGGGTTTCAATAATCGGGATCGCGGTTAAAGATCCTCCGCCTTTATCTTTGGAAAGTTTAGATGCGCGTTCAAGCAGACGCGAGTGAAGATAAAATACGTCTCCGGGATATGCTTCGCGCCCGGGGGGACGGCGCAAAAGCAGCGACAATTCGCGATACGCCCACGCATGCTTGGTTAAATCGTCATAGATTATAAGCGCATCTTTTCCCTGATACATGAAATATTCCCCTATGGCGCATCCGGCATAGGGCGCCAGATACCAAAGAGACGCCGGGAAAGATGCCGGAGCAGATATTACAATGGTATATTCCATGGCTCCCGCTTCCTTCAGAGTTGCCACGATTTGCGCAATTTTGGATTCCTTCTGGCCTACCGCAACATAAATGCATATAGGGGTTTGATATTTCGTATCACGCCCCTGATTGATGATCGCATCCACCGCAATTGAAGTTTTCCCGATTTGCCTGTCCCCGATCAGAAGCTCACGCTGCCCTCTTCCGATCGGTATCATGGCGTCAATTGATTTAATTCCTGTATGCAGCGGAGTATTTACGGATTCGCGATGGACCACGGATGGAGCCGGACGCTCCGCCGGATAAAACACTTCTTGGCTGGATGCATTAAAAATCGGTCCCCGGCCATCCAACGGATTTCCCAAGGGATCAATAACCCGTCCGATAAGTTCCTCGCCTACGCGCACCGAAAGCACGCGTCCGGTAGACCGTACCGCATCCCCTTCTTTAATATTCGTATAATCGCCTAAAATTATCGCGCCAACCGTATCTTCTTCCAGGTTGAAAGCAATGCCGGATACTGATCCGCCGCCGGATTCAAATTCCAGCATTTCATTCGCGCCGACTTCCGCCAAACCATAAATCCGCGCAATGCCATCTCCAATTTCAACTACCCGGCCGATTTTTTCAGCCCGGATTTCACGCCTAAAACCCTCAATCTCCTTTTTTAAGTTTTCAATAGAAAAATTAGTCATTATCTCAAAGCACGAATTTAAACTATTTCACTATTATAGCACGATTCGCAATAAACTATCTCCTGTCTCTCCGGAGCATAAGATGTCTCAAATTCATTGGGGCAGGGACTTGGTCCATGGGAATGAGTCGCAGTATTTTCGTATACGGGTGTTTCGGATTTCGTGCTTCGGATTTCGGATTTCCTGCCAGCGCACTGGCAGGTACGATGCCAGAGTTTTAAGGGGTTTCTTTGCTTGATTCTCTGGTAATGCCGGCAATTTGAACAAAGACGCGGCAAAGGCACTCCCATGCTGCGATAAAACTTAAGCTCTTGCGGAATAATTTTGAAAGCAAAACTGCACTGTTCACTGCATTTCCCTTCGTGCGCGCACCCGATTACTTCGTTTGTTATAGAATCGGGAACATCCCGTATATTGTCAGGCAATTTTCTATGCGGGATTGTAACCGCATAATGTTTTTCTTCCGATTCCTTCCATTTGTATCCTGCGTTTTGCGCCTGCTCTTTTGTTAACGGGAAATATTCTTGCGCAACTGTTTCGTTATATGCAAATGGCGACAACTCGGCAGGGAAAAATTCTCCATATTTATATACTCTTCCGGCTTTATCCCTAAAGGGAATTTCCTCCATTTGTTTACGGATACGCGCCGTCAAATCTTCATATTCTTCCGGAGTGTATTGCTTGTTGAAAATACAATATTGTTTCCCGCGCAGCGACACACAGCCAAAAATATTAGAGGAGTTATGGCAGTTATATGAATAATACACGTCTCGCGATTGATTCCATATTTTTTTGGAAAAGAAAATACGCGCATCTTCCACTAATGAACAGGAGTCGTAACAAAGTTCGGTTCCCGTGCTTACATGGCAGATACTATTTAAATCCTTCGGTCCGCCAAATGCAAGCCAAAGATGCCGCGCGTCTTCAATGTCGTTTTCCACATCAAAACATTGAAAACAATTTTTGCTATGCATAATTTGATTTCCGGTAGAATCTTTGGATTGCTCAATAATAGCATATTTATGAGGAAGTTTGAGGACAAGTGAACGGAGCTCCGCAAGTATTTTTTGCAATTCCGCATATGACGCCGTATTAAACTCTTTTATTTTTTCCCGATACGCCTCGGGCGTATATTGTTTGTTAAAAACGCAATAGGATTTATTGCGAAGCCCCGCACATCCAAAACAATTATTACAGTTTTTACAGTCATAAAGGAGCCGGGAATCAAAACAATTTTCACAGTATTGTCCAAACGCGACATTGAAGCATCGGCGCGAATCAATCAGTTCATATGAACGTTCACTTTTAAATACCCAGTAAAGATCGCCGGAATCCTTGCAATAAAAATTGAAAGTTGAATACATGCAGTCCTCATTGTAATCGCCGCCAAAAACCATGTAACAGTTTTTGTTTCCCACGGTGCTGTGTCCATACGGACTATTAACCGCCTGCTTATTGATTAATGACATCTGGGGAACAGATGTGACCAGATCATAAAATTGTTCAAAAAAAGAACGAGAAAAATCATAATTTCGTCCGAAACTCAAAGAATCCCATTTGTCCGACCACCAACAGTCCTGGCAATAAACTCGTGATGGACTTTGCGCGTGATAAATAGAAATGACTTCTTTATTGCAAAGATCGCATTTTCTTTTATATAAACTGCGTTCGTTGCGCCATGAAATTCTTCTCATGAATCGGCACTCCGGACAAAACGTTGGCGGCGGGACATGGATTTTTTCATAAAATTCAAAATCCGCCGTTTCAATAGTGAACGGTTTTTTACAGTTTTGACAAGTTTTTGTTTCGGAATTGGCCATAATTTTCTTGGAACTTATTTATAAATTTCGTGCGTACCGATATTAATAAAGCCGACATCCCTCTCGTTTTCCATAAATTTGAACATGACGCGATACTGACCAATCGCCGTAAAGGCCCAGAAATCTTTATACTTGCCGTGTAATTTATGAGTATCCAAAGAGGGATGAAACGGATTCTCTAAAAACAAACTTTCCCTTTTTAGGAAAGCTTCTTTCACGACTGCAGGCATTTTCTTTAAAACCTTTTGAAATTTTGAAGAATAATATATATGCCTCATAAAATGCATATATCATTACCTGCTCCGTGTATCCAGTATTTCAAAAAATCTAACCGCTCTCTTTAATTTTTTGGTCTTATGTTCCCTGTCAAAAATATGCACTGCTTCATCAGTGTCTTTTTCTTCCCACAAAAGTCGCTGTTTCACTTTAAGCGCCTCCTCGTAATCAACGCGAGGTACGATTACCAAATCGCCCTTTTGCGCTAATTTTTGAGGAATAGTAAGTATTTCTGCCATAGCTATAGTGTACCCCATACCAAAAGTTTAGACAATCTCAGTATTGTAACATTGTTCGTCCCGCACCAATTTCGTTTCGGCCATATCACAATAATGGTACGTTCCGCGATATCGCCTGCGGCTCCGTCAGGGGTTAATCGGAGTTCCCGAGGTTGAACCTCGATAACGACTATTGAGGTTCAACCTCTATAATTTTATACAATTTCAGAATTGTAACACGCTTCGCAATAAACTATTTCTTGCCTTTCCGGAGCATAAGATGTCTCAAATTCATTGGGGCAGGGATTCTCTCCGTGGAAATGGGTCGCAGTATTTTCATATATAGGGGTTTCGGATTTCGTGCTTCGGATTTCGGATTTCCGGCCAGCACACTGACAAGTACGATGCCGCAGTTTCGGTGAATTGCGCAGTTTTAAGCGCGCATAATGACGGCAATTCGGACACAAAATCGGCAATGGAATATTCATTTTGCGGTAAAATTCGAGTTCTTGCGGAATAACTTTAAATGCCGTGGTGCACGGTTCACCGCACAATCCTTGATGAGCGCAGCCTATGATTTCGTTCAAGATATCATCAGATGCCTTAGAAATTTCATCAGGAACTCTATCGGGCGGTACGGTTACCGCATAATTTCTGTCATCCGGTTCGCGCCACCGAAATCCTTGTGCCAGCGCGCCGTCATTAGTCAAAGTAAACCATTCCTGGGCCGCGGACTCATTATACGCAAACTGACTTAAACTTCTCGGCAAAAATTCTCCCCAATCCCCCGCCCCTTTCATTTGATTTACGATTCTCTCGCGCATCACAATATAATCCTCCTTGGAATACTTTTTATTTAAAATAGCGTAAAACGATTTTTTAAGTCCGGAGCACCCCAAAAGATTATCGGAAGAATGGCAATTATTTGAGTATTCAACCTTGTTGCACTTCCAGCAAAATATGCTTCCCACACTTCCGTAAGAATTATCCGGTGTAACACAGTTGTAACAAAGTTGGGGATGCCCGGTATTATTGCAATCATAAGTATCTTTGGCACCATCACCCACAACCATATATCGGCAATCTTCCAAATCAGGATAAAAAAAGCTGTTTTTGGAATTTTTACAGTTGATTAAATTATTCCCTGTGGAATTTACCGACTTTAACATGTAGGCAAATTTACGTGGAAATTTCAGCGAGAATTCCTGAAAGTCGTGTAGATATTTTTCAATCATTTCACGGATTTCCAAACGCATTTCCTGTTTTTTTCGCAAAAATTCTTCCTTTGAATACTGTTTATTCAAAATGCAATATTGTTTATTGCGAAGCCCGACACACATAATGCAATCCGAACAATTTCGAAGATCAATTCCCAAAAAACAGTTTCTTGAATCAAAACATAGCTGGCAATACCGGCATCCATAACAGCGTTCCGAATTCACGGATTGATACATCAACTCCGAGTGATTTACATTCCAGCAGTCAACTGTATCTTTACAGTGATTTATATTATATCCGTATGCCACATTTTCGTTGAACCAGCCGCAAACCGCCAAATAACAGTTCTTACTGAAAGCCCAGTCATAAGTATATTCGCAATTGATACTTCCTATGCCGTCATCATTCATAAGAGTGATGACCGGAACGCTGTAAAGAATTTCTTTGTATTGTTCAAAAAATGGTCTTGAGAGAGCATAATCCTTGCCGTATTGAAACGGATCCCACTTATCCGACCACCAGCATTTCTGGCAAAATACCGGAGATATATATTCCGGGGCATAACATGAAATCATATTCTTTCCGCATAAATCGCACTTTCTTTTATAAAATATGCGCTCATTGCGAAACAACATTCGCAACTGCAGGCGGCAATCCGGACATAATTTAGGAGGAAGAACATCGGCCTTTTCATAAAACTTAAAATCCTCCGGTTCGATAGTGAACGGATTTTTGCAGTTTTGACAAGTTTTTGTTTCGGGATTCATGATTTATTTATACGCACTGCCGCGCCAATCTATCACTTCAATATGAACACGCGATTTATCAAAATCAAAAGAGGCGATGACACGCAGATCGCCTCTTCGAATTCTATGGAATCCAAGCCACTTTCCCTTCAGTTTTTTAACATCAATATTTACGTCTTCTCCCCTAAATTTGGTCAAGGCCGATCGGATCAGTTGAAAAACTTCTTCCCGGCTAACACGGTTATATACCAAAAATCTCTCCGCCTCCCGGGTTAATTCAATAATCCAGTTCATATTTTAACGGAGTAAGTGCCTATTACTTTGCGTGAAGGTTTCTTGTAAAGCCGGGCGACATCCCTTTGTTCTTTTTCTGACACAAATGGCAAAAGCGCAGCTCTCATTTTAGTTAATTCAACTCCGAGCGCCTCTTTAACGCTTTCTCTTATCAATGATTTAAATTGTTTCTGAGTCAACTGCGTAATTGCCATAATTTCATGATATCACAATTTATAATAAAGTTGAACATTACGAAAACCTTTTAAGCGAGCATATGGCGGTTGAGGCCATCATAATTTCAGACAATGTAAGGACAAAATTGATTGCGCGAAGCGCTACCTTGAGAAAGTTCTTTTCAAGTGAGGTAATTCGGTCGAGGCAATATGATTTTAAAACAATCAGGAGGCGATTTGGCAGGGTCCGAGCACTCAACCCATGGTTGCAGTATTCACTTTTCCAAAGGTAGTCCCTCGACCCGTCCCGTTAGAGATTTAATCCGTTTCGAATCTCCAAGTGAAAATCAATCCACAATTAAGTTACTTCGCCGACATAGTTCTGTTCCGCATCTCTAACGGGACAAGCTCGGGAACTATTTATTCCGAACCGCCGTAGGCGGATACACTAAGAACACTTTTTAAGCGAGCAGACGCGATAGCGGAAATTCTTTGAAGAGACCATGGCGAGGCCTTGCGGGCATGGTTCGCGCCATAGGCGCGAGAGCAAGGCCGAGCCCTGAGAAAAATTTCTCGCTGGGAAATTTTTGCGTGTCTCCGAAAAGAATTACCGCTAGCGCGCATCAGCGAGCGATCTTCCGATACCCTGTCCCTGCCGGGATCAGCCGCCCGATAATTACATTCTCTTTGAGGCCCCGCAGACCGTCTTGGCGACCGCGGATAGCGGCATCAATCAAGACCCGCGCGGTTTCCTGAAAAGATGCGGCTGAAAGGAAACTTGAAGTAGAAAGCGCTACCCGCGTAATTCCCAAAAGCAGCTGATAGGCCGTGGCAGGTTTTACTCCGGCTTTGATGGCTTTAAGATTTGCCAGGCGCAACTCGCGCTTTTCCGCGATTTCGCCGGAAGTAAATTCCGTGTCACCCGCATCTTTAATGCGCACGCGCGAAAACATCTGCTTAACAATGACTTCAATGTGCTTATCATGAATCGGCGCGCCCTGCAAAGAATAAATTTTCTGGACTTCCTTGATAATATAGTTTTGAGTTGTATCTTTTCCGGCCAATGTGAAAAGCTCGCGCAAGTCAGCATGGCCTTCGGAAAGAATATCGCCCCTTTTCACCCTTAAGCCCTTCTCCACCAAAAGACCGGTACCGGGCGGCACATGAAATTCTTTTATCTCATCTACGGCAGCGGCCGGGGCGGATTTTTTTGAAGTCGGACGGCCCCTCTTGGATTTCACTTCTTCAAGTCCCGGATCGGTGCGAACCCTAATTATTTTTTCCCGCGAAATCTCAACAATATCGATTATCTCTCCGGAGGCATCGGAAATCACGGCGCGCCCCTTGGGCGGACGCACTTCAAAAATCTCATCAACCCGCGGAAGGCCTGAAGTAATATCCCCGCCTCCGGCCACTCCACCAGTATGGAAAGTCCGCATGGTAAGCTGTGTTCCCGGCTCGCCAATGGATTGCGCCGCAATTATGCCTATGGCCTGTCCGGGTTCGATCAGCCGGTTATTTCCTAAATCATATCCGTAGCATGCTTGGCATACGCCATTCAAACTCCGGCACGTCAGCGGAGACCGGACATTAACTTTCTCAATCTTCCTATCATTGATAATTCGGGCTTCTTCCCGCTCGATCACCCTGCCTTTGGGAATCAAAACATTGCCCTCTGCATCTTTCACGTCCTCAAAAAGCACGCGGCCGAAAGAGCGCCGTCCCAGGGATTTATTTATTTCCTCTGATTCCTTAAAAGTTATTTCAAGCCCCTCTTTGGTTTTGCAATCCAAACCGCTTACCACGATATCCTGCGAAACATCCACCAAGCGCCGTGTCAAATAACCGGCGACTGCGGTTCGAAGCGCGGTATCGGCAGTTCCTTTACGCGCTCCGTGAGTTGAAATAAAATATTCCAACACGTTAAGGCCTTCTTTATAAGAAGAGAGTACGGGTAATTCAATAATTTTTCCGGCGGGGTTTACCACAAGTCCTTTCATGCCTGCCATCTGGCGAATCTGGGTCCAGGTGCCGCGCGCCCGCGATTCAACCATGGTTGAAACCGAACTTTCCGGATCAAGCGATGTCGGCACAAGCTTCGTGATGTCTTCCACAACTTTCTGCCATATTTCCACGATTTTTTCATAGCGCTCGCGATCGGTAAGAAGCCCTCTTTGGTATTGTTCAATAATCTGCGAAACGCGCGCTTCCGCATCTTTGATTATTTCTGGCTTGGCATCCGGTATTTTTAAATCATCAATCCCCCATGAAATTCCGGAGCGCGTGGCATATTCAAACCCGAAACGCTTTATGCGATCCAGGATCGGCGGAGTATTCACGATGCCGTAGCGCTTGATGATATGCGCCACTACTTCGGCAAGATCGCGCGATTTCAGCTGCTCATTCACATATGGAAAATCGTCCGGCAATTCACGGTTAAAAAGCAAACGCCCGACCGATGTCTCAATCAATGTCAGGCCCGTGGGCAATGCGGCATGCGCCTCTTCGGATTTTCGCCCCTCTATTTTGGATGACGGAACCCGAACTTTTATCAATGCCTGAAAATCAACAGCTCCAAACTCGTAAGCAAGCAGGGCATCATCTGCTGATGAGAAAATTTTTCCTTCGCCTTTGAGTCCCTTGCGAACATTGGTCGCAAAATAACAGCCGAGCACCATATCCTTATCCGGATTTACAATCGGATCTCCGGTTGCCGGTTTTAAAAGGTTGTTGGCCGAAAGCATGATATGGCGCGCCTCGGCTTGCGCTTCATCCGTAAGCGGCAGGTGCACAGCCATCTGGTCTCCGTCAAAATCCGCGTTAAACGCCGGACACACCATAGGATGTATTTGAATGGCATCTCCCTCGATTAGAACCGGCTGAAAGGCCTGAATTCCCAAGCGATGCAGGGTAGGCGCGCGATTCAAAAGAACATATCTTCCCGCAATGACTTCTTCCAATACCGCCCACACGCGCGGATCCTGATCCTCGATCAAGCGGCCGGCGCCGCGGATATTATGCGCAAATCCCCGCTCAATGAGCTTTCGTATGACAAACGGCTTAAAAAGTTCCAGCGCCATTTTTTTCGGAATTCCGCATTCATTCAAATTCAAATCCGGCCCGACCACAATGACTGACCGGCCGGAATAATCCACGCGCTTACCCAAAAGATTTTGGCGGAAACGGCCTTGTTTGCCTTTCAAAATGTCGGCCAGAGATTTTAAGGGTCGGCGCTGAACTTGGGATGCCACCGGGGCCACTCCGCGGCGGATGGAGTTATCAATCAAAGCATCCACTGCCTCCTGCAGCATTCTTTTTTCGTTGCGCGTAATAACATCCGGCGCATTCAACTCATGCAGGCGTTTCAGCCGGTTATTGCGGTTTATGACGCGCCGGTATAAATCGTTTAAATCAGATGTGGCATACCGCCCGCCGTCAAGCTGAACCATGGGACGCAGATCCGGAGGAATAATCGGAATCATGGTCAAAAACATCCATTCCGGACGTATGCCGGACCGGATTGCGCCCTTAATAATCTGCAGACGCTTCAAGGTTTTTCGCTGCAAAACCGGCGACTGATTTTCAAAATCCGCCTCAAGTTTCTTTTGCAGATCGGAAAGATTTATACCCTCCAATATCCTCCGGATCGCTTCGGCTCCGATGGACGCTTCAAATGCTTCGCCGAATTTTCTGGACAGGCGGTGATATTCTATTTCCGAAACAACTTGATGCATATGCAGCCCGCGAAGTTCCTCCCGCGCCTTATCGCGGATTTCTTTCAAACTTGCCAGATCTTCGCCGGCAACGCCCTTGGATTTTAATTTGAATTCGCGCTCAATTTCCTCAAGCGATGTTTGACGCGCCTCCTCATTTATTTTGGTAATGATGTAACCCGCAAAATAAATTACTTTTTCAAGATTCGCGACCGATATATCAAGAATCAAACCGATCTTGGAAGGCACGCCGCGCAAAAACCATATATGCGAAACCGGGGCGGCAAGTTTGATATGCCCCATGCGCTCGCGGCGCACAATTGCGCGCGTAACTTCCACTCCGCATTTATCGCATACCACGCCCTTATAACGAATCCTGCGGTATTTACCGCAATAACACTCCCAGTCCTTGGTGGGGCCGAAAATCCGTTCATCAAAAAGCCCGTCGCGTTCCGGACGCCCGGTACGATAATTTATGGTTTCGGGTTTAGTCACCTCGCCGTATGACCAGCGGGTAATGGCGTCCGGAGAAGCCAGACGCAGGGCAATTCCCGAAAAATCTCCTAAAAATGATTGGATTTCTGGCATCTATACAAACGGTGGTTCTCAACAAATATGTTTAAAAATCTTCGTGAAATCCCGCCGTGATTTCACTCATCACGGGTCGGCCTCGCTCGTTCGCTTGCGCTCACACCATGGCCGCTCGGCCTCCCAGTGTTTTTAAACATATTTGTCTCGACCACCTTATTTTGATTTGCCTTATTATTTTAAATCACTATTTTAATAGTTATTTCGTGAATCTTTAGGTAGAAAATAAAAAATTATTAATAAACCACTTCACTATTGTAGCAACATTCGTCCGCCTTCGCTAAAGCTTCGGCAAGACATCGGCCTATCTTTATCTAAATAATCTCAACATTGTAACAGGCCTCGCAATAAACTATCTCCATCCTTTCCGGCGCGATTACAAAATCTTTTTTACAATTTTGGCAGTTTCGCGTTTCCATGTATTTTATCAATGGCCGCCATCGGCGGCTACATTATGCAAATCTCACTTTTTTCTTTTAAGGCGCTGAATGCTGTTTTGCGCGGTAACCGATATTTTTTGCAAAACTTTTAAGTGAGTCGGGGGAGGGACAATTTCGGATACAGTAATTTCAGACAATGGGAGGCAAAATTTGCTTGGTTCGTCCCGCTAAAGGCGGGACGAAAATTTTGCCGACCCTTAGCGAGGTTTTCGCAGGAAAAACCGAGACGTGTCTGAAATTACTGTATCCGAAAAATGTATCACCGGGATACCACTTTCGCACGAGCGGCATACTGCCGACCCGGTTTTCGCTCCTCACCGGATTTCGGCGCCGGCACCTCTTTCTTTATCACGCTTACATCCAGCGCCAATCCTTTCAGCTCATTCACTAAAACATTGAACGACGCCGGAATATTCGGATTTTTAATTTTTTCGCCATTTATAATCGCCTCATACGTTGCCGAGCGCCCCAAAACATCATCCGACTTTATGGTCAATAATTCCTGCAGAGTATGGGCGGCTCCGTATCCTTCCAATGCCCAGACTTCCATTTCACCGAATCTCTGGCCTCCAAACTGCGCTTTTCCTCCCAAGGGCTGTTGAGTAATCAGGGAATATGGCCCGATGGATCGCATGTGAATTTTATCTTCCACCAAATGTATCAGCTTCATAATATATATATTGCCCACCGTGATTTTCCGGCCAAAACGCTCGCCGGTTCTTCCGTCATAAAGCGGAACTTTTCCGTCCTCGGGAAGCCCGGCTTTTTTAAGCTCGGCTTTTATCTCTTCTTCCGATGCGCCGGCCAGAGCCGGGGTCACGGCCCGATATCCCAATCTTTGAGCGGCCCAGCCAAGATGGGTCTCCAGAATTTGTCCGAGATTCATACGAGACGCGACTCCCAATGGATTTAAAATAACATCCACCGGAGTTCCATCTTCCAAATGCGGCATATCTTCCACCGGCAGAATTTTTGAAATAACACCCTTGTTGCCGTGCCGTCCGGCCAATTTATCGCCCACCGCAACTTTACGGAGCTGGGCAACTTCAACCTGCACGCGCTTGATCACGCCGGCTTCCAGCTTGTCGCCGCGCTCGCGCGCAAATACTTTAATCCCGACTATCCGGCCCCGCTTGCCGTGCGGCAGACGCAATGACGTATCTTTGACATCGCGCGCTTTTTCCCCGAAAATCGCGCGCAATAATTTTTCTTCGGGTGTTAAATCGGATTCGCCTTTGGGCGAAATTTTTCCTACCAAAATATCGCCGGATCTTACCTCGGCCCCTATTCTTACAATCCCGTCCTCATCCAAATTTTTCAATTTTTCCTCTCCGACATTCGGAATATCATGAGTCGTGATTTCCGGACCAAGTTTAGTGTCGCGCACATCCACCGAAAAATCTTCAATATGCATCGAGGTAAACCGGTCATTTTCCAGCAGACGTTCCGAAAGAATTATGGCATCCTCATAATTCGCTCCGACCCAGGAAATAAACGCCACAAGCACATTCTGTCCAAGCGCCAATTCGCCGTCGCTAATAGAGGAACTATCGGCCAAAATATCGCCCTTCTTTACTTTATCTCCGCGATGCGCGACCGGGCGCTGTCTAATAACAGTAAAGGCATTGGTTCGCAAAAACGAAACCAGAGGATACACTTTCATTTTTCCGTTTTTATCTTTCACCCGAATTTCACGCGCGTCGGATGATTCCACAACTCCCGCATCTTCGGCGAGAATCACTCTCCCGGAATGGCGCGCCGCATCAACTTCAACTCCGGTCCCGACATATGGAGCATCGGCGCGGACACACGGCACCGATTGGCGCTGCATGTTTGAGCCCATCAACGCGCGGTTGGCATCATCATGCTCAAGAAAAGGGATCAGGCTGGTTGCGATGCTAATTGCCTGCTGTGGAGATACATCCATATAATGAACGTCTTTTTTCTCGATAACTCCCGGGTTTCCATGTATGCGCGCCTCAATACGCCCAAGTGTGATATTTCCATCGTGATCAATATCAATGCCTGCGTGCGCGATATTAACTTTTGTCTCGAATGCCGCATCCAGATATTCAATCTCCCCGGTAATTTTGCCGTCCGTGACTTTCATATACGGAGTTAGTATAAGTCCGAGATCGCTTAAGCGCGCGTAACCGGACATATGCCCCACCAGTCCGATGTTTGGCCCTTCCGGCGTTTGAATCGGACAGATTCTTCCGTAGTGCGAAGGGTGCACATCGCGCACCTCGAATCCGGCGCGTTCTCTTTGCAGTCCCCCGGGTCCCATGGCCGAAAGACGGCGCTTGTGCTCAAGCTCGGACAACGGATTGATTTGATCCATAAATTGCGAAAGCTGGGATGAAGTGAAAAATTCCTTGACAGACGCCATAAAAGGACGCGCATTTACCAACTGAGCCGGAGTCAGTGTAACCGGATCAAATGTTGACATGCGATCCTTGACAATTCTTGCCATGCGCGCAACCCCGACCCGTAATTTATTCTGCAAAAGTTCGCCGACGCAACGCACCCGGCGATTTCCAAGATGATCAATGTCGTCTACCGCCGCGTCCGGCGCATTATTCAACCGGATTATTTCACGAAGAATCGCAGTAATTTCCTCGGCTCCAAGCACACGATCCTTGGGATCTTTTACGTTTTTTTTCAAATCAAGGCGCTGATTCAATTTAAAACGCCCCACTTCTGCCAAGTCATATCGATCCTGTCCGAACATAGCGCGAATAAGAGAGCGCGCATTATCCACGGCCGCAAGATCCCCGGGACGTATGCGCCGGTATATTTCAATAAATGCGTCATCCGCATTTTTGGAAGAATCGCGCTCCAGGGTTTTTCGCATGTAAGATATCTCTCCGGTATCAAAATCCTTGAAAAGATTGAGTATGGCGTCATTATCAGCCACGCCAAAAATGCGAAGCAGGACCGAAGCCGGCACTTTTCGCTTGCGGTCGATTTTCACCTGAATTGCGCCGTCCGAATCTGTTTCAAATTCAAGCCAGGCCCCGCGATTCGGAATTACTTTAGCGCCGAATAGTTTTCTGCCTCGATTCAAATAAGCCGTGAAATAAACGCCGGAGGAACGTATAAGCTGGGAAACCACAACTCGCTCTACCCCGTTTACTATAAAGGTTCCGCGCGGAGTCATTAACGGAAAATCTCCAAGGTATACTTCTTGTTCTTTGGCCTCTTTATTTTGAGAGTTAGTCAAACGCACGCGCACGCGAAGAGGAGCTTCATACGAAAGATTATTTTCCCGGGCTTGCGCTTCCGTATATTTTGGTTCGTCCAAATAATAATCCGCGAACTCAAATGCCAAACCCTGCTCGCCAAACTCCTCTTTAATGGGGGACGACTCCCTGAAAAGTTCTTTAAGTCCGATTTTAAAAAACCAGGCATAGGAATTAACCTGTATTTCGGCAAGATTGGGTAAAGAAATTCGTGAAGCGTGATAGCGGGAAAAAATTTTTTTGTTTGACAAAAACATAAAATTATTTTTTAAAATATAAAATTAAAACAAAAAAACCCGAACCCAAATATCCCTTCCCTTGGGGTTTAAATTAACACTTGCGAATATTCAATCTTCTCGCAAATTGTTTCCCGCCGTGTGGCGGATTTTAAAAATTTGATATATATGCAATTCTTTCGCTATTCTATCGCTTCAATCATCTTACACTGTTAAGTTTACGCCTATTCGCCAATCATGTCAATATACCAGTTATGCACAGTAACAGTAACGGTAATGGTATACAAACCTCGAACTTGCATAATTCACCGGATGAAGATAATATTAAACTCATGGGATTTATACTCAAGTTAGCGGCAAGGGTGCTGATAAATTCAGCGGCGCTGTATATTGCGGATGAACTATTGGCGGGATTCACGCGCACCAGCGGATGGTATGCACTTCTTATGGGAGCAGTAATCCTGGCCTTGCTAAATACGTTTTTTAAGCCGGTCCTCCGTTTCTTGACCTTCCCCTTACGCTGGATCACACTGGGATTATTTAACATTGTGATTGCGATGATAATCCTCTGGACATTTGATTTTATTTCCGTACAATTCACTATAAATGGCCTAACCACGCTTTTTCTAGCGGCTTTAATTATAATGATCGCTAATTCGTTTTTATGAAAACAACTCTCATTATCATCCAACTCATAGTTTCCACACTGCTTGCCGGCGCTATTCTTCTGCAACAGCGCGGAGGCGGATTATCTCCGGTACTCGGAGGAGAAGGATCGGTATACCGAACGCGGCGCGGCATGGAAAAAACACTTTTTGTCGGAACAATAATTTTGGCTGTATTATTTTTTATAACCGGATTACTAAACCTTATACTTCAATAACGAAAACCAAACGGTGGATTTCATACGACTTATCCGCAACTGGAGATTACTTAATTTCAAAAAGCTCCTCTACTTTCCGCACATTTTACATACTTCAGAGAAGCGTTTTTTTGCAGCGCTTCTCATAGTCGCACTTCTAAGCGGCGGAGCTCTTTTGGTGCGCGGATACCGGATCATCACAATCCCTGCTCCTGGCGTAGGAGGAACATTTATCGAAGGCGTATTATGGGAGCCGCGCCTGATAAATCCGCTTTACGCGTCGCAAGACACTGACCGCGATATCGCACGCCTTGTATATTCCGGACTGCTCTCCTACTCCGGCAACGGAGAAATCATAAACGATCTTGCGGAAAAATATGACATAAGCAGTGACGGAAAAACCTATACCATAATACTCCGCGAAAACGCCGAGTGGCATGATGGCAAAAAGGTAACTGCAGATGACATCATCTTCACCGTACACACCCTGCAAAATCCCCAGTATAAAAGCGTCTACCGCGCCAACTGGCTTGGCGTAAATGCGGAGAAAATGGATGAGCGTACAGTCAAATTCACTTTGCGCACCGCGTATGCTCCGTTCATAGAAAATCTTACACTTGGCATACTGCCCGAGCACATTTGGGGCGCCGTAGGGCCTGAACAAGCACTCATACATGGGGCGAATCTGAAACCAATCGGTTCCGGACCCTATAAATTCAAAGAGTTCGCCCAGGATAAAGATGGAAACATTGCCTCATACACGCTTGAAAGAAACACAGATTACTTCCTTGAGGGTCCATATCTGAAAACCATACAATTCGTATTTTTCAAAACAAGCTCCGAGATTCTCGCCGCCTGGAAACGTAAAGCGATTGATGGCTTCACAATCACGGATGAAAAAACGCTGGTAGAAATTAAAGGACGTAATGAAAACGCGTTGAGAGCCATCGCCATGCCGCGAATAGTAGGTTTATTTTTCAACGAAAAGCACTCGCCTGCGCTCGCCGATAAAAAAATTAGAACAGCTGTTGCTAAGGCGCTAGACAAAGATAAACTGTCTAAAATTCCGGCAGGCGGAGGTGTGGTGGCCAACTACCCGATTCCTTTTGGGCTGCGGGATAATGTTGGCACATCCAGCGCATCGGCATATGACCCGGACCTGGCTGCTAAACTTCTGGATGAATCGGGGTGGAAAGACAGAAATAATGACGGAGTACGCAAGAAAACGGAACGGGCCAAAGGAAAAGAAACCGAAAAACTCCTGCAATTTACTCTTGCCACATCGGATTGGCCGGAGCTTATACTTGTCGCTGAAAAAATAAAAGAACAGCTTGGCGCCATCGGTATAGGTGTATCAATTGAAATAAAATCATTTATGGACCTTGAGGCAACTGTTATCCGCCAACGGAACTTCGACATGCTTCTTTTCGGACAAATATACGGATATGAACCGGATCCGTTCGCATTCTGGCATTCATCCCAAATAAAAGATCCGGGGCTCAATGTTGCACTCTATGCGAATAAAAAAGCGGATCTACTGCTTGAAGAAACGCGCCGGACATCTGACAAGGAGCTTCGCTCCAAAAAATTTGATGAGTTCTCCAAAATACTTTCCGCGGATATTCCGGCAATATTTCTCTATACCCAGAATTTTCTATACGTTCTGCCGTCGGATATACAAGGGGCCGAGATTAAACGTGTAGGCGTACCGGCAGACAGATTCAATGAGATAAATAAATGGTACAAAGAGACCAAGCGAATTTTTAAATAGTTCTATGAGATTTCCACAATATGAACAATATATAGGCAAATCAAAGGATGAACGGAGGGAAAAAGTATCCGCCTCGCCCGCGCTTGAACGCAAACGTTTTCTCCTTTCCCGTCATCCGGAATTAAAAGAACGCTTGAAAAAAATACATGAAATAATGAAAGAAGAAAAAGCGAAATACCCGGAACTTGTCGCGCTTACACTATTCGGATCACTGACCAAGGGGTATGCGATACCTGAATCCGATATTGACGGTTATATTCTAATTGATGAGGATAAAATTCTGCCAAAGAAACCGGAGGAAATTGACTCCCCTAGTGTGTTCTCACACATTCATGATCGGATTAAAGAAGAGTTAAAACTAAACGCCGAACAAAAGAAAAATCTAACCGCATATATATTCAGCGGAAAACGATTACCGAAGTTACTGACTTATACCCATGATACGACTATTGACATAATGAAGGCCGACCAGCTAATGAGATTTTTCCATCTTTCCATAGGAACCGGAATAAATGACTACCGAAAAATTATCCTCGATACGCTTGAGTCAATGGGAAAGGACGGAGAAAAAATCTGGAAAAATATATTCAGCCATCTATTCCATTTCGAAAATGGTGGACTTGACACGAAACTATACGCAAAACGCCTCGCGTTGTATCCGAAAACAATCCAGGAAGCAA
Source organism: Candidatus Sungiibacteriota bacterium (assembly GCA_016180435.1). Lineage (GTDB taxonomy): Bacteria > Patescibacteriota > Minisyncoccia > Sungbacterales > HO2-52-23 > LCKU01. The sequence goes on from JACPBG010000001.1 coordinate 145,984, forward strand.
AAAAATACTTTCTCCATGAAAACAGTGATCTTTAACAATTTGCAATTTTTTTCTAACTATGCTATACTGCGCATAACGTAATCTTCCGGAGAGTGGCGCAAAGATCACCTTTCTCCAGAGGACTACTCGTCTTTACACCTCGCACCCGCGAGATTTTCTACGAATAATAATCTATTCACATTCGGCGATTCTCCGCTGATATGACGCTGATTACAACGCCGATAAAACGCTGATTTTAATTATTGTATTTACGGGCGAGTGGGTCGCATGCGAGGTTACACAGCATGCAACGGGCGCAAAAGCGCCCCGGGCCGACACGAGCAACCATTTTTTGATCGAGGCCGTGCCGAGAAAATAAAGGGCGAGTGGCGGAACGGTATACGCGCTGGCTTCAGGAGCCAGTGGGAGCAATCCTGTGGAGGTTCAAATCCTCTCTCGCCCATTTTATCTCCTATTTTTAAAATCCTAGACGCGCTGCAGGATTTAACAACATTCAAGGAACCGAAAATATAAAGTTATAATTTTGAGTATGGGTAAAGAATTACCAATTGAGAAACAAAATCTTAATATAGAATTTAATTCACGGGCTATAAGCAAACGCCTCGTCGAATTGCTTGATAAACTTTGTGGACAAGTGCAATGGGAAGGTGACACACCCTATAAAATCCAAGTAATAGATGCTGATGATAAAAAAGCCTACGTATTTGCTATTCGCAAAGGAGAAAATTGGTATACCGTTCAACAACGAGAAAGTAACAATCCGAGTTTAGTTAGAACGTATACTCTTGAAAAAAAGACTGAAAATTGGGATTATATTGATCCCTATCAAATAAAGTGTGGTGCGTCTTCACTTCCTGCATTGCGGGGCGTTCTAGATAAATTACAAAAAGTCTGGGAATTGTCTCAACCCAAGAAAATAGATAGCAACATAGATACCGCAAACAATCCGCTACCCCCAAAGGATCCTCATAATACTTGAATGACCTCGATTCTGGATCGTCCCACGCCACCTGAAAAAATTTCATCAAATAGAACCCAAAAACCTCAAAACTAATAATGCGTATGAATAAATTGCTGGATTTTTTAAGGTCTCAGAAACTGCTTGTCGTGGCCTGCCATGATAAAGACGATATTTGGATCGCAAATGTATATTTCGGGGTCGATGATAATTTCAAAATATATTTTATAAGCCCCGAAAATACAAAGCATAGTCAGTTGATAGCTGAAAATCCTGCAGTTGCTTTTTCAGTTGCATGGTTTAATCCAAATAATCACAAAGATCGAAAGGCAATACAGGGTCTTGGAGTTTGCCGGCCCGCAAAAACCGAAGAAGAAATTGCAGAGGGGGTGCGACTGCATAATCACAATTTTCCGGAATTTAAAAACAAAATTACAGTGGAGTGGATTCACACCAACGAATACAAATCGCGTGTATGGATTATTGAACCTTCGTATATGAAATACTGGGATGACGAGTTATATGGCGACAAAGAGACCGAGGAATTCAAATTTTAACCCCAGACACGCCCACTCACCTATTTTTGATTTTAACGGAGTTATAATAAAATAATTTGATCCTAATTTTTATTTAAATTATCAACATTTTAACAATAAAGGCAAATTTGCACGCTATAAATACGCGACAATAAACGCAATTGCGTTTATATACTGCGTAGATCTCTTGCGTCTATATTTGTCTCTAAATAAACAATGATCCAGAGAAGAATTGCGCCGCATAGGCGAAGCGCGGCCATGCACGGCGATACGCGCACCGCGCACCGGCGACGCTTCCCTAAAGCATTTTTTCAGAAAATAATCCCCTCTTTCCAGAGAGGCCAGTTAAAATTTATCCCCTTGGGCGGATGCGGAGAAGTCATGCGCTCAATGTACATATACGAATACGAAGACGACATCGTAATCATTGACATGGGCCTGCAATTTCCCCAGGAAGATATGCCGGGAATTGATTTTCTGATTCCCAATGTGGAATACCTGAAACCGCGCAAAAAAAATATCAGAGGAATAATCATAACTCACGGCCATTATGATCACATGGGCGCAATCCCCTACCTTCTTGATCCCCTGGGTAATCCCCCAATCTATACTCTGGCGCTCACCCGCGGCATGATTTTAAAAAAGCAGGATGATTTTCCACATTTGCCGCGGCCGAAAATTGAAGTGGTTACCACGGAGTCGCGCTTGAAACTAGGCCAAATCGATGTTGAATTTTTCCATGTAAACCACAATATTCCGGATAGCATGGGTATTGTTTTAAAAACCCCGGCCGGAACCGCAGTGCATACGGGTGATTTTAAATTTGATCACCATCCGGTAAACGAACGCCCGGCTGACATTCCGCGTTTATCCGCCATAGGCAAAAGCGGGGTACTGCTTCTTGTTTCGGAATCAACGGATGCCGAAATGCCCGGGCACCAAATTTCCGAATCCGATGTACAGCGTTCGCTTGAAGAGATTTTTAAGGAGGCACGGGGGCGAATTATTGCCGCAACCTTTTCATCCCTCCTCACGCGGATTCAGCAATTAATCTGGCTTACGGAAAAATATGACCGCAAAATTATTATCGAAGGACACAGCATGAAACAAACCGTGGAAATATCGCGGGAGCTTGGATATCTGAAAATAAAAAAAGGCACGCTAATCACCGCCAAAGACATTGACCGGTTTCCCGACGGACGAATCGTGATTGCCTGCACCGGAGCTCAGGGCGAAGATCATGCGGTGCTTATGCGTATCGCCAATAGCGAGCATAAAACCATTGCCATAAAACCCACGGATTCAATTATATTTTCTTCATCCGTTATCCCGGGAAATGAAGCCACGGTCCAGCGCCTAAAAGACGTGCTTTATAAAAAAGCCGCCAAGGTATACCACTATGCCAGCATGGACATCCATGCCGGAGGACACGCCAAACGGGATGAGCTTGCGCAAATGATACAGCTGGTAAAGCCTAAATTTTTCATACCCATCCATGGAAATTATTTTATGCTTAAATTGCACGCCGAACTTGCGGAAGAGACCGGAATCCCCCGCCAAAATATCATGATTGCCGAAGACGGAGATATAATAGCGATGAATCGCGAGGAAATCAAAAAACTTAAAGAAAAAGCGCCGGTTGATTATGTTATGGTGGATGGTCTGGGCGTAGGCGACATCAAAGAAGTTGTTCTTCGCGATCGCCAGCATCTGGCCGAGGACGGAATTTTTGTTATAATTGCCATAGTAGATGCCAAAACCGGAAAAATGCGCACTTCGCCCGACATTATCTCACGCGGATTTATTTATTTAAAAGAATCCCAACACCTTTTGAAAGAAGTGCGGCTTAAAACCAAAACCATAGTTGAAGAAATCACCGTCGGCGGGTCGCATCCCATAAACTGGACGTATATAAAAGACGAACTTCGCGAAAAAATCGGGCAATTCCTATTTACCAAAACGCAAAGACGGCCAATGGTTTTACCGGTGGTAATTGAAGTATAAAAATAAGCCGACGTAACTCGGCTTTTAACTTGATAATGCTGTATGAGTCCGCATGGCTGCCAAAAATGTTTTTTCAAGCTCACGCTTGGCGCCCTCAACGGCATGTTCAAACGCCTTAGACGCCTTTTCCAGAAAAGAATTGCAATGATACTTTCGCATTGCTTCTATGAGTACAGTAGTATTTTGACGTCTTTTCTCTAATTCCGGTAGTTTTTTTGCTCGATCCTTTAGCAACCTGAATTTCGTGTGCTGCCGCATAAAAATATATACTTTCGTCCACCAAGGCGATGATTCAAGACCGGACACATCTTTGATTTCTTGCTCCAGCAACCCAGCCCTTGCCTCTAACAAGCAAACAAAATTACGAGACGCCTCAAGATGTTTTATATACCGTTCATCTTTCTCCAATTCTTCTCGGGCTGCTAAACCATAAGCAAGAAAGGTGTGGACAATAGCTTGAAATGAATTTCCGTTCTCCACCTGTTTTATCGCATAATCAGCAAATTCATATCCGCGTTTAAATTCAGGCTTTTTAACAATCTCTTCTGCCATCGCTCGACACTTATCACCCATTATTTTACCAACGGATTCCAACACCGCCTTATCCTCCGGAATTACCGCATTTCGAATACAGCACCATACGGCATCATTGAACCATCCGAAATCACACAATTCTTCCAGAGAAATAAATTCCTTGTTGATAAATGGGTTGGGGCATAAATCCGAATCGTCTGAAACTTTCCACACTCTTGTTTCGTGCATCAATTGCGGAGTTGTACGCATAAAAGTCCTCAAATTTTCAAACGGCTTATATTAAAATATCATCAATGTTCACGGTTTGTCAAACGCCAGCCAAATGCTATAATTAAATAGGTCACTGCTTTAGCAATGACCTCATGAATTCTTCTTCGCCCGAAAGAGCTTTAGTGAATCTCAGATATTTATCTTCATCGCCGATAATAAAATCCCTGATAAAATCGGCATGAAACAAACCAAGAACACTCGTATCTTCTTTTTTATGGCGAACGGATGCGGGCAACTGATCGTTTGTCATCTTCTCGATCTCTCGCACAAACCTATCCTCATCGCCTGATACAAATTTATAAATAACAAGCCATACGGCATAACCGAGCGTAACTATTGAAAAAATACTAAGAAACTCTTCGAGCCGGTCCAACAAAAAATTTATGGTTGCCATCATTAAAATGACTCTCCGACATTCAATGTACTGTAAATAAATTACCATTTTAACTATGGAAAGTCAACAAACATTATTAAGCGGAATACAACCCTCCGGGGATCTCCATATCGGAAATTATCTCGGGGCGATTAAACAATGGGTGGAACTGCAAAAAACCCACCGCGTTTTTATCACAATCGTAGATTTGCATGCCATCACGGTACCGCAAGATCCGGAAAAACTTCGCGAAAAAACTTTAGAAACCGCGGCCTTACTTTTGGCCTGCGGCATTGATCCCAAAAAATCCGTGCTTTTTATACAATCCCATGTACCGGCGCACACCGAACTTATGTGGATTTTGAATACCCTAACACCTGTCAGAGAACTACTGGAAATGACACAATATAAAGAAAAGGCACCCGGACTTAGAAAAATTGTAGCAAGAGGACGTGCGGGACTACTTTCACCGCATGGGGGTGGACTACTTTCACCCGCCAACATGGAATTAAAAGAAGATTTAGGAAATATGGGCCTTCTCGATTATCCGATATTGCAGGCCGCCGATATTTTACTTTATCAACCGGACATAGTGCCAATTGGTGAAGATCAACTTCAACATCTGGAACTTACCCGGACCCTGGCGCGAAAATTCAATAATCGCTTCGGGGAGACATTCAAAGAGCCAAAAGCCCTTATTAATGCAGGTACCGGACGCATCATGGGACTTGACGACCCGTCCAAAAAAATGTCCAAATCCGCCCAGAGTCCAAATAATTATATCGCTTTACTTGATTCGCAGGATGAAATCCGCCGTAAAATTAAAATCGCCGTAACTGATTCAGAAAAAGGAGGGACCGAATTCTACAAAAAGGCGCGACCGGGCGTGGTAAATCTTTTAGCGATTTATGCGGAATTTTCGGATTTGACTATGGCTGATACTCTGACTAAAAGTTGGGAAAACTATAGTAACAGATATAGTGAACTAAAACACGATGTAAGCGAAATTGTAATAGAAAAACTTTCCAAAATTCAAGAAAAATACAAGGAAATTTCTACAGACAAAGAGGGGCTTCTCACGATCCTCAATTCCGGCTCCCAAAAAGCCGCCGAAGTTGCCAATAAAACTCTTACCGAAGTGAAAAATAAAATTGGGCTTGTTCCGTTAGAGTTTTAATACTTATCTAAATTATTTTCCAACGTTAATCAATCCGGATTATAACCGGAATATTTTTATCTATTGACTAAAAAACTCTAATGGGATAAAAGAAAGAATGGGATTTGTTCTTTGATAGACGGAGTATGCAATATGCCGTATGATGAGAAATTCTTTGAGGCATACCGGGAATACTTGAAAGAGCCGATAGTACGCAAAAATCATGATCATGTTTTCCGGATCTTTGCCTATCTTATGCTCACCGAAATCCCGCACGTTATGGATCTTGGCTGTGGCATTGGCGAATATGCCATGTACGATCCGTATCACATGAAATATGTTGGAATTGATTTGCATAACCCCGAGGGAATAAAACCCTTCATCCAGACGGACTATACCGCGCTTGATTTCATGGGCAAAACTCCTTTCCGCCCGAATGCATTCATCAGTTTGTTTTCCACCGAACTTTTCCTATCCGACCGCGCCAAATACGCTTTTTATGAGAGGATTTTTCGGGAACTTCTCCACATACGATTCGGTATGGTAAGCGGATTTTTTTATGAATCCAGACGCCGCCAAAAAATACTTAAGGAACTTGAGGGAACAGACAAAGAGGTTACCAGCCGCCAGACAATTGAGCATCCTTCGCGTTATATCTCTGATCATTTTACGGAGATGCGAATCCATATGCATACGCCCTCACAAATGTTTGGCCAAGACGTGGTTGAAGTATGGAAAATTTTTGTTAGACGTTAGCAAAAAAGAATCTCCACGGCTTATTTCTCCACTTTCCGGCATAATCCACCCCGATCCGTTTGCCGCGCTTAATATCTCGCGCAGAAATTCTAATTCCGCGGTCTTCTATCCAGAGACCGCTTTTTTTATTGGCGGACATTTTATTGAACCGCTTATCAATTTTAAAATATTTACACACTCTCCCCGGACCCGTTATCATCTGCGTGAATCCGCGTATAGATCCGCGTGGATCCGCTTCTACCCCCACAGAACGTATCAAAATTGCCGCCGGATATCCCTCGCGCTCGGTTATGATGTTCAGACAATGATGCATGCCGTAAACAAGGTACACATACCAATACCCTGGTTTTCCGAACATAACTTCGGTGCGCGGAGTTTTTCCGCGGGATGCGTGCGAAGCGCGATCATACGGCCCCACATAGGCCTCAACTTCAGTGATTATTCCTTCAATCCGGCGCTTGCCGATTTTTCGCACTAAAAATTTACCCAAAAGTTTAGGGGCAATTCTTAGTGTTGAATCATTAAAAAAAGAGGTGATAAGTATCATTTTTTGCCGCAAAACAGTGACAGAGATAATATAGAGATTACATTAAGGTCTATCAATGTTTTTCATTAATTCGCGATCGCGAATTAATGAAAAACATATAAAAATATTAAATTTCAGATTAATCAGAGTCCGGCTTGTTAAATCTTAGCTAGTGCCAACTTTAAATCCTCAATCAAATCCAGAGGGTCTTCCCTGCCGATTGATAATCGCAAGGTCCCTTGAGTAATTTCAGCCTTGGCGAGTTCTTCTTTAGTCAATTGCCCGTGCGTAGTGGTGGCCGGATGAATCACAAGTGAACGCGACTCACCAATATTTGGCGCATGCCAAAAAAGGCGCAATGATTCCAGCACGCGTTTAGCGTCACGTCTTCCGCCTTTTATTTCAAAGGCCATGAGTCCCCCAAAACCCTGCGGCATGATTTTTTTATTCTCCCGCGCACGGGGACCGAAAGCGGGATAAAATACACGCCGAACTTTGGGGTGCTTTGAAAGAAACCGGGCAACCCTAAGAGCGTTTTTCGAGTGTTCCATGACCCGGCCAAAAAGCGACTCGGCATGCGATAGAAAAATCGCGGCATTGTCCGGAGACATGCAAGGCCCCAATGTCCTAAACCAACCAAGTCGCATGTCGTCAATCAATCTTTTCTTCCCGACAATGCATCCGCCGATCACCTCGCCATCGCCAAAATATTTTGAGAGCGAATGCCACACGATATCTGCGCCCCGTTTCAAAGGCTGCGCCAGAGCCGGGGTTGCCAAAGTGTTATCTATAACCAATTTTATGCCATGACGATGCGCGATTTTAGCAATCGGACGCGGATCAAACAAATCAATAAGGGGATTGGATGGATTTTCCAACGCAAGAAACCGGGTATTAGACCGAATGGCGCGTTCCCACTCGTCAAGATCATATGGATTTTCCAGGAGAGTAACCTCAATACCAAGTTTCGGGAGCAATTCACGAAAAAGATGCAACACGCCGCCATAGAGCCGGTTAGACGAGACAATATGTCCGCCGCCATTCGCGAGGTGCAAAGATATTATAAGAATCGCGGACATGCCGGACGAAGTAGCAAGTCCGGCCTCTGCTCCTTCCAACACTGCGACCCGTTTTTCCAAACGATCAACAGTGCGATTATTAATACGGCTGTAAATAAAACCCCCTTCCTTTCCTTCAAAAAGGCGTTTGGCTCGTTCAAAAGATCCAAGGGGGTAAGCAGTTACGCGGTCAACCACGGGCCGAAGTTCGTGATCTTTGAAATCACCTCCTCCATGTATTTCAAGGGTTCGCGGCCTCAATTTCCATAGATTTTTTGCTGAAAGTTTTTTCTTCATATCGGTTTTAATCGCCCCATGGGGAATTGAACCCCGGTTCCTAGGCCCTGCCCTCCCGCCTTTTACCAATCAGCCTCACCGGGATTCGAACCCGGGTTACCAGGATGAGAACCTGGCGTCCTAGACCAAACTAGACGATGAGGCCAAAAAGGTGGGAAGGTGAAAGAACCTAGTGTCCTAGGCCACTAGACGATAGGGGCATAAATCGCCAGAATTTTGGAAAAATCTGGACTAGACCGGACTAGACGACAGGAGTATAAAAAATGGGTCGGTCGGAGCCGTAACGTGTTATATCTCATCATATACCATCATCTTACAATGAATAATGATAAATGAGGAGTTATTTTGCAGGAGGTCTATATATTCACCGGACCTTATTTCTTAATTAAATTAAACAAAACCGCGAAAAGCCATACTCCCAGAAACGCAATTATATTCCAGATGACCAGGCCGGAAAGAAATGTGCCAAATGTCAAAACGTTGCGGCCCACATCAAGATCAGTGTGAAGAGCGTACATCATAAATCCAAAACGGATCCCGGGAAATAATGCCACTCCGGTAAAACATATTACATAGACCGCACTAATCCAGGCGGCACTAACTTTTAAAAGATGCATTGTATTAATCATTATTTTAAAAATATTATTACAGTTATGCTCGACCTTTTGACGATTTTCTCCACCACTAAAATGACGATATAATCCATTAATTATTTTTTTACAACTATCCAAATAAGAAAACCTATAACGGCCACTGCCAGGAATCCCGCCAGAATCAAAGAGCCGATCGCCGGGCCAGCCGCAACTGTCTCTCCGGCATGCTCTTCTACCTCCTCACCCGCGTGCGCGAGAACAACGGAAACCGGAAGTAAAAAAATAATTGCTGAAAAAAATTTTCCCATGTTATTAAATGCGTGGGTTTACCCCACACTTAATTTTAACTGCCGCTTTCGTTTCCATCCAAGGCAAGATGAACATCTGTTAAGAAATGCGGGCGTATCACACCAGCTTACTCTGGACGGCACGAAAACGGCCTGCCCGCCATATGCCCGTCTCACAAGTAAAGGCGTTACTCGAAACTTCACTGCAGTACTGAACCCCGTCTTAACTTCATATACAGGCGTATGGCAGGCGGGTTAAAATTAAGTGTGGGGCCTACATCGCCGGGGCAAAAAACGGAAATGTAAGAAGACCCCAGAGGATAAAAACAATAAATAATATCGCAAAAGTCCTACGCGACATTTCTTTTTTTTTCTTGAAATAATACCAGATAAGAACGGCTGACGGCACAATCAGATTAAACCAGGCGCCAAGCCAAAAGAGAGGCACCATCTCTTCCACCAAAGGAATCGCCGCTTCAGCTATCCGCTTTCCACCGATATCACTTACAAAGCGATTCAGTCCTTCATGAAAAATAGAGCCCTCGTACCACATGTGCCCGAAAATGCCGTTTAATATGATAAAGGACGAAATTCCAACTAATGCCCAACCGGTAATTTTATCTACCACGGCTTTACGTTTGATCAATCCACCGGTGGCATTAACCCCTAATATGCCAAGAACCGAAAAGAAGAGAAGGGGTAAAACTCGTCCCAAACCATTTACCGCCATGTACCAGGCGCCCACGGCAATACTGCCTGTTCCAGCCGCGGCAGTCAATATCAAGTATGTTACGGGATTGGGACAACCTACACCGGCATTGCCCAGAAAAAAACCCAGAAACAAGGCCTTAAAATAATCAGGCTGTTTCTGAATAAACGACGGCATGCCGGTATAGGCGGGCATCTTGAAACCAATTAAGGCAAGCTCGGACATGCCGAAAATAAAAGCTGCAACTCCGGCTATAAAATAAAGAATCCGGGTCGCGCTATCCAATCCTAAATATTGGCCCACCATGGCAATACCGGCTCCATAAACCGAAAGCATGGCAATCAATCCAACCCCAAAAAGTAAAGCTATGGTCAAGCCTTTACGGTAACCCTTGCCCATAGAAAGCGGGACTATAATAAAAACCAGAGGCAAAGTGCAGGGCAACACAATATTGGAGACACCTCCGACGAAAGAAAGAATAGTGGTCAGCGTTTTGGCGGGGGAAGTTGCCAGATAGGTAAGAAAAATTATTATGGCTGCGAGCATAGCAAAAGCCAGCCCAACAAAAAACATTTTCATTTTCTGTGTTGACTGCGGCGATATTTCTTCCGGCAAAGACGCGGCTGTTTCTTCCGGCGAAGGTGTGATTGTTTTGTTGTCCATATTAAGACCCCTAATTATATCCCGCAACCGCTTCCTCCGCGCGACGGCGCGTCACTTTCCACTCCGCATCCCCCGCTCCCTCCGCGCTGCTCTTTCGGCTGAACAACTTGCGCCGCGATCCTCGCATATCCTTGAGAGCTGGAATAATTGATTCCAAGAACTTCCTGCGGATTCACGTCCTGCCACTCAATACCCTTATTATTTTTCATATAAGTTGCAATAGTGAGATATGTGTCCGGAAACCAATAGGCATTCACCTGCAACGCGACTTTATACATCATCTGCTCGCTCACGCCCTGGGATGCCATTAGTTCAAGAAGCCCGAGCATGGCCATGCCGTGATTGCAATCCGGGAAATGGGTTGAATTTCCGCAACACGGCCGGTATATGCCGCGCGACACCTTGTCCACTAAGGCCTGCTGTTCCGGCGTCAAAACTATGAAAGGATGCCGGCTGTAATGCTCCATGGCATTACCGCGGGATAATGTCCAGCCGCCGGTAGATGCAAAATTCTCCGCTCCGCCATAACGCGAGTCCGCCATCTCACCGCTTTCCAAAATATTATTCTTTGTCCCGAGTCCCAATGCCCAAAACATATTCAAAATCAAACCGGAGTTTTCGGAAGTAATTTTAAGATTGCTGTTTGATTCGCCATAAAGTAACCTTTTTATTTCACTATTTAACCCGCCTCGACCCGCATAAAGCTGTTCAAATTTTTGAGCGTCAATCACCCCAACGCTTACCATTTTAGCGCCAAGATCGCCCCATCTGACCGGCAATACCACGCCGTCTACAGGCAAAACTTTTTCTTCAAGTTCCGATACCTCGGTTTTGGGAGTAATATCTTTTTTGGGGGGGGTATAAGCATTCCTGGGGCCGGAGGTATAAACCCACGCGCCGGCGATAATAAGCGCTGCAGCGACAATATATACACCGAGGTGCTCATTATTTACGCCCGCCTTTTCATCCGACATTTTGAGTTCCATATTTTGTTCTTCATTTTTCATCCCGTTAGAAATTTGCCTGCCCCGTAGCGAACGCGTAGCGTTCTGCTACTGGGGTTTGGACATATTATTTATGTTTCGAAGTCCGACTTAAATAGCACGCTATTGAAGTCGGACTTCATTAAGCTATTATTTCAGCCAGCCGGTTATCGTCTGAACAAGCTGATTAAGATAAATGTTTATTTTTATTTGAAATTCTCCTCCGCCCATCGCCAGCTGGTTTGTTATTGCGAGGTATAAGATAAAAATGCCCATCAAAAAGAAGGTTATGCCGGATATCACATCGGCTATCGCAAGATTAATTTGCCTCGCGCCGATTGAATAAGACAGGCGTTTATTTGATTCCATAAGTTTTTTAGTGAAGTTGTTTTTATCCAGGAGATGGGCAATCAGGAAAAGAGGGGCAACCATTCCTAAAACATAGGCAAGAGCATAAACCCCTCCCCAAAAAATGGAATTAGGCAAAACAGATAAAGCCACAACACCGGCCAAAACCGGAGCACAGCACATGGTCGCAAATCCCGAAAAAATACCGAGTGTAAAAACCGAGCCCGCACTATTGATTTTTAATTTCGGACTAACGGAAAACGGCATTGAAAAATGCTGCCCCAGCAGTATCAATGCCCCTAGAAATAAAAGGAATATTCCTCCGGCAATAAATATCGGATCGTGATATTCACTGAATAACTTCCCGAGGCCAGCCGCCCCCATACCCAGCGGCAGGAACACCGCGAGAAGTCCCAGGAAAAATACAAAAGTCATCCAAAACACTTTTTGTTTTTCCCTGAAAATAGAACCCAAATATGAAGGCAGTAAAACAGTGATACAACAAGGCGCAAAGAGCGCCGCTATTCCGGCGATAAACGCGGTTATAAGCGATGCGATAATTAATGTTTCCATGATTATTGAATCCTCTCTAGACCTACTGCACAAAGATTTTCGTCACGAAATTTAAGAATTTCGAGGCAAAATCGCTGAACAAACTTTGCGGCCTATCGCTTAGATAAGCCAAAAAGCGGGTCATCCAGCGTAAATCTGATTATCCCGTTTTTATCAATAATAAAATAGGTGTGGCCGGGAAAACCGCCCGGATGCATTGATGAATTTAAGTATAACACATCATACGCCCGAGACACGGAGCGCGCGGCGTCAAAAAGAATTTTGGATTTTGCCAGATTCGGCGATTTACTTACGATTTCCTGCCATTGACCCTTAGAATCGACAACAATGGAGAAAGCCGCTACATTTTCGGTATCAAATCTGGGATCATTACCAAACCCCGCTATCTGATCCCAACAAGCCGGATAACACATCGCCCCCTCATTAAAGAAAAGCACTACGTTTTTACCGAGATAATCGTTTAATTTAACTGTTTTCCCGTCAATACTTTCCAGCGCAAAGTCCGGAGCTTTTTTGCCCACCGCATCTTTAAAAACCAATTTTTCTTTAGAATTTACATCATTCGTGATGGCTAAATTTATATCGGGACGGTTTCCTCCCGCGGTGAAGATAAGAAATCCGCCGATAATAATTGCCGCTGCGCTTATAATTATTGTTTTTTTACCCATAGTATTTAGAACTTACGCGTTTAAATGAAAAGACCCGCTTTTGTCATTCCCGTGAAAACGGGAATCCAGTATTTTAGGCATATATCGGGAATGACATTAAACGTGTAAATCCTAATATTGAAGAAATTACAAGAATAAAAAATCTCCGCTCAAGGAGATTGAAAAGGCGCGCGACATAAAACCAATTCGACAAACGGTTTTACCCCGGCGCCTTAAAAAAAGATGGGCTATTTTCATGGAGCGCAAGCCAGCGAATGAATTTCCGATGGCGCGAAGAAACGGGCCATTCCGATAAATGGCGGTTTGAATAGATACCAATCAAAGCGGGGCTATGCCAAAAATTCCCGGCACCGAAAATCCAGAAAGTTAAAACCGACATCAGGAAAGCCGCCAATATGCCTAAAAGATTCTTTGCAAAAGTGGCGGTTAAAATGCTTTTCAACGCATCAAAATGGAAATTCAGAAAAACCAGTGAAACGGTGTCTTCCGGGCAATCAATGCCTTTGGCGGCGGAGGCAATACACCCCTTATGGCTGTTGTCGGAACCGTGATCCATGGCAAACACGCCGGCATTAGCAATGCCCATGATACTTAAGATTACTATAGCCGCAAGAATAATTTTTATCATCTAATTATGGATAACAGCTTATTTAAATCCTCCGTCAGAATTCTTAATGCCTCGGCCAAACTTGCCGTCTGCGAAGAATTCGGGGCAAGCAAAATAGACCCTCCTCCGCCTCCTCCACCGCCTCCGCCGCTGCTTGCTACCACGATACTAAACCCAACGCTGTTGGTGTTTACGCCTCCGACGCATTCTTTTGACGCGTCGCAGAATAATATTAAGTAATCGCCGGCGCCTCCTTCGTTAAAAATTCCCCATCTGTTCAAGAAAATATATGTATTGGTATTTAACGCGATGGACGCGCTGGCCTGAATCAGCGTCCTTACATTATCTTTATTTCTTACCGCGTAAATATCAACCGGATAATAAGCTGTTTTGCCGTCAGCCCGGCTGGAAGTTAAAACAAGAGTGTCAGTCGGCGCGTAAGTAGATTTATCCAACTTCATAAAGAAGCCCGGATAAGATGACTGTAAGCTCACAATGCTAAACGGCGCGTTGCTCATATCGCTATTGCCAGTTTCAGTTTCAAGGATTAAAATCTTGTAATCGCCAGGACTCAATACCCTTTGTAAATTGCCTTGATCACTTGCGACGATTACCTGTCCAACTGGCCAACTAAAAACTTGTTTGTCTGCAGCAATACCTTTAACAGTTGCAATATTGCCTTGCCCAAAACCGTTTTTATCCACAACACTTATCGCGTATGTTTTCCCGAAGCTTCCAATCCAAGTAATTGGTTGCGCCGCACCTATCTGAAATTGCTCTCCCCCATTCGGAGAAAGAACGGTGATGGAGGGTTGGGTCGCGGCCGTGACAATCTTAAAGTATGAATCGCTTCCGTCAAAAAGAGTTAGGCTATTATATGAACTCTTTATTTCCAACGTATATGCTCCGTCAGGAATAGAGGATGGAATGGGAATCTCCTCATAACCGTCGTTAATCGTATTATTGATGAGATAATATTCAACTCCGTTGTCGTATCCTCTTAAGCGAATTAAATCTAATACTGCCGAGGATGAAACTCCTGAAGTAGTCCACTTTGCGAAAATGATGCCATCTTTGCCATTTCCTTTATAATACGTCTCCCCTCCATTCGGCGAAAGAACGGTAATGGAGGGTTGGGAGGTTGGCTGATTAACCGTAATCTGGAATTGTTTTGAAGCTGATTTCCCGCCGGAGGTTACGGTAACTGTAAATGTATAAGTGCCCACGGCTGTCGGCGTTCCAAAAATAACTCCGTTGGTAGAGCAGCTTCCCGCGCTATTGCAGGAAACAGGAGAAGTTGAAATCGTTAAACCCGGCGGCAAACCGATTGCGGTCCATTTAGCATCTGATCCGATCCCTGAAGCAGTAATGTTAGGTTGAGGATAAGCAACTCCCACAGTGCCGGTTGGCAAATCGGCGGCATTAATAATAATTATAGGAACTGGCGTTGGAGCCATAATACTAAACGGAGAATTTGATGAACTTACTGACGGCGCTGTTTGTCTGACGATTTGAATGTAGTAGGACGTTTCCCCAGGGGCGAGCGGCCCAAGTTTTCCGTCATATAACGTACCGACGTTCCAAACAAATGATGTACCATAAACCTGGTTTGCAATAATTCCGTACGCGCCTCCATCTTTACGCACTGCAAAAACTGTATAGTATACATTGCTCGCATACGCAGAATCCGTCCATTGAATGGTCTGATTTGTTCCTGATTGCCACGCGTGTCCATTCGGCACAGTAACGGTGATGGAGGGTTGAGTATAAAATTTCTCCAGATAATTTTCCGTCACCCAGCCGTCCGCTCCGGAATCAAAATCTATATACCACCACCAATAACCATTTACATAAATAGGATAGGTAGCGAGGTTAAGAGGTGAAGGAGAAATAGTGCCAAGAGCGCCAACGGCTTGGGTGCCGCGGATTGGACTGGCAAAATTTGACAAAGACGGAGTGCCCCGCACATTAACTATAGCGGTGGTTTTTACCCTATCGCCGATTTGAAATCTTGCAGAAGGATCTATAGTAACCGTCATGCTTGTTTTGGCGATAAGGCCCTGGTTGTCGGTCACATAGAAAACCGGGGTATATACACGGGAGTTAGCGTAAGAATGAGTAAATGTCGCGGTTTGTTGAACCGGAGCCAATGAAAGCGGGACCGGAGAAGGAGAAGGCATTGGTTGAACCGCTTCATCTCCCCAAACAACCGAATACGAAAGCGGCCCATTTTCCGGATCATACGCACTAACACTCCATGTGCCGGTTTCTCCGACTTTCAGCGCAGTCGGACCTTTGACTCCGGAAATAACCGGTGCTTGATTATTAATCGGAGGCGGTGTTGGAAATGGAGTGGGGAACGGCGGAGGAACTTCAAACTGCGAAAGATTAATTGTCGCAAAAGTCACTCTGCCCGCTCCTATAGAAACATCGGTTTTATTTTTATCATATCCTTTCGCGCTTGCAACAATCGTATATTCTCCCGCGCGTAAATTCTCAAAAAACGCAACTCCGCGTTCCGTGGTCTGCGTTCCGATCAGCGTGCCGGACGCGTCATACAAATCAACCGTTGCGTGATAAATTGTCCCGCAAGGCGGAAGAATTATTGAGGGTCCTCCGTCTGAATGTCCTCCGCCCGAGCCGCCACTCTGAATTTGTTGTAAGGAAGATGACGATAACACGCACATTATATTCATACCATTCACACTGACCTGTAAGGATCCGTAATTTTGCGCGGGCCTAGAAAGATCGCGTATAATCAACGCTTTAATGTTCTGACTACTGTTAGTGTAGGAGCCGTAAATATTCAAAATATCCCCAACCGCTATCTCGGAAAGCGCCATGGAAGTCCTGTCTCTTTGCAAAATGGCTGTTTGTGAAGTTACTTCAATTAAATATTTCCTGATAGCCGGATAATAATCGGGACTAGCTCCCATGGCTCCCGCGCCTGGTTGTGGCTGCTCTTGAATTTCCAGTCCCATGGGACAGGGCAGAGTAACGCCGCTATTTGGATTATCACTAAAATCACGGCAAGGAGAAAAGTATTTATTCACAACCGTAAAACTTGCGGGCGGAACTCCGGAAGAGGGCGCAGACAACACTTCCATATTATTTAATTGGATAAAACTCAATCTGACGGGCTTGGTAAGATTCCTCACAACCAGAGCGTCTATGGAAGAAACTCCGGAATTCGTAAATCCATATACGTTTATGCGGTTTCCGACTTCAAAATCAGACAAAGAAGCCCTTTGCCGGTTTCGCAGCAATAATCTTGTATCTGAATCTAATTGGATCGTGTAAAGAACGGATGGCGAAAGCGGGCAGGGGTATTCAACTCCACTCGCGCTTTCGGATTGAAATTTTTGACACCTAACTCCGACTTCGTAAGATGCTTTGATTTCAGCCGGGAAAGACGGACCGGAAACGCTGCGGACAATAAGATTATTGAACTGCACAATATCATCAAAATCGTCGTCAAAATCAGGGGGTGGAAAAGGCGGCATGTTTGGCATGGGTACGGATAATAATGTGGGGCTACCCGCCGAACCGCTTCCGCCAGCGACGCCCCCGGCGCCGGACTGCGCTTGGCTTTGCGACGCTTGTAATTGCTGAACTTTCTCCATAAGAACTTTAAGTTGAGCCTGCAGAGCCGCAATGGTTTCTACATTGATCTGGGCATAAGTCCAAAAAGGCGCGATCAAAACTGCGCCAAACCATAAACTTATTATATATTTTTTCACTGTGAATATGCGGAACTGACGCCCCCCCCCGCTAAAGCGAAAAGAACAGGTCGCCGGTTCCCATTAAAATATTGATAATGGTGACCAATTTACTGTCTTGACAAGTAGGACCACTTCAGTCTAATCATAAAGCCAAGAAAATAAACAGTCAATTAACTCGCTTTTCCGTCCGACACTATATACAGCTGCAATGATCTTCGGATTGTCCACATGCCTTGCATTTTACCCTAAATTTACCGCCGCCCATACATTCTTTCCAATGAAACGGATCATAATGACCCGAGGATTTACCGCATTTCGGGCATTTCATTCCCTCGCCTTCTCCGCCGCAATGACTACAGTGCTTGCTGGAAATATGATGTTTAATATGTTCTGTCATATTTTTAACTATACCATAGCTTGATATAAATAAAAGCTTACTATTTTAGGACTTACGCGTTTGATGTCATTCCCGACTTGATCGGGAATCCAGGAAACCCATATTTGCCTAAAATACTGGATTCCCGTTTTCACGGAAATGACAAAAATGGGTCTTCCCATTCAAACGCGTAAGTCCTATATTTAAAAGAATTACAACACTTGATTAAATGTGCCTAATATAGTAAGCTTATGCATATAATTTCCGGAACCGAAGGAAAGAAAAATGAAGAAAGTTCTTTTTTTTATAAGCGCATGTCTAGTTTCAATTTTTATGGCGTCCATGGCGGCCGAAGGGCAGATTTACAAAAGAACGGTAAACGGAATTGAGGAGTATGAATGTTTACTTCTCAACGAAACGAAAAACTACATCGTCATAGTGATTGATGGAAAACGGGTGGGTACTCTTAATCCGGTTGAAAACCACCCGAATACCTACGATCGGTCGGCTCAAAAAATATGGCTTTCCCTCGGACCGCATGTAATGACTGCGTTCGGTTATCCCTCTCAAGCAAACATTACCAGAGAGAAGCCCTCGGTTCAGACCAAAGAACATATTTTCGACATCAGCAGCCGCATAGACCGAAATCCGAATCCCAACGGATCATACAATCTGCCAGCATTCATTCTGGAAGATATCCTTTTCAAACCATATCAATCAACCCGCCACCACTGATTCTAATGCGCCGCCCATAACAAAAATGACTTCCGCTTCCGGAAGTCAATTTTTTATCCCCACACCTTCCCGGAATACCCAGCAGCTTGCTACGGGATGAATGGGCGTTTTAAAAATCCTACGGGGTTTAATACCCGTAGGAAGGTGTGGGGATTTATTTTAACCCGTTGGCGCGGCGCGCCCGGCTGCGCTCAACTTCGGTAAGATATTGCTTGCGCAAACGCACGCTTTTGGGGGTAATTTCCAAATACTCATCCGCGGCCATAACTTCAAGTCCGCGCTCAATGGTAAGTTCAAACGGAGGCGTTAAATCAATCGCATCATCCGCAGCCGCATCCCGGACATTGCTCAATTGTTTCCCTTTGGTCGGATTAACCGTCATCTCCTCGCCTTTGGAAGTATTGCCGATCACCATTCCATTATATACTTCCGTTCCCGGACCGATATAAAGCGTTCCCCGATCCTGCAAACCCCAAAGGGAAAACCCAAGCGCTTTTCCGTCCGCCATTGAGATCATGGAACCGACCGCGCGTTTGCGTATTTCCCCGGCGTATGGCCAAAATCCCAAAACGCGCGAAGACATAATCCCTTCGCCTTTAGTATCAATGACAAAAAGATTGCGATATCCGAGAAATCCGCGGGTAGGCCCCTCAAAAATTAAACGCACGGATTCAGCATGATGCCGAATATCTTTCATGATAAATCCGCGCGTGCCGAGCCGTTCAATCACCACCCCCTGAAATTCCGAAGGCGTATCCACCACCACTTCTTCAAACGGTTCAAGCTTTTCCCCGCCTTCTTCGCGGATAATAACCTGCGGCTGAGAAACCTGAAGTTCGTATCCGGCCCGCCGCATATTTTCAAGCAAAATCGCAATATGCAGCTCTCCCCGGCCGAATACGCGTGAACTATCCGTGGAAGAAAAATCAATACGAAGTCCCACATTTACTTCAAGCTCGCGCTTGAGATATTCGCGAATCTGGCGGGATGTCACGTATTTTCCCTCGCGCCCGGAAAGTGGAGAATTATTTACAAAAAAATTCAGTGCAATGGTCGGCTCATCCACCGCAATGGCGGGCAGCGGCTCTGATTCCGGATCGGTGGTTATGGTCTCTCCGATATCAATATCCGGCAAACCGGCTGCAAGCACGATATCTCCCGTACTTGCTTCTTTGGTTTCTATACGTTCCAGACCCTGAAAAGTGAAAAGTTTTGTGATTTTTCCGGAGCGTATTTTGCCGTCCGGGTTTTTTACAAATACATTCGCGCCCGGTACCGCAACACCCTCATATACGCGGGCCACGGCCAGCCGTCCCATAAAATTGTCATATCCCAGATTAAACGGCTGCATGCGCAAAGGTTTTTTAACACGCATATCGGAAAAAGCATTCGGCACATGCTCTAGAATCATATCTAAAAGCGGGGTTAGATCCGCCGACGTATCGCCAAGTTTCCGTTTCGCGATCCCCTCGCGGCCGATAGAATACACCACCGGAAAATTCGCTTGCTCCTCATTCGCGCCAAGTTCCAGAAATAATTCAAGCACCTGCTCTTCCGCACGCGCCGGATCGGCCGACGGTTTGTCTATTTTATTGATAACGACTATGGGGCGCAATCCGAGTTCCAAAGATTTTTTCAGCACAAACCGCGTTTGCGGCATGGGTCCCTCCTGCGCATCCACCACCAAAAGTACCGAATCAATTGCGCGCAGAACCCGCTCGACTTCGGATCCGAAATCAGCGTGTCCGGGCGTATCCACAATATTAATCTTTGTTACGGGACGTCCCGAGCTTGGCGAAGGATAAAAAATCGAGGCGTTTTTGGCATAAATCGTAATGCCGCGCTCTTGCTCAAGCGTATTTGAATCCATGGTAACGCCTTCTTGGGCGGCTCCGGTTTGGCGCATGATAGCATCCGTCAGCGTGGTTTTGCCGTGATCCACATGCGCGATTATCGCGATATTTCGAATCTCCATGATTATTCTTCCTAAATTTTAACTTGATAATTCCGACCAGCTTGCTGGTCGGTTACCATTGATAGGTTCTCGACCCGCTTCGCTCTCGCTCCAGCGAGGCGAGCAGGCTCGAACAATATTTTTCGAGCGAAGTCGAGAAGATACCCTTGATGATACCGACCTGCTTGCAGGTCGGAGGTTCATTTATTAGACCTACTACGCAAAGATTAATCTACTGCAATTTAATAATTTCGGCCAAAATCGCTTCAAAACTTTTTGGCTTATCTAAGCGATAGGCCGCAAAGTTTGTTCAGCGATTTTGTTTTTTCTATCGCATCATAATCATAAATTGAAAAAGCGCCGACAAGCATCTTCTTCTTTTTCAGTAAAGAAAGTTTCTTTTTTAACTCTGACCGAGAAACCGTATCGCTCTTTCCCAAGAAAATAAATTCTTTTTTATCTAAAAGCGCTTTACTGTATATTCCAAGCTCTTTCCGGACGATTTTATAATCTTTATATGGATCGGCTGATTCCGCGGAAATAATATGAAATAAAACTTTTGTCCGCTCGATATGGCGCAAAAATTTTATGCCCAGCCCCCTTCCGCCGGATGCCCCTTCTATTAACCCGGGAATATCTGCCAGCACAAGCTCATAATATACCCCCAGATTCGGCTCCAGAGTTGTAAACAAAAAATTTCCGACCTTGCTTCGGGCGTTAGTAAATTCATTCAACAAACTTGATTTCCCGACGTTGGGCAATCCTATAAGCCCCACATCGGCAATAAGTTTTAATTCAAGCCGTACGGTAAAATTTTCTCCCGGCGCGCCGTATTCAAATTCTTTGGGCCGGGTATTTACGGAGGACCGAAAATGAAAATTTCCTCTACCCCCGCGCCCGCCTCGGGCCGCCAGAAAACGCTCGCCAATGGATACGATTTCTCTATCATTTTTTACCCCGTTAGAACGCTGCCGACTCCTGCTCGCCTCGCTAAAGCTATGGCGAAGCGGGTCGGCGGTAACGGCAGAGATAGCCGATGGGGATATAATACTCTCATTGGCAGGTCGCGAAGCGTCCGTTCTAACGGGGTTTGCAGTAAGATTATGGATAATCGTTCCCACCGGCACATATAAAACAAGATCTTTCGCATTGGGTCCGTCGCGAAATTGACCCTTGCCGTCCCCGCCGTTTTTTGCGGAAAATTCCTTTTTGAAACGGTACGAGCTTAAAATGCTAAAATCCGACGATCCCTCAAAATAAATATCCCCGCCGTCACCCCCTGACCCGCCCACCGGGCCGTATTGATTCAAATTTTTGTTAAACAAAACAGCGCCCCGTCCGCCGCTTCCCGCACGTAGTTTTATTGTGATGTCGTCTATAAACATAAATTAAAAAGGCGTTACGCCGAAGCCACGCCCAAACGCATTATAAAAATTACTAACTCTTATTTATGCAGTGACGTGATTAGTAGACAACCAATCAATAAGTTTCTTGCGATGCCGGGCGATTGACCATGTGTCACCATGCCTGAAAAGCCCCGGATTAATACTTTGAAACTTTTGCAATATAGCGACCGATACGCACGGAAAACCATTTGGAATATTTTTATTATAATCAGCCAGAAACGCCAAAAGAGGCATCGGTATCAAGCTTTTTTCATATTCTTTATACTTTCTTTTCATTGCTAACCCAGTATACAATAAAACGAATTAAAAATCAATTTATACGCGGAAAACAAAACCAACAAGCTTAGGGATAAATTAAAATAATCCTTGGCCGCCGAATCTCACAACCTTTTTCTTGATTCCCGACACACACTTATTCAAATCAGAGACGATATCCCGCTCCATCAAATGCATCACGACCCATCCAATTCTTTTAAGCGCGCGGTTTTTGGTCTTATCTTTATCAAGCTGGCGGCGTCCGGAATGAGCTTTGCGATTATCGCACTCAACCGCAATTTTACCCTTCCGGCATAATACCGCAAAATCAAGCGAATAACGTTTTCCGCCGGAGGAAATCCTATACTGCGGAATAGCTATAATGCCCGCGCGACGCAAAGCCCTCTCTATAATTGATTCTGTCGGAGCCACCCGATATAGTTCCAAAATATTTCTGGCGGTCTTGAGGCGACCCAGCGTAGCAAATCCAAAAGACACCCGGCGCGGCGGCATATTTCGGATAGGTCGCTTAAGTTTTTGAATGCGTCCCAGCCATACCTTTTGATATTCTTTACCAGCTGCCGGATGCTTAATTTCCTCCGGAAGTATTTCAAGGCGTTTCTTTAACTCAATACGAAGTGCCCGCGCGTAATACTTGATTTGCTTGCCTCCCGGACCGAAACGCGCGGGTTCGTAAAAAGCCAAAAAATTAAATTTTCTCCGCGGGGATTTATCCGCCGGCATACGATACCAATGCTCATGCAAAAGAATTTCAAGATCGCTTTTTCGTTTAAGCACTCCCACGAGCGCCATTTCTTTTTCTTTGTCAATTTTTGCCATCAAATTCTCCAGTCACAACATCCTTACAAACTTGAGAATGTAAGGATGTTATTTTATCCGCCGGAAGGATTCTAAAAATTTAACAAACATCTTGCCATAAGGCGAGAGAGCGTGCTCCACGAATTTACCGCGGTATTTTTTATTGATAAGCCCGGCCTGATAAAGCCGCCGGGTGTGTTCTCCAATGGTTTTCTCGTTGGCTCCGAGTGTTTCAACTATATCCTCCAGGGTAACGCCATCGCGTTCGGATACCAAAAACAATATCTCAATGCGATAGTGATTGGCCATCCCTTTAAGATGGCGCTCCATTTGTTTGGCTGTCTTCACCTTCTTCATCTCTTTATGTTACACAACATACCAACATTCTCAAGTTTGTAAGTATGATGTAAATGTGTTGTGACTAGATTGCCGATACGATCCGCATCCGTAAAAAATTTATTTAAAGTTTGGCTTTTTGGTCGGGGATATAGGCGGCATACACTTCGGCTTTTTGGGCAAATTCTTGGGATTTTGGAATATCCCCTTTTCGACGGGAAATATCCCGAAGACACCGCGCAACTCTGGCCGCTTGTCCATACTTACCCATGTTTTTAGAAATTTCTTCGGCGGAAGTATTCTCCGTAGGCCACGGATATTTTTCGGCAAGTTTAGACATCTTAGTTGAGTATGTATCGGATGCTTTTTCCTTTCCGTATCTTTTTGCAATATCAAACGCGCCCGCCAGCAAAAATATTTCCGTATGCGGAGCAACATCTTGCCCGGCGTTTCGTTCTTCGCGCACCTTTTTTAATCCGGCGCGAATGGCAGTTAGGGCCGCCGCGTCAAAATCACGAATGGGGTCATTTTTCTTAAAAACCAAAAGACCCCGAAGCGGTTTAACAAGAGGCATGGAATCGGCAACCTCGGCCGCGCGCCGATAGACGGTCTGCATAACATCAAGTTCGCTGGAAGTCATTCCGTTCAGAGAGACCGGAATCAGGCCGGCTTTCCGGCCCCCCTGTTTCTCCATTTCTCTTTTTATACGTTCTTGAAGCGCGCGCAGGGCTTTATTCATATACATTCCCACATTTCCCGCGGCCTTCACTTTTTTTTCTTTCCAAAGACGCGATGCAGCCGAATAATAATTACTCGCATAATTAACAAGCGCCGCATCCCGATCTCCATGCTCGCTCCGAAATTCAAACACCCTATCCGCCAGCGGCAGAGCTTCATCATATTTTTCCTCCCAGTTAAGCCGGCCAAGCCGCTTGGCCGCGTCCTCAAAATTTTCTTTGGTTAGCGCTTCAAATTGTCCAAGTTTTGGTCTTTCCATGGCTAAAAATAATGCGTAAAAATGTATAAAGGGGATAAAAAGGTGTCACCTTCTTTTTTTATATTTTACATTATAACACGAATTCCGTGTATTCTAAATCCGCCCGGAAGCGCAAATTCTCCCTCGCCATGCGAACCTTTACGCTTACCGAGTAAAATAGTGCCGTCTTTCAAAATCATTACACCAACTCCTCCTAGGCCACTAGACGACGGGGGCATAAATCGCCAGAATTTTGAAGAAATCGGGAATAGACCGAAATAGACGACAGGAACACAAAATGTTTGATTTCTTATCTTACTACAATTCTTACTACGATATACTAAAAATAAAGCGCTTTCACAAGGAAACTTAATCACGGAATGGCTTTTTTTATTTGACAAAGCCAAAAAATAGATGTATTAAATCTGTATTAAGAGGGTTGGCTCTTTTAAAACCCAGTATGGAGGAGGCTCAAAATGGCTGATAAAACAGTGTGCGTTGTTTCGGCAGAAGCAATGATTCAGGGGTTGGGACCGTTTGCCTGCGGTGCCAATCAAAGAGGCGGCCTTGGCGACCTGTTCGGCCACATGATGGAAGGTTTTGTAAAAAATGAAATCCGCGTAATCCCTATAACCTATTTTTACCCGCGCGATTGGCAGACGGGTGAAATGGTTGACTACAACAACACACCCGCGCGTTGTAACTACAACCTGGATGTTGATATCTATTGGCAAAAAAGAAGCGTTCCAATATTTACCATTGATCAGGCCGGTGCTCGAGTATACGGCATCAATGATCCCGAAGCTGGCATCATTTATCCGGACACATGGAAAAAAGTGCGCCAAGCCGCTTTCTTTGGAAGAGCGGCGCATGCGCTGCTTAAAAAGCTTAATGAAAGACCGGAAATTGTATGGTGCCAGGAATGGCCGACTATGCCGGTTATTCCGAATTTGCGAGATGATCCATTTTTTGAAAAAACAAAATACATTTTCACTCTTCACACCTCGGTGCATGACGCCCTCGATTCCATGCCAAATGAATGGTACAGCGAATTTGCGATTAGCGAAAAATATCGCTCGGCATTTTTAAGAGACGGGGTTTTGGATCCAACTCTGGCCGGAGTGCGTATGGCCGATCTGATAACAGGCGTCAGCGACGAACATGGCGGCGAGATTCGCAGAATGTATCCGGAATATGCCACCGAAATAAAAGGATTCAGGAACGGCACCAGCCGCAGTTCTCTCCTTTCACCGCGAATCAAAGCGCTTCCGCACGTCAACCCATATTCTTTATGGACAGCGCATCTCGGAGATAAGGCCGAACTTCACGAAGAAATCCGTAAAGAAACTGGGGTTTCGCTGGATCCGGAACGCCCAGACATCGCACTATTTAGACGAGAAGCAGATTATAAAAACCGACGCCCGATGTTTGAACCAATCATAAAGGCGATTTGCGCCCCACGCGGAAAAATACTTGAGGATGGGAGAAGAGGTCTGGGCGCGAATGTAATATTCGGGGGCGTGGCGCATGAGAACGACCCAGCGGGCCGGGAGAATATGGAACTTTACCGCAGATGGATGAAAGATCCAGACCTTAAAGGAAGATTTGTCTATCTTTCGTTCTACAACGCAGCGTGGCGAACTCTGGCAGTAAGGGGATGCGATATTCACGTTGAATGCCCGCAACCCCGATGCGAGGCCTGTGGCACCAGCTGGATGCTCGCCCTACTAAACGGAGTAATGAATGTCGCAACTTTGGGCGGAGGACACAAGGGATTTAGCAGACCGGCTGATCCGCAAACAGGCGAAGGAGATACGCTTTTTATTGAACCGTATAATTCAGAAACTCTTTATTTGCAACTGGACAAAGCCGACGGCTGGTACTATGACTGGACATTAAACCAAAATGATTGGTGGCCGCGGCTCAAAATGAATAATTTTCTACGCGGCGAAGAAGTGGACATTACAAAAATGATCGAGAGATATAACACACTCTGCTTTGAACCGCTTCTTGCGGCCTAATATCATCCATAGCGGCATATGCCGCTATTTTCTTTTCCAATTTTTATCCTGCCGCACAAGTAACTCACCGGCTTTTTCCGGGTGCGCCATAATTTCCTCCACGACTTTCTCCATGCGCATGGACTGACTGCCTTTTACTAAAATCAGGTCGCCTTCCCGAATCATGGGATCAAGCGTTTTTCCGGCGGATTCGGAATCGCCAAATTTAAATATCTGTAATAATGCATGTCCGGCCTCCCGCCCCATTTCATGGGGCGAGGCTCGCCCAGATTGCTGGGCGGCATCTGCAATGAATTTGGCGCGCGGTCCTACGCAAAAAAGTAAATCCACGAATTTCGCGGCCTGATCTCCTACGGCGCGGTGCGCTTGTTCAGAGTATTTCCCGATTTCCAGCATATCGCCCAAAACCGCTATTTTTCTTTTTCCCGGAAGGACGCGCAGGGTATCAAGCGCCAACCGCATAGATTCGGGCGCCGCATTATAAGTATCATCAAGAATCCAAGAATTTTTTATCCCATCCAACAGTCGCAGGCGCCCCGAGATCGGATTAAAACTTGCCAGCGCCTCGGAAATCTCAACAAGATTGAGTCCCAGCGCAATCCCCACTGCCGCGGCCGCTGCCGCAGAATACACTTGAGGCATGCCAAAGGTATTTTTAAACCGCGCCGGCATCATATTTCCCTGATATTCAATTTTGAATGAAACTCCATCGGGAATATCATTACCTTGATTATCCTTTATAATTTGTAGTTTGTAGTTTGTAGTTTTGATATCGGAATGTTCTTCCGTGCCAAAAGTAATTACACGCGCTTTAGTTTTATCTTTCATGCCATACACCGCAAAATCATCGTGATTTAAAACCGCCAGGCCGCCTGCCGGAAGTGCTACAACCAGTTTTGCTTTTTCCATAATAAGTTCCTCAATGTCCTTAAAAAACTCAACATGCACGGGAATATCTCCAATGGCAGTGACCACCGCAATATCGGGTTTGGCAATGGATAAAAGATAATCCATGTCGCCCGGCCTATCCATGCCATATTCCAACACTAACGCCTCCGGATAAGGACTGCGCCAAACTATTCTCCTATTCGCGCGAATAAGTCCATAGAGCCATCCGAAAATGTTACGTCCGCAGTGCGGGATGCCCAAAATAGCAAGCGGAAAACCGATTTCATTGTTGTAATTTTTCTCCGCTTGTCTCACGCGATACTTTTTGGAAAGCACCGCAAAAACCGCCTCCCGCGTAGAGGTTTTCCCCACTGATCCGGTAATGCCGATTATTTTGGGCTTATACTTCCGTATGGTTGCCCGCGCCAGTATTGCCAAGATTTTTTGAAGAATTGACTTTTGAATCATATAATGCTAATATATATTAAGGTCATTTTCAGATCATAATTAGGAGGAGAAATGAAACTAAAATTGGTCTTAGGGGTAATTGGGATCTTATTAATTGTCAATCAAATAATCAACTGGAGTCAGATAGGACTTATAGGTTTTTTCCTTGGTGGTCTTATGCTTGCCGCTTCGTCTGATGAGTTTCTTTAGAATTTTTTGCAGGATTGACTTCATAATTTCATTATGCTATACAGCATAATAGCACATTTCCATTATTTTGGGGGGCGGCCACATGAAAAAGTTCAGGATATATCTGATCATTCACCTCATCTGCGGCCTATTGGCGCTTGGGATGATACGATTTGCCGGATTTGAAACTGATTATTATCATAGAGGGGAGTCCTTAGAAAATGTACTGACACACATTAATAGCCCCATACCAAACATTTTGTTACCAGTTTTCGGTCCACTAGCGCTCGTCACGGTGCCTTTTCTCATATACCTCGTTAATGAAACCGGGCATCCATTATTCGGCGTCATGATTACCAAAGATCTTCGCTGGCCGGATTACCATCCTGACTTTAAATCAATCCAGAGTCCGGCAAAATCGCCCTGATTTTTATCATACCTGACCCTTCGGGTCATTTTTTTATTTTTCAAAGCGCGGAGCGCTACCTTAATACAAACCGCACTCCCCACACCGAGATGCCGCAAACATCAATAAATGTATAAGGGCGAGCGTATCACTATTTCAAAACAATGGGAGGACAAGTTTGCATGGTTCGCCGTCTGCAGACGGCGAAAACTTGTCCGACCCTTAGCGAGTTTTTGCGCTGGCAAAAACGAGCGTGTTTTGAAATAGTGATACCGAACCCTATTTTTCATCCGGCGGTATCTCGTAATAATTCAAAATATACTCCGCCAAATCATGAAACGCCGTAGTCAGAGTGTTAGCCGCAAAACGATTCCCCGTAGGAGAGTTAAGCTGCAAAAATACCAGAAACTTCGGATTAAACGCCGGCGCATATCCGACAAAAGAATGAATTACTTCATCCGAATACCCCCGGCCGTCGCGACGTGGAATTTGAGCTGTGCCGGTTTTTCCTGCCACAAAATATCCTTTAACGCCTGCCCGATTTTCATATCCTATCCGCACCACGGAAATAAGCATTTTAGTCAGAGTTTCGGCGGTTTCTTTGGAAATCACCTGCCGCACTTCCTGCGGTTCCTTTTTAATTTCATTCCCCGAATCATCCACAATTCTTTCAACAACATAAGGCCGCATCAATTTACCCTCATTAGCAATGGCGCCTGCCGCCATCGCCATCTGCAAAGGGGTTACGGCGATTCCCTGCCCGAAAGATGCGGTGGCAAAGTCAATTTCCCGCTCCGCGGAAAGATTGGAAATATTTCCGGAGACCTCTCCCGGCAGATCAATGCCGGTTTTTTCGCCAAACCCAAATTTTTTCAAAAAAGCCCACTGCCGGTCGCGGCCCAATAACCGTGCCACGTGCACCGCCCCGGTATTTAACGATTTTTCAAGAACCTGAGTCATAGTCTGCGTTTTATAGGTTTTGCCGTCAAAATTTTTAATGGTATAACCCTTGATCTTTATCTCTCCGAAGTCATAATAGGTCGAATCCGGACGGACCACGCCATCTTCGATACCTCCGGCCATGGTGATGGGCTTCATAACCGATCCCAATTCATACATTGATTCCGCCGCCGGATTCAAAAAAACAGAAAAATCCTTTTCCCTTGAAAAAGCATTCGGGTCAAATGCCGGAGATGAAGCCAGCGCCAGAATTCTTCCGGTCCTCGGCTCAAGAACAATTGCCAGACCCCGATCCGCCTCCCATTTTTTTCTATAGGCCGCGAGCACTTCTTCCGTTTTTTGCTGTATATTGTGATCCAGCGTCAAAAAAAGTTTTGATCCCTCTTTGGGCGGATGGATGATCCGGCGTCCGAGGGCCACCCAAAAACCGGCAGCATCTTTCACGCCCTCAAGCATCCCCTTGTTCCCGGCAAGGTCCGATTCGTAGTAACGCTCCAATCCGTATCGTCCTTCCTCATCCTCCTGAATCCTGCTGACAAACCCGAGTAAATGCGCAGCCATGGCGCCATACGGATAATAACGCGCCTTCCCCTCCTCAATATAAATGCCCGGCAGGCGGCGCGCCGCAATGCGCTCAGCCGATTCCCGGCTGATATTTTTTTCTAATACTTCGTAAAAGTCCCCTTTCTTCCCAAGTTTAGCGAAAATCTCTTCCTGCGGAAGCGATAAGTCCTTTCCAAGAATTTCCGCGAGTTCAGCAGGACTTGCGATGTCTTCCGGGGATGCAATAACCGCCCAAGACGATCGGCTGATTGCCAATGGTATGGAATTACCGAATTTATCGCCGGCAAAAATGGAACCCCGTTCTGCCAAAAGTTCCACAACCTGCCGATGCTGGCGGGACGCGGATTTAACAAAATCCTTATGATCAATAATCTGCAATTGAAAAAGCCTGCCGAGAAGAGCCAGTCCTGCCGTCAAAAAAAAGAGGAGGATCCAATTCATCCGCCTCCTTATACTTGCGTCAAATTTAGGAATGCGTGGCATACATTATGGAATTTGTGCCGAGAATTGAGAGGCAACGAAACTTGAAGGAGTAATAAATTGCATCACCGATATCTTCTGCATAGATTCTAAAACGTTTTTATGCTCGGATGCAAGCGAAGAAAGCGCGATTTGCGCTTCAATCTCCTTTTCTTCAAGCGCCACCTCGGCTTTACGAAGCTCCGCGCTATTACTGCGAATTTGAAACCCGAGGTCAAATGTCATATAAAGCGCAGCGGCATAAACCAGAACGGATATGGCGACAAGCGCCAGAAGAACCGCCGAGAACGAACGCGTACGCATGATTTCCCGAATCGTAAAATATCTAACGGACGGAAACCGAAAAAACGGGAGTCCAAGGATTTTTTGTTGCGCCAGAATTAAATAAGTCATATACGAGAACTTAGATCTTAGAATTTAGAACTTAGAGTCTAAAATATTATATAAATATAAATTTTCTAAGTTCTATGTTCTAATACGCTTTTATGGCGGCGCGGAGCTTAGCCGAGCGCGCCCTCGGATTTTCCATTATTTCAATCCACGACGCTTTAATCGGCTTTTTAGTCAAAATTTTAAGCGTGCCCGATTTTGATTCTTTTTTAAAAAATTCTTTGACGATACGATCCTCAAGCGAGTGGAAAGAAATCACGACAATTTTGCCACCCGTTCTAATCGCATCCCGCGCAACCGGCAAAACATTCTCTAAATTTTCAAGTTCGTGATTGACCGCTATACGAAGCGCCTGGAAAGTGCGGGTGGCGAAATGAATCCGTCCATAGCGGTAACCGGGCGGGACGCTTCGCGAAATAATTTCGACAAATTCAGCTGTCGACTGAATCCGATGTTGGCGGCGGGCGCGCTCGATACCCTGCGCAATTTGACTTGCAAATCGCTCTTCTCCATAGAGGCGAAGGATATCCTCAATTGCCGCGCATTCCCAAGTATTGATGATTTTCTCTGCCGTAAGGCCATTGAATTTAACATCATACCTCATGTCGAGCGGTTCTCGTTTCAGGAACGAAAACCCGCGACCAGATTCTTCAAGGTGATGCGAACTAAAACCAAGATCAAAAAGGATTCCGCAAGGCGCATCCAGATTATGTTCTCGTATAATATCTCCAAGATTTGCATAATTATCACAAACTAATTTTATATTTTTATTTCTAAGTTCTAAGTTCTTGACTCTAAGTTCTTCGATGAGATCGCAATCCCAATCTATACCAAGCACCAATCCTTTTTCTCCAACTCTTTCGGCAATCGCCCTGGCATGCCCTCCGCCGTTAACTGTTGCATCCACATACACCTCACCTGGTTGAGG
Organism: Candidatus Sungiibacteriota bacterium; assembly: GCA_016180435.1. Lineage (GTDB taxonomy): Bacteria > Patescibacteriota > Minisyncoccia > Sungbacterales > HO2-52-23 > LCKU01. The sequence goes on from JACPBG010000001.1 coordinate 177,735, forward strand.
ATTGAAGATTTCTAGAACTTCGTTCAGTAAAGCCGGCTTATGCATATCTTTACGAAATACGAATTTTTGCGAATGTACGAATTCGTATATTCGTACTGATTCGTAATTCGTAAAGTTAATAAAGTCCCAGTTCCCCTAATTTCTCCGCTATCATATCCGCATTCTTCTCAACCTCTTTTTTATAATTTTCCCAGCGTTCCATATCCCAAATTTCCAAACGGTTCTGCACTCCGACAATCGTCACCCTTTGGGCAAGGCCCGCATATTCTTTAAGATAGTCCGGCACAAGTATCCTTCCCAACTGATCAAGTTCCACCTCAACCGCGCCGGAGAACTGCAAACGCAAAAAACTTCGCGCATCCGCCTGCCCCGTAGAAAGTTGTTCCAATTTTCCACTAACCCTCGCCCACTGTGCCATAGGATACAAAACCAGACAGTTGTTAAGGCCTCTTGTCAAAATCGCCTTCTCCCCGATTTCTTTGCGAAGTTTAGCCGGCACCGCAAGCCGTTTTTTGGAATCAATATTATGAAGGTATTCACCAATTAACATAGCAGTGATGCCAATCTACGAATTTAATGCCAATCTACAAATTGCGAATTTACGAATCCTCTACTTCCCTCCCGCCTAATAAGTTAGTAAGTCCTATTTACCCGGCGAGATGATCCGATTTCGAGACCATGATTTGGTCGAGCGGGCATGGTTCCGAGCGAAGCCAAATTTGATTTGGCGAAGCGAGGAGAGCGAGACCAAATCCTGAGGTGAGCGAGCACGCCGGGCGAGCGATAGCCGAGTCGAGAAATTGGATTATCTCGTCGGGTTATCCCCAAAACAACTAACTTATCCACAATCTTATCCACTTTTCACCACTTCACTTATATATTATCCCACTTTGATACATTATGCAATGATGTCAACCCACTTTATTCAAAATAAAAAACGGCTTATCTAAGCCGTTGATCCAAGAATTCATTCACAGGTTTTCCACTATTCAGGAAATCTCTATAAAATTACCCCGGATAGGCACTTATAATGAATACCGCGTTGCCTAAGATGATCCAGCATGAAAATGAAATTTCCTTCGGAACGTCCGATGTATTCGGGCGGATTTATGCCTCTTCGCTTGAATTTACCGTCAAGAATGAGACGCGCTGCGCCGGTTGCGGTATATCCGGTAGTGCGGGCCATGGAAGTAGTCTGGGTCAAAAAATCATACTGGTCAAAAAGGTTGTAGGTAATTTTTTGAGAAATGCCGTTACACGTACCTTCAATAACCAAACGAACAACGGTCAATTCCTTTTCCTGTTCACCGAGCCGCCACTTGTTCATAATAATTTTTGTGTTGAAATCAAAAGGACGAATGACATTGCCCTCAAATTCTATGGGCGCGAGCGATAAAAAACCGCTGGCCTGCAATGCCTTATATAAACCGATATGACCCGGGTATCGAAGAGTTTGCTCTTTCATATTCGGAATGTGTTTCATAGTATGAAGAAGCGTGCGCAAGCCATCCGTGTCAAATGCCTCCAGTGTCCCAACGGTGTCAAATTCTACGGTCCGTATATTTGAAAGAGCCGGGACCGTAACCACCTGACCATTTTCCACAAAACGCGCAGGGCGCGTGTATTCCTCAATAACGTCGGCTGGCGAAAACGGCGCCTTGTATTCCCAAGGCCATTTACGAACAACCGGCAATCCGCCTACCAAGGCCTCGTAATGCGTAATTGCCATATGCCCATCATGGTATCCGAGAATAATGTTGGTCATGCCCGGACATACGCCGCAATCCACTATGGCGATAACATCATTTTTCCCGGCAAGCTCGTCTAATTTTAACGGATCTTCTGCAGAAAAAGTTATGTCCACCACATTTTTTCCGGCCTCAATAATATTCTTAAGCGTGGCAAATCCCATCCGGCTTAGCACGGCCGAGACCACCAGATCGGCATCCTTTATAACTTGGCGCAGTGTTTCGGCATTGGATATATCCGCGCACACGGTTTGTACGCCATTTTTAGCCAGAGGTTCAAGCCGTGTTCGGTTTATATCCACCGCGGTCACCAAATAGTTTTTATTAAGATCAACCGCAATGGCTTTACCAACCATTCCTGCGCCCAATACCACAACATGTTCCTCTTTCAAGGTGCTCTCCAACAAAAGATCAAAACTATACCATGCATATCATGATCAAGTTTAAATTACAATATAGACCCTATCACGTCGCCATCGAACTGGATTATATATTTTAGCAGGCCGAAAAAATTCTAAGTTAGATTTATTAATGTTTTTCACTAATTCGCGATCGCGAATTAGTGAAAATTAATAAAAAATGGGTCCCCATGGGCAAGCCCCGTCACCAAAATTTTGACAGTTTCTGTGCCGCCCCGAATAAGCTGGCGGGATATACTCTGTATTTCTTGATATATGTTCATCTCTCTTGGGATGGAAACGAAAGCGGCAGTCAAAATTTGGTGCGGGGCAAGCCCATGATCTTTTGGAGCATGGATAAAAATCCGCCTAAAGGCGACTACAATGAAGCTCCGACCTGCAAGCAGGTCGGTATCAAAGGTATCTTCTCGACTTAGCTCTAAGAATATTGTTCGAGCCTGTCGAGAACCTACCAATGGTAACCGACCAGCAAGCTGGTCGGAATTATCAAGTTAAAAAACCAATTATACAAAAAGCCCGAGAGAATTCGGGCCTAAAATGAGTAAGAGGATTCACTATAGAGGCTTAGCCTCTATAGTAATATGCAGTTCTTTAAGCTGTTTTTTGTCTATTTCCGAGGGCGCATCCATCATAAGATCCCGGCCGTCGCCGGTTTTCGGAAAGGCGATGACTTCACGGATATTCGGCTCATTTTGCAGAATCATCACCAAGCGGTCAATTCCCGGAGCAATTCCTCCGTGCGGCGGCACTCCATAACGAAACGCTTCCAGCATATGGCCAAATTGCCGCTCTACTGCCTCCGGCGCATTGCCCAACGCCTCAAACACGGCTTTCAGAAGTTCCGGATCATGAATGCGGATGGATCCTCCGCCGATCTCGTATCCGTTCAACACAAAATCGTATTGGTCGGCCAGCATCTCGCCCGGCCGCTCCTTAAATTCTTTCCAAAACATTTCTACATTCTCCACGCGCGGTTTGGTAAAAGGATGATGCGTCGCATCCCAACGCCGTTCGGTCTCCTTCCACTCAAATGCCGGAAAATCCACCACAAAAAGAAAGGCAAGTTCATCCTTATCATTTTTATCTTTACGCACATCCGGCTTATCCGTACCGTATTTTTCCATGGCTTCCTTATACGTCATAACCGGGATTCGGCCATCCGCTTCAAGCGTTAATCTCTTATCTGGAAATAATGTCCTCACCAGGGATAAATACAATTTTTCGGTCATAGCAAGTATTTCTTCTCTGTCGGTAAAACTCATCTCTATATCAAGCTGGGTAAATTCCGGCTGTCTATCCCCCCTGGTATCTTCATCCCGGAAACAGCGGGCAATTTGGAAATAGCGCTCAATTCCGGCAACCATCAGAAGCTGTTTATACTGCTGGGGTGATTGGGGAAGCGCATAAAATTTTCCCGGATAAATGCGGGAGGGCACCACATAATCCCGTGCGCCCTCGGGCGTTGACTTGGTAAGAATCGGCGTCTCAATTTCAATAAAATTATTTTTGTGCAAAAAATCCCGCATATAAGCAATCACTTTATCGCGCACAACCAGATCGTTTTTCAGACGCTCCCGGCGCAAGTCCAAATACCGATAATGCAGACGATTTTCCTCGCCTATCTCGTATCCATCCGTATCCAGAGCAAAAGGCGGGGTCTTTGATTCATTAAGTATATTCAGGCCATCCGCTTCAACTTCAATCAAACCCGTCGCCAAAACAGGATTTTCCATGTTTTTGGGGCGTTTCTTTACCGTGCCCCGAATTTCAACCACCCATTCGGAACGAAGCTGATTGGCACTCGCCAGCAATTCCTTACGCGCCGGCGAAAAAACAACCTGCACAATCCCCCAACGGTCGCGCAAATCAATAAAAATAAGTTTGCCGTGATCGCGCCGCACATGAACCCAGCCCAGCAGAGTTACCGATTCGCCTATTTTGTTTACTGTGTCTTTAGTGAGAGTACGCATAGTTTATACCATAACATATTTTACATAAAATTCTAATCTCTAATTTCGAGTTTGGTGAATAATGCATAAATAAATTATTTTTCGAGCAAGCCGCAACAGCGGCGCGTCGAGAAATTACCTTAATCCATAATGTACTTCTCGACAGGCTCGAAGAATAAAAGTTGCTTAAAATCTTAATTCTAAAACATAGATTCGACAAGATCGCTATAAATTCTGGGATTCCTTATTGAACGGAAGTTCAACGAAGAAAGTGGACCCCTTTCCCGAACCCCCTGATTCCGCCCAGATTTTCCCTCCGTGATCCTCCACAACTTTTTTGGCAAAATACAAACCCAAACCCAATCCATTCGGATCAACGCGCGCCGCATCCTCAACCCTGGCAAACTTCACAAAAAGTTTATGTATATTTTCGGGGCTTATTCCGATGCCGTCATCTTTAACGCTTATTCTGATTTGGTCGCGCATCCTATTTATGGATACCAGCACTTTCCCGTTGCGCTTGGTATATTTTACCGCGTTATCCACCAAATTAATGAATACCTCGCGGATTTTATCTTTATCACAAATTGCCCAAAGTTCGGTTCCGGCCCTATTTTCAAATTGCAAATTAAGTTCAAGTTTTTCGGCTTTAATTTTTAATCCGTCAACCGCATCATCCAAAATTTTAACAACATTATTTTTAACCATCTCGTACTGTATTTTTCCGGATTCAATGCGCGAAAGATTCAATAAATCGGAGATCAGACGTATAAGATTCTCCGTGGAAATCGCCATCTTGGTAATCACTTCCAGCGCCTTTACGCTTAATTTGCCAAATCCGCCCTCCAGAAGCATGGAAGCGTATCCTTTGATCGCAGTAAGCGGGCTGCGCAACTGATGGGATGCGATGGAAAGAAATTCGGACTTGGCCTGATCAAGTTTTTTCAGTTCTTCATTGGCAATTTCAAGATCATGCGTCAACACTTCCAATTTTTCACGTTGCTCAGCTTCGCGCACAGTACCCCTGATCAGTAAATAACTGAATATGCCGCCTCCAATCAGTAAAATGACTTTTCGTATAAGCTCATCCGTAGTGCGCGAAAGAGACGTTTCAATGAAAAATATGATAAGAATGATCGCAACGAATATTTCGGTTGCAATTAGACGGGCATTAAGCAGGCGGTGCATGGTAATCGCGTAAGTTATAAGTATTACCCAAACAATCGTAGAAACGGGTCCGATCCAAATATATTGAAATATGTTCAAGAGGGGCGCAAAAACATTTGTAATAGCCGCAATTGAAAGTACAATATAGGTTCCCAGGGTTATATACAAAATCTGGGTTTTAAGATTTTCATCTTTAAGTTTAATCCGTGTTTTGATCAATTTTAAAAGGGCAAGTCCCATAAAAACCCAGAGTTGAATGTCAAAAAGCAGGCGCCCCGGTCCGTAAAGAAATCCCTTTATTCCCGTATCGGTAACAAAATAACCTCCAATTATGAAATCAGAGAAGAAATAAAGAATAAACAATATGAATGACGTAACAAATATGGCAAAAGTTTTTATGCGCGGCAATTTACTATCAGAAATGAAGGTTTCAACAAAAAAATAAAACGCCGGCGCTGTAAAGCCGCCGGCTAAATATAAAAATCGCGCCGACAAATCAGAAAGCATTGGACTGGAAGTCCATAAAAATAAACTCACTCCGAATCCCCACATCGCGGCGGTAAACACAAAAATCGAATACGCAACGCTTGCGACATATCCTTGGCTTTGAAAATAAAATATGAGTGAAATAGCGGCAACAATAAGCGCGACAAGCAATGTTGCCAGAATTATTGGATCCATAATTTTAGTTTAACAGCAAATATACAAATTTAAAAGCCCCGATTTTTGAAACCAGAGGGCCTGATTATCTATACTATATACGTATGATCGCGGAGCCATACTGCAAACCAGCTCCCAACGCGGAAAAAAGAACAAGATTTCCACTTTGTATCTTGTTGGCGGTCTTGGCTTCGTGAAATCCAACCGCTAATGTGGCGGTATCAAGATTCCCGAATCGGTCCACATGAATCGTAGTTTTTTCAGGAGGAATACCCAGGCGCGAAGTAAGCTTCTCCAGAATTACTTTATTAATTTGATGGAATACAAAGTAATTTATGTCTTGGATGGACATGTTGGCGTTTTTGAGCACTTCGTGCACCGTTCTCTCAAAATACGCCGGTGCCTTTTTTTGGACCATCGGCGCGTCCAGATTGAAATAATGGACGCCCGAAAGCACCGATTCTATGATTGCTGGATTTCGCGACCCGCCCTTAAACGTAGCGAAGTTGTTTGCGCCATCCGCGCCCCAATACGTGGCGAGAAATTTTTCAGGTGAATGCGGCTTAGATTTTTGCAGTATCATTGCTCCAGCGCCGTCTCCAAACAGTGAGGCATTGAATCGGTCGCGCGCCATTAAAGCGCGCTGTCTCTCTGCTGTAATGCCATTTTCGTAGTAGCATACTGCATATGAAGATGTTGAGGTAGATGCGCTGATCAAAACTGTCTTGGCCTGACCGGACACGATGAGCGAGTTTGCGATAATCATCGCATAAATAAATCCTCCGCATCCGACGGTGGTCAGACCGAATGCAGATGTATTGGCGCGTGTCGCTCCGAGACGCATCATAAGCATTGGACCGGGATCCGGCATAAGGTCCTCGGGTGTAGAACTTGCGTAAATTATCACATCAACATCATCAATGTTGATGTTCGCATCTTGTAAGGCGTTTCGGCTGGCTTTTTCTGCAAGGTCCAAATCGTAAAACCCTTCCCTCATTTTGCCGGCGCTAAAATCAAATGCGAAGTGCCGCTCTTTAATTCCGAGTTTCTTCTCAATCCATTCCGGGCTCCAATCAAAATTCTGATTGAATTCCGGCAATTTTCCGGTGGGGAAAATTCTGCAGAGCCCCTCGTTTGTCATAACAAACGGGGGCATGAACATGCCACTTCCGATTATCTTTGAATGGCGCATATTTCTCCTGGATGAATTTTTTCGAGAACTTCCCTGATTATACCATAAATTTATGATTTATACAAATTTTAAAAAAGCCCTTAAAAGAGGGCTTTAAATATCTGATTTTACGCTGTACAAAAAGGTTGAATTCAGCGAAATCACGAGGCAGCGGGCGCTTCCGCCAGCTTTATGGAATTCGGAAAGATATACAACTCCGAGCTCAATATCGCGCTTGGCGAGTTCCTTGCGTAAAGCCGGCGATGGCTCGGTGGTAATCAATTTCCAATGGGTCAATTCCCTGGTTCGTGGATCCAGCTTCATTATCGGAATTCCGTTACAGACAAATTGCATGGCATCACGGTATGAAACAGGAATAACCTCGCTGTGATTTTCTATCACTCGAAAAGAGTGGGCATCAAATGCTTCAGGATAACATAAAATATATTTTCCGATAGGGCAGAGGCATGTGTCCAAATGATAAAAATCCGGATGAATGAGCTTCACCAATATCGGGCTTTTTTTAATGCACTCGGCGGCATTAATGGCTCCGCGCTCGCTTGTACGAAAATAATTTCTCTCATCAGTGTCGCTGTAGCCGCAAAAAAGGGTTTCTTTCTCGTCAAAAATAAACAGGGCATCTCCGTGTCCTTCAAATGTCCCTTCGCACAACTCATGGATTTTAAACCCGAAACTCTCAAATGCGGTTTTAAAATACGCCTCCTCCTTCCCCCGCTCTTTCCGGAAACGAAAATGACTTAATACAAAATCGTCTTTATACACCAATCCGGCATTGGCGATAAAAACCATGTCCGGAAGTCCCTCGGCCTGATCAGTGAAATAACTGCGAATTCCCTCCTGCTCCAGGGCATGGCGCAATCCATACCATTGAAATTTTGCGCCCGCAGGATCAACCGGTTTCTGTCCCTTACGCCTCATGTGCGTGTTTATTTTATAGAAAACTCCGTAATAATCAGGACGGCACATCAGAACAGCCGAATTTTCTTTAAACGCTTCCATAAACTCCTTATTTGCACATTTTGAAGGTACGCGCCTTTTTTGAATATATGCTTTTGCGTAAAAAAGGCAACGGGGTTGAAAAATCAGGCATATCGTTATACGATTCCGGCAGAACATTGACATTTGTTCGAGATCATATAGATGTGGAAATTCCCTGATCCCATTGGCTGGATTCCGCCCGGAGATGCCGGACAAGCGCTTATGCGATTCATTATAGCATCGCTTAATCTGGAAGATGCGCAAAAAACAGCGCATATTTTCAGAGAAATACTAGAACCATACAAAAACAACCTGGGATGGCATTTCAAATGCCTTATGCTTCTTGCCAAATTTTTCCCGCATGGTTTTAACGCCTTATTCCGCATCGGCACGTCGCTGTTTTTTGAAAAACGTTTTATGGCGGCCAATGGCGATACGGGTATTGTGCTGGCTGTTTCGCGAACATCACGCCAAGGGTTAAAAACAAATTTTGATATTTTAGGAGAAGCGGTTACATCGGAAAAACAAGCCGAACGTTATGTCCAATCGTATCTTGCACTTATACGACAACTTATAACCTGTATGCCGCCGCATGAAATCAGCATATCACTGAAACCCTCGGCATTTTATTCGCAAATTCAGGCTGCAGCGCCGGAACATTCGGCTGAAGTTATTGCCAAACGCCTGGAACCGATAATCGCCCTGCTTAAAAAAATCGGCGGACACGCCTACCTTGATGCGGAAGAATCCGAGATGCTTGAAGTGCAGAAACTGGTTTTTAAAATTCTATACCTAAAATATGGCAGCGCAGTCCGTTTCGTTCTGCAGGCCTATCTTAAATCCTCATTCCATACTCTAAAATGGCTAGTTTCCATAAATAATCCGGATGACCCCATACATTTCCGCTTGGTACGCGGAGCATATTGGGACCATGAATGTATGCGCGCCGAGCGGCTGAACTGGGATGAAACGCCGGTATATACCGATAAAGACGAAACCGATCTCATGTATCATACGCTCATCTGGCAGGGCATGCGGCATGGACTTGTCGTGAATCTCGGAACGCACAATATCATAAGTATTGCCAACAGCATAAATTCCTATATTTCGATGCGCGCCTGGGGTTTTGAATGCAGTATCCCGGAATTCCAAATGCTGCACGGCATGCCGGGCGTTAAAGAATTTGGCAAAATACTTTGCCAAAAAGGCTATTCGGTTCGTATTTACAGTCCGGTCATATATCCCGAAGGCGAAACCCGCGAAGGAATGGCATATCTTGTGCGCAGAATTTTAGAAAACCAGTCCCAGATGTCATTTCTGGTACAGCATTCCGGAACAAAAATGCGGGAAGCAGTTGGTATTTTACAAAAAATACCGGCCCGCAAAGATCTTCCGGATATAATCAAACAAATCCGTATTCCCAAGGAGGCGGCCTAAATGAATACCTTGCATGAATTCAAGAATGAACCGCACCTGGACTGGACTAATGAGGAAAACCGAAACGCCATGCGAAATGCCCTGCAACGGGTAAAAGGCGAGTTCGGAAAATCATATCTGATTATTATTGACGGAGAGTGGTCGCTTGCCAAAAAATCATTTTATTCGTTTGATCCGGCGACCTGCAATCCGCGTATAAATCCGCATGGTTTTGATCCAACCCGCGACATAATAGGCATTGCATATACGGCTGGCCCAAATGATATTGACCGCGCAGTTAGAGTTGCTGAAAAAATAATTACGGAATGGCGCAAACTTGGCGTGGAAAAGCGCGCCGAATTGCTTTGGCGCGCCGCGCAAATCATGCGCGAACGAAAATTTGAACTCGCCGCCTGGCTGGTTTATGAAGTGTCAAAATCCTGGGATGAGGCCATAAGCGAAGTTGAAGAAGCGATTGACTTCATTGAACTTTATGTCCGCGAGAGTTATTTCTTTTTCGGTGAATTCCCTACGGCATCGCTCAAATCCGAAGAAAATATTCTTACAGCGGTTCCGCGCGGTCCGACTGCCGCCATATCAACTTGGAATTTCCCGATCGCTTTGGCAGTTGAAAAAATAGCCGCATCGCTTGTTTGCGGATGTCCGGTGCTTTTCAAGCCGGCGGAACAGGCCTTTGTATGCGGATGGATGGCGGTTAAATGTTTTCTGGATGCGGGAGTGCCCCCGGAACTTATTGCTTATCTTCCGGGCGGGGATGAAGTTGGCAAAGCACTGGTAACATCCCGGGGAATCGCGCAAATCGCTTTTACTGGATCGGTTGAGGCGGGCATTGCCATAAATTTGTCCGCCGCCCAAACTCCCGGAAAATTCGGCATCAAGGGGTTTGAACCGGAACTTGGCGGCAATAACGCCGTCATTGTTTGCCCGAGCGCCGTGCATGATTCCGCCATACGCGACATCCTGCATTCCAAATTCGGCTTCAACGGCCAAAAATGCTCGGCACTGCAACGCCTTATTTTCGTGGGATCGCCGCTGGATTGCACGCCGCGAAAAATATGCGAAGGAGTAATTGAGGCTGCCAAATCGCTTGAATACGGGCATCCGGAAAATCCGGCTTATCGCCACACCTCTCTCATTGACAACGATGCCTATAAAAAAGTCCTTGAACGAATTGAGGCCTTGAAATGCTACGCGAATCCTTGTTATGAGCAAATGTTAAAAAAAGTTGATCGCGGGTATTTTGTAGGTCCGATTATTTTTGATAAAATTCCGCCTCATCTCGGATTTGTTCAGGAAGAAATATTCGGTCCAGTGCTTATGATTTTTTATGCTAGATCCTTGGAAGATGCGGTTTTACTTGCCAATAGCACTCCCAATGCCCTGACTGGAGGGGTTTTTACGGAGTTGGAAAGCGAGATTGAATACGCCAAACAAAATATTGATGTGGGAAATTTTTACGCCAACCGCCCTATCACTGGGGCCATGGTCGGACGCCAGCCTTTCGGAGGATTTAAATTTTCCGGCAATGGCAAAAAAGTGGGGTGTCCGGAACGCCTGAATTTTTTTCTGAATCAAAAAACAGTGACGATCAACCGCGAGCGCTACGGCGCTTTGCTGAAGTAGTCCGGAAACTGCTTTTAAAAATCTTCGCAAAATTCCACCGTAATTTTGCTCATCACGGGTCGGCCTCGCTCTTTCCGTTTCACGGAAAACCGTGGCCGCTCGGCCTCCCAGTGTTTTTAAAAGCAGATTTCCTTCCTTAATGGATTTGCTTTAAGTTTATGCGGCATTTTCTATGCCGCATTTTTAATTTTTGCATTTGCATACACAATAAAATGTGTTATATTCAACGCAGTTCCTAAAAAAGTTAAAGAATGAATGATATAGAATTTTTCTGTCCGCAGTGCTATAAAAAAGCCGAATTTGCGACGCACTATTGGATTAAATATTCTACGGCTGGATTGGAATTGCCTACGTTTTTGTGCGTGGATTGTCACACAGCATATATTGATTGGCCCGTTGTCAAGCGTAAAATCCGCCGATGGAGAAATGCATCAAAATATGCGAAAGCAAAAATTTCTTATTTCGCGGTTGTCATAGAAATTATGCAGTGGCACCGTGAAAACCTGGAAGAGTTTTTTATAAAGCGACTTGGATATCGCGAAGTGAAATTTTTAAAGCGGCGTAAAGCCAAAACTTAAAACGCGGATTAATCGCGTTTATTTTTTATTAGACCTACTGCACAAAGATTTTCGTCACGAAATTTCAGAATTTCGAGGCAAAATCGCTGAATAAACTTTGCGGCCTATCGGCCAAGATAAGCCAAAAAGTTTTGAAGCGATTTTGGCCGAAATTCTGAAATTGCAGTAGATTAATCTTTGCGCAGTAGGTCTATTCAACTCCTCCGACTTTTTCCACAATAGCGCGGTTAATTTCATCTTCAGTGGCGCCTTCGGGCAAACCGAGTTCTTTGATCAATTCTTCGCGCTCCTTTCTTTCTTTTCGCTCTTGCAATTTTTCAAACGGCAAAACTTTGACTTTTTGTCCGGGCTTTTGCCCGGATTCCGGTAGCGGCTTTTCTTTCCGCTGGCGGTATTCATCAAGGTTCACGACGTTTTCGAAATTATTTTGAGGAGTTTTTTCCATAAATTTTTGCGATATAAATATAGATAAAATCTTGATCTACTTATACAACCAAGCTTGAACGCACTTTATCATAAATTTTTGAGCTAAGATAGTCCCGCCCCGCGAGCAGGACGGGCATTCCGTCGCTCTTCCCAACAAGGCATCAAAACTCATCCCAAAAAACACGCAAAAAAAATAAATTTGCGGGTGGACGCGTGCGGAATTTTCTTTTTAATTAGGGATCAATTTAATACAAACAAATTATCCAAATACAGTGTAAAAGACGGCGATAATTACTATTGCAATAAGAATAATCCATTTCCAGCCACGAGATGACACTTGGGACATATTTTTAGCCTGATACTCAACCCGTTCTGCTGTGCGTTGCATGCTATCAAGCGTGCTCATGGTGCGGTCTACTTTCTTAAAAACATCAAATATTTTATCAAACATTTTATTTATTTAAGTCAGGTAATTAGTCAGAAACGTAAATTATTATTAATAAGTTTTGCAAAAGCAATTAATTGTTCACGAGTAAATTTTTCATCAGCCATTAAAGTTACGAAGAAGCGACCAGAGCTATCAGCAAACATCAAGGATCTCTCAAGATTTTTTTCTTTATCCATATAAAAGTAAAATCCTTTCTTACCGACATCAATATTGTCTATGCTAGCGCCGCCCAATTTACCCAAAGCCTCATATGAATCGAGCATCTTAAACGCTGAGTCTGCATAAATTACGTTGGCGCTTATATTAATATTATTATTGTTTCCATATTGACAAAAAATAATTTTTTCAGTTTGAAACGCATCCATCATGGGGTCGGAAGCCAAATTTGTATTCACTAAAAATAGTTTGTTTACATCTTTTGCCGAAGCTATTTGTGAACAACTAAATTTAAAACTACTGGAACCAATTTTGTCATTCGACGGTACTTGAGTCGGCGAGGCAGAAGGCGTTGTTTTTTGTGTAAACCCTTGCGGGCCAGACGGCGTTGATCTGCTTATAGTGTTGATGGCTCTATTGTAAAAATAAAATGCGCCTCCTATTACAATTACTGCTGCCGCAACGATCACTAGCAATGAAATATATCCGCGATTATTTGATGTTTTCATTATTTTATATTTTCTTCTTGGCCAATATTAATAGTTGGCTCCACTGAGGCGTATTTTCGGATGAAATAAATATCATTCGCGTTTTGTATGGTATCTATGCCTCTGGTTTTATCATACCTGCCTCCGATATTGTAATTCAAAACTGATACGGGTGCGGTTTGATTTTTTCCAGTTCCGTCTCCAAGTTGTCCAGTTTCATTGCCGCCCCAACACTTCATTTCTCCATTCGATAACAAAGCGCAGCTATAATTTACACCGGCCGCAATGGCAACAGCGTTAGTGATGGCAGAAGAAGAAATCTCGCCCCCTGCACTCCCGCCCCAACATTTTACTTGTCCGCTTGATAACAAGGCGCAAGTATGAAAAGATCCAACCACAACAGATGTAGCATTGGAAATGCTGCCGCCATTAAGCTGGCCGCCACCATTATCGCCCCAGCATTTAATTGTGCCACCAGTTAGCAAAGCGCAGGTATGGCTTTCGCCAGCACTTAAAGCAGATACGCCATTTAAACCAGAAACCACAACTGGCGTGGCTTCGTATTGAAGCTTTGTAGAAGCGCCTAACTGTCCGCTAGTATTCCAGCCCCAGCATTTTACGGTGGCGTTGGAAAGCAAAGCACACGTGTGGTTGCCGCGAGCTATCAGTGCTACTGCATCATCAATACCTATAACTGATATTGAGGTATTTTTAGAAACAGTTGTCCCATCGCCTAATTGACCATGACTATTTTCGCCCCAGCATTTTACAGAGCCGTTTGATAATAAAGTACAGGTGTGCTTCCAGCCAGCCGCTATTGCTATCGCATCATTTATTCCTGAAACCAAAACCGGAGAACTTTTACTTGTTCCGTAACCGTCTGTTCCTATACCTAACTGGCCATAGAGATTATACCCCCAACATTTCACGTTCCCACCGGAAAGCAATGCGCATGTGTGTTTCCAGCCAGCGCTTACGGCCATCGCATTATTTATGCCTGACACAGCAACGGGCGTAGATTTATAATCATAAGACGCGCTTGAACCATATCCTAGCTGGCCCCAATCATTTTGGCCCCAGCATTTAACCCCACCACTCGAAAGTAAAGCGCAAGTATGTGCGCCGTTTGCAGAAATAATATTTTCCTTTTTCAAACCAAACGCCAAAAAAGTATTTTGTCCGTTGCTTAGAAAAGATGCTGACGCGTTGCCGTAATATAAATAAATTTTGCCACTGGGCGCAGTGATAGACGGAACTTTTACCCAAATTTTTGAATTCTCCGAGTTACATCCGGATTCCATCCAGTAATTAAGCAAAACAGTGCTGCCAAAATCAGTAAATCGCATATCGCCACAATCTGAACGCATTTTGCCTGCAGATACAAGCGAGGCAGTATCTAAAGATATTAAAATCTGATAATTGGAAAGTGCTGTGGCAGAAGATATAGAAATTAATTTTCTATATTGCCAATTTGGCAAAATTTTTACTGGTTCGGATTTAAGTACTGTCGGCGTTGGAGTTTGACTTGGTACTATGATTTTTGGTGTAGCAGGCCGCACAGTGGGCGTTTGAGTAGACTGGGTGAAAGGCGCTGTTACTTGCAGCTCCGTTTCCGAAGGCGCGGCCTGTTTATCTTTTGGCTCCGGAAAAGATAAAGGATTTGATGTAATCTTTTGTGAACCTGTCGGCACTGAAGAAGGATTAATGAAAATATTTAAATAAACATAAGCGCCCCCAAGTAAAACAGCGGCGATAATTATAGAAATTATTACTAATTTAACCATTAGAATTAGAAGCTGACCCTTGAATTATCGGATCATAATATTTTCCGACACCCTGTTGCATTATTAAGGCAAACGCATAAATTCCAACAATTCCGCCGATGGCGTTTATCAGCCAGAATACTATGCCGCCAAAAACACCCAATCCGGACAGGCCGCCCAGAATTCCAAAAATAATCCATATCGCAAGACTTGGATAGAAACATAACTGAAAAATATTTGTTATATTGAACGCCCAGCCGAATAAAATCCTGGCAAGCTTAAGCCAGAAATCAAAAAACATAGAAAAAATCACTCCGCCTATGGCGCCGCCAATTACTGACAAAACAATATTATAAATGAAATTTCCTAAACCAAAATAATTTGACTTAATTCCAAAGGCTATCAGATCGTCTATTGCTCCTCCCCCGGGGATAGTAAAAAATCTAACACTAACAAAAGTAGCAATCCCAATAATTACTCCGTAAACGGCCGATCCTATGGCGGACCAATATATTGTGTTTTTTGTGCGTTCATCCATATAAACATTATACGCGAAACGAGATTAATGAAAAGAAAAACTATCCACACGTAGAACCAATCCTTTTATATAAAAATACCATCACTCATTGGGCAGACACCAACCCTCCCAATTTATTTCTAATTAAAAAGAAAATTCCGCGCGCGCCCACCTCCTCCACCAAAGACGAATTGCGGATTTTGGGGGATAGCCGTTGCGAGGCGGCTTCCTCTGGCTTGCGCTTTTCTAAAGTGTCCTCCCACCTGGAATCGAACCAGGACCAACGGCTTAAAAGGCCGCTGCTCTACCAATTGAGCTATGGGAGGATAAATTTTAGTACGGGACCAATTGAGCTATGGGAGGGAATTATGATCTCCGCCATTCGGATTTATTGCCCTTGCGCTGATTTTCTGCCATTGCCAGCTCATCATATATACCGTCAATAAGCCGATAGTTTTTCGCCTCCTCAAGAGTTACCCAACGAAATTCGTCGGTCTCATCCGGTTTAAGCGCAACTTCGCCCGATTGATAATCAGCGAGGCATGAAATAACCAAAGATGGATTTCCATCGCCATGCACAGTAGCCAAACTTGTAACATAGGCAATGTTCGCAATATTCAATCCGACCTCCTCTTTTACTTCGCGCCGCAAAACTTTTTCCAGCACATTATACCAATAATCGGCAGTATCTTTGGGTAAATTAATGTAATCATTGATTTCCAACTTGCCGCCCGGAACAGTCCACATTCCCGGAAAACGTTTTTTGTTAGATGAACGCCTCGTAATCAAATACTTTCCGTTTTTTACAATGATAGCGGTAATTACTACTTCGTGAAGATGCTGATTTTTATTATCCATATTTTTAAAATTTTTGGGGGGTGGGTTTTTTAAGCCGAAGCGTACCATACATATTAGTATTATTGTATCACAAATATACTTTTATGACAAATTCTACGAAGTTACAAAAATATATGCGCGATACAAAGTGGCGTTATCTATTTTTGCTGATGCAATCTCACTAAGTTCTTGAAAATGCGTAAAATTTATCGTAACCTGTAGAAGTTATGGCGCAGGATTATTTTTTGGCCTTGATTTACTACCTGGTTTTTCTGGCATTCGCACCGGCCGGATTTTGGGCTGCGCAGATTTTCATATCCGATTTTCGCTCGGCCTATGCTGTTTCCAAACTCCTCGGACTTCTTATTTTCGGATATTTTATTTGGCTGCTATCTTCTCTTCAATTCCTTGATTTCCAAAACATCTTTTTTATAAGAATGTTTTTTATGCTGCTTGCGTCTGCAAGTATCTGGACGCTGTTTAAATATTGGCCCGAAGAATGGAAAAAAAACCGCAAGACCAATTTTAAAACCGTGCTCATGACCGAGGCCTTTTGGATTATTTTATATTTGGCCTATCTCTGGTTAAGATCCCATAATGCCGAAATTCACGGAACCGAGCGCTTTATGGACATGGCATTTCTTAAAGCATCATCTCTGACCGATTACTTTCCGCCGATTGATCCCTGGATGGCGGGAAACCCGATAAATTATTATTACTACGGCCATTATCTTTTTTCTTTGGTCTCCAATCTTTCCGGTATTGGCGTAAATTTCACATATACATTTGCCCTCGGAATTATTTTCAGTTCCTCGCTGATGCTTGCCTGGACCTTTGTAAGGCGCTTTGTAAATTCCAAAACTTTCGCACTGCTTGCCGCATTTTGGATCATTATTTCCGGTACAGCCGCATTTGGCGCATGCATTATTCAAACACTCGGCGCATGTTCCTACGTAAAATCAACCCGGCTTTACGAGCCCTCATATATAATCAATGAAATTCCATCTTATAGTTTTACGGTCGGAGATTTACATGCGCATCTTATTGCCCTGCCGTTTTTTCTCTTGGTATTATTTTTTTTATATGAACTTTTCAACAAAGAAACATTCGGTTTCGGCCTAATCGGAATAATGGCAGTTATTTTGGCATCGCTCGGCATGATGAACCCATGGGATTTTGTTTCATTGGCAATGATCGTTTTTTTAATCGCCGTATTCAGAATATTTCGCGCTAAAAAATCCGGCATTACCTGGATTAAGGCCTGGGACATGGAAAAAATGATCGTGGTCAAAACAGTATTTTTGGGAGTTTTTGCGGTTATTTTAATGCTGCCGTTTTTAATGCATTTTGAAGGCGGAGCCGGAGGAATAGGATTTTCCCCGGTATATGCGGCAAATCATAATCTTCTTTATAACTATCAATATCCGACGCCGTTTTGGGGGTGGATCGGCATTTGGGGAGGTTTTGCCCTAATTTTGGCGCTTAGTGCCGCGATACTGCGGAGAATCTTTTTCAATGCGCAAAACTTTACGGCTCTTCTTATTCTGGCCGGAATTTTGCTTTTGGCCGGAGTGGAACTATTTTTTGTAAAAGACATTTATTCGCTTGCCAATCCCCCGTATTTCAGGGCAAACACGGTTTTTAAATTCGGCTTCCACACCTGGACCCTTCTTTCGCTGGCAGCCGCAAGCACTTCGGCACAGGCCCTGCGCGAATACAAATTTTCCAGGACCAGATTAAAAAATGCGCGGATATACGCCCGGATCCTGCCTGTCATTATAACTATTTTGGTTTTGCTCGGACTTTTTTATCCGATCAAAGCCCTGAATGAATTTTATCTTTCCTCAAATTCTGCACAAACGCTGGACGGATCTTTGTTTTTGAAAACGCTTTATCCGGACGATTACGCGGCAGTCATGTGGCTGAACAACAATGCGCGCCAACGTGAAGTGCTTATTGAAGCGGCCGGAGACAGTTATACTGATTACGGAAGAATAGGAATTTTTTCCGGAATGATGAATCCCATAAATTGGATGACGCATGAATGGGGCTGGCGCTTCAAGCCGCAGGGCGAGCCCCCAGCCGATCCGAATGCGCCGCGGGAATCGGGCTGGAGCAAAGTTGCCGCCCTGTCCGGAGAAATACGCGGAATATACGAATCAAACGACCCGGAAACAACCCGCGCGCTACTACGCAAACACAGCGCCGGATTTATTTATATCGGCGACCTTGAAAGAAAAGAATATCCCAATCTTATGGAATCAAAATTTTATCAGCTTGGGTCAGTGATTTTTTCTTCCGGCAACGCCAAGTTATTCAAGTTGGAATTTGAATAAAGTAGAGTTTGGTGAATAATAAGATTAAGCCAATTTTATTCTTCGAGCCTGTCGAGAAGTACATTATGGATTAAGGTAATTTCTCGACGCGCCACTGTCACGGCTTGCTCAAAAAATAACCTATTTTATGCATTATTCACCAAACTCAAAGTAACAAATTTGCATAAATATATGCGTTGTGTAAAATTAAATTGTCGCAACATTATAAAAGATATCATTAAAATCTATGAAAAATACACTTTTTATCACACTTTTTCTGGCTCTGGCCATGCCCGCATTCGGCCAGGAAGCCGGGGTATATCTTACCGATGCCAGCGGAAACAAAATAACGCAATTTAATGTCGGGGACTCGGTTTATCTTGAAGGCATCTGCCCTTCGGCCGGAGGAGTTAGTGCAAGAATCTATATTACTCCGGATAAAACCTGGAAAGCCGGAGACCAGTTGCAGGATGTTTCCGCCGGAATTGAGGCCCTGCAAATTCCAAGCAATGGCACGATAGTGTCCACAAAAATCTGGAATTACGCCAATGGAGGCGCGTATGACGCTATCATTGATACAAATAATGATATGATTTTGCAGGATTACGAAAGCTGTATTGTCGGCAAAACCGATATCGGATTTCGCGTAGGAATAGTGGCTACTCCGACTCCGACACCCACGCCGGTACCTACGCCCACTCCAACCCCCGTTGTACTTACGCCATCTCCAACGCCAACTCCTGCGCCCGTAACGCCTGTGCCGTCTCAACCCTCGCAATTATTTACGCTTGATTCTTATGTTGAAACAAAAAGCCTTGCCAATGTCCGGAAATCCCCCGGTGGAACCCTGCTTGGACAGCAACTTAGCGGAGTCGGCGGCACTGTAATAGGCGGACCGGTACAAGCATCTTTATCCGGAATCCCGCAATGGTTCTGGAATGTGAATTTCAATGATGGCCCTGACGGCTGGGTTGCGGAATTTACGCTGAAATCCGCAACAAAGCCGGTGCCGAAAACAGAGCCCGAGCCAACACCCGAACCCGAAGCCACTCCGGAACCGTCCCAAGAAGTGACAATTACGGAACCGGCTCCGGTTTTGACAGAAAAACCGTTTGAAGGAAATCTTGCGCAGGTATCGGAATCCGCGGGAAATTCCGGATGGAATTCTTTCCTGGGCGCAGCAGTCATCGGACTTGCTATTTTACTCGGACTTATCATTGGATCCTCAATCATTGCCCGCGCTATTCGCAAAAATTAAAATCACTTTTTCTGTCCTCAAAAAACCGAGTCCAACTCGGTTTTTTGTATACTGACTCGAATAATACGAAATAAACCCTGGTTCAAACTCTGCTCATTTCATGGAAATTTTCTATCTTATGCTTATCCGCGGTCGCGGATAAGCATAAGATGGCATAGCTTAAAATAGTTCGGACGGTTTTCATTACAAGTTTTTCTTTGCTTGCCGGCTGTAGTTTTAACGAAGGCTGGGCGGCAAATTCTTTGAAAAAGAAAATCGCCTTCCGAAGAAGGCGACGATATACGATTCGGCTTAAAGCGAGACACCTATTTCTTTGAGAGCCTTGGCCACAATAAAGACCGGAACATTGAATAGTCTGACTGCCCCTTGCGGTGGCTTGAACGGAACTGGCTTTTTGAAACGCTTAAGGTTCTTGAACTCATATCGCCAAGATCCGGCGCCAATACTGACTGTACCGGTGTCGTTATCAAACTCTCTCTCAATCTGCTCTGCTTCCGCATCGGTGAGTTCTCGAACCGGAACAAGTTCTCCTACGCCGACAAGAACACCACGAAGGGTATTTTTGGAATCAAGACCGTGTGCTTTCGCAACATCACGGGCAGTGCTCGTAGAGGTGTAAAGAAGGGTCAGCCCTGTATGGCTCCAACGCCATGTACGTGTCTTTGCCGAGAGCTTCCCTCGAAGCAAAAGCTCATTGTATGGGAACGAATTGGGAAATGCGGGAATAGTCTTGCCATTGCCGTTTTTCATTGTTTTCCTCCTGTTTGGACTGGGAAAAGATCTACGTAGAGGTTAGCAAATATCAGTATAAAATGTCAAGAGGCGGCCAATGCCGCTTCTTGAAAAAATCTTATAAAATTTTTCTTTTCACAAAATTAAAATGCGGTTCGAACCGATATTTTGGACCCGAGGAGAATTGAACTCCTGTTTCCCGCGTGCAAGGCGGGTGCTCTACCACTAAGCTACGGGCCCTCTCAAAAAATGGAAGAGTGAACAAGCCGGGTACATTTAAGCGGCCCTGAGATTAGAAGAATTTTCTTCTAACTCGTCTTTATTTTCTTCATTTGCCGGCTTGGCTTCGTCATAACTCAACCACGCATTGGTCCGAGACGCTTCCGTCTCTTCAATTGTTTTCAGCGGAGAAATTTCGTGAAAATTAAGCCAGGCGTCCACTTTATTTCCGTCCGGCAATACAAACTCAACGAGCAAATCCTGAACAGATCCTCCAATCTGCTTTATTTTACCAACCGTACCCGGAGCCACACGGCAATCCTTATTTCCGAGCCTGCCTGGTATAGTTACCCAATTTTCCAGACGAGCTGATATGCCTACTTTCCATCCTTCCTCCGGTTCATTTTTTTCGAATTTTTTAGATGATTCCTTCATGTTTTTTATAAATCTACCAAATGGTTAGAAAAAATCAAGTGTCCGACTCAAACCGGCGAAATAGGATAATCACGGCCAGAGGCACAATCACCCACCAGATATGATAGGCGGGATTCGCAAATACGGTTCGGGTGAACGGCGCCAAAATTTCAAATCGGCCCGGCGGCAGAAAGCTCAAAAAAATGTGGATTAGAAGCCCGGCCTGCAAAAAACACAAAATAAATATTTTCCACCAGGAACCGGCGGGCGTAATTCCCCGGCTCCGCCTGGAACCCAGCGAAAATGCAAGCAAAAGGAAAGTCGCCGTAAAAACCGCTGTTTTGGCAAAAAATTCCTCAACCTCGCTGAAATTTTTAAACCAAGCGCCTAACGGCAACGCCAAAAACAGCGCATATGCCGCATAAGTATAAATTATTGTCGCGGCAACGCGCGATTTTCCGGCAAAAATCCCGTAAAAAAACCCTCCGGCGATCAATGCCAAAATAGAAATGATATCCCAGGTCGGATGGGACCAAATCGCTTGTGCCGTTGCGCTTATGGCTCCAAGTTCAGGCATAATTATATTATAGCACAATTACTATATATTTAAATCCCCACCACGTGGGGATTTAAATATATTCATACTTAACTTTTCTTCTTAAGGCGCATGCCGTGTATGAACTTACTATCAAGATAATTCGGTCGAGGCAATATGATTTTGAAACAAAAGCCCCCAGTGAGTTATTGCGGCTTCGTATATTGTAATTTCAGACAATGGGAGGACGCGAAAGCTTGGTCCGAGCACTCAAAAATTTTGAGTGCTCGGTTTCGCGTCCGACCCTTAGCGAATCCCGCGCTGGACGGGACGAGTCGTGTCTGAAATTACAATATACGAGAGCCGCGTAAGCGAGTAAACGTGTTTCAAAATCATGTTGCCGAGTAAACCGAATTATCAAGTCCATTAATAATCCTCATGCGGCATCGCCGGCATCTTTTCCTTCTTCTCCGGCAGTTCCGCCACCGCGGCTTCGGTAGTAAGAAACATGGCCGCCACGGATACCGCGTTCTGCAGGGCAAATCGCACAACTTTCAACGGATCAATGATACCCGCCGCAAACATATCTTTTACAAGCTCTCCGGAAAGCGCGTTATATCCTCCGTATTCTCCGGTACGGATAAGATTGGCAATAACCACGCCGTCTTCCCGGCCGGCATTAGCCACAATTTGGCGCAAGGGCTCCTCCAGCGCGCCCATTAAAATTTCACGCGCGGAATCAAATTCTCGTTTAGTATCTGCCGATGAGGATGCAGAATTTTTAGCATGCGCTCCGGCATGCGATGCCGCCTGAATCAGAGCCGCGCCTCCACCGGCCACAATCCCCTCCTCCAACGCGGCTTTAGTGGCTGCCACCGCATCCTCGATCTTCAATTTTATATACTTCATTTCGGTTTCGGTTGCCGCGCCCACGCGAATTACCGCAACTCCGCCAGAAAGTTTTGCCAAGCGCTCCTGCAATTTCTCTTTGTCATATTCGGAAGTGGTTTTTTCAATCTGCGCGCGGATTTGCCTAATGCGTTTTTCAATTTCGTCTTTCTTGCCTTTGCCGCCGACAATGGTGGTGTTGTCTTTATCCGAAACCACCCGATGGGCGCGGCCCAGCATTTCAAAATCCGCTTTATCAAGTTTAAGCCCCACTTCTTCGGAAATGACCGTTGCTCCGGTGATGGATGCAATATCCGCAAGCATTTCTTTGCGGCGATCGCCAAATCCCGGGGCCTTGACCGCAAGTACATTTATACCTCCGCGCAGGCGGTTTACCACCAAGGTTGCCAAGGCATCGCCCTCCACATCCTCAGCAATAATAACAATTTCTTTTTTGCCGGTTTTCAATATCTTTTCAAGCAGAGGAACCATGTCCTGAATTGAAGAGATTTTCTTGTCGGTGATCAAAATAAGCGGATCATCCAGCACGGCTTCCATCCGCTCGGCGTTGGTTACCATATATGGAGAAACATAGCCCTTATCAAACTGCATTCCCTCAACCACTTCTTTTTCTATTCCCGTGCCCTGGGATTCCTCAACCGTAACCGCGCCGTCTTTTCCGACTTTTTCAATGGCTTCGGAGATAATTGTGCCGAGTTCCGCGGACTCCGCAGAAATTGTGGCCACATGCTTGGTTTCTTCCGTAGATTTTACCGGACGCGAAATTTTGTCGGATTTCAAGGCCTCCATCACTTTTTCCGCCCAAAATTCAAGTCCATTGCGAAGCCCCACCGGATTCAGCCCGAGCGTAGTGTATCTTAAACCCTTGTCAATAATGGCTTGCGCAAGCACCACGGATGTCGTAGTTCCGTCTCCAACCACATCATTGGTTTTGGATGCCACTTCTTTAATAAGCTCTGCGCCAAGATTTTCCATTTTATCCTCAAGTTCTATTTCCTTGGCAATCGTAACGCCGTCATTGGTAATTTGCGGCGCGCCGAAAGATTTTCCCAAAATAACATTGCGCCCCTTGGGACCCAGCGTCATTTTAACGGTGTTGGAAAGCAGATCAATGCCGCGCTTTACCGTAAGTTTAGCTTTTTCTGCTGTAAGAATTTGTTTTGCCATGTTAATCCATCAACGAATAGCGAATCCCTCGCGAATGTACGAATTCGTTTATTCGTCACAAGATTCGTTATTCGTTGATTTATTTATTCTAAAATGGCTAATATATCTTCCTCTTTCGCTATAAGGTATTCTTTTTCATCGACCTTTATTTCATTAGGGCCGTATTTGGTGAAAAGCACAATATCCCCGACTTTAACATTCATGGGAACACGCTTTCCGTCATCATCCAAGCGTCCCGGCCCCACAGCCACGATTTTTCCCTGCTCCGGACGCTCTTTATTGGCCGTATCGGGCAGATACACGCCGCCTTTGCTTTTGCCTTCTTTTTCTTCCAGCGGCTCGATCAACACCCGATCGGATAATGGTTTTATATTCATATATCGCGAACAGCGCGAACAGCTTTGCGAACAGCGCGAACAGATTATACTGTTAGTGCTGTTCATTACTGTTCGTGCTGTTAGTGTTGCTTTAGCACTCGACCTTAATGACTGCTAATTTACACATTATAGACAACGCCGGAACCTTGTCAAGAGTTTCAACGGGGGTTACCCTTTAAATTAGGTACAGGTCTTTCCCATAGCGGAGATCGCGCATGAGCATACAGGCGCTTACGGTTACCACCCTGACGCTTATTGCGGTCTTTGTCGGGGTTATCTATCCAATCATTAAATGGCGGGATTGGCGCGGCGCGCTTATTTGTATCGGTTGGATTCTAATGTGGTACGGATTTTATTTTATCTGGGGGCCCTGGAAATGGCGCACAGCGGCGTTTGGCACTCCGGAGTGGATGTGGGATAATTACGGACATATTCTTGGCGGTTTTTCCGGAACTTTTCATTGTATTTACGAATTGCGGTATTTTTTTCCAGCCCTTTTTTTAATGCAAGGCAGGCGAGGAATAATTATACGAAGATTTACACTTTATGCGGCGGTGCCAATAGTTGTATTTATGATTGCATTATTGTGGGAATTGGGAGAAATGGCGCACGATTTCCAGAATTATGCGGTAGAAGCGCAAAAAGGCGGAGCCGATACCACGATTGATATTGCGCTTGCTATGGTTTCTTGCGGACTTGCGCTTTTAGTGCACAAAATATTTTTTTCTTCGGTCAACAAATTGCTGCCGCTCGACAGCAAAAAACTTGCGGAGCTGGAAGAACGAGCGGAGGCACTTCTTACAGAAAGAAACGATCTGATTCAAGACATCCGCGAACTTAAACGCACTCAACTAAAAGAATTAACCCCGGCTTGGATTCAGCGGTTTAAAGAAAAAATGCGCCCGCCTCTTGACGAAGAAGATATATAAGTCGCAATGCCGTTCCTAAACGAACGGCTTTTATTATCCGAACACACAATTCCATGTGAGCCAAAATATAAGCCAATAAAGTGTGCGCCGCACAGATTAATGCCTCAAAAGCCACTGGCCGGTATAAGACCTTTTGGCTTTTTTAATCTCCGCGGGCGATCCTTCAACGATTACTTCTCCGCCTTTCTCACCGCCTGCCGGTCCCAAATCTATGATCCAATCGCTATTACGCAGCACATCCAGATTATGCTCAATAACCAAAACAGTGTTGCGGCGGTCTACCAAAGCGCGAAGAACCATAAGAAGCTTGCGTATATCTTCAAAATGCAAACCGGTAGTAGGCTCATCCAGAATATAAAGAGATTTTCCGGTATCGCGGCGTGAGAGTTCGGTTGCAAGCTTCACCCTTTGGGCCTCCCCTCCGGACAGCGTAGGAGCCGGCTGGCCGAGCTTAACATAACCCAATCCAACATCTGCCAATGTCTCAAGTTTTGCCTTAATCGCGGGAATTGCCTCAAAAAATTTAAGAGACTCCTCGATTGACATATCCAGGACCTGCGCGATATTTTTCCCGTTATATTCTATTTCCAACGCCTCACGATTATAGCGAAGTCCGCGGCATTCCTCGCAATCAACATAAACATCCGGCAAAAAATACATCCCTATTTTCTTAACTCCTTGCCCCTCGCATTGTTCGCACCTGCCGCCTTTGACATTGAAACTGAACCGGCCGGGAGTGTAGCCGCGGGCCCGCGCCTCAATGGTCTTGGCAAAAACTCCCCGGATAAATCCGAAGGCCCCGGTATATGTCGCGGGGTTCGAACGCGGCGTACGGCCAATGGGAGATTGATCCACTACCACAACTTTATTGATATGCTCCGTGCCGGAAATTGATTTATGCTTCCCGGGGAATAAATGCGCGCGGTAAAATTTCGCAAGCAGGGCCTTGGCTAAAATATCATTTATGAGCGTGGATTTACCCGAGCCGGACACTCCGGATACACACACGAATTTTCCCAAAGGAATTTTTATATCAATGTTTTTTAAATTATGTTCGGAGGCACCTTTTATAACAAGATAATTTTTATCCCTGGATTTTAATTTTGCGCTCTGAATTTTTAATTTAGAATTCGCCGAATTTATTTCAACTTTTTTTCTGCCGGAAAGATAATCCCCGGTTAGGGTTTTGGCTTTAAAAATTTGCGCCGGAGTTCCCGTAAAAATTATATTGCCTCCGTGTTTCCCCGCACCCGGACCAAGATCAATAATCCAATCGGCATTGCGCATGGTTTCCGCATCATGCTCAACCACGATTACCGTATTTCCGAGGTCTCGCAAATTTTTCAAGGTTTGGATCAGGCGCGCATGATCCCGCGGATGAAGCCCTATGGACGGTTCGTCCAGAATATAGGTTATTCCGGTTAAACGCGATCCGATCTGGGTGGCAAGCTGGATTCTCTGGGCCTCTCCCCCGGCAAGCGTAGTGGATTCGCGGCTTATAGTCAGATATTCTAGTCCGACATCCTGCAAAAATTCCAAACGCTTCAAAATTTCTTTGATAAGCGGCGCAGCAATTTTTTTATCCGATTCGCTATGAATTTCATTCTTCAATGGCGCGTTAAAATATATTTGGGCCTGCTCAATTGTTTTATCGGAAACTTCGGATATATTGTTATCCCCTATTTTTACCGCAAGAGCTTCCGGCCGCAGACGCGCGCCTCGGCATTGCGGACATATTTTTATAATCATATACTTTTCAATCTCGGCCCGCGTAAAATCAGAATCGGTTTCTTTCCAGCGCCGTTTAAGATTCGGGATAACGCCTTCAAAAGTAGCTTCTCGACTCGCTCGAAGAGTGTTATTGTTCGAGCCTGTCGAGAACTCACCATAAAGAATAATATCAATTACACCTTGTGGAATTTTTTCTATCGGCGTGTTAAGAGAGAATTTGTGTCGCGTTGCCAAGTCATCCAATATCCACCAATACCAGCTCTGCCGGCCTACACGGTGCGATGCCGAGGCCCAGGGCCTAATTGCGCCCTCGGCAATGGTAAGTTTTTTATTGTGGAAAACCAATTCCGGATCAACTTCCAGAGTTGAGCCGAGACCGGTACATTCCGGACATGCCCCATAAGGACTGTTGAATGAAAAAGTCCGCGGCTCAATATCCGGCAAACTTATACCGCAATCGGTACAGGCGAATTTTTCCGAAAAAATAATATCGCTTGCGTTTTCGGCTTTCAACTTTAGGCCATTGGCTTCCGGCTTTCTGGCGATGCCGCTAGCCGGATGCTGGATGCCTATGGCCGCGATGGCCATTCCTTTTCCGGTCTTTAGCGCCATTTCCACAGAATCGCGTATACGCGGACGGTCAATGTCATCACCGAGTGCAAAGCGATCCACCATCACTTCAATTGAATGTTTCTTATTTTTATCGAATTTTTTCGTTAACGCCTCGTCTAAAAGCATGATTTCGCCATTTATGCGCGCGCGTATGAATCCGCCGCGTTTTAATTCATCCAATATACCTTTGTGCTCTCCCTTTATGCCGCGAATTAAAGGAGCCATCAAAAATATTTCCTGATCTTTCGGCAAACGCAGAATGGAATCCATTATCTGATCAACGCTCTGGCGGGAAACGGATTTTCCGCAATTCGGGCAATGGGGCTTGCCAATACGCGCAAATAAAATACGGAGATAATCATATATCTCCGTAATAGTTCCCACCGTGGAACGCGGATTTTTAGAGATGGATTTTTGATCAATGGAAATTGCCGGGGTAAGACCCTCAATTGATTCCACGTCCGGTTTTTCTTTAATGCCTAAAAACTGCCGCGCGTAAGACGAAAGCGATTCCACGAACCTACGCTCGGCTTCGGCATAAATCGTATCAAATGCCAGCGACGATTTTCCCGAACCCGAAAGCCCCGTGATTACCACGAGTTTATTCTTGGGAATATCCACGTCTATATTTTTCAAGTTATGCACCCTGGCGCCGCGAATGCGGATAAAACCCGAGGCCTTATTTTGGTCAAATTTGCCTCTCATGGAAACAGTTCATTATAGGCAGAAATTTGGAATAAATCAATAGATGCTCGCTTACACAGTTTTCATATACTGCAATTTTAGACACGACTCGTCCCGTCCAGCGCGGGACTCGCTAAGGGTCGGCGAAATTTCGAGCACTCAATGAGTTGAGTACTCGACCAAGCAAATTTCGTCTCCCATTGTCTAAAATTGCGATATACGAAAACCGTTACGGCTCACTTTGGAGATTGTCTATTGTAGCGCTACGCGCCATTTTATAGAGACCCATGGGCAAGATAAGTGGTCTTCCGGCAGGGATTATAAAAATAGTCCCATCAGCGATAGCGAGATGGGACTGTGAATGGAACAAATTTGGGAACACGCAATTCTCCCGGGGGCAATGGATCACAATGAGAAAAATATACTATACTGATATAAAACAATGATGCGGTGGTGTATCCGATAACAAATAAATATGAAGAGGCTGCCACAGCCATGGATATCAGCATAAATCCTATACCAAGAAAAAGATAACGGAGCACTCCCCCCGCAAATTTATCCGGATTTGCGCATTTTTTCTCTTGGTTTTTTCGAGTTTTTCTCTCGGTTGCTTCGATACAGCAAAGAAATCCTATGATTAAAAAAATAGTAATGATCCACGGATAAGCGGCTAACCACCCATGGCTTAAAACCGCTAAGAGAGTGGATGTTCGTGCAAGAAAAAAATTATCCTGCCGGATGAACATTCTCTGCCACCAGTGGGAAAATCGCTCAAACGTCTGTTCCAAAAACCAGATTTCAAGATCTCCGATAGACATTATTTTTCCCTTGAAACGAGCTAAAATTATGATATCATAATAAGATTATTATGTCAATTCAAAAGCCGCAAAAGATGCCCACTGAATCGGGAGTATATATCTTTCAACGCAGAAAAACTCCAATCTATATCGGCAAAGCCGTCAATTTAAAAAAGCGGCTGGTTTCATATTGGAGAAAAAATTCTTCGGAGAAAGTGCGGCTGATGATGCGGGAAGCGACCAAACTTGAATGGATTGAAACCAAGTCGGAAATTGAAGCACTTTTGAAAGAAGCGGAGCTCATTAAAAAATTCCGTCCGAAATATAACATCCTGATGCGGGATGATAAAAATTATTTTTATGTGGGAATCACAAAAGAGAAATTCCCAAAGATTTTTATCACACACCAACCCCGCGCTGCCAACGCGAGCACAAAGAACTTAGATCTTAGAACCAAGCAAAAAAACAAGCGTCTAAGTTCTAAGTTCTATATTCTAAGTTCTTATATTGGTCCTTTCACCAGCGGCACGGCGCTTCATTCTACGCTTCGGCTGTTGCGCCGCATATTTCCCTACTGCACCTGCCGGAGGCCGCATAAACGCGCCTGCTTAAATTCCCAAATTGGCCGCTGTCCGGGATACTGTTGCCTTCTCCAAACTGTGACACAAAAACCACATAAGTCAAATGTTCCAACTGCTACGCTATCGCTGAATAGTTGGAACATTACGGAATACCGAAAAAATATTAAAAGCATCATTGCGGTACTTGAAAGTAAACACATTAGAATACTTGCGGAACTGAAACAAGGAATGAAAGTGGCGGCAAAAAAACAAAATTTTGAGAAAGCGGCCAAATTGCGGGATCAAATTTGGGGACTGGAAAATATATTTAACCACAAAGTCATTCTGAATGAAATGAAGAATCTTCGAGATCCTTCGCTAATGTTCAAAATGACTAAATGGAATAAAATAGAACGAGTAATCCAATCAATTCTTGACATAAAAAATAAAATATCCCGTGTGGAAGGATATGATATATCAAATATCTCCGGCCATGACGCAACCGGATCCATGGTGGTATTTATTGGCGGCCAATCGGCAAAATCGGAATACCGAAAATTTAAAATAAAAACCGTGGAAGGCGCAAATGATGTTGCCATGCATAAAGAGGTATTAAAGCGGCGCCTGCATCATTCGGAGTGGGATTATCCGGACATAATTTTAATAGATGGCGGAATAGGACAACTTTGCGCTGCGGCAGCCGCAAAATCCCAATTTCCAAATTCTAATTTCCAAACAATTTCCAAATCTCAAATTTCAAAAGTCAAAAACATAGAAATTGTTGCACTCGCCAAACGCGAAGAGGAATTATATACTGAAAATAGACGCGAGCCGATTCCGCTTAAAACCATGCCACCGGATGTAATGCATTTTTTTCAAAACGTGCGCGATGAGTCCCACCGCTTTGCCAAAAAATATCATCATAAATTGCGGGAAATGGCATATCGGAAAAAATAAAAGGATGGAGTAGGAATCCATCCGAATACGTTTTGGGTTGTGAATCACACTGTTATTTTCCGTCCGACCAACAACCTGAACGAAAGCTGTAGTTAGTGATTTGCTTTCGTATGAAATCACACTGTTCTTGAGTGGCAAAAGGACCAGCTTGTGTGTACACCCTTGTACCACCAAAACCAGTGGGTTCCCCGGATACAAGAAAATACCAGGCCAGAAGAACAGCTAAAAGTTTGAGGCCATGCATAATATCACCCCCTCTCTTTCATATTAGAACTGAATTAATTCGTTGCATAAATAGATTTTTATGTCAAGTAGAAAATTCAAATCGGAGAAACGCATTGCCAAAAAGAAACGCCGCCGCTATCCAGTAAGCGGGCGCGGCGTATTTATGCTTGCCAAACTTAAAAAGAGCCGATAATGGCTCTTTTTAAGTTTAAAATTTATTCAGCTCTTCATTATATAGTTTTTCATTAATTCGCGATCGCGAATTAATGAAAAACATTGATAAACCTTAACACGACACTGATATTCACTGAACTGCGCGAGAGCAAACCCCTGCAGTTTCCGCTTCGCGGGTTAAAATCCCTCATGTTTTAATTCCTGCGCTATATCCCTGACTTTTTTACTGCCTTTTTTCGGGATTTCCACTTTGGTCTCAATCAAAAGCGCCCCGCGGCCATAACCCGAGGAACTGAACGCTCCTTTGCCGCGAACTTTCAAAATGTCCCCGGACTGGGTTCCTTCCGGAATTTTTAATTGGATCGCGCCATCCAAAGTATTAATGTCCAACGTATCTCCCAAAATCGCCTGTGACAATTTCAAGGGCAATTGCATTATGATGTCATCACCCTGACGCCGGAATATCGGATGCGGCAATACATGCAGTTTGATATAAAGATCTCCGGGTGTTCCGCCATAAAATGACGCCTCTCCCTTGCCAGTTATTTTCAAAATTTCTCCGTTATTAACTCCGCGCGGAATTACGACCTCAATAGTTTCGGTGATTTCCTCTACTCCTTTTCCGCGGCAATGCGAACATAGCGACTCCGGCCGCTTGCCAGAACCGCGGCATTCCTGACAAGTCGCGACTTGAGTGAATGATCCGAGAATAGTCCGCTGGGTTTTTTGCACACTGCCTTGTCCGCGGCAAGTCGGACATTCCTTAATTTTAGTTCCGGGTTCTCCTCCGGAACCATCGCAACGATGACAGCGTCCAATCCGCGAATAATCAAATTCTTTTTTACCTCCAAGTATGGATTCCTCAAACGTAATTTCCAATTCAACCCGGATATCTTTTCCGCGCTTTTGCCGGGTCCGCGCGCGGCCCCCGCCACCGCCGCCCAAAAAATCATCAAAAATATCGGTAAAATCAAAATCGCCGAATCCGCCTCCGCCATCCTGTCCGAAATCAACCCGGAATCCTCCGGGCCATTCAAAACCGCTCTGCCCCGCGCCAGCACTACTTCCGCCCGATCCGTCAAATACATGCCCGAATTGGTCATATTGCGAGCGCCTGCGCTCGTCCGAGAGCACCTGATAGGCCTCGTTGACCTCCTTAAAACGTGCCTCATCCCCCCCCTTATCCGGATGAAATTTGTGGGCAAGTTCGCGATATTTCTTTTTTATTTCTTCCTTGGTGGCGTTATGCGCAACACCAAGAGTTTTGTAGTAATCTTTTGCCACTCGCTATAGCGATTTTCGGCCGCTACAATTTCAGACACGACGAGTCGTTCGTAAATACTTTTGAAAACCTTCGCGAAATCCCACCGAGATTTCGCTCATCACGGGTCGGCCTCGCTCTTCCGCCTTGGGCGGAAACCATGGCCGCTCGGCCTCCCAGTGTTTTCAAAAGCATTTACTTCACTCTAATGCTTATTGAAATTGCAACGACTTCAACCGCCTGTATGCTCCGCTTATAACCCTTCGTAATGTATCCGCCTTAGGCGGATTTAATATATCCTTAATACTTAATACTAAATACTTGATACCGTTATAGCGTTAACCTCTCCACTCTCATCTCCACGATCTCGCTCTTTAGAATTTTAAACGCAACCAGAATTTTAATCAAGACCATAAGTACTGCTATGACAATATAATAAAGCGGAATGGTTATTACTTTAAATGCGAAAAAGAATGTAAGGGCGGACACATGGGGCAGATACTTGCGATAAGGCCCGACGAGCGTCAAAATCTGATTATTCACCAGGCCGTAAAATACATCCGAAGTACTTTCTTTACCCGTAAGTTTAAGTCCATAGCTTTTTTCAAGCTCCGCGATTTGCAAAGATATGGCGGAGTTTAATTCTTTTTGTGAAATACGCGCTAACGGAATACCCTGCTTTTGCAGCTGATCTTTTATAACAACCGACAGCACTTCCTGAACAGTTGCATTCGGGCTAAATTCCAAAGCATCTCCGGTTGGCCGGATAATATAATTTAATATTGCCGGAAGCGCGGTTTGAAAGGCCGATCGCGGCAAAAGAACGGAGAGCGCCTTATCCTCATTCAACGAAGCAAAAAAGAGCGTTGAAATCACCAGGGATGCGGCGGTCAAATAAACTGGAAGCCCGCTTTTTAAAATTTTGGTCAGATGAAATCCGAGCGACAGCATATACTCGGTGCGGATCCGATAACTGGCTGAAAATACCAGCAACATGGCAACGCCCATAGAAATAATTACAGCCGATGCCGCAGAAAGAAAAAAATATGGAATTACAATACTTAACAAAGCCAGTGCGTACGCGATATAGCTTCCGCGGATAAAAATCACGGCAAGCGAAAATAGAGCGGCTGAAAGCCCAAGCAGTACAAGCGGAAATATGGCAATATCCACATTCACAAATTCACCGCTTATTATTTGCGGTATGGTCCGAAACCAAAGCCAAAACGAAGCAACGCTTGTAATAAGCGTTGCCAGTCCGAGGATTACTTCCTTTATATTCACAAGACGGGCGTATATGATATTTCAGGCAATTGAGTCATGCCTGAAATGTCATATGCGCGAGTTATTCCTCTTTGGGTTTTTCCTTAAATTCGGCTTCTTTCACATTATCATCTTTTTCCCCGGATGGCGAACCGGTTCCACCGGATGACTGTTTATATAAGTGCTCACCGATTTTTTGAAGAACATTTGAAAGTTCCTGCGAGGCGCGTTTTATAGCCGCGATATCATCCCCGGATTTTACACTGGCAAGCTCCTTTATTTTTGTCTCAATATCGCTTTTAACATCGGCCGGAACCTTATCACCGGCATCCCGTAATGCTTTTTCCGCGGTATAAACAAGGGTGTCAGCCGTATTTTTTATGTCAACCGCCTCGCGCTTTTTTCGATCCTCCTCCGCATGCAATTCCGCATCTTTTTTCATTTTCTCAACTTCCTCCTTGGAAAGCGAAGTGGATGCCTCAATCCGCACGGATTGTTCTTTGGCAGTTGCTTTATCCTTGGCTTTTACCGAAAGTACGCCGTTGGCATCAATGTCAAACGTAACTTCAACCTGCGGCATGCCGCGCGGAGAGGGAGGAATTCCATCCAAAATAAAACGCGCCAGGGTTTTATTATCATGCGCCATTTCACGCTCTCCCTGCAAAACATGCACCTCCACCGAGGTCTGGCTGTCGGCGGCTGTGGAAAAAATCTGGGTTTTGGCAGTCGGAACCGTAGTATTTTTTTCAATAATTTTGGTCATAACTCCGCCCAGCGTCTCAATACCCAATGAAAGCGGAGTTACATCCAGAAGCAAAACATCCTTTACCTCCCCCTGCAAAATCCCGGCCTGCACCGCCGCTCCGATTGCAACCACTTCATCCGGGTTAATGGATTTATTCGGCTCCTTGTTAAAAAGTTTTTTTACGGCCTCGTTAATTGCCGGCATCCGGGTCTGTCCTCCCACCAAAATAACTTCATCAATATCGGAAAGCGCAAATCCCGAATCCTTTACCACGCTTCGGGTAATTTCAACAGATCGCGCAATCATATCGCCCACTAATTCTTCTAACTTGGCGCGGGTAAAGCGTATGACCAGATGCTTTGGCCCGGATTCATCCGAGGTTATGAACGGAAGGTTGATTTCGGTTTCCGGAGTAGTGGAAAGTTCGTGTTTGGCTTTTTCCGCAGCCTCTTTCAAACGCTGAAGCGCCAGAGTATCTTTGGATAAATCAATCCCCTGGTCTTTTTTGAATTCACCCGCAATCCATTTGATTATTTTCTGATCAAAATCGTCGCCGCCAAGATGCGTGTCTCCGCCGACGGCTTTTACCTCAATAGTGTCCGCCGTCACTTCCAGCACCGAAAGATCAAACGTGCCGCCGCCAAAATCATACACCACTATTTTTTCATCTTTTTTCTTATTAAAACCATAGGCCAGGGCCGCGGCAGTCGGCTCATTCAAAATCCGGCGAACTTTTAATCCGGCAATTTCTCCGGCGGCTTGCGTGGCTTTGCGCTGCGAATCGTCAAAATAGGCCGGAACCGTAATCACGGCCTCGGTAATTTTCTGGCCCAGCTTATCCTCGGCATCGTGCTTCATTTTTTGCAGGACCATGGCAGAAATTTCTTCCGGCCTGTGCCATTTATCCTGCAATTTTATTTCCACTCCGCTATTGGCTGCTTCTTTAAGATCATAAGGCAGCCATTCCTTGTCGCGTTTTACTTCCATGTCGCTGAATTTACGGCCAATCAGCCGCTTTATGGAAAAAAGCGTATTTTTGGGATTGGTAACGGACTGGCGCTTGGCTAAAAGTCCGACCAAACGATCGCCGGTTTTGGAAACAGCCACAATAGATGGCGTAGTCCGCGCACCTTCTTTATTTTCGATTATTTTCGGCTCCCCGCTTTCAATAACTGCCATGGCGGAGTTGGTGGTGCCGAGATCAATACCAAGTATTTTTGACATTACATTGAACACAAATCCACAAATGAGCACACGAATCCACAAATACTAAATATTCGCGATTCGTGGATTAGTGTATACATTCGTGAATTAGTGTGTTTTATTTTGATTTTGCTAATCTTACCCTCGCGGGTCTTAAAACTTTTCCCATGAAATAATATCCCTTTTGCACTTCCTCGGCGATACTGCCGGACGCATGCTCGGATTCAATCTCTCCGATTGATTCATGCATCTCGGGATCAAACGTATTGCCTGCGTTAACCTTTATCTCCTCCAGGCCCCGTTTTTTCAGAAGATCCAATAGTTGAGACCGAATTAACAACATACCGCGTTCGTCATTTTGCTGAAAACCGGAGGATGAAAGCGGGGAACTGCGAAACGCCAGCTCAAAACTGTCCAATACCGGTAAAACATCCTGAAGCAGTCCCGCAGTCACGAATCGCGCCATATCTTCAAAACGCTTGGCCTCGTCCTTGCGGTAATTTATATGATCGGCTTTAGCGCGCTGCCATCCCTCAAGATATTCTTTCTTCTCCTTCTCGCATTTAGCAAGAATAATATTACCGTCTTCGGAATTTTCTTTGGCATCCACAGCAGATATATTATTATTTTGCGAATTTTCCGGCATATTGTTTAAATTCGCCGATTAAAGAAATATTTTTCCGATAATCCATGCGCTTGGGGCCGATCAACGCGATGAATCCGCTTTGATCAACCTGGTTCAGCATACGTGATACCACAACTCCGCACCGCCGAGCGGAATGAACCGGATTTTCACTGCCGATAAATACCCTGGGAAGCTCGCCTTCCCTGCAATCATCCAGCAACCCGCGAAACACATCCTCAAATTCATCCGCTAATTCCGCAAATTCTCTGGCAAATGCTTCATCAGTGAATTCCGGCTCCTGCATGATTGCCGAAAATCCGCATTTCTCAAAATTGTGGCGGGCCGGTATGCCCAGCACCGCAAAACTATGCGAAAGTTCCGCCATTAACTTAGTTGCGTCATGCAAAAACTCATCGATCTTGTCCGCGCGCAGGGGCACAAAACGAGCCGCACCACCACTATTTTTCTTGCCGTCAGTTGTCCTAACCGCGCTTATCTCATCCACATAAAATCTGAATCCCTTATCCGTAGGAATTCTGCCCGCAGAAGTATGCGGTTGTTCCAGATATCCCATTTCGTCAAGCTCCAGCATTTCATTTCGTATGGTGGCAGAACTTAAGCCGAATCTTGATCCACGCACAAGTTCCCGTGACGCAACCGGATGCGCAGTATCAATATATTCCTGAATTATCGCCTCGAGTATGGATTTTTGACGTTCTTTGAGCGCCATAGAAGCAATAATAAACGCAGATCTTTACGCAAAATTAAACGCTATTCTCAATTATAGGAGTAATTAGCACTCTGTCAAGTCAAGTGCTAATCGGACAAAAGTTATCAACAGCGACATTTTTCTTACATATGGTACAATGATAGTTATGCGTGAACTAAAATTAAAAGACACATCCTGGGTTTCACTGATAAATCCTACCAAAGAGGATGTGGATGAATTGGGACAGAGATTTCCACAAATACATCCCTTGGTGCTGGAAGAACTTCTTACACCCACCATAAGGCCGCGAGTGGAAAATTATGATCACCACCTCTATATGGTGCTGCATTTCCCCGTATTTACACCCGGGTATGAAAAAAGCATTTCTCACGAATTGGACATAATCTTGATGGCCAATACCATAATCACCGTGCACTATGACGAACTCTCAACCATCGAGAATTTCTGGCATGAATGCGAAAGCCGGGAATCCAAAAAAGAGCACTACGGCAAAACCCCCCTGCATCTTCTTTATTACCTTCTACGAAGATTTTTCAGTAACTCACTAAAGGAATTGGATCAAATTCAGACAAAAATAGACGAGGTCGAGGAACAAGTATTCAGCGGGCATGAAAAAGAAATTCTTGAGATAATTTCATATCTGCGCCGGGATGTCGTCGATTTTCGCCGGGCGCTAAAACCCCAGCACCTTACATTACAGTCGCTCGAAACTCAAGGCGTTTTACTTTATGGCGAAAGCGTACGCCCGTTTCTTACCGACCTGATCGGTGAGTATCTAAAAGTTTGGGATTTGCTGGAAAATCATAAAGAAACGCTCGATACGCTTTATGAAACGAATAATTCTCTTCTAACCTCGAAAATAAACGAGATTATGCGGGTTTTTACGATACTTGCTTTCATAAGTTTCATCCCGACCGCCATTGCCAATATATACGGCATGAATCTTACGCACATTCCTTTGGCCGGTGATACAAACGCATTCTGGCAGGTACTGGGCATTATGACGCTTCTTACCGGATTAGTTTATCTGGCGCTTAAATGGAAAAAATTGGTATAAAAAATCGGGGATTTACCCGAAGTGTGAATTAAGGCCATTTTACGAACAACTTTTCCCATATTGCCAGAGTCGAATTCCGTATCACTTCTTCTATCGTAATCAAAAAATATACTCCGGCGAGTATTGCATTGAACCATACGCAATCAATCGAATAAACCGGCTGCGTTTGATTTAATATTACTACAGTTCTATAGGCATCATATGACACGCCAAAACACATGAATGCAAACAGTAAAAAAACTAATGGTACGAATATAAAACACGGCCTGCGTTTTTGCTTTGCGGTACGGGCGTAAGCGGTGAAATATGTGCCCACACAAAAAAATAACAGGATAAACGATAAAATAAACCATCCCAGATGATCAGCGCTCCTAAATGTAAAAGTTCCGTCTGCAATACTATGAAAGGTTAGGTTCATTGCCGCAATGACGTCATTCATTATTGCTCCTTCCACAATGTATTAAATTGAATTATAAACTATTTATTTTAGAATGTCAAGATTTCTAAAAATATATCTTTATAATACTTTAACCCGCAGAAAAGAAGTATTTCGCCCACTTCACAAAAATTGGGTTGGTTTATATACCTGCGGGCCGACTGTCTATAACTATGCGCATATTGGAAATCTGCGAACTTATATTTTTGAAGACGTATTGCGGCGCACTCTCGCATATGCCGGATATAAAGTAAAACATGTAATGAATATTACCGATGTGGGGCATCTGACATCCGATGCGGACGAGGGCGAGGATAAGCTTGAAAAAGAAGCGCAGCAAGAAAAAAAATCCGTCTGGGATATTGCTGAATTTTATACCAGCGCATTTCTTAACGATATTTTGCGGCTCAATATAAAAAGGGCGGGGGTACTGACTCCGGCGACAAAAAATATCAAACAGCAGATTGCGCTGATTGAAAAACTCTTCCGAACCGGCTTGGCGTATGAGACCACACAAGCGGTCTATTTTAATGTTTCTGAATTCAAGACGTATACAAAATTATCCCGCCAAAGAATTGATGAAAAAATAACTGCCGCGCGCGCCGAAGTTATCCAGGACCCGGAGAAAAGAAATCCCCGCGACTTTGCGCTATGGTTCAAACGCACGGGAAAATTCAAAAACCATGCCCTGCATTGGCCCTCGCCCTGGGGAGACGGATTCCCGGGCTGGCATATTGAATGTTCCGCAATTTCAACCGCATATTTGGGCCAGCCTTTTGATATTCATACCGGCGGCGTTGACCATATCAGCGTCCACCACACCAATGAAATCGCCCAATCCGAAGGGGCATTCGGAAAACCCATGGTTAAATACTGGATGCACGGCGAATTTCTTCTGCTTGATCAGGCGCGCATGGGAAAATCCGTAGGAAATTTTATCACCTTGGATACGCTGGTTAAAAAAGGCATTAATCCCCTCGCATTTAGATACCTTGCGCTTGGCGCGCATTACCGTTCCAAATTGAATTTTACTTGGGAATCGCTTAGCGCCGCACAAAATTCGTTGGAGCGATTATATGATTTCGTTGAACGATTATCAGGACTATTGAGGCGAAACCTCGATAGCGACTATCGAGGTTTCGCCTCAATAGTAAAACCAAGAAAAAATTTTGAAAAGGCGATATATGACGACCTTGACACTCCTAAAGCGCTTTCGGTTTTGTGGAACTTAATCCGCGACTATAACAAAAAACCCGTGCGCTACCAACCGCGGGAAGTATTAAAACTGCTTTTTGACTTAGATCAAGTCCTGGGCTTGGGATTAAAAGATGTAAAATCCGAAAAAATTCCCGCAGAAATTCTTCAACTCGCCGAAAAACGTGAAGCGCTTCGTAAAGAAAAAAAATGGCAGGAAGCGGATCATATACGAAAAAAAATATTAAACGCCGGGTACGAAATTAAAGATTCACCACAGGGATCACAAATCAAAGAGCGCCATAATTAAAAAGCCGCAAGCAAATTGCCTGCGGTTATTTGATCTGGCTTAATCCCCGTCCAGCTGCGCCG
The DNA here is from genome assembly GCA_016180435.1 of Candidatus Sungiibacteriota bacterium. Taxonomy (GTDB): domain Bacteria; phylum Patescibacteriota; class Minisyncoccia; order Sungbacterales; family HO2-52-23; genus LCKU01. The sequence continues at coordinate 217,602 of JACPBG010000001.1, forward strand.
GAAAACGCGCCAGTTATCGGATCAGTAATATATTTTCTCTCTTTTTCGTCAACCACATAGTTATCGGGTATAATCAACCTGACAAACTTGTCATCAAAGAAAATCAAATAGGCAATCAGGGACTCTCCGGTTCGCGGAAATGATGCCGAGATCGGAGAATCCAGCACCATGGGGCGGCTAGTCATGACAAGACGTATGGACTTTATGCGGGTACGTTCCATCTTATCGCGGTGATCTTCAGCCGCTTCGGGAGTTGAGGCAATAATTTGCAGGCTCCCGTAAAGAAGCTCTTGCTTCTCTTTGGCCATTAAGACATCGCCCACATTGGGGGTTTTACGGGTGATATTCAGCTGTTTCATAACTTCCACATATGGGGTGTCTTTAGTGATAGCGTTTAGCTTACTCACGAGTTTATCGGCATTATCGGCAACTCCCGTAGGGATAATCTGGGTTTTGTTGAGCGGTATGCTTAATCCGCCGCATCCTGCCAATACTAAAGCCAGATTAAATATTGCCCCCGCCAAAAGTGTATTATTACTCATTGAACCTCTGTTGAAAAAGAACGTTATTTATGTGTAACATTTCCTACAGAATATTGCAATATCCGAATAAATAACAACCCACAGGTTTTCCCATATCCTCCCACTTGTCAACGGTTTTTGACCTGACGTATGCTTAATATATGCCTCAAATCTCCACCCAAAATCCTATTGAGCTTCGCATGCCGCCCCAAAACGTAGAGGCGGAAATGTCGGCTTTGGGATCGCTTATGCTTGACCGCGACGCAATTTTTAAAGTCGCGGATTTTTTAAAGCCGCATGATTTTTATAAATCCGCACACCGCGAAATTTACGAGGCGATGCTCGACATTTTCAATCACCGCGAGCCGATTGACGTTTTATCGGTTACGGCGCGGCTTCGTGAAAAAGGAAAATTGGAGGAAGTTGGGGGATCCGCCTATATCACGAGTTTAGTGAATGTGGTTCCCACCGCCACCCACGTGGCGCATTACGCTTCAATTGTAAGAAAGAAGCGCCTACTCCGCGATTTAATTGAGGCATCCAGCCATATTGCACAGCTCGGGTACAAGGAGGCGGAGGATGTTGAACAATTGATCGATGAGGCGGAACAGAAAATATTCGGCATATCGCGCGACTCTCTGCGCCAGGAATTTTTTCTGATAAAAGATGCACTGGAAGAGGCCTGGGAACGCATTGAAAAAATCCATAACAGCCGCGACGCCCTGCGCGGAGTTACCACGGGCTTTAAAGAACTTGATTCAATCCTGGGGGGCTTGCAAAAATCGGACTTGGTCGTGCTGGCTTCGCGCCCGAGTTTAGGAAAAACATCGCTGGCTCTGGATATTTCACGCAATGCCGCGCGAGCCAAACACGCGGTCGGCGTATTTAGCTTAGAAATGTCCAAAGAACAGCTGGTGGACCGCTTAATCGCCAGCGAGGCCGCAGTAGACCTTTGGCGCCTGCGCACCGGACATTTAAATCAGCACGGCGATGGAAATGATTTCTCACGATTGCAAAGCGCTTTATCCACTCTATCGGAACTTCCCCTGTATCTGGACGATACGCCATCCCCCACCGTAATGGAGCTTCGCGCCAAAGCCAGGCGGCTGCAATCCGAAAAAAAACTTGAACTGGTGGTAATTGATTACCTTCAGCTAATTAAAGGTTATGGAAGCCCGGAGTCGCGAGTGCAGGAGGTATCGGAAATTTCTCGCTCCCTCAAGGCCATGGCCAAAGAGTTAAATGTGCCGGTGCTTGCTCTTTCCCAGTTATCGCGCGGAGTTGAAATGAGGCCCTCGGCCATTCCCAAACTTTCGGATTTACGCGAAAGTGGAAGCATTGAGCAGGATGCGGACGTGGTCATGTTTATTTACCGCGAAGATAAAGTCAAAGAAAACAGCGAACGTAAAAACATCGCCGAAATCCGCGTGGAAAAACACAGGAATGGCCCCACCGGCAAAATTGAACTGTATTTCCACGAAGAAACCGCCTCATTCCGCTCTCTTGAAAAACATATGGAGGAACTTATATAAAATTATTCTAATTGTTCTAATTAACCTAATTGTTCTAATCAATGACCATAAAAAATGTCTAATGACCAAAACTATTTTAGATATTTAGACATTCGCAAAATTGGGATTTAATTAGGTAAATTAGAATAATTAGGTTAATTAGAATAATTTTTATTTCTTGTACCCAGCGCCTATTCAAAAATTAATTGACCTGTTCACCAAATTTCCCGGCATTGGTCCCCGACAAGCCACTCGCTTTGTTTTTTTTATGCTGAAAAATCGTGCCCTTATACCCGATTTGCGGCAGGGATTGGCGGATTTGGATAGAAAAATCGCTTTTTGCCCGCTATGCTATCGGGCGCTTGAACAAAATGGCGAAAAAGGCGCGTACTGTATGCTATGCCGCGACACCAAACGGAATAGCCGACAAATCGCCGTGGTGGAAAAAGAAGCGGATTTGCAAAATTTAGAAAAAACCGGATCATATTCCGGCCTTTATCATGTCTTAAGCGGACTCATTGCGCCGCTTGATCCAAATTCTCCAAAGGGTTTGCATTTAAAAGAATTGCACGAGCGGGTCAATAATCTACTGGAAAAAGAGAGGAAATGTGAGATTATTTTGGCAACCGGAACCACAACCGAAGGCGACATGACCGCGCTTTATATTGAACGAATCCTAGCGCCTTTGAAAAACAAATTTCCGGAACTTAAAATCTCGCGCCTAGGCCGAGGACTCTCACTCGGCTCCGAACTTGAATATGCGGATGAAGTAACCCTGAAAAACGCCTTAACGAACAGGAAATGAAGGAATAATATAGCTACTTAAAATTATACTTTTCTGATTAGCAGCTTTTCTATCCGTACACCGGGGACTCGCGGTAAATACAGTACTCGCAATTTTGATGGGCTTTGGGAATCGGGCCGGTAACGATTTCGCGGACTCTTTTTAAAACCGAGATGCCACGCGATGGAGAAACATCCATTTTGATAAGTTCGGTCTTAAAATCCGCCGCACCCATGCCGTATGACGTTGGCCAGAAAAATAATAAATATCCGTATTCTGCCGGAGGCATTTTATTTTCGCGGAAAAGCAAAGCATATAAATCAAGCTGGGTGCGGTAATGTTCATGCGTATCCTCTTTGGTCGGATAACCGCGGGTTTTGAAATCAAACGGCACAAACTTTCCGTCAGGCGCAATTAACAAATCGTCAATCGCGCCGCGAAGCACAATATCAAGGTCCGGAAATTTTGCCCCAAGACCCCCGCGGCCAAAATCTACTTCACGCCATTTATTAAATTCGGCCAAATTTTCATTATAAAGCCGGCCATCCGCTTTTCCATCAATCTCCGGAGGCAATTCGCCGCGTTTCCGATATTCGTCAAAATATTTTTTGAAAACATTATCCATTCCGTCCGGAAGCGACGGATAGGCGCCGCGCGGGCGCTTTTTATTTTCATTCATCTGCAGCCAAAGACAGCGCGGACATTCCAATAAATAACTTGTACCGGATGGAGAAACTTTAATCACAATTATTCTAATTACTCTAATTGCTCTAATTATTCTAATCAAATCCTAATGACAAAATGTCTAAAAACTTTAGGAAATAGGCATTCAAATCATTGAGGTTTTTTAGGTTAATTAGGTCAATTAGAATAATTAGGTTAATTTAATAGGCCCTTTATTTCCTTCAAAATACTATCCGGCACCGGATCACGCTCGGGCGCATGCCCGGGATAGCGCCAAGCGGTTATCACTTTAATTCGTTTAGGTTTGGGAATTGGAAATTGAGAATTGGAAATTCCTCGCACGGCCGTTACCATATACATAACCCATATTTCGGAATATTTCTTTCCTTCTGCCGGAGACATAGCAGCAATAGCGCGAGGCAATATCCCCTCCTCCGCCCGCGCCGGATGACGAATCACCCGTTTAATCCGCGATTCAGTCAAACGATAATGCCGCATTTTCATACGCGAGTGCTGAGTCCAAATATATTTATCACTCCATCCTCCTGAATGTCCCACGGTCTTGATACGAGAATGAAGAATTTTCTTCAATCTTTCTCGCGGGGTCCAATATTCCGCGCGAAGACGGGGGAATTTATCCACAGATATCATAACTAAACTTTATCACCGCAAACAAAGAAAAACAAATTAAAAACTCCATAAAATCAAATTTTTATGGAGTCAAGATCAAACTCGCGATTTTGGATCATTAAAACAAGCTTCTCCAGGTCCTCATCCAGCGGACGATCCTTGCCGACAAAAGCAACTTTGCTCCTAACCTTTTCATAGATTTTTCTGGTTCTCGGGTCAAGTTTTGCCGGATCGCGTCCGCTCCGAAGATCAGCGGCCTGCGTAACCGTAAGTAAAGTAATCGCAAGCAGCATTGTCAGCGCTTCGTTCAAAGCAAGCGCCTGACGAGCGGCGCCAAAACCAAAACTGACAATATCCTGATTCATAGATTCGGTCGCGCGGCGGAGCGGCGCATATGGCTGCGCCAGAAACTTAGCCTCTCCATATACATCGGTTCCACAAAGACCTACGCCCTTGAGTCCGCTATTGAATCCCGGCTCTTCTCCAGCTAAGCTCGGCGGAAGACCTTCATTGAGCCGCGCATCCAAAATCCGCTCTTTCACGGCGAACATCAAATCCGCAACCAAACCCATTTGCTGTTTCAAACGGTCCATTGCGTCCGCGATGTCAAACCCCGAGAAATTTCCAGTATGATGAATCTTCTTTTCTTCAAAATTAACCACAGGATTATCGTTGGCCGAGTTCATCTCGCACATGATTACCTTTTTAATTTCCCTGAGAGCGGTAAGCACCGGACTGAAAACGTGCGGAGAACACCGTTGCGAATATGCTTTCTGGGTATCCACCACGTTAGTAAGAACGCCTGCCTTAACCGATCGTTCCACCTGCGCACGCAATTCATCAATATCTTTGGTAAGTGCGCTTCCTTCAAGAAGAAGACGCAGGTCGCGGGCAGCTATTTGCTGTCCGGGATGTGGTTTCACACTATGTACAAAAGGATGAAGAGAATCGGTAATACCCTCCGATGCCTCAAAGGAAAGCGCGGTACACGCCAAAGCAAGTTTTACAAAATAACATGCGTCGTACCAGGCAAAGGCGGCCATGGAAGTCATGGCAGATGTTCCATTCACCAAAGAGAGACCTTCTTTTTCACGAAGCACCAACGGTTCCAGACGCAGTTCACACAAAACATCGGCAGTTTCTCGTATGCGGCCTTGATACCATGCTTTCCCGCTACCGCGCACAACCGCTGCAAGTGCCGCCAGCGGAACCAGATCTCCGCTGGCGCCAACCGATCCATAGCGATGGATTATAGGAAGAACGTCGCAGTTAAGTAATTGAATAATCCGCAAAACCTTATCAGGTCCGATTGCCGAACATCCCTCGTGCAAAATGGCGTTTACGCGAAGAAGCATTATACCCCGCACAATTTCCGGATGGATTAACCTGCCAATACCGCAAGAGAGCGAATTGATCAAATTTTCCTGAAAAGGGATCCGTTTCTCTTCCGGAATAACAATGTTGTCATTTGCGCCAACAGCCAGACGGTCACCGTACATACGAATATCGCTTGCCAAATAAAACGCCCTGCTTCTTATGAGTTTCTGTACCGCCTCCGAATCTTTGGGAAGATATACGGCCCTTCGCCCTCGAGCAACGAGAATCAATTTTTCAATCGTCAAACTTTCTCCATCCACAATGACAGGCGATAAATTCTTCATATGTCCTCCTTGTCAAAGGACGTATTTTCTATCCCCATGTAACCACTGTCTGTTTACACAGTCAAATGCGTGTATATAAAATAAAAAGGCCAAGGCAAAACCTCGGCTTTTTTTCTTATTTTTCGTCTGCCTTTTTCATTTGCAGATCGAGTGATAAATCTATCAGTTTGCGAAGTTCATGCTTCAAAACAGTTCCTTTGGCGGCTTTAGGCAATTCATTCACAAATTGAACCCGGCGGATTGCGGAATAACCCGAAAGTTTTTCATGGCTCATCCTCATCACATCTTCCTCGGTCAAGGCCGCATCCGCGCGCACCACAAATGCATACGGAATTTCTCCTTTATCTTGGTCCGGACATCCTATAACAGCAATCTCGCTTATTCGATCTCCGAAATACCGCAACATCACATCCTCGATTTCCTTGGGCCATACAGCAAAACCGCTCACCTTCATCATATCATCTTGACGGTCAATAATCCGAAGATGACTTTCATCAAGCACCCCGATATCTCCGGTAAAAAGCCAGCCCTTGCGAATCCTTTCCTGTGTGGCCTTGGGATTCCGGAAATATCCTTTAAAAACATTAGGCCCTCGAATGATCACCTCGCCCCGTTTGCCGTCTTGCGTAATTCGTCTGCCGGATTTATCTACCAAACGCACCTCAACGTTTTCAATCGGCTCTCCTACGCTGTCATAACGGTATCCGGACTTAACGTCGGCATTGTAGGTCGCAAAAGGAGTGCTCTCGGTTAGGCCGTATCCCATATAAATTTTCCGGCTGAATTTATCATGCCAAGCCCGGGCAGTTTCCGGAGCAAGCGGCGCTCCGGCGGAAAAAAAATAGCGCACCGAATTAAATGAATCCACATCATTCATACGCAATAATTTTTCATATCCCACCGGAACATGAAAAAACATGGAAACCCGATTGTCTTGAAGCGACTTGAGTATTTCCGGCGGATTGAACCGCGGGTGCAGTACCAGAGTTGCTCCGGCGTTGAAAGTCGCATTCATAATGAAATTCTGACCAAAACAATGAAAAAGCGGCAAAAAACAAATAGCCACATCCTCGGAAGTCATGCCGGTGTGATGAACCGTGGCATTGATATTTGACATCACGTTGCCGTGCGTCAACACCGCGCCCTTTCTTCGACCGGTGGTTCCGCTGGTAAGCAGTATGAGCGCAGGGTCTGACGGATCAAGGTCCTGCAACGGAGCATAATCCGTGCAAACACCGATTTTTTCCACCTGATAAATCGGCAACACGCCGCCTAAAATAGACGCCTCGCCCCACAAATTTTCATCGGCAACAAGCACCCTGGGCTTGAGAAAATCAACGTATTCTTTAAGCTCATCGCCTTTCATAGCGGATGAAAGTAATACCGGAACCGCGCCAATCCGCCAAGCCGCATAATTTACAACAGGGTACCAAACGTTATTGGTAAGAAAAACCCCGACTCTATCATTTTTCTTAACTCCCCACGATTTCAGTTCCCCGCTGAAAAGACATGCCAATTCGTGAAGTTCGGCATAGGAAATATGACAATATATCGGTATGCTTTCAGCGGATGTCGCGGGTTCAGTTACCGCAACTTTATTTCCGAAATAACGCTCGGCTTTCTCCAAAACCGAAAATATGTTCATGATTGCGCCTCCAAAAGAAATATTTTCAACGAACACTCGGATTATATCAATCACGAATTTGTTGTCAAACCGCAATACTTATGCTAATGTTTCCCCAAGTAAAAGAGGGGTTTTATGGCTCGTTCAAAATCAAATACAGTGATCGTGGAAGCCAAACGCACTCCCATAGGCAAACGCAATGGCGTTTTCAAAAACCTCAAAGCGCATGAGCTTGGCGGCGCGCTTATAAAATCAGTGTTGAATGCCTGGGGACACCGGGTTGATGAAGTGATTATGGGAAATATGATCGGAGTAAGCTTTGATGCCGCACAAGGATTGAGACCGCGCCTGAATCCGGCAATGGAGGCATGCATCAAAGCCGGATATGGATTTATTCATGGATGGACATGCGGAGATGCCTGCAGTTCGGCGTTAAAATCGGTCATAGTCGGAGACAGAAGTATTCGCTCGGGAGATTGTTCAAGTGTCCTGGCCGGAGGCATGGAATCCATGAGCGGACTTCCGAAAGAGTGGCTGGCTATGGTGCTAAAGGATCCTAACGATTTATCTCCTCTGCATCCTACCGATTATTTCTCACATGGATTCACTACACTGGAAGCCGGAGAATGGTGCGCCAAGTATTGCGGAGTAAGCCGCCAAGATCTAGATAATTGGGCCATAAAAAGTTACTTGCGAGCGCGCAAGGCCCAGACCGATGGAGTTTTTAATACGCAGATTGTGCCAATTAACGAAGTTGCTTTGGATGAAGAACCAACTCTGCCGATTACCGAAGACATGATACTCAAAGCCGCACCCAAATTGGGACCGGACGGAACCATAACGTATTATACCGCATCCAAAAATGCGGACGGGGCGTCGGTCGTGTGGCTAATGGATCCAACATTCGCAAAAAAACGCGGATTCCAACCGCTTGCCGAAATTGTAAGCCAAGCCCCAAGCCAAACCATACATCGCGATACAAGACACTTCACGGTTGAGCCTCTGCAGGCCATACACGCGGCCCTGCAAAAAGCCGATCTTTCACTGTCAGATGTAGATATTTTTGAAATAAATGCGCCATTCGCACCGGTAATAGTCCATGCAATCCGCCAACTCGGCATATCGGAGGAGTTGGTAAATATATATGGCGATTCAATCGCTTTCGGGCATCCGGTTGGAGCATCCGGCGCGATTTTGCTGGTACGCGCCATATACGCGCTTCTTGCCACCGGAGGACGTTATGCCGTAATTTGCCTGTGCCATGCGCTGGGCGGCGCAACTGCAATGGTTATCCGGCGAATGTAAAATATTTTGAGCTAATACAAAAACCGAGGCATAACTGCCCCGGCTTTTTTCATCCCGTTACCACGGAAATCATAGGTGTAAACCCGTGGTAACGGGATTCATATCAGAATTATTGGGAAAGTTCTTTATCTATATCCGTAAGTTCGGCATCCAAATCATCCATTTTCATCGCGTTTAATTCATTTTCCATCGTCTCTTCTTCGCTTGGCATCATATTATTACCGGACATCATGTTATCCGGAACCATCATCTCGCCCGTATCGCTGGGCGCGGATGCATAATAATAGTACGCAAGCGCGACAACTATGATGGCGGCCGCAATCACCGCCCCAAGCCACATTTTATTTTCTGGCGGAGACGGCAGCATTGGCGGAGATGATGGTGGCTGGCCGGACGACGGCAAATTGGTTTGATTTCCATTCATGTTTGCTTCGCAAAAGATCTTAGAACTTAGCGTCTAGAACTTAGTAATTTTCTAAGTTCTAAGTTCTAAATTCTAAGTTCTCGTATTAACTATGGTTCTGTTGAAGTCGCATTTCCTCCTCCCAGACCTTTAGTTGAGCGCACCACATCCACCAAGGCGCGGTGCGCGGCCTTTACTTTCTCCGCAACCCCATGCACCAATTCCCGGACTTTGGCAAATGACTTTTTGAAATCCGGATCGCTGACGGCCGATGCATATTTGGCCTTGGCGTCTTCCAGCGCGTTTTGAGCATCATCAATGGCTGATTCGGCTGTATCAAGTTTCGCGCGAAGTTCATCCACATTCTTGCCGTTGGCAGCTGCTTTATCCAGACGCTCGCCTATGCGCTTAGCAAAATCATTCAGGCGGTCGATTGCGCCTTCGAATTTTTTGACCATGTGGTCAAAAAACATTTCGATCTTTTCGGCCCGCTTTTCGCCGAGTTTCTTTTTTAACTCTTCGCGCCGCGCTTTGGCCGTGTCGCGGAATTCCTCGCGTTTGGCACGCACCTCATCGCGGAACCCCTCCCGCTTATCGCGGATCTCTGCCCGCATGGTTTGACGTTTCTCGCGCATTTCTTCGGTCATGGCTCCGCGCTTTTGCGTCATTTCCTCGCGCATGGCATCGCGTTTCTCGCGCATCTCCTGCATCATGGTTTCCCGCTTATCCGTGATGCCCTGACGCGTATCCTGACGCTTTTGCTGGATGTCTTTGCGCGTATCGCGTTTTTGGTCACGCAGGGTTTGGGCTGCAACCAAAATCGGCAAAATAGATAACAGCGCCAACGAACCTCCTATAATTAATACATATCTTTTATTCATACGATAATTGCTAAATTATAAGTAAAAATAATTTTTTCGGCCTTTTTTATATTATCGCATAAAAATCAGTAAATCGCAAAACGCTTATCCACAGTTGATTCTCAAAGAGAAATTACTTCCTCCCACGGCAGGTCCGGCTTGCCAAAATGACCATAAGATGCGGTGCTTAAATAAATTGGCCGGCGCAAATTAAGACGCTCAATTATGGCTTGCGGCCGAAAATCGAATTTTTCGGAAACTAGTTTTCCTAAATCCTTACCGTCGCTGGTTTCGGCATGCACCATCAAGGGCTCGGCGCGGCCAATAGCATATGCAACCGAGACCATACAATCCTTGGCAAGTCCGTTTGCCACGATATTTTTAGCCGCATATCGCGCCATATAGGCGGCCGAGCGATCCACTTTGGTAGGGTCCTTGCCGGAAAACGCGCCGCCGCCATGCGGAATAAGCCCGCCATACGTATCCACCATGATTTTTCTGCCGGTAAGTCCGGTGTCTGCCGTAAATCCGCCGATTACAAATTTTCCGGTAGGATTGACCAAGACCTCGATTCCCGATAAATCACCAGTAACCGGATGGATCAATTTGCGCAGCAGTATTTCTTTAATTTCCGGCTGGGAGATGCTGTCCGAGTGCTGACATGATATCAATACAGCGCTCAATTTCCCATCATGCATCGTTACCTGCGATTTGCCGTCAGGGCCAAGCCATGAACATTCAGAATCGTTTCTGCGCAAATCCTCAAGGCCTTTGGTAAATTTATGCGCCAGCGAAACAGCCCGCGGAAGAAATTCCGGGGTTTCGGCAGTAGCGTATCCATACATAATACCCTGATCCCCGGCGCCTCCGGTGTCCACTCCCTGCGCGATATCCGGGGACTGACGGATGATATTCGTAACAACTTTCAAATTATCCGCATATCCGATGTCGCGGTATATTTTTTGCGCAATTTCTCCGGCCTCAATCTCCCCCCGGGAAGTTACTTCTCCTCCCACGACCAAAAGTCCGTGGGAGCCAAAACTCTCCACAGCCACGCGGGAATGCGTATCTTTTTTAAGATATTCGTCCAAAATCGCGTCCGAGATTTGGTCGCATATTTTATCCGGATGTCCGGAGGTTACGCTTTCTACGGTGTATGTGGTACGCATAAATGTAAATTAAAACTCACAAAGCACAGAAACCAAGACATAAACAAGCACTAAAATTCAAAATTCACCTAATTTCTAAGGCCTGAATTTTTAATTTCTTTATTTGGTATTTTATTAGAAATTAGACAATTAGGTAATTAGAAATTTATCTTAATGGGTTTTGTGCATATCTCTGGTTTTGTACGTTTAAAATAAACCCTCTTCCGTAAAGAAGAGGCGAAAAAAGCTATCGCTCCCCTTACAGGGCTGGCATTGGCACTATTCCGCTTTTAACGGAACTTTGCTGGCGGGTCATAGGGCCAGATCCCTCACCGCACTCTGGATAAAACATAAATTTTGATTATCTATATAATACATGCAACTATACAAAAAACAAGAAAGTTTTCCACAAACATCCGACCACGTTAAAATAAAAACCGCCTGGCTATTTCCAGGGCGGTACGACCTAAAATTAGATATCATCATCTCCTTCATTATTTAAATTTACTGAGATTGGTCGTGGTACTACTGACAACTCTGGACTACGGACTTTGACGGCTTTTGCTCTAATCTTTGACTCAGAGCGAACACTCATGACTTCTTTGGAAATCAGTTCGGACTCCAAGGAAACAAACATATCACATGACTCACGGAGTTCAAACGACAAACTTTCTTCCGTAAAAAAGACGATTGTGTAAATACCTTTTTGGCGCATCCGCTGCAGGAGATAGGCATAATCGCTATCTCCCGCCACCAAGATAACGCAATCAAACCGTCCGCTAGATGCCAGTTCCATCATGTCAACCGTTAATTCCACGTCGCAATTAGCTTTTCCAACCACACTACCATCATTTCGCGTAATAAGTTTCTTGGTTTTGACATAGATGTAGTATCCAAAACCCTCCAGTGCCCGGAAAAAACTTCGCCTCCGGTCAATTCGCGCCTCTCGATCAACATCACCGTCCGAAACCTCTTCAGAAAAATAAGCACGCACTGCCAAACACTTGCCATACCAATTTAGCACTTTAAGTAGTTTATCGAAACTAGTACGCATACCGGGAAATACCCGCAAGGTTGCTCCCTCTAAATTCTGCCCGTCAACGAAGACCGCGGTACGGCGAGACAAAGATACTTGATTAAAAAGGCGGTCCAATTTACTCTGAATCACTGATTCTAATCCCTTAACTGTACTGCCGAGTTTGATGATGCTGGTTTCTACCGTCTTGAGTCGCTCATCGGTTTTTTCCGAATAAGTTGAAACATTTCCAGTCGTCCCGTGAATTTGCGCCCCAAGTTTATTCGCAATTTCCTGCCTTAATTCTGTCAAGGTTTTCTCAGTCGCCACAACCTCACCCAAACGCCCGATAAGCCGACTTTCAACATCCACCAAAAGCTCTTCCAAAAAATCCTTCACCGCCACTGCTGGATCTTTCGCCTTTTTACTCTTCGGATTCTTATTCATTCATTACCCTCTCTATTTTGGTAAAGTTCGTGCTTCCAATTATACAATAAAATAGAATAAAAAACAAGCCCTCAGGGTAAATTAGGCCTGCCGTATCAAAAACTACTTTTTAACTACTCGTGCAAAAGTTCGTTTATAAACGCACGGGTTTTAACTCCGACAAAACCGACTGTTTCTAAGCCGCGGGATATCTGAAATTTCTTCACAGCCGCTTCCGTGATTTTTCCAAAATATCCGGTTACCGGACCATCATCGGGAATTCCCCAACCGCCTTTCTGCAAAAATTCCTGCAAAATTTTAACTTCGTCCCCACGCATTCCAAGATATAAATTCATAGTCAAAATTCTTTTGGAAACACCGGCGACCGCCGGAACGCCGGGCGATGACGTAGCCAAATCAGGCCTGACCGCGACAGGCAATGGCGCCAAAACCGGCGGCAGAACTGCCGGAGACAAAGAAACAACCGGCAGAGCGGCTCCGCTTCCCGGGACTGAAAAATCACGGATGATTTGGGCTTCAATCAAACCTATCTCTTTTTTGGACGGCAGACCTTTGACTTCTAGCAGATGATCAACCAAAATTTGCTGCGGATCAAGCAACATGCCATCGGCAGATTGAAATTTTGCGTCATAATCGGCAAAAACCTTCCACTGATATCCCCAGACATTTACCGTAAAAAGATTTAGGGCGTGTCGTTTCTCCAATCGCGCGCCAATAAGATGAACTTCGCCGGTCTTATAGATATGCGCTTCCGGCGGAATGTAATCGGCATAAGAAAAAATTGGCATTATTACAATGCCCGAGAAGACAAGAAAGAACAGATATAAAAATTTATTCATATAATCAAAAGCGCCATATCAAATTGCCGAGATAAGTCAAAAAGCTTTTTTATTTGGCAATAATTGCTTCAATAATATCATCGCCGCCGTATTGATTCTGCCCAATCCCATCCGGGCCGAATGATCCGACCACCGCTGCCCAACGCTCGCCCGCGCCCGGATCAATATCATAATCCGGATCAAAAAAATAAGCATTGTTCCAGGGGTCATTCATAATCGCCGAAATATAAGGGCCGCTCCAATTATTATAGTTTCCGTCGGTGGCAATGAGTCCGGCCGCAGGCGCGCCTAAATCCCATACCTCATTTCCGCTGGCTCCGGTTCCTACCTGATCCACCGGATAATGCCCGGGCCACTCATTGGCGTCGTTTTCCAAAAGCACGATGGCTTTGCGGATTTGATTAACATCTCCGAGCGCTTTGACCAGCCGCGCCGATTCTTTGGCGCGATACAATTGGAACATGATAATTGACGCCAAAATGCCGATTACGGCCATAACCATCAGCATTTCAATCAGCGTGAACCCCGCCCTAAATTTGAGGCTAAACCTCGATAGTCCACCGTTGAGGTTTAGCCTCGCAGAGAAAAATCGTCTCATCTTTTTATCATACCATCAAAAGCCAACCGCGAATAGTCAGCTACATTAATGCCTTTTAGCGCATATATCTGATTGGCCGAGAAAATCTTTTTATCCTCCGGATTTAAATCCAGCCATGAAATCGCCATATCAATTTTTTCCCAGGACCGTGCTTCGATTTCAAGATACGGTTCCAATTCGGGAAAAGTATCTATATCAAACTCTACCTCATCTTTTATCCAGCGTATCCGTTTGTTTTCAGCATAATGTTTCTCCACAAAACCCAACCGCAAAATAAGCGCGGCAGTTTTATCAAAATCATCCACAATAATTTCTACCTCCTCCATACCGTCATCCGATTCGCTTCCGTCATGCGACTTTATGCCAAGGCGCTGTTTAAAACTCAAGGTGATTCTGTCGCCCTCATCCCGCAATCGAAGCCAGGCGCCCTGCTTATCCAGCCGTAAGTCCGGATAATCAAAAACGCGCCGCCGATAAAAATATTCGCCGGATTTTTGCGCGCCGATCTCCTGTAATTTTTTCTGAATCGCCGCCGGATTAATATTCAAGAATTTAACCTCTATTTCTTCCATAAGTTACTTTTTGATTATAACAATGCGCTCCATGTCATTACTTGTATAATTCGCAATACCGCCATATCATTTGTTTAGACCTTTTACGAGGTGAAAATTGAACAAAATGGAAATCCAAAATCTGAATCTGAAACTCAAGGAAACGGCAAATACTTATGATGCGCTTGCGCGTATATCTAAAATTTTCGGCGTCGTGCAAATCCAAAAATTATTTCCTGAAGAAACCGACCCGGAACTTTCAACCCTTTACATCATACAACTCAATCCGATTATACAAGTTGATCCGGTCCTGCTGGAACAAGTGCTCACGGCCTTGCGTCAAGACCCTGACGTAGAATACGCCGAAATGCCGCCTCATCGCAAACTAATATAATTTAATCGCCCCCAAAATTCTACTTTTGCGGGGTTTTTTATCCTCTACACCCCATGACATCTTTTATATTTCTTTCCCGAGCCGTCCGCCGACGCCCTTCGGGCTTTGGCGGACTCCGCTTCTCCGAGATAACTACTAGATTTTGCCGTGGCAATGCTTATACTTCTTTGGGCGGCCGTCAGAATGGGCCGCTCCGCACGGGCAGGGGTCATTGCGACTTGGTTCTTTTTGGCCTTTTAATTTAATAGAAGCTCCCATTTTTCCCGAAGAAGATTCTTCGCCCGGTTTAAATTGACTTACCGCAATATCCGGCCGGCGCTCCTCAACCCGGCGGGGATTTTCTCCGGCCATAGATATGGCGCCGACTTTAAAAATGGTGTGAACTATTTCACTGCGAATCGCGGCCTGCAGCTGCCGAAAAAGCCGCACGCCCTCATTTTTATATTCCACTAATGGATCGCGCTGTCCGTAGGCGCGCAGGCGTACCGAATCGCGCAAATGCTCCATTTGATCAAGCTGATCCATCCATAAAACATCAATGGTGCGAAGCATCACGGCGCGCTCGGAAGAGCGCATCTGCTCATCTCCCACGGCCTTTTCATGCTCTTCATATTTTGACTCCAAAACATCAAATATAAAAGTGCCTATCTTATTGCGCTTCTCATCGCCGTATAATTCCTCGCCCGCAATTTCACGGAGTTTATGATGCATATCATCGGAAATCGACGCAATACTTTTTACTCCCTCGAATATTTCTTCAAGATTCCAATCGTCAATCCGATCGGCTGATGCATGAAATTCCACTAATTTTGAAACTTCTTCCTTAATCATATCAAAAATCCTTTCGCGTAAGGTAACTTTCTCGACTTCGCTCGAAGAATAATTATCTAAGTTACCATTTGGGATTTGGGATTTGGGATTTGGGATTTCCGAAAAGAGAATATCTTTTCGGAGGCGGTATATTGAGTCCCTCTGCCTATTCAGCACATCATCAAACTCCAGCACGTGCTTTCGCGCATCAAAATGAAACCCCTCGATTTTTTCCTGCGCGGCTTCAATAGCGCGCGATACCATGCGGTTTTCAATTGGCTGATCTTCAGGGATACCGAGAGTTTCCATCATGCGCCTCACCCTCTCTGCCCCGAATATCCGCATCAAATCGTCTTCCATAGATACGAAAAACTGCGACTCGCCCGAATCGCCTTGCCGTCCGGCGCGTCCGCGCAACTGATTATCGATCCGGCGCGCCTCATGCCGCTCGGTGCCGATCACGCATAACCCCCCCAACCCGCGGACAATATCAGCTTCTTTCTGATCCTGCGGATTTCCTCCAAGAATTATGTCAACGCCTCGTCCGGCCATGTTGGTTGCAATTGTAACAGCACCAGCTCTGCCGGCTTGCGCGATGATCAATGCCTCGCGCTCGTGATTTTTGGCGTTTAATACCTCATGCGGCACGCCTTCAACCTCAAGCATTTTGACCAGGCGTTCATTTTTTTCGATGGACACGGTGCCAACAAGCACCGGCTGACCTCTGCCATATCTTTCTTTTACTTCGCGTACAACTGCCTGCATTTTCCCCCGCTCGGTGCGAAATACCAAATCAGGCAAATCGCGGCGCACCATGGGGCGATGCGTGGGAACGGATATCACGTCAAGGTTATAGACCTTATGAAATTCCTCGGCCGAGGTTTGCGCGGTTCCGGTCATGCCCCCGAGTTTTTTATACATGCGGAAATAATTTTGAAACGTAATAGTGGCAAGGGTCCGCGATTCCTGTTCAACCCGCACGCCTTCTTTGGCCTCCACCGCCTGATGCAATCCCTCCGACCAACGGCGCCCGGGCATAAGGCGCCCGGTAAACTCATCCACAATTGTCACTTTGCCGTCCTTTACCACATAATCGCGATCACGCGTAAATAAGGCTTGCGCCCGCAAGGCCTGTTCCAGATGATGCACAAAACGAATTCCTTTTTCCTCATAAATATTTCCGATGCCAAGCATTTGCTCAACTTTATCAATACCCGCCTCGGTGATGGATACGGCGCGCAGTTTTTCATCCACATTGTAATCAATATTTTCTTTCAGGCGCGGTACGATTTTTGAAAATACGCGGTAAAGTTCGGCGGACTCTGCATCCGGCGCGGAAATTATCAAAGGAGTTCGCGCCTCATCAATTAAAATGGAATCCACCTCGTCAACTATGGCGTAATGATGGTGTTTTTGCCGAAGCGATTCGGGCGCATATTCTAAATTATCGCGCAAATAATCAAAGCCGAATTCGTTGTTGGTGCCGTAAGTTATGTCCGCGGCATAGGCTTCATGCCGCGCACAAGGCCGGAAATGCGAAAGGCGCGGATCATCATGACGCTGGATGTCTTGAAATTCCGGATCATAAATTCCGGAAAATTCATGGGCGATAACTCCGGTTGATACGCCCAGCGCGTGATACACCGGCCCCATCCAGCCCGCGCCAACCCGCGACAAATAATCATTCGGAGTAACCAAATGCGCGCCCCTGCCTTCAAGCGAATTCAAATAAAGCGGCAGGGTGGCCACCAGGGTTTTTCCCTCGCCGGTTTTCATCTCGGCAATTTTTCCCTCATGAAGCACAATTCCACCGGCTAACTGCACATCAAAATGCCGCTGATTAAGTTTTCTCTTGGCAGCTTCCCGAACCGCGGCAAACGCCTCAGGAAGAATTTCTAACAGGGATCCGATCCCTGTTACAGGGATCGGATCCCTGTTTATTCCTAGACGCCGCTTAAATTCAACCGTAAGATTTCTAAGTTCTTCATCTGAGAATTTTTCAAAATCTTTCTCCAATTCATTGATCTCATCAACAATCGGCTGGAGAGATTTTATATAGCGTTCATTGGCATCCCCAAAAATTTTTCCCAAGATTGACATAACCGTTATTATACTGCTTTTTATCCAAAATAAAAAGGCCTGTCCAATGACAGGTCAACTTTTATCTCGACGAGCCCCTAAGAGCGACTTATATTTTTGGCGATAAACTTCACGGATTTGTTCCAAGAAAAAATCTTTTGGTTCAGATTCCAAGAAGTTATGGAATAGGATTAAATCCGCTTTACGAAGCGGGCGCAATGCTCTCCGAATTTCTGGAGCCCAAACTTTTTCTCTTATTTTTTTTAGAATCCGCTTTTTCCGACGGGACGACAAACGGGATACATGTTTTACCACAAAATTATTCCTTTCGTTTTAATATAATGAACTAAGTTCATACTATATAATTAAATTTTATTGTCAAAACTTGACTTGACCCGATAACCAAATTTTGCTATAAATTTAACGTGTTCCTTAAAAACGACCGGCATGCTTTCTCCCGGTAGAAGCAGAAGGCGCGGATTCTCCCGAATAAAATCGGGATACAAATGACAGCGAACTCCGCTGTAGAATGGAGAATTTTTATGTCAGAAGTGATGCTGCAGGTTCAACCCCGGCCGGAAGATATTCCGATGTTAAAGACCGACAGAAGTTTAGTCTGCCTAATTGATGCAAGCGGGCATGTGCTTGCAAAACGCCTCGACAAAGAGAGCAGGAGGCGAGATATAGAAATAGAAATCTTTGCCCCCTTTACCTCGGCCATACTTGTACGCGGAATAGTACAAGGCAGTGTTGTAGAATCTCTGCTTGAAAACGTCACAGAAATTGGAGAGAACCCAGCGACTTCACTAACCTCTCTCATCGTTCTCACCAAAAGACAGCGGGAGCGAATCAATGAAATTCTTGCGAGCTTAGACCGCGGTAAATTTCCGCTCAACACGCTTCATATCAAACAAACCTCGGAGTTGAATCAATATCAAAGACGAACCGAGTTCTTTACAACAAAACCGCGCATAAAAATACCTGACTGCGACCGTACGGTAGAACTCAATTGGTTCACAGATCGTGATGCAGAGCTAAAAACCAAACTCCTTGGCGCAAAAATAAAATACGAATGGCATGAGGGATCTTTTAAGATTGAGGACGTGCCTGATCATGACATATTATTGTCATATCGGGATAACCAAAAACGGCCATTCTCGTATTATCCTTCAATGTTTAATGCAGGATTAATGAGTACTTACCGGTGGTATGAATCAGAAGATGCGGTTAATTCTGGCTTCCCATATATTCTGCCTTATGCCGTGGAGCCGCGGGATCGTTCGTTTGACATGCCAAAAACCGACGCATACAAACGAGGTATTATCCCCGCTACTCTGCGAGTGCTCTATGGCGAGTACGAACTCTTTGAGTATTTTGAGATAGATGATGCGCTGTTATTTCTTGAAGAGAAACGCGTAAACGCGTCCGGATCAGAACTATACTGGCACCTTGTCGTAATCTATAATTCGGAACTTCGGGAGAAAATTTCACGGGTTATATCAAATAACCGGCTATACGTAAAAAGATAATAAGACGGCACGAGCCGTCTATTTTGATACATCAAGAATTGAGTTTTTTGATTTGTATCTAATTTTACGCTTAAGCGTAAAATTAGATACAAAATGAATTTACGAAAAATGAAACTCCACGGGCAAGCCCGTGGTCTTCTGGTGCGTGGATAAATTGACAAGAACGGTGCAATTTAATTTCCGTACTATGACTGAATCGCAGGGGAAACGGCGCCACTCAGCATTCCGGATTGATCTTCGTAATCGGCAAACACGGCGGCGGCAAAGACCGTGGTCCATAGGCCGTCTTTATTACCAATAGCGGATTGAGTGATATTGGAAGTGCGTACGATTTTCTCGGACATTTTAAAAATTTGTTCCCTCTCATCCCAGGCGGTATCGGAATCAAATTCAATGCCCAAAGTGGTTGCCAACATGCTGGCAGCCAAATCCTCGGCATAATCCCCGGCTTTTTCTTCGGTCTCGCCAAAAGAATGATGCTCGGAAAGATAGCCGTGCTGATCCGGGTCCGCCGGAATCGCACAACCGACCGACGCGGCAACCAGGCGATTGGGCTCATTGCTTGATTCACGGTCATACACGCAAAAAACGATTTCCCCGGGTTTTAAAAGTTTCAATCCTTCTTCTTTGGAAACGCGCTTGGCTCCGGGCGGATAAATGCTGGAAACCAAAACCAAATTACAATACGCGATACCCGCATCGCGAAGCGCCAACTCAAAAGAAGCGAGCTTTTCTTTATGCACGCCCACGCCTTTGGTGAAAAATATTTTGGTGGGAACTAAGTTCAAATTCGCTATAGCGGTTTTCGACCGCTACAATTTCAGACACGACTCGGTTGCTCCTGCGGCAACCTCGCTAAGGGTCGGCGCGGTTTTCCGCGCAAAGCGCGGATCCAAGCAAACCGCGCCTCCCATTGTCTGAAATTGCAACGGCCTCAACCGCCTGTATGCTCACCTTAGGGTTTTCTTATTGTATCCGCTTTCAGCGGACTCTCCCATTGCCTAAAATCATGTGACTTTAGCCATCCGTATACTTACCTTAGGGTTTTCTTATGGTGGCCGCCTTTGGCGGCCAACTAATTAGTTACCTTCATTTCTAATCCTACCTTTCCGATATCTACGGACAGAGCGAGCAAGATGCATTTCTTTTTTTATGCGGCGCGCGCCGCGGCGCTTCAGGGCCTGGCGTTTTCCCTTAAAATGCACCAATTCTCCCTCAATCTCGTCTTTTAGAAGATCAATTGCGGTTCGCGGATCTTGATCGTCCGCCACGGCCCGCAAAAGTTTACTGCCGATTCGCAGATTCACCTCGGCATGATACACCTTGCCTTTGCGGTGATGTTCGGTGGTTCGCGAAATTTCAATTTCCAGGATCGGCAAGTCCGATTCTGCCGCTTTTTTCATGCGTAGTTCCACCGGCCGGACGATTTTTTCTTCAGCGTAAATTCGCAGTGCCGGAGTTAAGACCAAATTTTTGGCATAAATTTTAAAACGCATAATTTCTACTCATTATAAAGAAAAAAATCCGCAGAATCAACTGTGGATAACTTACTTAAAATTCTTCAAGTATACATAGAGGTCTTTGGCAACCCGCTTGGCATCATCTCCTATCATATCCTTCACGAATTCATCGTAACTATAACTTGCCGCACTAAATTTTAGAGGATCAACCCTCTTTTCCATGTCCTCCATATAAACATGCGCGACAAACCCTATCTCTGGATTTGTAAAACCTTCTCGTGCGATAGTAAGCAGAACTGGCTTTTTGGTTTTTCGATGAACGGCATAACCTACTCCGAATGCATATGACGGCAACGGATCCAACACACGGAGCAAATCAAGTTCCTTACTCACTGCCACACGGAACTTCTCTCCTATGTCAACTGAATTTACATCCCATCCGCGAAGATCTTTATCCGAAGCATAAAATTCTCCAATGACTTGGCGACCCTCACTCCACCCATCTTCATATGCCGTGAGGCGCCCGATGAAAAAAGTTGCAACTGCCATACATAGCGCCAAAAGACCAATAACAACAGAGTAGTTACTTCGGCTATCCTGTTCCATAATTTTCTCCTATTGAAAGAACGATCTCTGTATTTATATCAAATCCAGGAAGAAAAGCGAGGAATTCGTACTTCTTCCTTACGATCGTGGTACTAACACGTTAATTGAACCACTGTGCGCTGAAGCGCACAGATTCACGACTTACCGCCAAGTCCCAGGATACGAACATTAAGTCTATCCGCAAACGTAAAGCGACCGCTATATATTTGCAGATAAATTATGCACCTTAAAACTTTAATTCTAGCTGCGGTTACTCTAAAATTTTAACTTTGGTTTAACATCAGAATCCGACATATTGAATTTCCTCCTCCAATATCACCCCAAATTTACGCATACAAGTGTCTTTTATTATAGAGATCAGGGTTAAGATATCCTCGGCTTTGGCATTGCCCGGATTTATTATAAAATTCGCGTGCTTCGGCGAAACCACGGCATTCCCGACACGCCAGCCTTTAAGCCCGGCCATTTCAATAAAAAATCCGGCAGAAATAAAACCCCGGCGGTTCTCAAAAACCCAGCTTGAATTTTCATGTTTTCTATGCCACCACGGAATACGGTTACCCAATTTTTCCAAAATTTCTTCGGACAATGGGACTCCTTTGAATATGCTTCCGGCGGACGACTCGCCGATCGGCTGCTCGCCAATGCGCTCCGCGCTTTTTTGCCTGATTACCTCTAAAAGCTCCGCGGTGCGCGCCGGATCTTCCTGTTTTAATTTTAAAACAGCGGAAAGTATAATCCACTCCGGATGTTTTTTAAAAATTGATTCTCTGTAACCAAATTGACACTCGCGAGCGTTTAGCGTAAAGCGTTTAGCGTTTAGAAAATCCAGCACTTCAACAGATTCAATCACGTCTTTCATCTCGCCACCGAAACATCCGGCATTTCCGCGCACTGCCCCGCCCGCCGTTCCCGGCACCCCCGTCCCCCATTCAAGTCCCGAGAGTCCGGCTTTGGCGGTTTCTATAGCCAGACGCGGCATCATGATACCGGCATCAACAGTAACCTCCGGACCATTAATTCTAAGCTCTCCGCCGATAATATGAATGGCCAGGCCGTCAAATCCTTTGTCGCTCACCAAAATGTTGGATCCGGCGCCTAAAATAAAAATGGCCGCTTGATTTTTTGCGGCAAAATCAAGCGCCTCTTTCATTTCCTGTTCATTCCTTGCCTCGGCAAAAAATCGGGCAGGCCCCCCGATTTTATATACGGTATACGGCGCAAGAATAATATTATGCCGCAAGGCGATCATGACTATTTTCTTTTCTCCTTTTTTCTTCAATTTTATCCCACATTTCTTTATCCTTGCGCGCCTTAACATCCTCCCATGACCCGCCGAGCGCCTCGAATTCTTTTTTTAATTGCTGAAACTCTTTGCCCATACGCAAAGATTCATTGATTCTGGCTGTATCTTCCATATTGCCAAATCCAAAATTAAGGCGTTTTTGGGCCAAAGATAATTCGGTCATCTTCTCTTCCAACACCGCACGACGGCGATTTTCCAAGTCCTTATTTTTTTCAAGTGACTCATTCATTTTATTTCAAAAGTCGAAATTTGGTGCGGGGTCCTAAGCTTGCCCTCCCACCTTTTAATTCCTAGAAGGGCCATGAAGGGTTTAACTCCAACTCATTTGTCCTAAGTGAGTGCCTGCTTCATGGCCCACCTAGAAAAAGGTGGGAGGGTGAAAGTGCCTGCCTCTAACGCCATGAGAATTGTCAAAATTAAGTGGGGGATAAATGAGTGCCTACCTGATACCCCACCACAAAAATGTAGGGGACTGATGTTCTATATTCTATACTATACCAAATTAAAAAGGCGTTGCAACTTGCACGCCCTACGGAATAATAATATCTTTGAGCTGCTTCGGATATTTGGTTAAATTCCAACAGCCGGTTTTAGTGACTTGCACCAAATCCTCAGTACGAACGCCGAGTTTATTTCCAGGATCATACAATCCTGGTTCTACCGACGTCACCAGGCCATTTTTTAGGATATAGGATCCTTCATTAATCCGCGCCGGCGGCTCGTGGCATAAAAGTCCAAGCCCATGGCCGGTGCCGTGGATAAACCCTCGACCCTTAACAAGATCAGTTTTAAAACCCGCTTTCGCAAACAATTCCTCAATCGCAACATGAATATCTTTCCCATCCACTCCGGCGCGAATCATCCCAATGCCTTTTTCTTGACCGGCAAGTACTGCCTCATACATCTTTACAAAAAGCGTAGGCGGATCGCCTTTACAAAACGTCCGCGTCATATCAGAAAAATAACCGGTTTTTCGCGAATAAGGATAGATATCGAATATGATTGAAGTATTAGCACGAAGCGGTCCTACACCCACATGATGCGGAATCGCAGATTGGGCGCCAGAAGAAACAATTGTGTCATAAGATGCGCAGCCGCGACGGAAAAGCTCAAGCTCAATGAATGAACGCAATCCTTCGGATGTAAGCGTCTTACCTTTCTCCATGATGAAACCATTTTTTATCGAGGCGCGGCGAAGGCGCTTTTGCACCAAATCCAGCACATCCTCCATATGATTTTGTACTTCAGTAATATGGCTG
The DNA here is from genome assembly GCA_016180435.1 of Candidatus Sungiibacteriota bacterium. GTDB lineage: Bacteria > Patescibacteriota > Minisyncoccia > Sungbacterales > HO2-52-23 > LCKU01. The sequence continues at coordinate 241,626 of JACPBG010000001.1, forward strand.
ATTTCTTTTTCGGTCTTTACAATACGATTTTCATACCACGGCAACTGGCCAATTCGTATCTTTATCCCGGATTTACGCAAACGATCCACAACTTCAATCGGAGTAAACGGGTGAACTTCTAAAGCGGTTAGGCCGCGTTTTTCAAGCAAATATTTTACCCGACTTTCTTGAAATAGGACTCCGCGTTAAGAACTTGGCAATTTTTGGCCTCAAGCTTCGCACGCGTAAATTCCAAAGATCCGACAAGCAAGAACCTATCCCATCGTCCGTTTTCGCGCGCAAACTCTAGAAAAAAATGCGGATCCGGAAGCGGCATCCGAACCAGCCAAAAAAGATCCATATTAATGGTTTCGGCCATATAGGTTGCGCCGTATATGAGACGTGCTCGTTTTATAGACATAGAAATTCTTTATGCAAAAAGCTCAGCATAGCATATAATTTTATACCATATAAAGCAAGATCCCCTTTTTAAGGGGGGCCTTGCCGGACAAATGGAGTTTTCAGAAGTCACTCCTGAAAACACTCACATGTTCTATTTGTAGCAAATTGCCAATAAAAAGTCAACCCCGTTAGAGATTTGGTTATCCACATTACACATGCGCGTCAAAAAACACCTAAAACGTATTTCATCAGTACTACAAGAATCTTACATCTCTAACGGGGTCAATACCCTTTATCCACAGATTAATTAAAAAAGTGTTAAACACCGAGTGTTTAACACTTTCTATACATTAAACAGATTCTCCTATCATTATGTTGAACCGGAGTACCGTGCATTGTTGCAAAACCCGATCTCTTCTTCAATTTTTCTCAAAATGTCCTGCCGCTCGTATTCGCGCACCGCACGGCACTGAAGCGGAGACCGTACCCAAACAACACGCACCGTGCAATAAATTTTTTGGCAATATCTTTCCACCAAGCTGCAAACCGCCTTTCTCCCGGCTACAATTATGATTTCGGGGATAAAATTTATTATCTTATTGCACAGGGGATATCGAATATAGGCAGGATAATCACTGATGAAATAACTCGCCGGATATGAAAATGCCTGGATGTCCTCAAAGTTATATACAAACACTTCTTTCAAACCGGTTATCTTTTCACGGATGATCGGGAAAGAAATAATTTCATGCACTTCCCGGGTGAGCCAGAGGCGGTTGGCTTCAAATTCCTCCGGAGTGGACCATAAACTCCTCCCCCTATAGGACGGAGGATTATCATAAACAACCATAAGCTTGAGCCGCATATCCACCCCCGATAATTGATGCAGGCGCATTGAAAGGTACTGGCTCCAGTATGTACCAAATCCTTAACAAAATCAACTGAAAACGCGTTGTATCATACAATGGACAGGAGAAAAATTTTATACGTCATTACCAAGTCAAACTGGGGAGGGGCGCAAAGATACGTTTATGATCTTGCCACAAATTTGCCGCAGAATCGTTTTGAAATTGCCGCGGCAACCGGAGGAAATGGTCTTTTGATTCAAAAATTGCGCAAAGCCGGCATACGCATTATAGACATCCGATCCTTTCAACGCGACATAAGTATCCTGAAAGAATTTATGGCATTCTGGCATTTATTTAAGGTATTTTTGCGCGAAAAACCGGATGTCATACATTTAAACAGTTCCAAAGCAGGCGGGATCGGGGCAGTAGCCGCGTTTCTCTACAAACTAATAACTAATAACTGGTTACTGATAACTATCTTTACTGCTCATGGCTGGGGATTTAACGAGCCCCGGGCGCATTGGCAAAAATTCCTGATTAGAATTGCAAGTCGAACCGCCGCCCTATTTCAGGATAAAATCGTTGTGATAAATAACGCCGATTATGATGCCGTACGCTCATTTATTCCGCCGCACAAACTCTCGCTTATACATAACGGCATACGGCGTCCGGAATTTCTGCCAAGACGCGAAGCGCGCAAATTTTTAGAAGAAAAAATCGGACGTCCGCTTCCCTCCGATACACTAACCATAGGAACTATTGCAGAACTCACCAAAAATAAAGGACTCATTTATTTGATTGACGCGGTCAATCAAATAAAAACAAAAAACAAAAGACAAAAGACAAAAGTGATTATTATCGGAGAAGGTGAGGATAGAAAGATGCTTGAAGAAAAAATAAAAATATGCAATTTGCAAGATACGATTTTTATTACGGGATTCATTCCGGATGCCGAAAAATATCTAACGGCATTTGATATTTTTGTGCTCCCGTCGCTAAAAGAGGGCCTCCCCTATACTTTGCTTGAAGCCATGGCCGCCGGACTTCCCGCTATTGCAACCCGCGTAGGAGGAATTCCGGATATAATCCAAAACAACGAAAACGGCCTTATGGTTCCTCCGTCTGATCCGCAAGCCCTTTCCACCGCGCTTAAAACGCTCATCGAAAATACTGTAATCCGCGCGCGGCTCGGAAAACAAGCCAACCGAACCGTCAAGACAAAATTCACGCTCAATGCTATGATAGAAAAAACAATTTCACTCTATAGCACACATGGCTACTAACCGCATCAAAATCACGCTTCTTATTTTAGGGGACTTTCTAACACTCTGGGGAACCCTAATTTTGATTTTGTTTCTCCGCTATCACGCCGATCAAGATTTCGATCTACAAAAAATGTTTCAAATCCATGTAGCGCCTTTTACTCTCGTATTTGCCGCCTGGCTCGTACTTTTCGGCGCTTTTGGATTATACGACATACGGACGCTCGGCCTCGTTACCATACGGGATGCGCGGAGGCTTTTATTAAGAATGACGGAAGCAATGGCGTTTAATACGGCCTCGGCCATTATCATTTTTTATTTGATTCCGGCATTTGAAATCGAACCGCGCCGCAATTTATTCTTGGTGGTTTTGGGATCATTATTCTTCATCTTTACATGGCGCTGCCTTATTAATCTTTTCATAACCAAAGCCAAGCCCTTACCGATCGCATTTTTTGGCATTAACAAAGAAGTGGTGGAGCTTGCGGATTGGCTCCTGAAAAATCCGCAGCTCGGAAGAAAGCCGGCCGCATTCATATCCGCAAACAGCGAGGACACCCTGCGTCCCCTGCCCCTTCCCGTGTTCACCCACACCCAAGACATGCAGCATCTAGCGCGCGATTTGGCGCTGGATGCCATAATCATTACCCGCGAGATCAAAGAGAATAAAACACTGACGCGCGCTCTTTTTCAAATGATACCGCTGGGCGTAGGCATTACGGAATTTACGGCATTCCACGAAATGCTCACCGGAAAAATCCCTTTATCACTCATAGGGGAAGTGTGGTTTTTGGAAAATCTGGCTGGCAGCCAAAAAGACATATATGAATTTTTCAAACGCGTGCTTGATATCGGACTTGCCATACTTCTGGGCATTCCATTTTTAGTCCTTTTACCTTTAACTGCAATTTTTATCAAAATCAATTCGCCGGGTAGAATATTCTTCCGGCAAAAACGGGTGGGTAAAAATGGAAAGGAGTTTTTTCTGATAAAATTCCGTTCTATGGTGCAGACTGCCGAAAAACTTGGCGGATTTAAAAATGAATCCGAAGACCGCCGCCATACCGGCGTAGGAAAATTTTTAAGAAAAATATATATTGACGAATTGCCACAAATAATAAATGTTTTGCGCGGTGAAATGTCATTTATCGGACCGCGGCCGGAGCGGCCCGAATATGTCCGCGAACTAAAAGAAAAAATTCCGTTTTACGAAATGCGACTTTTAGTTCCGCCCGGCATCACCGGCTGGGCGCAAATTAATATGGAGAATGACGCATCCGTGGAGGATGCGCCGGAAAAAATGCAGTATGATCTTTATTACATCAAAAATCGTTCATTCCTGCTGGATATTCTAGTGGCGCTCCGCACAATTTTTATCATTCTCCGCCGCCCTGGAAGATAGTTTGACATCTTAATACCAATATGATACCGTAACTTGAGACCCTTAAGTTAGCGGAGTGAAAAAATGGCTTTTAGTATGCAGCGCCTTGTCCCGGCAAATGAAACTAAAAAGGGGAAGCGCACATGGAATTGGAACATGCCGGACGGAAAACAAATAACGATTTATCAGAGATATCGGGACGAGGAATTCGGAAATCACTTCCATAAAGGAGGGGACCCTTCAAAAAATCCGGAAAGGTTTCTCCTTCTTAACGGGATAGTTTATTTTTGGCTCGAAGATAAAAACGGCCACAGATATACTATGGTACTAGACGCAACCGATGGACCGGTGGAAATCATGATACGACCGTATATTCTCCACGGCGCCCGGGCGCTGGCAGATTGTTGCTTTATCGAATACCGGCAGAGCAAATTTGATCCGGCACATACAGATACATATCCGGAAGAAATCTTTCGGGAAACACATTAAAAGAACGCCTGCGCGTTCTTTTTTTAATTTGGATGACCTCTCGTTAAATATTATGGGATAATGGTAAAAATGGGGGGCTAAATATGTTAGTATAAATGATACTTATCAACTAATTTATGTAAAAGTTACAATGGTCTACAAAAAACGGCAAAATTTGCCCTTCCTGCGGCAGAAAAAATGCAAAAAAGAACGGATATTCACGCGGCAAGCAGCAATATAAATGCTTAAAGTGCAATAAGAAGTTTTCCGGTCAAAGACGACGCGGTATTTTACAAAGTATTCTTTGGCAGCAATACGCCCATGATTATTGCACAGTAGATCAACTGACCCGCAAGTATCACCGAAGCGAAAAGTGGATCCGATCTCAACTGGATGCATACCGATTCCCGGAACATAAGATGGCGCCGCGTCCGGTCGTGATCGTGGCTGACGCCATGTTCTTTGGAAGACACTGGGGAGTGGTAGTAATGCGCGCTCCGCACAATTTTCATCATTCTCCGCCGCCCTGGAAGATAGGATAAAAACAGGTTATTATCACAAATTGTCATACGGAATATCTGTATTTTTTACTCTGATATGTATACGATCGAAATAATATCAGAGTAAATCTGAATATCCGCCGCAGAACCATACAGAAAAATAAGATAGATAATACATTTAAATTTCGTGAATGGTCCCGCGCTTATTTACCGAAAAAATATGAACGTGCGGTAGTAACTTTCTTTCCCGAATTGCATGAATAAAATCCTCGTCTATGGCATTGCCGCGGCTAACCCAAACGCTTTTTTGCAACAATTTAAATTCCATTTCTCGAAGACAAGCACGAACCCAATCACGAGCCCTGCGCTCTTTTTCGGGGATGTCAAATGCAACAATTATCAAACCGCTCCCCGTCGGAGGATCAAGTGAAACGGAAAATTTTGAAAAATTATTCTGGGAGCGATCACGGATATACCTTAATCGTTCAATGCCACGTTTAGTAATATTCCAAAATGACGACTTTCCTTTTTCTTTTTTTACCACCAATCCCTCATGTTGCAAATAATTGAGGGTGTTGTAAAATTGACGATGTTTCCTATAGATATCGGCCCAATCAGTTTTGAACTGGCGCGGACCTTGAGATAAGAATCTCCGATAATCGCGACGTGCCTCAGATTTAGACATAAAAAAGGATTTAAATAAATCAACGGTCACTTCCGCCTCGAATTGAAGTAATTCTAGAATTTTTTCGACAAACGTTTCGCGCTTCATTTAAATATATTCAGTGGCCAAAAACCGCGTTCCAGCCCGCAAAAATTTATATACTCTGATATTTATACGATCGTATTTATATCAGAGTAAAAAATATTATTACTGGTCTGGTACTACTTGGGGGGAAGATAAAAAAACAATTATTAATACTCAAAAAATATGCAACAGAGTTTTCAACTCATTTATTCCGTCAACAAAAGATATTTTTGGTTCCCAGCCGAGAAGTTCTTTGGCTTTCTTGATATCGGCCAAAGTTTCTAATACTTCGCCCTGGCGCGATTCGATAAATTTCCACGGCCCGCCGATCATCTCGGCGATTTCAAGAACACTGTAGTTCGTTGCCGTACCGATATTTACTATTTCTCCTTTGCCTACTTGACCGGATTTCATGGCAAGCAAATTGGCGCGCGCCACATCCGTAACGTGCGTAAAATCCCTACGCTGGGTCCCATCCGGCACCACACTCATTGGCGTACTATTCGCACGTTGCTCTAAAAAAATTCCAATTACAGTTGCATATGGTCCGTCGGAAGCAGTGGTTTGCCGAGGCCCATAAACATTAAAATAACGCAAAGAAACTGTTTCTAGGCCATAAAAACGCGCGGCCATTTCGCAATATTGCTCCCCCACTCTTTTCTGAATCGCGTAAGGAATAATGGGCTCCGGACGCATGTCCTCCGTAAGAGGCATCACATCTTTTCTGCCGTACGCGGAGGAAGACGCGGAATACACCACTCTTTTGACTCCCGCATCGCGCGCCGCCAAAAGAACATTCAACGTTCCAGTAATATTGATATCATTGGTAAGCCGCGGCTCTTTCAGGGAATATTGCATTCGGGGTTGCGCCGCAGTATGGAAAATTCCCGCTGCACCCTTGAAAACCGGCGCAAGTTTGTCAAAATCGCGGATATCCATCTCATGAAGGATGGCCTTAGGATTTAGCCGCTCGCGCTTGCCGGTCAAAAAATTATCAATAACATGCACTTCGTCGCCGCGCGCAATCAGCATATCCACAATATGGGAGCCGATAAAACCAGCCCCGCCGGTTACAATAAATTTCATTAGGAATTAGGAATTAGGAATTAGGAATTAGTGGAAAATAAAATTCGCCCGTAATTCTTAATTCATACTTCCTTATTCATTTTCTTCTGTATCCATTCCTTATCATGCACTGATACATCTTCTTCGGTAAGTCCCTGGGTTTCTAAAAGCGTTCGGTTGTACTCGCGCATGGACTTCAAAAAATTGATTCCCGCGGCCAGGCGCTTATATTCATGCGATCCGGCGGGAATCCTTGTCAAAAATTCTTCTCCGCGCGCAATCAAGGCGCTGGTATCTTTCGGAAAACAATATCCGCCGTATCCGCGATAACTATGATATCCGACATCCAGCCAGGATCCTCCGATCCGGCGGTCATGCGAAAGCATGACGCGGACATTCTCATAATCGGTTTTGGTTTTTGACATGCCGGACACCGTGGAGATTGCATCGCAAAAATCTTTAATAATATTCCCAAATGTTACTTTAAACGCTCCGAAAAGATTCCCCGCATATTTTCCCAACTCCGCTTCGGTGGCGTTCAGGCGCAAAAATTCATAGGTGCCAAGCGCTCCGGGAGAAGAAAAATATGCCATCGGGAGAAGATTTAAAATTGTACTCGCATAAGATTTAGAGTGAGCAGTATATCCGACCACCTGCCGATCGGGATTTAGCATATCTTCCCAAGCCCGCGATTCAGTCAAAAATTCCGGATTGAATAAAATTTTATGGTGCGGATGGCGCTTTTGCAGTTCTTCGGTGGTGCCCGGCGGAACGGTTGATTTTACAATTATGATTTTTTCGGAGCTTAACATCCCGAGGGCGGATTCCACCGCGCTTATATCAGCCGAGCCGCCTGCGGTCATGGGCGTCGGGACGCAAATAAAAACCGCGTCGGCAAAATTGATGTTATCATGAAATCCTTTTTTAGGATCAATATCATATAGGAACAATTCTTCACCGCGCTTGTATCCGCGAATTTCCTCAAAATACCGCTTAAGCGGAGTCCCCACCATGCCAATACCCATAATCCCGATTTTTAATTGAGACACCATATGTATGAAACGAGGAATTGAAATGATAGGTTACTGACTCCCTCCTTGCAGTTGCTTAAGAAATCCTTCCACTTCTTTGGCTAAACCAGGGTCAAGCCGGGCCGCAGTTTCAGCCTCCGCAATCGCGCGCTCCTTCTCCCCGAAAAATGCGAGCAAAGAAGCCAGTAAAGCATGATATTTGGCGTTATCCGGATATCTTAAAATCAACTCTTCATAAAGCGTGCGGGCCGAAACAAAATCTCCGGCTTGCTGATAAAGTCCGGCCAAACGCTCCACAGTCTCCACGGCCATTATATCCTGACGAAAGTAGGTCTTGGCCTTTTCAACAGCATCCGCGCGCTTTGCCATGTACCCGACTGCCAGAAGATTGACCGCGGCATCCTGATAGGACGGCTCCAGATCAAGAACCTGTTGCAGAACTTTTACCGTTTCATCGATTCTTCCCTGATTGAGGTAAACCTGCGCCAGCTCAAAATAAATTATTTGCTTTCCCGGACTCAAACCAATCGCTTCCTTCAGGGCATTTTCCGCCTCAACCGCGTATTGGGGGTTCAGGCGCGCGGCGCGCGACATTAAAGCCCCTAAAAATAATTTATGCTTTACATCCGGAGCGGGAATTGAGGCTTCACGCCGCAACTCTTCAACGGAAAAATCGATCATTTTTTTATGTTCATCTTCGGTGTATTTACTATGCCCAATCACGCCGCGGGCCAGATTTGAAAGCTGTTCCCTGACTTCCGTATCGCCGAAAGTATTATAAGCAAGGGCATTCTTAAAATATTGGATAACTTCGTCCATGGGACGCTGGGCTTGATATGACTGCAGCGCCACGATAAGTCCTTTGGACTCAAGAACCGGCTTTGCGTGGAACTGATATCCTCCTATAAGAAAAAAAGCGATAAACGCTACTAAAACAGCATACGCAAGCCCTGCGCTCACGGGATGCGACGCCGCGCCCCTGACCGCGCCGGGATGAGTTTTATCATGACGAAGTTTTTCTTTTAGGGCGGCTGGAGCAGTGACTGCCTCGCGCGGAGCGGTTAAAACCTCTGTGTAGGCCAAAAAGGAGAAAAAGAGCAAATATGTGTTTAGATTGTCAAAAACAAAGATATTTTGCAGAAAATATGTAAGAAAAAGCGCGGAAATTATCAAGCCCTCAAAAGGCGCAACATTCCCTTTTTGCAAAGAATGAAAAATCAGCCAAAGCGATACGCCGATAAGCGAAAGATAACTCAAGAGCCCCAAAAAACCGGCATGGATCAGCCAGTCAAAAAAAACATTGTGCGAGCGGTCAAACCACGGCTCCTGCTGATACAGGCGCGGATCGAAATATTTCTGGAAAACCAGATAATAATTTTCCTGCCCCCATCCGAAAATCGGACGCTCCAGCACTGCCTTGGAAGACATGCGCCATATCATAAAACGGGACTGAATGGTGCGCTCCTGAAAAGAATAACTGGTCAAGCGCGAAAGCACCGGACTGGAGCGGACAAAATCGCTTTCCCGGGCAAACCAAAAAATAAACGGAATTGCCGCCACGGTGAACAAAACAGCTCCGGCCCATTTACGCATTTGAGAAACAGCCGGAAACATTTTCTTCCAGAATACGACGCTGGCAATACTCAAAAAAATCAAGGCGCCGGCGATAGCCAATGTGGCCCCCCGGGTTGCGGTAAAATAAATAATTATAAGCTCAAAAATAAGCGCCGCGCCGTAAAGGGCCGAGAGCCACCATTTTTTCCAAAATTGGTACAAAAGAATAAAAAGAAGCCAAATATGAAAAACCAAATACGCCGCAAGATAGGTCGGATTTCCAATGGTTGAATCCACCCGAAATCCGCCCTGCAATGATATTCTATAGCCAAGGCGCTGGGTAAGCGCAATGTATGACACAATTAAACTCGCAATCAGAGTGGAGTGAAAAAATATCAGCCAATCACGCCGAGTCTTAAAAACAGAGGCGAGCATCACAAAATAAATATAAAGATGGAAGAGCATCATAAATCCCTCCATGCGCTCATAATTGGAAAAAAATGCGCGATATGGATTGGGGCTGAAAAGATCCGCTAAAAATAAAATTACTATAAAAATCGTGGCGGCCTTGAAAAGCGGGGTCAGGCGGGGCCTAAACTCGGAACGCACCATGGCCAGAAAGACCCAGAATATAAAAATAAATTCCACAGTAATGCGAAAAGCAAAATTCTTCCCCGTGATAAAGGGAAAAAGCATGGAGGAGGAAACATAAAGCGGCAAAAAGGGAATAACCCAGAGGCCGATCTTTACGATCCAAAGAAAGAATTGTTCTTGAGGTTTAAGTTTCATATATACATCCAACTATACCGCACTCTTAAATATTTTCAACCTCGACAAAACCCTTTGCCTGATATCCTTAAAAACCGCACGATCATATTCGTCAATTGAGAAAAACTCTTTCCAGGAAAATTTCCATTGGGGAAGCGCTTTTTTAATGGCCAGCGCATAAGCCGGCGTTGTCAAAATTCCCAAAAGAAGCATTTCGGATGCCGCGCCCCATAATCCGAAGAAATAAGTAAAAACAGCATTAAGAAGCACAACCGCAACGGTGCGCGAAACCGTAACCGCAAAAAGTTTCTGTTGGGCACGCAGGGCATAAAAAACCGGCACCGCAACAGTCCTGAATCCCGAAACGGGCAAACCAAGAAGTAGGAGATAAAAATACGGGAGTGCCTCCCAATATTTTGGAATGACGAGTGCGACAAAGACCGGAGCGCCCGCGGCCGCAACAATGAATAATATAAAATTCGCGGCAGTCGCATATTTGGTGGCGCGATTTAGCTGACGGGATAAACGTTCCGGGTCATCAGCTGATCGCGGCAAAACCGGGGTCAAAATTTCCCGCAACGGAAAAAGCGATTTTACATGAGCCGTAAGCCCTTGCGCCAGCGCAATCAGCGCCACCCCCTCTATTCCCACAAAGGCCTTTACGAGAAACGGCCGGATATTCTGCGCAAAATTATTGATAAAATCGCTCGCAATCGCCCATTTGCCGTGCCGCAAGAAAAGATCAAAAATCGCGCTGCGGCATTCCGCCCAAGACGGAATAATAAAAAGCGGATCTCGGCGATATCCTAAACTTATCAAAACCGGAACAAGCATAGAGGCAAAACCCGCCCAAAGCGCCTCCTGCGCGCCGAATACCGCAAAAAAATAAAAAAGCGCGATTGAAACAATCCGGGCCATGCTTGAAATCAACCGATAGGCGTTTCCCCACCCAAAATCAAGAAATATCTGAAATTTAAGCTTATAGGCGGTTTCAAACGGAACCGCAATAAAAAAAAGCGAGACCACCGCCAGATGCGGAATTCCTTCGCTCTCGCCCAGCCAGGATGCGATAAATCGCGAACCGAATAAAAAAAGCAAAAAAAATACCGCGCTCACCAACGCCACAAACCAAATATAAAAACTGAAAACCGCCTGGGCCCTGCGGCGATCACTCGCAAGATACGATGCAACGTCGCTTACCACCACATTTTCCAAACCGGCTAAAAAAAATCCGGCCATAAACTCATAGGCCGCAAGCGCCAGACGATAAACTCCGTATTCAAATAAGGAAAGAAGACGAAGAAGAGAGATAGCGGTCAGCGCATCAATAAATTTCCAGACCACAGTTCCCGCACCGGAAATGGCAATGCCGCGTATCACAACCTTCCCCATGTTTTCTTTTTCCTCGATATTATTATTCATCCCGTTAGAAGTATAATTCTTAAAAAAACACGCCTCTTAAAAATACAGGTGTTATCATTTGATCCTGTAGAAAGTATAGACCCAAACTTCTAACGGGATTAATAAAACCTTTTCTGGATTGAAGGATTGACCCGCGCCAGAATTTCGGCGATACGCGCGCCCGCCTTGCCATCCCCAAACATGGCACTTGACGGATACCGCCCATGCCGCAACTGTTTTTCGATTGCCTCTTTTATTTTTTTTTCTTCCGGCAAAACTTCAATGACATTTGCTCCACACTCTCGGCCCGTTTGCCTACTGCCGACCAGCACAGATGGCGTTCCGAAAAACGCTCCCTCGCGCAAAAAACTGGAAGAATTTCCTATGGCCGCGGAGGCATGCGCCAAAACCCGGTTAAAATCCTCCGGACTAAAATTTTTATAAAATGCGCGGTCCGGACGGCTGTTACGGACGCGATACTCGCGAATGGCGGAAGATATTCCGTCTGATCCGGCATCCAGATTTGACACCACAAACATGGCCGGCATCTTGATTTTATCTATCGCGGCGCATAGTGCCCGGGCATATTCGTAATTCATATTATATTCGGTGGTAACCGGATGATACAACACGAGTAAAAAGGGCTTATGCAAATCAAAATTGTCCGATCCTCCCCTTCCGTATCGCCTGAAAAAATCATTATCCAGGCCAAGATCTATACTCTTGATAAAATCAATTCCGGAAAAACCCGGCATAAAAACAAAATCCGGATTTTCTCCCATGCGTATCAGGCGCTGGCGGCTTTTTTCGGTCACGGGAAAATGCATGTGGGCAAGCTTGGTAATCGCATGACGCACGCTCTCGTCAATGGTTCCCGAAACGTCTCCGCCTTCCACATGGGCAATCGGAATATTCAAAAATGCCGCGGCCATCGCAATAGGCAAACTTTCAAATCGATCAGCGTAAATCAATACGACATCCGGCTTTAATTTCTCAAAAAGCTTTGGAATTCCTAAAAGCCCAAGTCCGGCGCTCTTTACCATAACGCGCGTATTCCCTCCTTCCAAAAATAGCGGAAGTCGCGCGTGTATGGGAAATCCCGCGCCCATAAGCAATTTGGGCAGATATTCCAATTTTTCAACTTCACCTCTTTTTCCTAAAATTTTTGTGGTGCGGGCCTTTATATACCAAGAAAAAGCTTTCAAAAATGAAACCGGCTCGCCATGAAATAAATACCAAAACAAGTGGTCAAAATAAAAATTGGTTACGGCGATAACCTGCAATTCCAACTGCGGATGTTTCTGAATCGCCTCCATAACCGGTTTAACTCTGCCATAAATCGCGCGGTCATTCACCACCACGCAAATTTTTCTTTTTTTCATTTGATGTGTTTCCATTTTAACTGCATGTCGCGCGGAACATCTGCTTTCGCCCGTTTTCCCAAAATTTTAGGGAAATGCACTGCTTTGATCTCACCGGTCCCGGGACGTTTAACCCAGATATTTTTTTTAGTTAACAACTCGCCCTTTTTGATATTCTGTATAGAAACAACGCAGGCATACGCAAAATCAATTGTCGGCTGTTCTTCTTTCAAAATTTTTTTTACTCCCCCGCGCGCTTCCCATATAGCCCGGGATCCCTTTATCAAATCCTTGAGCTCCACCGGGTTGATTGAAATCGGCACATCCGGTCCAGGCCACTTTTTATCCGAAGTAAAATGCTTCTCCAGGATTGATGCGCCAAGCGCGGTTGCACCGAAAGACGTATAATTCCCAAGCGAATGATCGGAAAGTCCGATAACCGCATCCGGAAACGCACGCGAAAGCTCGAGCATTGCTCCCAATCTGACCTTTTCATACGGCGTCGGATACATGGAGGTCACGTGCAAAAGCGCAAATGGAATATGTTTTTTACGCAAAATTGCGACTGCGGGCTTAATTGATGAAATATCGTTCATGCCGGTGCTTAAAATAACAGGTTTCCCGAAGGACGCGATATGCTCAATCAAAGGATAATTATTGCACTCTCCGGATCCGATCTTATATGCCCTGACGCCCATTTTTTCAAGGCGATCCGCGGCTGCGCGGGAAAATGGCGTGCAAAGATAGATCATACCCAGACGCTCCGTATAATGCTTTAATTCACGTTCCTTTTTTTCCGAAAACGCGCAGCGCTCCATAATCTCATAGATCGATACTTTGGCATTCCCCGGAATGGTTTTTTTTGCCGCAGGCGCCATTTCATCCTCCACTACATGCGACTGAAATTTTACGCACTCGGCCCCGGATTTTTTGGCATCACGGATCATCCGCTTGGCTTTGGCAATACTACCCTCATGATTGATCCCGATTTCGGCAACCACCAAAGGCGGGAAGTCACGTCCAATCTTCCGATTACCAATCTTAATGAAGGGGTTCTTTTTCATACGAAAAATATATAACTTATTTTCTAAAACTCACAAAACACAGAAACCAGAACTAAAATTCAAAATTCACCTAATCTCTAATTTACCCCGTTAGAAATAAACAAATATAGTAGCATCTGCAACTCGTTTTTATCGGTAAAAATAGATAATTTCCGCACTAAAAACATCTTCTGTTTCTTTCTAACGGGGTGAACCTAATAAAATTTCTAAGGCCTAAGTTCTTAATTTCTTTATTGGACATTTTATTAGAAATTAGACAATTAGGTAATTAGAAATTGAGGCCGCTATTTGGGTTTTGTGCGTTTATTTTTCTTCCTCCAAAATTTTTTTTAATTGCCGCTCGGATATTTCCCAATCCTCCGGCGTATCAATATCAACGCTATATTTTACATCCATAACAAATCCGCGCACATCATTCCCATAAAAACTCTGGTCTTCTTCAAAAAGAAGCGCTGTCTTAAAAATATAAAATGCGCTGTTACGAATATATGTCTTAGGAAGATCCTGCCGGCGCCGGATAACGTTTTTTACCGAGCCACCGACAAATAATTCCGCCCTACTCCCTTCTTGCAAATTAAATTGCCAGTGTGGGCTGTATCCGCCCGGAACTTCAACCAAACTAATAACCGAATCAGCATTACTTTGCAAAAACAAATTAAAACCATCTTTTATGCATGCTGGCGGAACGCCGGGAGTGGTTGCTTGCGTCAAAATAACAACCTTCGGTTCCCAATCCTCATTTTCTTTAAGAACCTTAACCGCATGTTGTAAGACCGGCAAAGTCGGACTCGTATCTTGCGCGAATTCCGCAGGACGCATAAACGGAACTTCGGCTCCAAATTTCTTGGCAATATCGGCAATCTCTTTATCGTCGGTTGAAACAACAACCCTATCGCACACCCCGCTTTCTTTCAATGCCTCAATAGCCCAAGCAATTAGTGGTTTCCCTAAAAAGGGTTTTATATTTTTACGCGGAATGGATTTTGACCCGCCCCGCGCCGGAATTATGCCTAAAATTTTCTTTTTTGAATCTGCCATATTCGCATTAATGGGACTGTTGCCGAATACCATTTCTGCTGCAAATGATGAATTTCGGCCAAAATCGCTTCAAAACTTCTTGGCTTATCTTTCAGATAGGCCGCCAAGTTCTATTATCCAAAATAATAAGCAAGTTCTGCAAAGTCGAGGTTGTATTACTGGGTCATCCCCAAATGGCCGTAATCGCCACGCCGCTAAGCATTATAAGGGTTGCAACCAGACGCCGTTTCAAATCCCGCTCTTCCAGAAATTTCCCGGCTAAAATCACGGTCCATAAAGACCATAGGCGCTTCATACTTGCGGCATAGGCCGCCAGCGAATACCCCAAGGCTTGGGCGGTCAAAAATGAGCCGATTCCTCCGGCAAGCGAAACAAGCACAAGCGATCTCCTCCAACGCACCGCATCGCGAAAAAATGAAATCCGCGAATTCTTGAAAAAAATCATACTTCCCGCGATCGTTAAAATTCCAACCGCGATAAGCACCAGGGATGAGAAAAAAATCCCGGAGGACGCCACCACCGCTTTTTTATCAAAAGGAAACGAAAAGGCAAAAAGAATTGAACCCATAATGCCGAATATCATGCCTTGGCGCAAAGCAGCGCGCTCCTCCACGCCCGAATCATTTCCTCCGGACGGAAGTAAAAGCCAAAGACCCGCGATGGTTGTTAAAATGCCCAAAGCCCCGGTGATGGTCGGAACCTCGCCCAACACCAAAAATCCGGTAAAAATTACAATGGGCGGAATTAAAAGGCGCAACGGCGCTATCAGCGACGCATCGGCAATCTTAAAAGCGCGGATAAAAATATTTTGCGATACTACATTTAAAAAGGTTGTTGCGAAAAACGCGCTCCAAAATCCGGATTTTATTTCCGGAATCCCAAAAATAAAAAGCGGGATCAACAAAAGCAATCCACCGCCGAACCACGAGATTCCAAGCAATATTTGCTCATCCATCCCCTCGCGCAGATATTTTCGTTTCAGCACGTCATCCGCGCCCAGCGCCAATGTTCCGGCCAGCATTAAAAGAACAAAGATAGTCATAGACCGTTAATTTTTACAATTAGCAGTTCAATTCTTCTTCCGCGGGCATCAATCTGATGCGGAACTCCCGGCGGAATGTCAATGACATCTCCCTCGGCAACTTCCTGCTCCTTTCCGCCCGCAATGGACGCGGCGGTTTTTTCGCCCTTACGCAAAGATACCGGATTTTTAAGTTCTCCGCCCAAAATAAACTTCGCACTGCCTTTGCGCACAAACCAAATATCTGCCGCATGTTCATGCATTTCCGCATCCGGCAGTACATCATCCAAAACCACGGATGCCACTGCATACGGTCCGTCCCAGGAGCCCGAAAGTAATTTAACGGTTTTTGCGCGAGACCCTGCGGCAAGTTCAATTTCAGCCGCCTCTTTATTTGTCACGATTTTATAACTCATATTTCCCAAGCACTGCGCTCACAAGGCGCTCCGCCGAATGGCCGTCTAATCTCCAGATGAATTCAGAAAAAATCTTTCTGCGCTCCACGGCATCTTCGGCAGGATTTTTTAAGTAATCATTAATATATTGGATAAGTTCAACGGAACTATGCGCCAATTTAAATCCCCGAGTTTCGGTAAGCAATTTATAATGCGTAAAATCAGTATAGAAACGCGCAACCGAATCCCAATATGGCTCTTTTGACTCTCCATCAAATGCCGCGCAGATAACCGGCCTATCAAATGCCACGGCATCAATTGTCATGGAAGAAGCAATATTAATCACTACATCGGCATAGCGAAGCGAATTTACCAGATGCGCGATTTCCGCTTTGCTCATTTCCCAACTCCCCTTTTCCGCGCTCGTATAGTGAGCAACCCCGTCATCAAATTTAATATTTTTCATACCGATAATTTTTTCGCGGTTGGCCATAAAATTAGGATGCGGCCGGAATAAAACATTAACTGAACCCTTAATTTTTTCTTTCTCAATCGCCTCATTAATTATTTTGGCTATTTCCCATTCATGCGGCGCCAAAAAATCACCAATACCGGCAATCAAAATTAACTTTTTGGCAGGATCCAAGCCGACATTACGCAAAAATTCCTCCCGCGAACTTTTAAGTATCTCCGGATCAACATACCAGTCATAATGCGGAATGCCTACAACCTTGATCCGGCTTTCCGGAATAAAATGATAACGCATAGCGCACATTTTAAGAAAAGGGTTATGCACCAAAAGTCGCGGCGGCAAAACACGGATAATGCCGTGATTAGTCAAATTATCCCAGCTTTTGGCCATACCGGCAATGGCAATATCCAGGCGCCGCGCCTCGCGCAGAAGAACAACATCCATATTTTCAATAACATTAGTGGCAAAAACAATATCGGGTTTTTCTTTAAGAATAAATTCGGAAATCACTGGATATCTCACCAAACAATTGTCTCCGAAACGCACTAGCGCCTGAAAAAATCGGAATGCGCCCAAAAAATAAAGCAGACGCTTAACAAAAAAGATAAAGGGCCTTTTTCGTCCTTGGTAATCACTTTTTTGCAGCATGGAAACGCTTTCCGTACGCATGGTGTTTCTAGCCAGAAACGCGAAAAACCGATCAATAAACGTATTGGGGTACAAAGGCATTCTGACAATACGGACTTTGGGGCCAGAGAATTCTTTTTGATAATACTCCAATTTATCCGGCGTAACCACCAGAACAACCTCACATCCGTATGCGAGAAATTTATCTAAAACCCCGGAACGAAGAATATTCCGCGCAATAAATCCTCCGGCCACGGTAATAATAATTTTTTTCATAGTATGATATACTGTATATGTTATGTGAAGCCCACGAAAAAGTATTATTGGCTGAGCGCAGTCGAAGCCCAACCTTGCGCAAGGCAAAAGGTAACTTCTCGACTACGCTCGAAGAATAATATCCTTATGATTTTTCATGAATCTCATATAAATAATAACACATAATAGAAACATGAGAAAAAAAATATTCATAATAGGCCTGGGAGGATTAACCGGCTCCAAATTAGCCATAATGGCTCAAAATGACTATGAGGTCTTTGGCAGTTACAATCTTAGAAATCCTGAATTTACTTTTGTCAAAAGCGTAAAATTGGATATTTCAAACGTGCCTGAATTGCAAAAGGCCTTGTCAGAAATACATCCTGATATTTTGATTAATGCTTCAGGCATTAATAGCGTAGATTATTGCGAGAGCCATCAAGATGAAGCCAGAAGAATCCACATTGATGCGGTAAAATGCATATCGGAAATTGCCGATTCACTTGGTGCTAAATTTGTCCATCTTTCCTCTGACTCGGTATTTGACGGCATGAAAGATGCGCCCTACACGGAAAAAGATAGGCCAAACCCTATCAATTTTTACGGGCATACAAAACTGGCCGGCGAGAAAATTGTATTAAAAAACTCTAAAAATTTGGTAGTGCGCGCCAGCGTGCTGTACGGATGGCTACTGAAACAATTGTCTAACTTGCCTTCCAGTTCCATGAAGCCGTCAAATTTTGGCCAGTGGCTGATCACTAAACTAATTTCCGGAGAAAAAGTGAAAATCATTGCGGACGAATACGACTCACCGATAATTGCGGATGATTTTGCCAGATCCATATTGCATCTGGTCAAGAATAATCAAGCCGGAGTTTTCCATTCCGCTCCACCCATACGAATAACCCGATACGATTTCAGTATAAAACTCGCCCATATCCTTGGTTTGAATTCCGGTCTGATCCAGCCCGTATCCAATAAAGAGTTAGGACGAATTATAACTACCGGTTTTAATAAATGCCTGGATTCAAATAAAATTAAACGAACCGGATTTAAATTTTTATCCCTTGAGGAATCGCTGAATTTACTCAAAAAACAGGTTTTTTCCACTTAACCCAGTCATAATCGTCAAAAGTAACATTTTGCATTTCATCATCATTGGGCCGCCAGGCGATGTCGGCCAGCGCCAAGACCCGCGATACTCCTTTGGATAGATTCATATGAGCCGAGGGATAATTTTTAGGCACATAAACCAAAACCGGATCATCTTCGCCTGATTCCGCTTCTTGATACTTGCCATCCTTATCTTTAACTATAAAAACAACTTTGCCGTGTATGCAGACAAAATAACTGTCGCGCCGGGTATGCAAATGCGGCCCTTTTATTTCCCCGGGATTAACTGAACTTACATATACATATTTGGGATGACTTTTAATAATATCGTCCCAATCGCGCCAAACTACGGTCAAAGAACCGTTTACATGTTTATCCCCGATGTCCCGGGTAGAATGTTTTTCCAATTTTATAAATTGAATGATGTCATCTTTCATGTCGAGTTATAAATCATTTAAAATAAAGCATAAATAAACGGGGAGAGCACCGAACTTTGACCTAAAGTAATCAATATGCCGCCCAGAACCAAAGCCACAACTACCGGCGCAAGCCACCAGGCCTTTCTTTCTTTAAGAAAATCCCATATTTCAAATAATAATGATTTATTTTGCATGATTATTTACATTAAAAAATTTCTCAACCAGTACTCTATATAATACATCACTAATTATATTATGCCCATTTTTATTAAAATGAATGCTGTCTCCCGCAAGATATATTTCTCTAAAATTTGGCGCATCAAGATACGGCAGGAGGTCAACAACCTCAATCCCATATTCCTCCCCCATCTTCTGCAATCGCTCCTGCGGCATTTTTGTCAGGTTGTACGAATGCCGAAACTGCTCCGTTTGGGGGAAAACTATGATAATTAATTTTGCGCCAGATTTTTCGAGTTCATCGGCAAAACCAACCAATTTTTTTTCAAATCCGGGCCAGTTTTTTGTCCACTCCTCCATCACTCCTTCTTGAAAATACCGCAGGTTATATGAATTCCGCCTAGCCGAGCGCAAAATCTCGCATACCCGGCAAATCCTAACCACCCCGTCTTTCCATGTCATCTTTTCCCGCGATCTATCTTGGCGAGATATTCCCGCCCCCTCATCTTTCAATAAATTTTCCGTATCAAGTTTCTGTTTCCTGACCTCCTCAAACGTAATTTCTCTGATATCATTTAAAAACAAACCAAGCACCACGACATCCGAATCATATTTATAGCCCTCTTCCGCAAAATATGTATATTCCTGATCAAATTCATAGCTATTCACCCCGGCTTTTATGATTTCGGTGGAAAATCCCGCTCCGGCTAATTTACGTTCAAGTTGCCGCAAATATGTATCTTCAAAACTTACTCCGGCTCCAAATGTGATTGAATCTCCCAAACCCAAGATTCTTATAACACCGGGACTTTTTTTATAATCATGTTCTCTATCACGCAAACCCTTCGAATTAATCTCAATATAAATCTTATCATATGGCGAATTAGGAAAGTATCCCGTAAAACCCGGTTTATATTTATATCCTTTCGTTTCATCCGGCAAAAAAAGACCGGGCGGATACCCATACGAATCCGGCTGTTTTCCCCACAGGTATCGTGCCAGCGTTTCCAAAATTATAAAACAAAAAACCGAGACCCAAAAAAGCAATAAAATTTCCCTTTTCTTTGAAACAATAAATTGTGCGGCCTTTTTAATCATTGGCATACTTTTCACTATCCCACGCATGCGCTAAATTATTTTCTCTCTTTATCAAAAAATATTCCATAACTAAATAGTCAATACCCGTCCCCATCATGCATTTATAAGCATCATAGGGCGAGCATACAATCGGTTCACCGCGTATATTGAATGAGGTATTGATGACAATAGGAATGCCGGCGCGTTTTTCTACCTCTTTAATAAGATCATAGTATAGTGGACTTTCCTTCCTATTCACCGTCTGAAGCCGCCCGCTTCCGTCAACATGCGTCACGGACGGTATGCGCTCGCGCCATGCCTTTCTGACAGGATACACCATCAGCATAAAATCGGTCGGGGCAGGAATAGATTGGTCGCATTCAAAATAGATTTGAGCATCCTCCCGGCATACCGCCGGCGCAAACGGACGGAATTTTTCTCTGTGTTTTACTTTAGTGTTCAAAAGCTCTTGCGCATCTGGATTTTGCGGATTGGCCAAAATGCTGCGCGCGCCGAGCGCCCTCGGACCCCATTCCATCCTTCCCTGAAACCATCCCACGACCTTATTCTCACAGATAAGCCGCGCAACATCCGCAATAAGCGATTCCCGGCCGGAAAATTCAGAATACACAATACTATGCTCATCCAGAAAAGACCTAATTTTATTATCCGAATATACCGGCCCCAAATATGCATTCGCTAAAATAAAGTTTCTCTTATTCCCTAAAATGGTGTGGTAGATATAGGATGCCGCGCCGATGCTGGTGCCGCCATCTCCGGAATCCGGCTGTATCCAAATATTCTTAAACGGAGTGTCACGCAAAATCTTTCCATTAAATACACTGTTTAATCCGCAACCTCCGGCCATAACCAGATTGTCGCACGCCGTAATTTTATACGCATGGCGCAGTATCTTTGTCAGCGCCTCTTCAAAAATCAGCTGAAGCGCGGCAGCAATATCTTTATGGCGTTTAGTGATTTCCATCTCGGGTTTCCTCACCGGACCGCCCAAAAGCTCACAAAGTTTTTGTGACGGCATTCTATCCGCCCAGTGATAAATAAAATAATCCATGTCCATTCTAAAACTACCATCCTCTTTTATATCCATGACTTTGCACAATTTCCCATAATATGGATTTTGGGCCTTATCCATAAGGCCGTGCGCAGAAAGTCCCATCACTTTATATTCTGAATTATTAACGCTAAAGCCAAGATATGCGGTAATAGCTGAATACAAAAGCCCCAGCGAGTGCGGAAACCGTATTTCTTTCATAAGTTTAATATCGCACGAGTCGCCCATTCCGAAAGCGGTTGTTGTCCATTCCCCTACGCCATCCACCGTCACAATGGCGGCTTTCTCAAAAGGACTAATTAAAAAAGAACTTGCGGCATGCGCCAAATGATGTTCAATGAAAAAAATAGGGCCGCCATATTTCAACCTCTTGCGGATCATACGGGGCACTCTCAATTTCTCGTTAATCCATGAAGGTACGGAACTTATAAATGTTTTCAAACTCCGCGGAAACATCTCAAAATGCTGATAAAGCACCCGCTCAAATTTAAGAAGCGGCTTTTCATAAAAACCGACATACTGAATCGCATCAATGCCAATACCCTCGCTCTCCAAACAATAGCGTATGGCATTCAAAGGGAACGACGAATCATGTTTTTTTCTGGTAAACCGCTCTTCTTGCGCGGCCGCGACAATAATACCGTCTTTCAGAAGAGCGGCCGAAGCATCATGATAATAACAGCTGATTCCCAATATATACATCACAGTGATGAATTGCAGCTAAAATTGCCTGTAGTATTTTTCAATCGGTTTTTTACCAAGATTTAAATCAATCCAGTACGTTTTTGCCTCTCTATGCAATTTGAGGTCCAAAAAATGCTTTTTCCTCAATCGCGCGATAAATACAGTCGGCCCTATTGCAATAAAATAAACCAGTGACAAAATCAGGCTATTTATAAGATAGCTGATCGTATGCCCCAGCATGCCCATCCCTTTATAAAATCCTGAAAAAAAGTGTTTCATATTATTTATGAAATTAACTTCTTCACGCCTTGTCCGACAAGAACCGCGCTGGACGCGATACCGAAAGCATAGATGAAATCGAGAAAATGAAATTCATACCGCCTAGTGTAAAAAAACAAAAAATATAATACCGCCGAAAAAATGAAAAAGGAGAAGAGAAAACCGCAAATTCTCCCTGCCGTAAAAACAACCGATGTTTTTGATTCAAAATTCATAAATTATCACAACACCCGTAGAATAAGCGTTTGATATATGTTATAACTAAAATATACTACTTATGATAACATCAAATCTTGAGCCGAACAACCCGAATCAGCGCCCTTTTTTCTCCGTTATTATCCCCACCCTCGGAAAAATTGAGGGGTGGAAATTATCCATCCAATCCATACTTGAGCAAACCTTCAATGATTTTGAACTAATCGCCATTGATTCAGGGCCAGAAACAGAAAGCCGTCCGATCGTAGAAAAATTAAATGATCCCCGAATCAAATATGTAAATACCGATGGGCAAGATCCGCGGCTTAATTGGGATGTAGGATTCAAAAATGCAAAAGGAGAATATATTATCTGGGCGGAAGACGATAATTACCTCCTACCCAGTGAACTCACAGAATTTGCGAATGCCATTTCAAAAACTGACGCTGATTTCATAACAGCCGAACACATTCACTGGAGAGGACTTGAGCATCCTCTTAAACGAGCGCGGAATTGCCTGATAATCAGAAAAGGCCTTTTCAGCGGAGAAATAACTCCGCTGGACGCTAAAAATGTTATCCGCAGAATATTTGATCTGCCATATAAAGGAAAATTCGTCAGCATCCATTTTTCGGCAACCGCAGTTAAAAAAGAGCTGGCCGAAAAACTTATGAATAAAATAAAGGAAATAAATTTTGGAACAACCGGCTCCCATGCGCTTCGTATCGGACTCGTCGCACTTGCAAAAAATGCCTATCATATTGACCAGCCGCTGGCAATTGTCGGACAATCGGGTACATCTATGTCGGATGTATGGCCCAAACCATTTTCAAAAATAAAACGTCCGGAATTCAAATTTATTTTAAGCCCGGTAAGGGCCAACACATACACGAACTACCGGCTGGAAAATCACTTGCTTATTAAAAAATATCTGCCGGATGAACTTGCCGAATTTCCAATTGACTACCATAGATTTTTTCGTACGTATCACAAAGAACTTGCACATCTAGATTTATCCTGGAAAGAAACTATCGCAAAATGGAATGAACTTTTCTATTATGTAAACATATCGGAAGACCAAAATATAAAAAAACTAAAAAGAGAAATAAACATATCTTTTTTACGAGGTCTGATTATCAAATTGATGCGCGTATTAAAAATATATGGACTTATTAAAAACGTACTTGAAAGAGTACGCATGCCCAAAGGAGGAATAGAAATTTCTCTATTTCCATATGAAGTAACTAATATACAAGAGTGCTCTCACAAACTTCCCGAAATCATCAAAAAGGAAATTCCCGAGATTTCAAAATTTTTCCCGCAAAAAACTATTGCATAAATCCCGTTACATTTCAACGTAATATTGAACTACGCAGAAATGATCTAAAATCTTATTGTGGTATCTCAACGGTGAAACCGCGGCGTTTTAAAAATGTAACGGGATAAATCCAACCGATCGCAACCACTTGGCCTCCCCCATTATCCCTTCATAACGAACGGTGACAGTATGAAAACCGGACGGCACGGCCAGCGCCATATATAAACCGTTGGCTCTGACAATTTCCGCCGGAACGCCGTCAATTTCCGCCTGCCAACCCGGAAGATTGCTTTCGGAAACCACAAGCCAAGCGTCTTTTTTTGATTTGGTTTTAAATTCAAAAAAGCCGTTGCGCAATACAAATTCGGAAATACCGGCGTCATCCGCGGCAATAATACCTGACGCGCATTTAACACAATCAATATAGGTGATCTGCGAAAAATCTCTTTTTTCTTTTTGCCTAAGTTCCGTCAAAGATCCGTGCGGGAATTCAAAAACTTTTTTGGCAAAATAAAATCTGGGAAGAGCATTTTTGTTCTCATATATATAGAGAGGAATTTTGTAAGCGGAAACCTCCCGGATGCCGCGCAGTAAAAGATCGGGGTGCGCCAACCGAACTCCGGAAACAATATATTTCCCGGCCATCATGCCGAGCATATCCAGATTGGCCAAAAGCCGCTGCGTGTTTTCGCTATTGGAAAAACGCGCGGTGCCGTATTCTCCTCCG
This sequence comes from Candidatus Sungiibacteriota bacterium, assembly GCA_016180435.1. Taxonomy (GTDB): domain Bacteria; phylum Patescibacteriota; class Minisyncoccia; order Sungbacterales; family HO2-52-23; genus LCKU01. The sequence goes on from JACPBG010000001.1 coordinate 266,327, forward strand.
CGGGTACTGCCCAACGCCACCAGCGTGTCAAACAAATCCTGCGGAAGAATGGGGTCATACCCATCCACCGACGGCATCACCAGCATATTTATATTGGTCCAGCCGCTTATATTTTTTAGTTGAGCAGATGCGCGCAATTGCTCAATTGAGGGTCTATATTCGGAAGTCACAACTTCACTGAATTTTCCCCGATCAAGCAAAAATGGAAAAGTCCGGTACAACATGCGCTCCTCGGCCGGAACGAATTTGTCAAAAAGAGCGCTGCGCGATCCAAGTTCGGATTGCGGCATCGCGCCAATTTCAATTGATGCTTTCATGATAACCACAAACAAAAACAGTGAAATTGCGTATCCGGCCCGGCTGAATAAATAATATCCGATCCGTTTCCATATGAAAAGAACCGTCAGAATAAAACTGCTGATAAGGCCCAGAAACGGCAGTAGAAAATAAACATCCGAAAAAGAAAGAAACGCGCGCCAAGCCGCCAGACCGCGTAAAATCGCATCCTGATAATGAATCGGGTCCTTATCATATCCAAAATTTCCGTAGATAAATTTAGAGAAGACAATCTGCAAAAAATCCCCTATTTGTTTCCAAAAAGCTCCGCCAAATATATTTAACGAAACAACCAGAAGAGAAAAAGCGCCGATTCCAGCGCCCAGAAACACAAACATCTTTCTCATCGTTTTTTCTTCGCGCAAGTCCCGCATAAGATCAAACCCAACGGCTCCGAGGCAAGCCAGATAAAACGTTCCCGCAAACATCCATTTATGCATATACCGGAAAAGATTAAACACCGGCAATTGCTGTAAAAAATATGAGATGGGCGATTTTTCAAAAGCAATAGCCAGCGCAACCAGATACACGCCGGCAAACACCGCCGCCACCGCAATATTACGCCGCGCTCCATTGTTCTCCGGCGCCACGCTCCGTCCGGCTTTGGTCTTCACTATCAACATAACTGCGGCAATTGCCGAAAAAAATATAAAAACGCCCACATACATGCTCTTTACGCCCACCGAAATATACGGAAAATATAGATAATTGGGAAAGAAAAGCAGGATAAAATCGCCGATCTTAATGCCGCTCCCCAGCGCAGTTGCCAAATCTATGCCTTCGGAGCGGACGCTCAAAGAAATGTATCTAAACACCGGCAAAATCAGGGGAAGCGCCACTGCCAGCCCCACGGCAACCATTGGAATAATAAAATATAACCACTCCTTCAGAACATTTAACCATCCCAACCGTTCCACCGCAAAAAGATAAATAAAAACGAATGCCCCGAAAAGAAACAGTGAATAAACCGCCATTTGAGGGTATCCGCCCAAAAACACAAATCCAACTCCGGCCCCGGCAATAATTTTCCAGAACCAGGGCCGCGTCACTCCGGAACGCATTCGCAAAAATATCCAGATAAGAAATGGGGTTAAAAAGAAAACATTCGCCACCCAAAGATTTGCCAAAAAATTTATAGTAAAAGACGAGAGGTAAGCGATGCCTATCAAACTTGAAGCCAAACGCGACAGTTTGAGCGCGCGCCCGGCCATATAAGAAAAAAAGAGCGTCAGAAAATAATTAATAAAAAGGCGCAAATGCACTCCGTCTATACCCTCCAGATACGAAAAAATTATGCGATTCAAAGGATCTAAAAATCCTCCGGCATGGCCCAGATATAAAGGTGATCCGGAAAATGTCCAGGGGCTCCATAAAAAAGAATCTCCCCGCCGGAGGGCATCGTGATAAAAATCAAAATAGGGATAAAAGATGGAGGCGGTGTCCAGATGTGCAAACACCCAATCCTGAAAAAAGATCGGGAAAAATGCGATTATAAGCAATATCGCAAAAAAAATGATGATTCCGAGGTCTTGCTTTTGCATACGATTATGCGTTAATATAGGCGGGATAGCTATAAACCCCGTTAGAAACGGGCGCTTCGCCCCGTTAGAGATTTATAGAGTATTGAACCCATTTAAGAAAAAAATCATATTTTCACTTATATAGTCGGGGTCTTGTCGCGCCATATCTCTAACGGGGTGAGCGACCTGCCAATGAAAGCATTATACTCCCATCAGCTATTTCTATCTCTACCGCGACAGAGTCGGTGGCGTTCTAACGGGGTAAAACAAATAAGACGAAATCAATGTTTTATCAGTAGTAACTAAATCTGCTGAAATTTTATGCGACTATTGATTACCGGTGGATCAGGGTTTATGGGATCAAACTTCATCCGCTACCTTTACAACGCCTACAAAACGGCGCGTATTTGGAATTTGGATCTTTTAACTTACGCCGGCAATCCGGAAAATCTTGCTGATATTGAAGCAACTGAATCAAAAATGCCGGATGATGAACGCCGCTATACTTTTATCAAAGGCGACGTGGCAGACCGAGAACTGATCCAGCGCCTGTTTGAAGAAAATGAATTTGATACGGTATTCAATTTCGCCGCTGAAAGCCATGTGGATCGCTCCATCGTGAACTCGGTTAATTTCATACGCACCAATATCCAGGGAACCCATACGCTTTTGGATGCGGCCCGGAATTTTAATACTCCTCATTTCATTCACGTATCAACGGACGAGGTCTACGGAGACCGCCTGGAGGGATCGGCAGATGAGAAGACCCTGCTTAAACCCTCCAATCCATATTCGGCGTCCAAGGCCGGAGCGGACTTCCTGGCCCAGGCATATATCAGAACCTATAATCTTCCCATAACCATAATACGCTCATGCAATAATTTCGGGCCCTATCAATATCCGGAAAAATTAATACCCCTTACCATTACCAACCTTCTGGAGGGAAAAAAGGTTCCGGTCCATGGCAGCGGCCTGCATGTCCGAAGCTGGATTTATGTAAAGGATTTCTGCGAGGCCCTGGATGCCATCTGGCAAAAAGCCCATACGCGAGAAATTTACAACATAGGCGGAGTTGAGAAAAAAAATATGGATATAGTGGCGCATATCGCATCCTGCCTGCAAAAAGACGCCCACGCCTGGATAGAACATGTAAACGACCGCCCGGGACAGGACGTCCGCTACTCAATAACGCACGCCAAACTAAAATCCCACATAGGATGGGAGCCAAAATACGAATACAAAACCGCGTTTGCGGATACTATAAACTGGTATCTTGCCAACCCTGAATGGTGGAAAAAAATACGCGATACCAAAGAATTTACGGATCATCTGGATCTTCAATCCAAAGGAATGCGATTTTGATAAACCATTTAATAACCCCATATTCTGCTGCAATTGCAATATTTCGGCTGCGGCGCCCAACGGCTCAAACTCGCCGTATCAACCGATACGCCTCGTTTTCCGCCGGGGCGTCTCGCTCGAAATATTGCAATTTCGCAACGAAAGAGGGTTATTAAACGGTTTCTAACCTTATATTTTCTTGAAGCGATATTTAAAAAGGGTCGCTATTATTTTAAACGTATAATACCAGCGCATTTTCTTTCCCTGTTCAAATGTACGGGATCTATGTAAAATCGGCACATTCACGACTCGCAATCCCAGACGGAAAACCTTGGCTGAAATCTCGGATTCGGTTTCAAACCTGTCCTCCTCTAAAGTTATTTTATCAAATATTTCGCGCTTAAAGGCCTTGGCCGCGGTGGTAAAATTATAAATCCGATTAAAATAAAGCGCATTAAAAAGCCGATTGACGGCAGCACTCCCGAAATTATAAAGCTTGGAATAACTCCCCTGCTTCCCTAAAGTCCGAGACCCGTATACGACGTCAGCTTCGTCCCGGATAAGCGGCCGGAGAAGCCCCGGAATATTTGAAACCGCATACTCCAAATCAACATCCTGACGGACGATATAATCGCCGGTGGAGGCCTTAATGCCGTCTCGCACGGCAGCCCCCACCCCCTGATTTTTTTCATGGATCACGATTTTATATTTATCTTTCAACGACTCCAAAATTTCCCGACTGCCGTCGCTGGAACCGTCGTCAATTAATATAAATTCTTTTTTAAGTCCGGGAAGCGCCAAACCTTCAACTTGACGCACTGTCTCAAGAATGAAGTTCTTTTCATTATAGATTGGAATGATAATTGAAACGGTTTTTCCATTCATATAGTAAAAAATTCTTATTTATAATATACGTGGAAATAAAAACTATGAACTATCGCGTTGATTTAGTCGTTCCGGTATATAACGAGCGGGAAACATTTCCGGCGCTTTATGATTTTATCAGTAAAAACGTAAAATCCGATTGGCGGTTATTCGTTGTATATGACTTTCCTGAAGATACAACGCTGGAAGTTGCCAAACCGGTTTCGGATAAAGATCCACGGATAAAACTTGTTCTGAATTCCGAACGCGGAGGACTTGGCGCAACCAAAACCGGTTTTTACGCCGCCCAAGCCGAGGCAATCATGTTTATCATGGCTGACAATAGCGAGGATATGCTTAAAAAAATAGATGAGATGGTGCAACGATTTTATGAGGAAAAAGCGGATATTGTCGTAGCGTCCCGCTACATGAGAGGGGCTACGCGGCGCGGAGGACCTTTTTTAAAGGGGGTAATTTCCCGCCTTGCCAGCTTGTCTCTACACTGGCTTATTGGCATTCCCACTCATGATGCGACTGAAAATACACGAATATACCGCAAATCAATGCTCAAAGAAATTTCCATTGAATCGCAAAAAACATTTGAAGTGTCGCTTGAAGTTATCATAAAGGCGCACCTTCTCGAAAAAAAAATAATTGAAGTGCCGGTAATTTGGATTGACCGAAAAAATTACAGAGGAGAATCAAAATTCAAAACATGGCAATGGCTTCCGTACTATCTTTATTGGTATTTATACGGAATAAAGCATTATTGGGTGAAAAAATTACGCCGCACCCCCTAAAAAAACTTTTTAACGATTCCGAGAACTCCTTGATTCCAGAGCGAGCGATTTCCTTTTCCGCTTGACATGCGAAGAGTATCTTTGTGTTCACGGTACCATTGAAACGCATCAATCAATATCTCTTTATTGCTTTTTTGCGGCGACCATCCAAGTTTTTCTATTTTATCAATTGATCCGAAAAAATCTATGTCGGCCGTCTCATAAATCCAATGGTGCAGGGGCGAGAGGCCGACTTTATCAAAAAACCTTAGTGCTACTTTCACCGGAAAAGCCGGGAGCGGAAAAATCTTTGATCCTGAATTTGCGAAACTGCAAAGCGCCTCAAGATCGCCGCGAATAGTTCCGAACTCTTTTGCTCCGATATTAAACGTATCGTTCACGCGGATATCGCTGCTTGCCGCGACAAAAAGTATCGCGCGAATCGCGTCATCAACCGAGAGAAATTGATGGCGATTAGTTCCGGACCCGATGATGGGAACCCGCCTCCCGGCCATAATCCACTCAAATAAAATCTGAAACGCGCCAAGCCGTTCGGCTCCGATTACTGTCGGCAACCGAAGTATGGGAATTTTCATATCTTTTTTCCGGTATATTTCACAATATTGCTCAGCGATTTTTTTGCTTCCGCTGTAAGCATCACGGCTTATCAAAGGATGGTCTTCGGTCAGCGGAACGCGCTGCGGAATGCCATAAGCATAGATGGAAGATAAAAATACAAATGTCTTAATGCCTTTTTTATACGACTCCTCAAGAAGTATCCGGGTTCCATCGGCATTCACCGAATGAATATCTTCATCTTTCTGAAGCGGCAAAGCCGCGGCCGCATGTATGACAATATCAATCCCAATAAGCGCCCGCCGTACATCTTCAATGCTACGCACGTCGCCTTTGATAAATTTGATTGCGGAGGGCACAGGAGATTTAGGAAAATTTTCAAAATCCAGGATCGTTACTTCAAATCCGTTGTTCAAAATATTAAGTACAAGATTGCTTCCTATAAAACCCGACCCGCCTGTGACTAAGTAACGCATATTCTTATTGAGATTCAAGATACCAATTTATGGTCTTTTGCAAACCCTCTTCAAGCGCAACATTGGCTTGAAAACCAAATCGTTCCTTAGCCTTGGTTATATCCAGCATCCGGCGCGGCTGGCCGTCCGGCTTAGTGGTATCCCAAACGATTTTTCCTTTATACCCGACGAGTTTTCCTATAAGCTTTACTAATTCTTTTATAGGCATTTCATGGCCCGAGCCCAAATTTATCGGCTCTGAAGAATCATACCGTTCGGTTGCCAAAACAATTCCCTCGGCGGCATCTTCGGCATACAAAAATTCGCGCGATGCGCTTCCGGTCCCCCATACTGTCACTTCAGGAATATTATTTTTTTTGGCCTCCACGAATTTAACTATGAGCGCGGGTATAACATGCGAATCTTCCAAATCAAAATTGTCCCGCGGGCCGTAAAGATTCACAAGCAAGAGATAAATCGCATTAAACCCGTACTGCTGGCGGTAGGCCTGGGCCTGCACCAAAGGCATTTTTTTTGCCAAGCCATACGGCGCATTGGTTTCTTCCGGATAACCGTTCCATAAATCCTCTTCTTTAAAAGGGACCGGCGTAAACTTAGGATATGCGCAGATGGTGCCCACCACCACAAACTTTTTAATACCCTCCAGGCGCGCCGCCTCCATAAGCTGGGTTCCCATCATAAGATTGTCGTAAAAAAGCTCGGCAGGTTTTTTGCGGTTAAATCCAATGCCGCCGACATTGGCCGCAGCATGAATCACGATATCTTTCCCCCGAACCACATCAACGCAATTTTCCCATATTCGCAAATCATGCTCTTTGGAGCGCGTAACGAACATGTTTTCTTTCGGAACTCGCCGTGCCCGTAATTTATCCACGATAAAAGAACCCAGAAATCCGGCTCCTCCGGTGACTAAAATTTTCTTGGTTTTAAGGTCTATTGACATCTAAAGCGCGATTTTATAAAATACTCATGGATCTTTTCAAAATGAGGGGTTAACTATGTATAAAGGACAGATTGCGCCCATTCCCAACGGTGAAGATAATAGGCGTATAATCGAAGAGTTCAATTGCACTGAAGGCGGATTTTCAGTGGGAAGATTTTTTATAAAAAACGACGATAAGGCCCTTGGAAACCACTATCACCGAGACAAAGAAGAGACGTTTGTCATATTGGATGGCAGCGGAATAGTTGTCACCCAAAAGCTTCTCACAAGCGGCAATCCTCTGGGACCCGTTGAAAGGACCGAACTACAGCCGGATTCGGTTGTAAAAATAATGAGATATACGGCCCACGCCTTCCTGCTTAAGCCGGGTTCACGGATGATTTGCTATTCATCAGCGGCATTTAACCTCGAAAATCAGGATCTTATACCTTATATTGTCATCCCATAATTATATGGGATCTTTTTATTTAAATCCAGCTTGCCGGATTATGCGAGCCGGATTTTTTCAGCTTCTTTTTCAAGACCATGGCTTTTAAGATCGTGTTTTACCATGATTTTCACCAAATCGCTAAATTCGGTCTTGGCTTCCCAGCCAAGTTCTTTTTGGGCTTTAGCGGGATTGGCCACCAAATGTTCCACCTCGGTCGGACGGTAATAACGAGGGTCAACACCAACATAGTTTTGCCAGTCCGAAATACCAACGCAGGCAAACGCCGCTTCCACAAAATCACGCACCGAATGGCTCACGCCCGTACCAATTACGAAGTCATCAGGTTTTTCACGTTGCATCATACGCCAAGCCGCATCCATATATTCCGGGGCAAAACCCCAGTCCCGCCGCGCGTCCAAATTTCCCAAATAAATTTTCTTATCCAGTCCCGCAAGTATCCGCGCAATTCCCCGCGTAATTTTCCGCGTAACAAACGTCTCGCCGCGCCGCTCGGACTCGTGATTAAACAATATGCCATTTACCGCAAAAATTCCGTACGCTTCGCGATAATTTATGGCGGTATGATACGCAAAAACCTTAGCGGCTCCATACGGACTCCGTGGATAAAATGACGTTTTCTCATTTTGCGGGGGGGGTGCGGCTCCAAACATCTCGGAAGAACTTGCCTGATAAAATTTAACTTTTTTACTGCCTTGTTCTTCATAATCCTTAATGGCCTCCAGAATCCGAAGCGCGCCCAGGCCGGTGATATTGGCCGTATATTCGGGTATGTCAAAAGAAACGCGCACATGCGATTGCGCGCCCATATGATAAAATTCATCCGGCTGGATTTTATAGATAAGTTTTCTAACCGTATTGGCATCCGCCAAATCGCCATAATGCAAAAAAAACCGCACGCCCTGAAGATGCGGATCCTGATAAATATGATCAATCCGTCCGGTATTAAAGGTGGATGCGCGACGAATAACGCCATGCACCTCATACCCTTTCTCCAACAAAAATTCGGCCAAGTACGAGCCGTCTTGCCCGGTAATTCCCGTAATTAAGGCCTTTTTAAATTCAACCATGATTTTTTAAACTTTATATCTGATACGCATAAATATACAACAACTCTGCCACAAAACAAGTAACTCACTGAAATTAAAAGAGATGACAGGATAAATCATCTCTTCTTTCTACTCACGCGAGTTGGCGGAAAAATGAAACCATAAAGATCCACAATAGCCGGGAATACTCCTTCCGAAATAAGCTTCTCACGAGTAAAAGGAATTAAACCCCCTCCGATTTTATACTCATCTTTATCAAGGTGCCTGGATGCGTAAACAAGTTCCTTTGATGTAAGTTCTACTGTGAAGGTATAAGTAGCCATGTGGCATCCAACTGTCTGTGGCAGCTGCGCCCTATCTTTCCAACGATAATCAAAGATCGCAGTAAGTTTAAACCGATTTTGAGAAAATGCGAGTCCGGTCTCCCGTTTGAAATTTCTCGTTACCGCTTCTTCTTTGGTCTCATACGGCTCCATTCGACCGCCTATCCAAAACCAACCTATCATTGGCTTTGACTGTCGCCGCGCCAGATAAATTACTTTCCGTTTAACGTCAATTGGAACAATATCAGCGCAAGCAAATACGAAACACTGAAGTCCCTTGCCATATTCCTTATCGGGAAGACGAACAAACGGTATGGGTTTATACCCATCTTCCGTGTAACTGCTAATCAGAACTTTTTCTTGCCCCATAAATCACCCTTCGATAAATTGTACTATAAAAGTACAACCACAAAACGATATGTCTAATATAGCATAATTATACTATACCGTCAATAAAAATTCGCTGAGTTTGGTGAATAATAAGATTTTAAGCCAATTTTATTCTTCGAGCCTGTCGAGAAGTACATTATGGATTAAGGTAATTTCTCGACGCGCCGCCGCTGCGGCTTGCTCGAAAAATAACTTATCATTGCGCGGCCTATAATTTACGCTAAAATAAAAGCAATGACCGCAACACTCATTATTCTCACCAAAAACGAAATTGAAGGATTAAAACAAATTTTTCCCAAAATTGACCGCACCCTTTTTATGGAATTAATCGCCTGCGACGGCGGATCAGGAGACGGAACCCTTGAATTTTATAAAGAGCACGGAGTACAAATTCAGCCGGAAGTAAAATACGGGGACGTTTTCAGAGCCGCAGCCCAAATTGCCAAAGGCGAAATTATAATTTTCTTCCGGCCGGACGGCAATGAAGACCCGCGCGATCTCCCAAAACTCATCCAATACATCAAAGACGGGGCGGATCACGTGATTGCATCCAGATTCATGATGGGCTCTCGCAACGAAGAAGATGATTCAATCCTAAAAATCCGCGCCTGGGCAAACCGCATGTTTACTCTACTTGCCAATATTTTTTTCAATCGCACCGGAATATATATTACCGACACCATCAATGGCTATCGCGCCGTGCGAGCCGACAAACTTCGTGAAATGAAACTTGATGCGCCGGGTTTTTCCATTGAATACCAAATGACCATCCGCTCGCTTAAACTCGGCCACAAAATCAGGGAGATCCCGACAATTGAGGGCAACCGTATTGGAGGCAGAGTGAAAGCATCGTCAATTCCCGTGGGCATGGAGATGCTCCGGCGCCTTATCACTGAAATCGCAATCGGAAAAAATTTTTGACGACATATACAACAATTGCATACCTCAAATAGGTAATAAAAATGGCTCCTGGGGAAGCCGAGATAATACGATTATAAAAAATCCAGAGTAACAGCAATTGTCGCCGCGCCCGAGGGGACGAATTCTTTTTGCTCAAGCATACATCGCAACTCATCCGCAGTAAAAAACCCGTGCTTTCCTTCCCAAGCATCTTCCGCATTCTCTGCACGTTTAAGCACTTCCCGACTCGTCAAGTTGGTTTTACCAGAAAAGCAGATCACTCTAACCGCGAGTCCCGTCGTATGTTCGCATAACGCAACTTCTTTGAGATCGCAGATATCGCTTGGCTCAAGACCCAATTCTTCTTTAATTTCCCGCAAAATTACAGGCATGGCGCTTTTAGCGCGTAGTGCCTCCGCAAGATCTACATATCCGGCAGAACTCACAGCCCACATATTCGGGCAATGACTCACCAATTCCGAACGGAAAGTGAGAATAAAAAGATCATCGCTCGTCTGCAAAAGACAATCTGCCCCGAGAGTATAAAAATGCTCTGCTTGAGGAGTCGCTTCCCAAATCCCGGACTTATTCAGCATACTATACTGGGCCCAACTTACTGCCGCACAAGAAATTACGCACCGATGCGACGGCGGAGAATCCAAAGAGTAGGAAAGCACCCCGACCATCTGTGGAATCACATGCTGCAGAAGAAACGGCTTACCTTTTTTATCCCTCCACTCGATAATATATTTATCAAGTGTGGGGGTAAGCAATCCGCCCCTGGGATTAAAATGAAGAGAATAATTGGTTGAACACTTATCAAGAATCCTGACTTTCTGCCGCTCCAGTAAATCCATTTCCAGCCATCCTTTCGCATGCAAAATCTATTCATAAGAACCATAAAGAAGTATAGCAGAAAAACTTATTTTTGTCCATAGCCAATCTTATCCAATACAAGATTTTTTATTCGCCTTGTTTTTCAAAAAGCGTGGTCCATTGGGGAGTGCGCATAAATATCAAACCGCTTTTAACATGCCGTAAATTTGTGCCGGAGGCAAATTTTAGAACTTTTTTAGGCGTTAAGCGATGAACGTGGAAACGATATCCTAAAAACGGGTTTCGATGAATTTTCCAGGCGCCCCGCGCATGAGCCATACCGCGAAATAATTCCCAAGGATATACAAAAAACGCAAGACCGCCGGGCTTTAATACACGGTCCACTTCATGAAATACCGACTGTAAATCCTTAATGTGTTCTATAGTGTGCAAAGAGTAAATCTTGTCAAAACTTGATGAAGGAAAAACAAGTTTGGTTGCATCCATAACCATAGCCTCTCCTCCACAATGTTCTTTCAAAGCATCGGGGTTTATGTCAATGCCGACAACTTTTCGCGCCACTCGAGCCACCTTTTGCTGGACAAAACCATTATCGCATCCGATATCCAACACCATATCTTTACTATCAATAGCCAGCGTCTTAATTACAAGGTCAGCCAATTTATCTCTTTGGATGAGCCAATCATCTTTGGGCAGAACTACTTTAGAATACTTACGGTCATACATAAATAATGCCAGGATAAAAATTTACTCTAACTTTTAGTAGATGCTCATTTTCTCAAGAAAAAGGCGAGATGATCCCTGGTATTCAAATAAAACTTCATGGCTTCCCTCCGGAACATATACGGCCTGAAACAGATAGTTTGCATTATAAATCTGCGCGCGTTTTCCGTCAATTTCCGCAATCCAGCCCGGGATATTGGATTCACTAAACACAAGCCACCCGCCTTTTTCCGTCTCAACGGATAATTTCACTTTTCCGTTCAAGTATTCGTTTACCGTAACTTTTCCCTGACTTTCCGTTTCTTTACAATCCTTACACTCAATGAATGTTTTTTCCTTAAAGTCCTTGTTTTCCGCGACTGCCAAAAGCAAATCCCGCTCCGATCCGCGCCAAAAAAACGGGTGCCGAGCAAAATATGTTCTGGGCAAAAATTGCATATTCTCATAAAGATGAAATGGAACCGATAGGGATGAATTTTCTTCCACCGGAATTTCCCGAAGTCCGGGGTGCCCAAGAGGATAAATTGAGATAATATATTTTACGTTCATCATGGAAAGAAGCGGCAGGCGCGCGGCAAAATCCGCCGCCTTTTCCTCAATGGAAACAACCCGCAGTGCTTTATCATTAACTTTCTGGTCAATCCGTGCGTTATTTTTTACCGCACCAGCATCAAAAACCGCAACCCGCCCGGGAGCAAGCACGGTTTCAATCAGCTGGTTTTGCCGCATGGTGCGGAGCGACTCATATCCCCACATATTTTGCAGGCCGTAAAACGCCCCGATCTGGTTCGTCAAAAACTCCCGATGCAAAATCGCCTGCTCCTCCGCGGAAACCGAGCGCCGCGAGGTTAATTCGCGAAACATCCCTTCTCCGAAAAGAAACGGGAGAATACGAAACGAAGCAAGATCACTCTCCCGCGCCTTTATAATACGCAAAACCGCCGGCTCTTTGGCCAGAAGCGACTGCGGAATAAAAGAATCAAATGAAAAAGAAAAAGCGAGCCACGCGTTTAATGCAGTTGCCATAATTACGCACCACCCCAACCAACGGAATGGATAATTTCTCGCAAAAAAATAAATCAGAAAAACAGCGGCAGGAATAAGCAAAACCGGAATTCCGAATGCCGGATTCAATAACGATATGTGCATCCGCAAATCGCTGATAGTCAAGTCAAACGCCGCCGCATAGTGCTCAAAAGGAAATATTCGCGCCCGATCTCCCAAAATAAAAGACAAAAGGCGCGATTTAAAATCAGGGTTTTGTGAAAGACGCGCTAAAAAAATATTTAGCGCGGCAATACCGCCTACGATAAGAAAAGACGCCGCTAGGCCGCCCCGCAAAAAATTTATAAATTTTTTCTCTTGAAACCATTCCCGCGGCTTATTTAAAAATTCATTAAATCCGTGCGCCGCAAGATATGCAAGCGGGATTGCGGCGGCATAAAGCCATCGGGTAGGACTTGTAATGCGGGAAAAAACCGGAAAATACCGGTTAAACCAGGAAAAGGGGGCAAGATCCGCCGCCATGGCAAAGAGTATAAAATAAGAAATCAGAAAAAACCATACCTCCCGCGTACGGAAAAAAATAACCGCCATAAGCGCAAAAATAAACGGGAAAACTCCTATATAAAAACCGGCGGTACTTATGGAAACTTGGGGAATATCAAAATTCGGCGGCAAAAATAAATAAATCCATTCTCCCCAAGGGAGCGATTCAGAAACTTGGGCTGTATATCCCGGAACCCGAACCGATAAATCAAGATACTGCCAGGTTGGCAAAAGCTGCGGAAGCGCCAAGACCGCACCCCCGGCCACCGCTAATACAAGAAAAAAAGCAGTCCGGAACCGCCATATCAGCGATTCGCCTTGCCCGGTAATATCAAGAAAAAGCGCATACGCCCAGGCAAAAGTGATGCTGTAAAGAACTATATGCGGCACACCGGCTAAAAAACCAACCGCGCCTCCCGCCACACCTGCCAAAAAATACGGAATAAGCGCGCGAACCGAATCAGATTGTCGGATACGCAAAGCAATAAATAACAGCAGAGGAAGAACAAAGAATCCATTGGCAAAGGCAAAACTAACGTATAAAGCCGCGAACGTCTGGCCGATGGCATAAGCCATGGCAAAAAGTAACGAAGGAAATATGGAAAACTTACTCGCGCGGGCAAACGCGAATGCGAATGCCATACCTAAAAACACCGGAATGACCATGGCTAAATGATATGCCGTAAAAAACGGCAAAAAGCGAAATAAAATCCAATGCAAAGGATAGAGAGATCCGGTAATTATATTGAGATAGGTCGGAAATCCGCCGTAATAAAAGTTATTCCAGAGCAAAGATTCGCCTTTCTGGATTGATTGCTGATAAACATAAGCATTTGGATAAAACACACCAAGTTGTTCATCCCCGGCCGCGGGCATCATGCCGAAAAAAAGAAATGGCGAGAAAAGAAGCGCCGTAAAACATGCCAAAAAAATATAGGGCCAGATTTTAGTTAAAACATTTTTCATAATTTTGAAAGCGCGGTTTCCTCGCCCCGCCCTTGGGAGCGGTAAAGGGAAGGGCGAGAGAATCCCGTGATACCTTATTCTTGAAAAAGCGGGACGGAGGAAAAGTATAAACAACGCGATCATTTCTTATACGTAGAGAAAAAACATCATGGCGCGGAGAACGACATTTGAATAAATACCCGCGATGATATCATCCATTATTATACCCCATCCGCCGGGCAGACGCTGGAGCGCAAAAATCGGCGGCGGCTTTACAATATCAAAAAAACGATTCAGCAAAAACCCGACAACAAGCCAATACCAGGAAATCCCCAACGAGAACCCGAAAAAGGTAATAAAAATGGAAACAAACTCATCAATCACAATTCGATGATCATCTTTTCGGCCGAATTCTTTTTCCGCACAAGAAGAAACAAGAATTCCGATTATACAACCGCTAACGACAATCCCCAACTGCCATGATAAAGACAGCTCCAGAAAAAACTGAACCAAAAAAAGACCAATAAACGCCGCCAGAGTTCCTTGACCTATCGGCAGAAGATAGCCGATACCGAGACAAGTGGCAAGAAGTTTTAAAAATATAGTCATCGAAGAATAGAAAAGATTCCTTTTTTCACAGCTTTCCGATGGGTTGTGCCCGTGCTTTTTTTAATTTCCTCCGCATGCAAAGCGTACCAATCATAGGCCTTAACAAGCGCCTCAAAATTGGATTCCTGCGGAGACCAACCCAACATTCGTTTGGCTTTGGAAACATCAAAATAAAAATCGTGGTCAATGGTTTTGTAATGCAAATCCACAAACGGCGAAAGGTTTAGCATATCAAGCAGAGCAAGTCCCGGACGCGCCAGAAACCCGGGAATTCCGACAAATCTGGATCCGGTTCCCGCATGCCGAATAAGCGCCTTTAGATCCTCCCGCACTGTGCCGAATTTTTCGGCACCAATGTTAAAGTCCTCATTACTGCCCCTGTCTTTCAAAATCAAAGAGACCTGGATCAAATCCTCAAGCCCGATAAATTGCAGGCGATTTTGTCCCCGGCCAATCATATAAACGTAAGAGCCGGTTCTAATCCATTCAAAAAGCATCTGAAAAATTCCAAGGCGTCCCGCGCCAATGATCGTACGCGGACGCACAATCGAAATATCCAGGCCTTTTTTGCGATACTCAAGGCATACCAACTCGGCCGCGTGTTTTGATTTTCCATAATCGCCAAATGGGCTCTGGGAAGTTTCTTCGGTCACCGGAAGCTTCGGCTGAATACCATAGAGCGACTGGCTGGTTGAATAATGGATTACGCGTCGTGCTCCGCCACGTAACGCACCTTCCAAGACGTAGCGCGTGCCTTTCTCATTTATAGCCCAAAAATCAACGCCAGCGCGCGATATAGGCACTACCGCGGCATTGTGATACACCATATCGCACTCGCGCAAAGCATCCATGGTCGCCCTGCTGTCCCGGATATCCACCCGGCGAAAATCAACCTTATTTTTTAGCCGCCCATCAATGGGCTCAATATCAAGCACGCGGACTTTTTCTCCGCGCTTGAGCAACGCTTCGACAAGCGCAATCCCAAAAAATCCAGAGCCGCCGGTTATACAAATCATGCTACGTACAGAAGTCCGACTTCCCGCAAGAAGTCGGACTTCGGAAATATTATTATCCGAAGTTTTTCTCCATATTTCTTAACGCCAGCGCCATAATCGGACCTTGGGGATTTACGCCCGGGGAAGTTGGCAACATACTGGCATCATTCACATATATATTATCAAATCCGCGGAGTTTTCCATACGAATCAAGAGCAACTCCATTTTCGCGCTCGCCCATGGGGCATGATCCGTAGGAATGAATGGTAACAAGGTTTAAGTTCTTCAACAGCAAAGAATCGGAGAGAAATCGCTTTACGGCCGAAAAGTTTTCAATCACTCCCGCGCCGGTAATTGCCGGAAAAAGGCGCTTGGCTCCGGCGGCAAATAAAAGTTCGCATAGCTTCGCATACCCGAATCCAAGATTTTTTGCATCTTCCGGCAAAAGCGAATAACGCACGATATACGAACCGCGGCCAAAAGGAATATTTCGCGCCGTACCAAGCGCCCTGCTTTTTACCCCGACATAAAAAATTGCCATGCGATCCTGCGCCTCCATAAATTGCTTCTGATGCTCCCAATCCAGCGCCAGGCCCGCTGCAATATAAGGCGGACTTGTTAGGGAAGCGCCCATAGTCAAAAGAGGCGCGAACTCTTTAATCTGGAAACTCGGCATCTCATGGGCATAGCCCGAAACCAGCTCGTTAAATTCCGCTAACACGCGAAGTGTCGGATGAAATTGAACGCTTGACCCGACATTTTTTTTGACCCCGCTCCTTCGCAAAAGCAAGGATGATTGAATCGTTCCCGCGCATACAAAAATATATTTACATCTGATTAAAATCCTTTGCGTCCTTCCTTGATTACGCCATAATGCCGTAACACCCCCTGCCCTTGTTCCCGCCGTATTAATCCTTTCAACCCGGCAATTAACGATAAATTTAACTCCGGCGAGAACAGCATCTTTCAAAAAGGTATGCTGCATGCTTTGTTTTATCTTTCTGCCATTTATCTCTTGGGCGGCGACCGGAACCTCAACGCCCTTATAGCGAGTCCGCTCCGCGCCGGCGCGTAAAATCCGGCCCATAGGATTTTCTGCATCCTCTGTGGTATGAGCAAAAAGCGACTGCTCGATCCGCTCCTGATATTTATTCATGGTTTCAGTTTCTAAATCCCGGATCCGGTATTCATTGCGCCAATGCTCAAGAATTTCCGGAGGCGTGCGATTCAAAAGTCCGGCATTCAATTGGGTGGAGCCGCCCAGACACCTGCCCTCTCCGAATACCAGCGAAGTATTGGACATAATGGGAATTGCGCCGCCCTCGCGCCAAACGCGGGGAAACGTATTCGCAATGCCGCATTGGCCGTCTTCAAATTCAATGAAAGGCCCTTCTTCAAGAATTAAAACCTCCCTCCCCTTTTCAACAAGAAATTGCGCGGTAAGCGCTCCGCCTGCCCCGCTCCCGATAACAACGCACTCAGCGTCAATGCCTTGCGCTGGCACGAAATCCAATAATGATTTTTTAAACGCAAAGTCAGTTGCCTGCATACCCGGTAGTAACTCTTCGGCTAGGCCAAAAGCCCAAAAACCTTAGAAAATATCAAATCTAATTACCTAATAATAAACTATAGTTTTTTGTTATAAATCTTTATTGCCGAAGACTACTACCGGGCATAAAAACATTGAATTTTCCGATGAGATTTTGTATCAACACCGAGCGAGTGCAGCGTATCGGCAGAATCATAATAAAAAAGAAGAGTCATGTTAAGAAAAAAACGAATAAAATCACGCTTGACGCCAATTGGACTTTTTAACCATTTCCGCATTAACTGCATGTGTTGCTCCGGGGTAAGCTCTAAAAATCCTCTTCCTCTACGGATAGAAAAAGCAACCGCAAGTATAACAAGTCCGAAACGGTATAACGGCTGCATACTTTTATGCACCATGCATAGAAATGCCGCCGCGTCTTTAACAATGCGTTTATCAAGATTGTGATTAATATCCCAAATCACCGCTTCAACCATGACATACACTATTTTTTTGAAAAAATTATTTTCCGCACCGCTCATAAATTGACACATTTTCTTGATTATATATCTCATGCAAACATAATCCGTTTTTTTCCATATCACCCACACTAAAAGAAAAACTCGTTTTCTCCATCAACCCTGCATATATATACTCAAACGCATATTTTTGAAGCAGCGTTTCGGAACTTATGCGCCAACTCTCAAGAATTTCCGCCACAGAGGTTTCCACGTCCGAAAAGTCGCGGAAACCGCCTCTCCCGAAATAAGTGTTCGGCTCCCGACTATAAAGTCCGTAATGAAAAAGATGCAGGGCAATGCCATCTTCAATTCCCCTTAAATCATCCTCATGGCTTCTGGTTTCAAGAAAAGATCGGCTGAACCGTCCGCGAATCCATTGATCACCCATACCAAAAATTTTTGCCGCAATCACATAACGCTCCAGCATCTCCCGATCTGACGCACTGGTGATAACGCCGGTTGGCGGCACAAATACTTTGGCAGAAGTAAAGATAAGAAGATGGGTATTTGTAACCACCGAGGGAGAAAGCACAACTGCATCGTCCGGAATATTGGCTTGCATCCAAACAAAAGAATTCTCTGTAGACGAATCAAGGGTGAACCGCGCCACATTCTCTTTCGCATAAGCAAACTGAAGTTGAATGTTTCTTGTAACCATCAGAAGAAAAATCAGAACTAGAAATGTATACCCGAACCGCTGAAATTTTACCCCCATGAACTTATTCCATAAATGAGGGACTAACAGGATGTATGCAATAAAAAGAGCCAGGGCCAGCGGATAGCGCAAAAAATGCTCCGGCTGCGGCACATATCCCGTAATCACCTGAATATTCATAACCGTAAGCGCCCCCAAAAATATAGATGCGGCCGCGATTTCCAAACGCCTAAAAGCACTGATCGCTGCGGCGAGCCACACCAAAAAATGAGGCCAAAGCAACCAGCGGATTTCCCGTCCCACCTCAAGACCCGTTCTCCCGATGAGCTCGGCATAATGCGCAAACTGCCTAAGTTCAAAAAATGAGATAAAAAATGGGATCGCAATAACGAATCCGATTACCAGAACCGCGGTCTGGAACATCGCCATCCGATACTCTCGCCTTAAAAAGAAAAGTACTGCCGCCATACCAAGTATTACCGTAACGCTAACCCAATCAAACGGATATGAATAAAAGAGGGCGCCATAAGCAATTCCGGTGCCTATAAAAAGAAACGGCATCTTTTTCTTAATCGCCATAAGCCATAAAAGAAAAAAAACTCCCAAAGGTATAAACGTCCACTCCGGAGTAAACAGCCGATCAAGCGGCAAATGAGTCACAACTGGATGCGCAATCCACGGCTTAAAATACGCGGCAAAACTTTTGAACTGATAAAATAGGGAGAAAGGAAAAAGCGACGCCAGATCACGGGAAAAAATAAAAATTGCGCCGAGCAATAAAGAAAGCGTTGAATCGCCGCTTAAAAAAACAAGGACTGAAAAAATAATAAGAAAAATAATCGGAGGGAAAATAAAATCCGCTAAAATCCAGGCGTTTTCAAAGCCAATTAAACGAGCCGCAAATCCAAGCACAGACGCGCCCAAAGGCGCGCGAACCGAAGGGCCGTCCGCATGTTCGCGCAACGCCGGATCGCCAAATGAATTTATCCCCTCGGCCACCTCCCGGACCTGCGGCGCATAAATTTGCGCCTCGTCCATATCGGAAAAAAATGTGACCGGATGGTACGCCTTTCCCTCTGTAGCCAGGTTTCTTGAAATCAAAATGTGCGGCAGTCCGTAAAAAGCCGAAACAAAAAAAGCGCCCCCCAACGCCAGCCAAAAAACTTTCTTATTGAGAAATTGAAAAGAAAATAGACGCATACGAAGTAAAACGCATGGTAAAGATTGAAATGACAAGTAAAACAAAAATGGCTACCGAGGCCTGCATGGGGAAATCCTTAAAAATAATATCAGTGGGATTATCGCTCAACGTTCCTTTTGTTTCAGCCAGCCACAAAAATCGGAACATACCATAAAGCACGGGCAATACCGTGCTAAGAAACAAAATGCTTTTTATATCAAGCACGGCATAAAAAATAAATATAGCCAGCGCAAGGATTAAAGATACGAAAATAATGCTACGCAAAAATTCTACGGCATAAAGAGAAGATGTAGCGGCGATTTTTATTTCCTGCGATCGCTTGATGGCAACAATGAAAAGCGCCAAAAAAAACGTGGCGGCTAAAATCCATGGAGAAAATTGGGCACCAATTGCAATGACACCGGCAACTACACGCAATACGAACCCAAGAGCAACCGAAAACATATCAAGAAGAAATGCGCGCTTCAGCCAAAACGTATAACTTAAATTCAGCAGCAGATATGCGGCAATCGTCCAAAAAAATCCTTGTGATACCGCGAAACCTGCCGCAAGCGCGATCAAAGAAAGAAGAATCGAAAAAAACCATGCGGCATTTACTGAAATATCTCCTCTTGCAACCGGCCGATTTCTCTTAAGCGGATGAAGACGGTCTCGCGGCGCATCAACGGCATCATTAAAAACATACACCGCGCTGGAGGCGACGCAAAAAATCGAAAAAGCGAATAAAGACAGGATAACTTTTTCCGGATCAAAAAACGAGAACGAAAAAACAACCGGCGCAATAACAAATATATTTTTCAGCCACTGCTTCGGACGAAGTAATTCCATAAAAGTTATAGCACTTTGCATATAGTTTTTATACGGCATCACAAAATTAATATTTGACCGTAACATTATTAATATTTAGCCGTAACATTTCAATCCTTTAATCTCCGGCTATTCCAATGTTCTTAAGAATTTAAGAATAGATTTTCCGCGCATCGTAAGCGCATGGCGCACCGAGTTTCCCTCGTTTCGCTTCATGACCAACCCCGCAATAGCCAGCCGGCGAATATGTTCGGAGGCGGTCTTAAAATTAATGCGGAGCATATCCGCAATTTCCATCACCGAAAGTTCCGGCATCCTATCGAGAAGAACCACAATTTCGATCCGCCGATGGTTGGCGCATCCTTTTATGATTCTTTCCAAATACCGCGGTTTTTCCATAAAAAAATTATACCACAATATGTTTATTTCCTTCAACCCCGTCTCTATTCTCAAATTCTTAAGAATTTGAGAATAGAGATCCCCGAACCCGCTTCATTTTAACGCGGCGAGCAAGATAAATGATTTTCTATAATACTTAACATTAGGGAATACTCGCAATAAAATGGAGGATGGATTGCGCGCGGACCCCCCACGAATATAGACACGATTTTTCAAATGCATTTACGGCGCGTGCAGATGCGGCGGCGTAATTTTGTAAAATGATTTTGACGGCCGCGACAAGTTTTTCCGAATTATCCGGTTCAAAGAAATAAACCTCTTTTTCGGAAACAATTTCCCGAATTGAAGGAAGATCGGACGCAACAATTGGAACGCCGGATGCCATATATTCAAAAAGTTTTAGAGGAGAGGTGGCATAGCGCGATTCTTCGCTTTGGGAGGAATTGGGCAAAACTAAAACATCGGCCGCTTTCAGCCAAAGTGGAATCTCGGAATACGGACGCTGGCCCGCCATAATGATATTTTTTAAGCCGCCGAATTTATTTTTAAATGTATCCAGATCGCGTCCGGATCCGCCCACAAAAATAAAAATGATTTCAGGAAGCAGGCGCGCGGCTTCGGCCATTATTTCCACCCCCTTCCAGCCGTATAACTGGCCGGAATAAAGAGCATTTTTTTTATCCGCCGGAATTTTCAAACGGCTCCGCAATTCAATTTTAGTTTCTTTAATGTCAAATAGCTGCGGATCAAAACCGTTGGGACAAGTCATAATTTTCTCCCAAGGTATTCCAAACATTAAATGCAATTTTTCAGTTTTCCAATTGTTGGTTGATATAATGCCGTCCAGACGCCGCAGGGCAGGCCCCCAAAACCAATAACCCCTTGGCGGCCAGTCATGCATTTCAAAAAATACTCCGCGGCGAAAATAAGATATCAGCCAGGCCAAAAAAATGTCACGCGAAAAAATAATATCATGGTTTTTCCATTCATTTCTTCCTAAAATCATCAAAGAAAGCGCAAAAGTTAAAACCCGCAGCCAATATCCCCAAAAACCTAAAAAAAGCCAATTCAGCGCCGGGAAACGGCGTATTACAAAATTTTTGCGGACGCCGTAGTAGGAATATGAATCTGCGCCTGATATGCCCTGTATTTCCGGAATGGCGAGTGTCACATCCAAGCCAGCACCGGACAATGCTTCACACATTTTCATAATTTGCAGTCCGTGTGCGCGCGGAGTCGGCAACCGGACGTTCGCGATATAAAGCAGTTTCTCCATAATTTCAGAGTTTTTCACAAAACAAATTTACATATTTTTTAACGGAGCGGATGAATTCTTCCTCGCTTTGCCATGATTCAAGCGGGGTTCTTGTACATTTTTTATCATCAATCGCAAAAATATGATATCCGAATCCGCGGATCCGCCGGATAAGATCAAGCGGACTTGTGCCGAGTGATCTGATAACGCCCGGGGCAAATTCAATAATAAGCGCCGGGGCATCGTTTCGCCCTAAAATATTTTTAGCTCCCTCCAAGACCTCAAGTTCCGCGCCCTCAACATCAATTTTAATGAAATCAATGCGTCGATCGCCAAAATACGCATCCAGCGCAACGCTTTTTACGTCCAATTCCCGTGAAACCGGATAACGTCCCGCCTGCAAACTATGGGACCCGCTGCCAACGGACGATTCATACAAAGTCAGCCGGCTATTTTGAGAGGCAACCGCCGCCTGAATCAAAACAGTATTTTTTAAACGCCGGGCATTCTTTTCAAGAAATCCGAAATTTACCGGATGCGGTTCAAAAGCAAAGACATTTCCCGAGGGCCCGACCGCGCGGGAAAAAATACGGGTAAAGTATCCCACATGCGCGCCGACATCAACCCCAACCATGCCGGGACGCAAAAAAGTCCGCGCCGCGGCCACGCTTCCTTTTTCCCAAACGCCCAGAAGCATCTCAAAACTGCCGCTGACTGTTTCGGGCAAAACCGCAAAACCGCGGATGCGGCCCAGAATCCAAATAATAGTCCGGGCCGCAATCTTTGCCGGAATTTTAATAAAGCGGTTCTGCCGCGAAAAAAATGCAATAATTTTTTTAAACACGATAAATTTCTTTAAGCTTTTTTTCAAATACTTCTAATGAAAAATTTTCTTGCGCAAATTTGTGCGCGTTTTTACCCATAGTCCGGCGTTCAAATTCCGCGGACCTGAATATTTTACGAACCGCATCAACCAACGCTTGCGCGGTGTAATCGGTAAAAACTAACCCGCAACCGGCTTTTTCCAAAATCAAACGCTGATCGCTCGTATCCGAGGCAATAACCGGGCGGCCCGAAGCCAAATAATACGATAATTTATACGGATATTGAGTGTCGGATACTTCGCTTCTAATGCGCGGGGAAAGAAGTACGTGGCACTGTGAAAAAAATACGGGTTCGGCGCCGCGCGGCACAATTCCTTTAAGTTCTATATTATCGGCAACGGCGCCAATATCCGGCTTTTTTTCAAATCCTCCCAAAACAAACCGGATATTTTTTTCCGATTGTAAAATTTTAGCCGCCTCCAAAATCAAAGGAAGCCCTTGCCAAAAAGAATCGTTGCCAAGATATCCTACGCAAAACGGCGGTGGTATCGGAGGATCACGATACGTATAAAAATCCATATCCACCGGCCCCCAGCTAATGAATATTTTTTGGGGGTTAACTCCCATATGGCTGCATAGAAATTTCCGCTGGGTATGGCTCATGACGATCAAAGCATCCGCCAGGCGAGTTCCAATCCAGTCCAGCACCCGGAAAAACAAACGTAAAATATAGGATAAGTTACGCGCCTCGTAAAAGGAGAGTCCGTGTATCTCAAAAATAAAACGCGTTCGGGGATGCAAAAGTTTATAGAGCGCGGCGGGCAAAACCGCGGCAGTTGTGACCGCATGCACCGCATCCGGCTTTGAAGAAAATAAATTACGCGCGACCCCAAACGAAAATTTACCCAAACGCGCTCCGGGCACGATTCGCCCAAAACGCAACTTATCGGAAATCACAAAGGTATTGGAAAAAACGCCTCCGGTCGCATAGGCGTTAACTTCGGCAAATTGGCTAATAACTTTTATATTCAATCGCGTGCGGGTCGGCGTGCCGGATACGCGATCAATATTGAATGGACAGATCAGGGCTACGCGCATATTTGATCAAGTGTTTAAAAATGATAATATGGTTAAATGAATAAATACGCCAAAGACAATCAAGTATTATTACTGTCGGCGCTTTCAAATTCCGAAAAACTTCTTGGGTTGTATCACAACAAAAATAGGGAACCGAGATATATAAACCGTCTGAAAAAATTCCTTAAAAACCCCTACAAATATCTGCGCATAAATTTAGCGAAGGCGGGCATTATCAGCCACAATGGATATGCCGAAACTTTCTGGGGCGAAAATCTCTACCTGCCCCTGGCAGACGAAAACATCACAACACTTTACTATTGCGGGGCGCTGGGCGCATCCGAATGCCGGCTCACTCGATTTATCATTAAAAACATGAATCCTTCCGATATTTTCTACGATGTGGGCGCAAATTACGGATTTTACAGCACCCTGGCATCCTACCTCATTGGCCGCGAAACAGGCCAGGTGCATATCTTTGAACCAAATCCCTCGGCTATATATTATATCAGAAAAAATATGGACGCGGATGGCAAAAAAATTTTTATCAATGAAGTCGGGGTGGCCGATACCGAGGGGACGGCGGTTTTTTATGACACGGTTGAGGGCGGCAAGGGCGGCATGAGCACTATGCTCAAAGAAACCGTACTCCGCTGGAAACTTCCGTTCAAAGAAATCAGGGTAAAAACCATAACACTTGACGATTATGCGCTCGCGCACGCTCCCCCGACCTTCCTAAAAATAGACGTGGATGGAAGCGAAAAAAAAGTAATCCGCGGCGCTGTCAAAATGTTAAAATCCGCCGCGCCCATTATTGCCATGGAGGTCTGGGATGCCAATCATGTAAAAGCCGACACCATGGAAGCGCTGAAACTTTTACAAAACCTTGGATATGAATCATACCGCATAGACGAAAAAGGCGAAATCCAACGCGAATTCCTGGATGTATATAAAAATCCGGTGGGCGAGTTCAGTAATTTTATATTTAAAAAATAGATAAAAATATCCTGACTCCCAATATAAGATGATACGCTATTCTCGCCGCTTCCGCCGAAATTGGCATTGAATCCTTAAAACCATGGAAGATATAGTTGCGAAACGCACGAAATCCTATTCCCAAAACAGGACGAAAACTATTATACATAAGGCGCCAGCGCTCAATTCGAGAAAGCGAGGACATGCGAGACAGTTCAAGTTCCATAAATTTTCGGTTGGAACCCCAGAATCTTCTCCAATATCCTCCATCCGGCATAAAATTGATCCAAGGATTTGTAAATCTACCCACTTTGATATCGCTATCGCCTTTTTCGCGATAACGGATTTTGGAGTGCGGTGATTTGTAAAAATACGCGCCGAATTTTTTGGTGAAAAATCTGCGCTGATATCCCGGGAAATTGGAGGAATATCTTATCATTCGGCCATCAATGCGCTGATATGAGGTTGGAACTTCATAGACATCAAATATTTGGGCTGCACTTTCTTCGACAACCGAACGAATTTCTTGCACAAGCCCGGGAGATGCCGCCTCATCCGAATCAACATAAAGCACCCAGTCAAATTTAGCATGATTCATGCAATCCGTGCGGATGCAGGCAAAATCCGCGATATATCCTTCCGAAGTTAAACATTCTTTGGGCTGTAAAAAAACATTCGCGCCGCAGGAGCGCGCGATTGATAAAGTGTCATCGCCTGATCCGCCGTCGCACACCACAATATCTTCAAAATCCTTGACGGATTCGAGCACCCGGCGCAGAGTACGGGCGGAATTTTTGGTTAAAATATAAACCGATGCTTGAATTTTTTTATTGGGCATCAATGCGATCTAAAAGACGATTGATTTCTTCGCGCGAAAGCCGCGGGGCCAGACGGGTAGTATAACCCTGGGCGGCAAAAGGACGCGCGCCCTGGTACCACTCCTCTTTTTGCGATCGTTCATAATCAGCCAGCGGCGGAATTACAAAAAAGTTGTCGGTCTCAAGAGCTGAAATCGCCTCCTCCGGCGTAACCAGAAGTTCATGCAATTTTTCTCCGGCACGCATGCCTCCTATGCGGATAGAGACCGATTTTCCCGAACCGTAACGAACAATACATTCCTCCGCCAAATCCTTGATAAGGACCGCTGACATTCTGGGCACGAAAATATCCCCGCCGCGCGCCAGAGAAGCGGCCAGCACAATAAAGCCGGCGGCATCGCGGATGGTTGTAAAAAATCTGATCATCTCTTCGTGGGTTATCACAATTTCTCCCTTGGCAATCTGCTCTCGAAAAATAGGCAAAACCGAACCGGAACTTCCCAATACATTACCGAGCCGCACCACCGCAAATATTTTCCGGCCTTTTCCGCGACTCTGATGCGCCGCCAGAACCAAACGTTCGGCCAGAAATTTGGAAGCGCCCATCACGCTGGCCGGCTGTACGGCTTTATCGGTTGAAATCAGCACAAAATGCGATACCGTGAGAGACGCTTGCGCGACCGAAAGAATATTATGCGTCCCCAGGAGATTTGTCTGAATAACTTCAAACGGATTGAATTCTCCCTGCGGCACGTATTTAAACGCAGCCGCATGAAAAACAATATCAATATCCTCGCAAGCGGAGGAGAGCCGCTTCTCGTCGCGTATATCGCCGATAATTGAGGTTATGGGAGAACTGCCAAAACGATTTTCCAGCGCCGATTGTTTCAAAGGATCACGGCTGAAAATTTTAATAACCGCGGGTTTATACTCCAAAAGCTCGCGCACAATTGCGCTGCCGATGGATCCCGTGCCTCCGGTAACCAAGATGCGCTTATTTTTTATGAAATCTCCGGTATTCATAGTAGAAAAGATAACATTTTTAAGATAATCGCACAATTCTCCATATTCTCTCATACCAATCTGCGGCCCTTGTTAATTTGGTTTTGAACTCCAAAAATGACGTGGAGCGGTCAATCTGCAAACGAGGAATAGCATAATGATTTATTTTTGCTCCCGCCAGCCGCTGAATCGTGGTAAAGGCGGCGCGATACCGCGATTTTTTTACAAGACCCGCGACAGACGCGTTAAAACTTCCCTTGGGATAGGCAAAAAAATCAACGGTTTTTCCGGTTGCCTTTTCAAGTAAAACGCGGCTTAGCGCTATTTCGTTTTCCGCCATCTGGGGCGGAAGCCGCGTTAATTTCCTATGCGTCAGGCCATGACTGCCTATAGTTACTAAAGAATCTTGGCTTAATTTCTCTATTTCCTCCAAGGTCAAAAGTTGCGAATCGCTACCAAGATCTTTTGTATCAATTTCCCCGCCACAAACAAACAGAATTGCGGGAACATTATATTTTTGCAAGATTGGTAGGGCATTTTCCGAAAAATCCCGATATCCATCGTCAAAGGTAACAACCACCGCGCGCGGCGGCAATTCCTTTTTTCCGTCAAGAAAATCAACAACATCGGAAAGGCAAACCGGATTTGCTTTTACTTTGATATAGCGGATTTGCCGTTCAAATTCTGCCTTAGATACCGCAAAAAACCATCCGCTATCGGAAATTGAATGATACATTAAAACTGCGACTGCGGGTCTGCACAAAAACGGCCGGCAAAGCAAATAAACCGCATATAAAAAGAAAAAAATGATTCTACGGATGAAATAATGCATGTCAATCAACGAATAACGAATCAAAATCGAATATACGAATTCGTATATTCGTACGAAATTCGATATTCGTTGATAAATTCTTATGGCATGGATGAAAGCGCCGATACAATCCTGGCTATGGTTTGCGAAAGATTATGGTTTCGCACCACGATCTCGCGAAGAGCCAAATTCGGCCGGTTTTCATCCCCCAGAGTCCTGATACGCTCGGCCAGAAGCGCGGGATTCGGCTCTTCCAAGAAATACTGCGGCGGCAGAATGTTCCGATACGCCTCATTGGAGGTTATCACCGTAAGACCCGAGGACATTGCGTCTAAAATTGCCTTATCCAGCGATCCGGTTCCGGAAGTATTCAAAAACATATCATGCTCGCGTAAAATTTCCGGCAATTCCGCATACGGCCGCGGACCATAAAAAGAAACATAGGAAACGAGCCCTTTTCCCTCAACCATTTTTTTAAGCGATTCAAGATATTCTTTGTCGCGCGCAAGCATGGGCCCGCCCACAATAGAAAGCGACCAGGGCCTCGGCCATTTTTCTTTAAGCATGGCGCAGGCGCCGATAATTGCCTCATAATTTTTCACCGGAGCGATCCTGCCTACGGTGATCAAACGAAGCCCCTGGCGATTAGAACCGATAAAATTTGCCAAAGGCGCAAAAAAATCAGTGCGGATGGCTTGGCCCACATAAAGCACTTTTTTGGACGGCAGACGAAATCCTTCGGCGGACGAAGTAAAAATATAATCCACCATCCGCTCGGCAAATTTCAAGCGCGTAGTAACGGATTTATGCGCGTACCAGAGTCCGCTGGGACGGCGCAACGACAAAATAAACGGAGAGGCGGCCAGCACAAATTCCGGAATCTGATGAAAAAATACCGCATCGGACCGGGCATAATGATATGAGAAAATCTCCCAGAATTTCCAGATGCGCATCATGCGTCCCCGGCCCTCATCTTTGCCAAAAGTAAAAACCTCTACTCCGGCGGGTGGAGAAGACCCGCCGCGCACTGCCGCAATCACAGTAACCGAACTGCAATGTTTTTTGAATTCTTCAAACCAATAGTAAAACGGTCCGAGATTTTCGTCATTTTTATCTACTTTTTGAGTAACAATCAACAACCGCATAATTTATGAATCCAATTTATCGAATTTTTTAATAAGTATCCGCGAATATATCGCCCTTGCGCCAATTGCGGCATATACCGCATAAAATAGCAGAATGGGAAGGCGCAGGCGCGCATTTATCGCATATCCGGTGGTTAAACTTGCGGCCAAAAAATAACCGATCAAGACAAAAATCAACAAATCGCGCCGGCGATTCCCTTTATCTCGCAACGACAACCAAACGCCGCCTAAGAAAAATAACATAACCATGATCCAAAACATGCGTCCGGCAATAAAAATAAAAAAGAGCGGGTCGCGCAAAAATAGACCGGGAATCGTAGCCAACGAACGCCTAAGTTCAAGAATGGAAATAGGCGGACCGCCGGCTCCCCTATAAAATCCAAGATGCACCGCCAGGTCATAATATGCGTCATGGGTAAAAAATTGCCAGGCAGTCAGCGCATTCAGTTCCAAAAACGCGGGCAGGTGCGCAAATATTATTTTTTTTGCTTCCTTGCGGAAAAAATCCGGAAGCGCCGGGTCTCTTGAATCCAATCCGGCATCGTCGATCTTAACCATTAACTTTTCTTGCTCAAGATCAAGCGTTGTGCCGTTGGCCATGGCCAGCGTTCCGCCGGCGTAATTGAAATAAAGATTTTTGGCATCAACATAGGTTAACCGCATAAATCCAAATTGATTATAATTTCTCCAGAGCCAGGGAAATACAGCCGCCGCTCCCACTGCGATAAATATTACCGCCCCGGCCAACCTCTGCCTTAATTTTTTCTTTCCCCAAAATAGCAAAAACAAGGCGAAAATTGGCACAAGGTATAAACCGATTGGCCGCACCAAAGATACGATACCGATTAAAAACCCAGCTACCGCCGGCGCCCAACGATAACCCTCATCTTTTAGATATGGAATAATAATCAACAGAAAACATAACAGCAGGGAAATAAAAATAATTTCGGTCAGCAAGAATACGCTATGTGCGGCAAAAAACGGTTCTACCGCAAGGAAAATTCCCGCAATTCGCGAAACCGGCTCGGAAAAATCCAATTCTTTCAAAATTTTATATCCGAGAATCGGGATAACCGCCCCCAGCATAATCTGAATGAAAATTATCGGATAAAAACTGCCGCTAAACGCATAAGAAACCGCAAGAAACATAGGATATCCGGGCGTACGGTTGCCGTTTGGCAAAAACGGCGGCTCTTTTTCCCAACTAAATCCGTTTCCGGCGACTAGATTTTTAGCAAGAATCGTATAACCCCCCGCATCGCCATAATTTAAATAAAATTCGGGGCCGCTTTTTATATGCCCCGCAATAAAAATTAAAATCCGCACTGCGCATCCTGCAAAAAATAAAACAAAAAGGAAATTTTTAACACTCATACAGGGCGTCTCTATACAAATTAAAGTAATCGGATTTGCTTTGGGCGCTTAATCCCTCGGCGGTTTTTCTGGCCGCGCTGGCCAAGCGCATTCGTTCAGCCCTATTTTTGTATAAACCGATTATGGCGCGCAAAAACGCATTTTTATCTCCAACCGGCGCCACCCTGCCATTTTCACCGTTTTTTACGACTTCTCCGGCCAGCCCGACATCGGTCATAACCACCGCTAGTCCCGCGGCCATGGCTTCAATGGCCGTCCGGCCCCAACCTTCATAATTTGAAGGCATAACGCAAAGATCAAATGATTTTAAAAAAGACGGCAAATCATTACGCCATGGCTCTATTATAATGTTTCTATCCAAAAGTTTGTAGTTTGTAGCTTGTAGTTTGTAGCGATCCCTATCCGGACCATCGCCTACAATAACCAATAATGCGCGGGGGCATATTTTTATGAAATCCCGCATGATTTCAATCAGCATGGAAAAATTCTTTTCTTTGTCCACAAACCGCCCCACGGCAATCATTTTAAAATCATATTCTCTAAAACGTTCATCTATTTCTGAATTTCGTTCTGCACTAAGAAATTTAGAAACATCCGTAAAAATAGGCAATACCGCGATCCTTGAATCATGAATCATAAATCTTGAATCAAGAATTGATTTTCTGATCCGCTCCGATACCACCCGAATGCAGTCCGCCCGGGGTATTAAAAATTTTGCCAATCCGTATCGCATCCATTCTTTCCAGGATGCGCGGCGATACCAAGGGCTCATAATATCCGTATGAATTTGCAGGCGAAACGGCTTTCCGGTTAAATACGAAATAAACCAAGCCGCAAAACCGGATTCAGCCGGATCCTGCGCGTCAATGATGTCAATTTTTTGCTCACGCGCGATTTTTTTTCCAAGCAATATCGCGCCCAGAGGCCACCCTAATTTATATCTGAAATTTATGGGCCAAAGATACAGTTTTCCTACATTAAAAGGAGCAACCCGGCGCAAGGTTTTACTGATAATATGATAAGAATCAAAGAAATCGGCATAAGCGCAAACC
This sequence comes from Candidatus Sungiibacteriota bacterium, assembly GCA_016180435.1. GTDB lineage: Bacteria > Patescibacteriota > Minisyncoccia > Sungbacterales > HO2-52-23 > LCKU01. The sequence goes on from JACPBG010000001.1 coordinate 297,373, forward strand.
CGCATATGCGTCTCGGAATTTTTATCAAAAATCTGGGGGTCGTTTCCAATAACCAGTACCTTCATAAATGATAATCAAATCTCTTTATTCTCGCTTCTTTTTAAGTAGTTACCAAGGAGCCAGGAACTTGATTGTATTTTCCCGCCCGCGCCAACATTAAACTCCATCCGGCAATTTATTTTCCGGCAGACCGAAACTTCCGGAATATTATCTTGGGTCCTATCCCCGCCATTGGAAAAAATATGCGGACGGATTTTTTCAAGTTCCGAACAGACGCTCATATCGGCTGGATCGGGCGGATGAGAAGTTAAAACAACCTCGTCCACATCGCCAAGCGCCTCAATTATTTCTTTTCGTTCCTCCTCGGACATGAAAATCCGGCCTTTTTTCTTACGCAGCCAATTATCATTATTTAAAATTACGATTAATCTGTCGCCAAGTTTTTTCGCCTCTTTAAACAATCGGATGTGCCCGGCATGCACCGGGTCAAATCCGCCGCTGACCGCGACTATAATTTTATTATTTTCCATATTATTTTAAGGATTTATTAAATAAAGGAAATAAAGGTGTCACCTTTATTTAGCAATTTTCTTAAACAAATCAATCCATTCCTGCGCGGCATCTTCCCAGGAATGAACAATATGCGTCTTTCTCAACTTTTCTCTTTGCGCCGCCCTATTTCTTTCATCCATCAGCCATTTCAATTTCCGAACGAGTTCGTCATCATTTAACGAATCAACCCAAAATGAACTATCCGCAATATATTCAGTATAACCGGAATTTTTAGTAAAAAGAAACGGGGTGCCGCCCGAATATGCTTCGGCAATGACATTGGGCCCCACATCGGAAAACGACGGCAGGACGAGAAACGAAACTCCGGACATTTCTTGCAGAAGGTCATCGTGGCGCGCCGGCGGCGCAAAAGTAATGCCCATAAAGCCCTTTTCTTTCACAAATTTTTCAACCCGGGTTTTCTCCGGTCCGTCTCCTATCAATTTAAGTTCATATCCACCCGCATTTGCGGCAGAAAACGCGCGGATGAGGCGATACAAATTTTTAAGGTAAAGCATTCTGCCGACCCATAGAATAACTTTGGTTACTGGTAACTGGTTACTGGTAACTGCTTGAGATGGCCAAACATTGCGGATAATAACGGTCTTTTGGCGATCAATTCCAAACGCCTGAATGATCATTTCACGGCGCCACTTAGATGAAAACACCAAGCGATCCGCGCGGCGCATAACCCAGCCGATCGTGGCGCGTATAATGCGCTCTTTATGGGTGAGTGCCTGAAAATTTGCATAAAAATCCGGCAGCGTTACCTCGCGTTGCGTTCGTTCCACAAAACTTTCCCATAAAAAATCACCCTCCACCCGCAACACGAATGGGATTCTGAATAATACGGACGCAAGCGCCGCGGGGAAACCTGCGCTAAATGAATCCAGACCCATAATTATATCGGCAAAAAAACATTTCCGGGCGAATTTTAAAAAATAGACAAAATGGCGCACCAGCGTCGGGAGAGATAAAACATCCCCGAAAGAGACCACGGAAACGCGCATACCGGATGCGCGAAATTTATCTCCAAAATTTTTGGCATAAAGCGCCGGGCCACCCAACTGTGGCGGGTATAAAGGAGTAGCTATAAGAATGTTCAACACCCGGTGTTGAACAAAGCGAGAAAAGATTTCCCCGTAAGATGCCGCTATTTTATCCCACGAAAAGCTTTCCTCCACCATTTTTCTGCCCCCCTCAATGGTCTGTTTGGCATCTTCGGGATGGCGCAAAACATATATGATCTTTTGGGCAAGATCATCGGCATCGTCCGGTTTTGCGAAAAAACCTGTTTTTCCGTCCTCAATAATGTCCGTAATACCGCCGACCGGAGTACCGATAATCGGGAGACCGGCGGCAAGCGCCTCTACAAACGAATTACCCATGCCCTCGGAGCGGGAAGGACGGACGAAAACATCGGCTCCATGCAGATACTTTGAAATTTCGTCATGAGGAACACTGCCGAAAAACTTTACGTTAGTTTCAAGACGGTTACTGGTTACTAATAACTGGTAACTAGTTCTCTCGGGGCCGTCGCCAATAATATGGCATTGAATATCCGGAATTTCTTTTTTCACCTCGGCTACAGCCTTTATTAGCGTATCTATGCCATTTTTATACACCAGCCGAGACGTGGTTATTATGATTTTTTGTTTTAGATTCTTTTGAAAATTAGAAATTGGAGATTGGAAATTTTTAACATCTACGCCATTGTGTATCACTTCACCCGGTTCGTTGTAGCCGTAGCGCCGCGCCAAATTCAAAAGATAACTGGAAATTGCAGTAACGTAATCAGCCCGGCCTAGAATAAAACGAAACATAAGAGATATTATACCAAACCGGCCATGGGATAAACGCTCCTCACTCTCGCCGAATTGAATGTTCAATATAAAAGGAACGGAGGGATGTAATAGTTTATATATGGCAGCGGCAATTGACCCATGCGAAATATCCACTCCAATTACTATAGAGGCTAAGCCTCTATAGTAAAATTGGGCTAAAATAAGCCAATATTTATCAAGGGGGGTCCCGATACCGAATCGCACAATAGTGCCTTCGGGGCGGATCTCTTTTTTAGGAAGCTCGCGGCGAAAACGCGAAGTAAAGATTAAAAAATCAAAACGGTTTGATAACCGCTTGGCAACTTCCGAAATAGCGATTTCCGCGCCTCCGATAAACGGATGATAAGCGGTGGAAAAAACAATAATTTTAGGTTTTATGAACAAGTAGATGACGACTTTAAAACTACCTTCACTGACTTTTTAACTTCGGCGTCTGACAAAAATAAATCCTGCGGCAGCCGCCAAACCGAGGAACACCGCAGCAGCCAAAAAAATGGAAGGAGAAAACCCGGTATGCTTTGAAACTGTAGCTGTTTCAGAAATATTTTTTGGAGCAGGCGGTCTTGCCGAAAATTCTTCGCTCTTCACATTTTTACCCGCCCCAGACGCGTTTTCTACTTTTTGAGAAATCACGGGGGACGGCAATAACGCCAATGTTTTGTCCGTGGCCGCCCGCAGTTCATTGCCCGCCTCTATTTTCGCTTTCTCCTCCCAACTAAACGCCAGCGATAAATTAGGATAACGCATGCGCAACAGGGCCGGTCCCTTAAAAAGAATTCCGGTAATGCTATTGGCAAATGCGGTCTCGGATTTAGAATTAATAACGGTCCGTGGCGGAATAATAAAGCTTTGGCCGGCCGCATCCTCCAAAATCCAGCCTCCGACATCCACCGCAACCGACCCTTCGTTTTTCAATACCGCAAATCCCGCCTCTCCCATTAAAACGCGCGATACCGAAAATTGGTTTGGAATAACTTCTATAGCCGCATAGTCGGACGCGGAGTATTCGCCGGATGAGACATGCAAGCCCATGGTATAGCGCCCGGGAATAAGAAATGAATAATTAATCGTTTTTCCTTCTTTGGTCTCCCCATTGCCGAAATTCCACCAAAATCGGGCGTTGGTTAATGGTTCTCCGTTCACGCCTTTAGCGCTTCCGGAAAACTCCATATTGGCTCCCGCCACAACCGTCCGGTCTTCTCCGGCATATGCCTGAATTTTTTTATCCGATGCGAAATTCGCTTCTCCGCCGGAAACAGAAGAGGTTAACGGCATAACCGGTGACGGATTTTCTCCCGACGAATCCGCAGACGGATCATTTGAATCGGATATAGTTATGGGCTGGCTTGCGGACCATGATTTTCCCGAATCGCGCCCGGTGGCTTTAACCGTGATATTATAAATTCCCGCACGCGAATCGCGATAATAAAAAGTGCGGTTTGCCGTGTTTTTAGCCATAACCGCACTTACCGGATTGCCGCTTGAATTCAAAAATTCTCCGGATGAAGAAGTTGATAAAAATTCCAGGTCAATGGTTTCTTCGGTTTTTATTTCAAAACCCGCGGCATCCTGCGCCTGAATTTTTATCTCATCGGAAATCGCGCCCGGTTGCACCAGGCGCGATTCGGTAATAAAAACAAAACGCGCAATGGATGAGGCGGCGGATATTTCGGCAAACGGAAAAAATGCCAGGAATAAAATTAAAATGACCCGCTGCATGGGGTTAAAGTAGCAAAAGGACGTGAAACAGTCAACCCCGTTAGAGATACGGAAATCGCTATAGAGGCTAAGCCTCTATAGTAAACTATTGAGGTTTAACCTCAACTTTTTTCTTCAGAGATTCGATCGTTGTAACTACTTCCGAATTTTGCGGATCTTTTTCCAATACTTTCTGCCACCAGACAAGAGCCAGTGAAAATTTGCCCTCGGTTTCGTACAAACGCGCCAGATATTTCGTAAGATCCAAGGAATCCGGATTGGCCGCGATACCCTCAAACAAAATATCATCCGCCAAATCCTTTTTTTCCGCATAAGAATATGAATATAAATCGGAAAGCGACATATAAGTTGACGGGTCATTCGGCTTATTTTTTATGGATATTTTGAAATTTTCCTCGGATTTCGGAAAATTCGGTATGTATCTCCAATAAAGCTCACCTAAATTCGCAAAAGAAACCGAATTTTTAGGGCTAATAACACCGGCGTACTCCCAAGCGTCCCGCGCCCCCTCAAAATCCCCGATCACTTTTTTAAGCAGTCCCACCTGGATCCAGCCGAAAAAATAATCGGGCTTTTCCTTTACGGCGCTTCCGTGCATGCGCAACTCGCCATAAATTTTTTCTTTCTGTTCCGCGCTGAATAATTTTACTTCCTCCGGGCTGGACCGCACCTCCTGCGGATCGCGGCCGGTATATGAAGGCGCCTCGTTTTTAACCACTTTACTCTTTTGATCCTCGGCAGATGGCGCGGACCGGGATGGAGGTAAAGAAATTTCCTGCGGATTAACCGGAGAAAAATCAGGACCGAACGAAAAAAGGGCGGAAATTTTGTCACGAAATACAAAAACCGCGACAATTAAAAAAAATGCCGCTATGACTATGCTGATTTTTTTAACAGAAAAACTTATCACGCTCTCTTAAGCCGAACACGAAACCGAGTTTCTTGTCGCTGGAAACTCGGTTTCTGACTATCGGGGTTCAACCTCTATAATTTTTATAGTTTTCTAGTCCCGCCTGAAAGTGAATGAAAATCCGCCGGTTGGACTTATCGGAACCGCGGCCAAAAATTCTTTAAACTCGAATTTCAGAGTGCCGCTTATGACATATTCCATTCCGTCAATCCACAAGCCCAGCGCCTTGACCTCCCCCGGATTTATGATCACATCATACGAGAGACCCGCTGGCGCGCGATGCGGAGAATCAGATTGGGGAACAGTGGAATTAAATTTAAAAGAAGTCCGGCTGATCACATCATCCGCGGTAGTCGTGCCTTTGCGCAAAATAAAGAATACTTCGCGTCCGCGGTTCAATTGCGCGTTCATTTGATCCGTAACATTCATAATAATTTGCGAGAGCGGAATTTTTTCCGAAGTGCCGTTTCGTATGGTAATATCTCCAATTTTTAAAGAGGATACCGAATTTGGCGGAAACTGCTGATCTCCGCTGCCGGACACCTCAAGAACCGGAGACGACGTAGGAGATGGAATAACCGGCTCTGAAATTGTAGGCGTAGGAACAGACGTCGGAGCAGGCGCAAGGATCGGCGTAGGCGCGGGAGTTGGCGCAGGCACTGCGACAGATCCGCTCTGTAGAGCCGCTATTTGGCTCTGGAGCTCCTTAATTTTGGCAAGAAGCTCTATGATCTGTTTGTCGGAAGTTGAAACCGGTATGGATGAAACAGGCGCAACGGGCTGTTTCACCAGCATTTCATTGGCTCGCGCCCTGGTTTTTGGCCCAAAATAGCCCGCCGGTGGCGTAATTTTTTCTCTTTCCTGAAACACCTTCACTCCCTCGCGCGTCAAAACCAGGAAATTGCCGGTTATGGGGCCGCTATATACGTTCTCGTTACGCAAAAACTCCTGCAGGCGTATTACATCCGAATCATTGCTCATGCCATAATAAAGGTCGCGCTCAAAACCCGCAGCGAATACAAAAAGAGGGGCAACCGCTAAAAGTAAGATAAGAATAACTTTTGATTTTTCCATATAAATCCATTATATATCATACAAGATTCTACTTCAACTCTCTCTTCACGGACTATAGAGGCTAAGCCTCATAATCAACTATAGAGGCTTAGCCTCTATAGTTGCCTCTATAGTACGCAAGAAACCGAGTTTCCCAAGGAAACTCGGTTTCTGGACTATTTTCAAAACAGTTATTGCCCTTGCAAAGCGTTGATTTTGGCCTGAATTTCCTGAATTTTCTGCATAATCGCATTAATTTGGGCTTGATTGCCGGTTGTTCCGGTCGGAGCTGACTGCGGAACTGGCGGCGCAGTCGGAGGCGAAACAACAGGAGCGGACGAACCGCCAAAGATCTCGTTCAATTTTGCCATGGTCTTAGGACCAACTCTTCCATTGCCCAGATCATTCGCGCTTGCAATCACGCCGTATTTTAGCTGAAAACGGCGCACGGCATTACGGGTAAGAGTCCCATAATATCCGGAGGCAGTTCCTTCAGGATAAATAGCCGGATCCTGCGCAAGCAACTGCTGGAGCCGATGCACTTCATCGCTCCTCTCCCCGGGATTCATAACTCTGGCAAATACTCCATATGCCGGAGGAACTGCGGTTGGAGCCGGAGTTTCCTGGCCGGAGCGCAAAGCCGTGATTCGCGCCATAATTGCCGCAATTTGCTGCTGGATTGATGCTATGGTCGGAGATGCCGGAGCAGAAATCGGTGTCGGAGTTGGAACCACTAATCTTGGAGTCGGGGTTGGAGTTGGCGCTGGAGGAGAATAAGAACTCCCGCCACCGCCTCCGCCTCCGCCGCCGGTGGAAACCGAACCTGGGGCTCCACCACCGCCACTACTGCTACTGCAACTCCCCGAGGGACTTACAGTAATGGTTTCAGTTGTAGCGCCCTGACCCTTAGACAGAACAATCCGCGATTGACTGGACTCACATAGGGTAGTTGCACCCAATGAAGGAGAAACCGTAAAATTTTTCTTATCAGCCGAGGTTATCTCTATGCTTGATCCGGCGGACATCACAAAATCGAAACTTGAAGTGTTCACCGTTACCGAATCAAACGTACTGCCTATGAACACCGTATATTGGGAACTATCGGAAGGAAGCACCAGAGTGAAACTATTCGCCACACTCACCTCGTTTGCCGCCCAAACCGCCCAAGGCGACACCAGCAGGAAGAAAACCGCAAAGAATTGCTTATTGGTCATAATGATTACGCATGGCGCCTGAACTTATCATGTTGCAACACGAACAATCCGGAGCCACACGCTAAAAAAGGCGAGTGTTAGCGAATAATCAGATAGCGCCAGGTGGAAGTTGTAACGGTCCAGGCGGCATCGGTCATATTATACAATTCTGCCTGTATACGATTGGCCGCCGTGGTAGATGCTTTGCCGGTATAAATTACAGTGCCTCGGCCGGAACCAAATGAACCAGTACCCATAGCAGTCGTAGTTGCTGTAAGAAATACCGCGTCATTAGTGGCTACGTTACTAAGGCCTGTTGTACAACCGACAGTACCGGTTGAAGTAGCGGCGATAGATTGAGCATCTAAAATGGGTCCGCAATCAACAAACCCGGTCAAAACCTGAGTCAAGGCCGTGCCATTTGCGCCCATTTTGGTAGTGCCAGTATGCGTAGTTACGCCAGTTACTCCCAGCGTGCCTCCTATTGTAGCATTATTGGATACGCTCAACGCGGATGTGGTGGCAAAGGAAGTTGCGGCAAAATTTGTGGAAGTAGCTTGAGTAAGAGTGGCGTAAGCGTTTACAGTCAGGGTGTCTACGGAATCAGTGCCCAAGGTGATATTACCTTGAATAGTGGCATCATTAGATACACGCAACGCGGATGTGGTGGCAAAGGTAGTTGCGGCAAAATTCGTGGAAGTGGCTTGAGTAAGAGTAGTATAGGCGTTTACAGTCAAGGTCTGCGAGGAAGATTGTCCAACCGTAACATCACCCTGAAGAGTGGAGGCATTAGATACCCGCAACGCGGATGTGGAAGCAAACTGGTCTACGTTAAGAGTGGTGGTGGTTGCCAGAGTTGTGGTAGAACGAGTTAAGTTTAATCCGATCATGGTGGAAGAGGCATAGTTTACAATAATACCAACAGTAGTGGTAGGTCGAATTGAATCTTGCGCAACGGTTACTCCCCAATCGCGTCCGTCGCCCGGCGCATCCGTACCACAACCAAATTTTCCGGTAGAAAGGGTGTAAACCACTTTATTAGTAGAAGCCACACAGTCACCAAAAGTAGTTTGGAAAAATGCATTGGATACCGTGAGCTGGGAAGTGGAAGCAAACGAAGTCACGGCCAAATGCGTGGAAGTGGCTTGGGTAAGAGTGGCATAAGCGTTTACAGTCAGGGTGTCTACGGAATCAGTGCCCAGGGTGGTATTGCCCTGAATGGTTGCATCATTGGACACTCTCAAAGCCGAGGTGGTGGCAAAGGTAGTAATGGCAAAATTTGTGGAAGTAGCTTGAGTGAGCGTGGCATAGGCGTTTACAGTCAGAGTGTCTGCGGAATCAGTGCCCAAAGTGATATTACCTTGGATAGTGGCATCATTGGACACTCTTAAGGCCGAGGTGGTGGCAAAGGTAGTAATGGCAAAATTCGTGGAAGTAGCATTAGCCAAAGTTACATCGGTATAAAATGTAGCAACTCCGGTTACCAATAAAGTGCTGGATGCCCGCAAAGAGCCGTCAAACCACACGATTCCGTCATATTCGGCCTGGCCCTCCACTAACAATGAATCTGTGGCAAGAGCTGTCAGGTGATCGCCGGTTGATCCGGTACCCACGCGCGCGCCTGACGTTACCGTAAGGTCATCGCTGGCAGTTACCGCTCCGGTCAGAGTAGATGCGCCATCCACGGTCAATGTTCCAGACACCGTAACATTTGTCCCGACAGACGTTGCCCAAACCGACATTCCAACAGCCAAAGCGGCGCCCATGGCAGCGGCCGATGCGATCTTCAAAAGATTTCTTTTAAGAAACTTTTTTTGCATAATAATTGTTTTTATAAATAGAACCGAATAAACCAATCAATGGCGTATAAGATCCGTATTTACAATAATTACACCGATAAAATCGGCGTATCCTAAATTAAATTTAATTAAAAAACGATTTCGACGCTTTAATAAGTAAAAGAGTTGCTCAAATCCATATTTTCCAAAAGTAATCAAACCTTGCTTTGAAAATTAGGAATAGAGTAACTCTTTTTATTATATCCTCTCTGAAAACCCATGCAATAGGGGGGGCTGTGGATAACTTTTCTCGCTCGCTATAGCGGTTTCGGCTGTTGCAATTTAGACATGGCTATCTACTCGGTAATCGCCTTTTCGTTCAAAACTTCGGTCTGGACAAAGTTTTCGTTCGGCATCCTGCGTTTTTCGGCAAGGCTTCGGCCGCTCCTGCGGCGGCCTGCAGGGTCGGAAAAATTCTCAGACCGTCCGAAAACTGCAAAAACAGCACTTTCGTCATTCTGAGCGCAGCGAAGAATCTCGTATTTAAGCCATTATAAAAACGCATAGATTCTTCACGTTGTTCAGAATGACAGTTTTCGGACGGTCTGAGACCAAGCAATTTTTCCTCCCATTGCCGAAAAAATGCAGGGTGCCTCACTTATAGCAAAGATAGGCCTTCCGTTAATTTCACGAAAAAAGCGGATTACCTCGCCAAGAAATTCATATTGCACATTGCAATGGCCAAAATCGCAGCTGACTCGCTTTTGGGGATTGCTGAATGTATACGCCTTCGGCGGTTACTCCATTATATAAAAATGAAACAATTTATATCATAGATAAGCCATTTTCCCATCAGGAAAACACCAAAAAACCCCGCTTAAAAAACGGGGTTTTCTATTAGTGAAGTCCGACTTCAATAGATTATCTATTGAAGTCGGACTTCGATAACTTAAATAATTACAAAGCCCCGCTGGAAGCGGGGCTTTGTCGAGCTCATTCACCCCGTTAGAGATCCGGCCCATCGCAATAGAATGTCAGAAATTATCTCTCCGGTTCCATACGCTTCACCACGATTTTACCGTTCCGCATCTCTAACGGGGCAAGCAAGGATAAAAAAACCAACCCCCAAGAGAGGGGGTTGGTTCCAAGTCCACAAGGATGACTTTACTTCGTGAACGATTGCGGGGTCATTTCCGTACCCGGAAGTCCGGACACCTGGAAACCGTTCAGCCAGTCCACATTATCAACCGAAGAGGTCGTAGTGGTGTTTGGCGACCAGACAAACTTACCGGTTGCGCCAGACACCGCATCAGATGTTTCGCGGCTAACCAAGTTGGTGTTGTTGGCCACTGCCGAATCACCCAAGAGCGCCACAGAGATATTGTCTCCGGCTGTTACCGAAGCGAATGTTCCAAGAAGCTGGAAGTAACGGGAAGTTCCTGCCGGGATATTAAGTGACTCAACCGATTCATCAGCCGCAGACGCGGTTGTAAGCGCCGGGTTGAAGAAGAACACTACGCTGTTGGAAGGCGCTCCATGCGTTCCCACACCTCCCCAAGTGCTCGTACCAACTGCAGATACGTTCGTTGCCGAGGAATACCCGGTATGAACAGGGTTGGTAGCATACGCTGCAGTAGAGAAGCTTGAGTCAGAGTAGGCATAGAGTTTGAAGACCGTGGTAGTTGCAACCGTAGTGGAAGATACGCGGAAAGACAAGCGCGACAAACCTACATCTCCGGCGGCATCGGCCGTTACCTTAAAGCGATACAAAGTCATTTCTCCGTTGGCAAGAGTGTTAGACGATATTGCCAAACGCTCAAGTGTCGGATAGGACTTCACTAGGCGCACTCCGCCTCCGGCAGTATTTCCACCAGCCGCCGGGTTAATCGTAACTCCGGATGATTGCCCAATACCATCGCTTTCTGTGGCTCCGGCTTCACCATCATGGTTAACAGCAACCAAATGTCCGCGGGTTGCGGGCTGATTCACGCCCAAGGTTGACATATCGCCTTTAATAGTAAGCAATTTGTCGCCGTCTTTCGGAACAATGAAGGAAGAAGACAGAGTTGAGGTAGCGCGAGTATTCGTACCCTGGAATAGGGCTTCACCCACCTTGGTTGCTCCATCCCACAACGTTACTTTCATAAGGTCGGAGGAGGATGCAGTGGAAGATGAGAGGACCAGCGCTATGCGGTCAAGCTTAATGGCCTCATTATCCGCATGGAACTTCAAGACGCTCAACAGAACATCGGTTTTGCCGGCAATGGCGTATCGTTCCTGGGTTGGAGACGAAACATCCAAAGCAACCGACAAAGTGCCGTTAGCCGCAACAGTCATGGTCGGACCTCCGCTGGAGTGAGCGGTAATGGTTGCGGTCACCGTAACTCCGGTGTCTTTGCCAACCGCAGTCGGGGTGTTATTGGTCGCATCGGCAATTCCGACATTATAAGTGGAAGTGGTTGCAACCGAGGAAATGTTACATTTGATATCCACAACCTTGGAAGTTCCTTTAGGAACAATCAAGTGGGTATCAAAGCTAATTGACTTGTCCGCTTCATCGGCGTCATAGGCGTGGCTGGAGAAACCAACAACATTTCCGCCGGTGTTTAAGGCAAGCGAGCCATCCCAAATCTGACAAGTATTCAGATTATCAAGGTCCGCGCCCGCACCCGCGGCAAAGTCAAGTTTCTGCGAAGTTATGCGCACATCCTCTCCGGAATTAGTTCCGTCATACTGCAAGGTTCCCATAAGGAATCCGTTGATACCGCTAACCACAGTTTGCGCAACCGGGTTAGTACCCATTGCCAAACGCAATGAAGCGGCGCGAACAGTCATGGTATTGGCGGAAACCGCAGTTGAAGGAGTAGCGGTAATGGTAAGTCCGGTGGTTTCGCCTTTGGCGGTAATATGGCTACCCGGAGTCACAGCCGCCACTACGGTATCACCATCCTCAAAGTCGGTAGTTAATTTACCTTTTAGCTTGTAGGCGTGCACTCCCACCGGCACGGTCCAGGAATCGGTGAAGGTTACGGTTTCATCCGCTAATACATCTTTGGGACCGGCAACTACAGCACCGTTTTCATCCACAATGGACAAACTGTCAATCTGGGTTCCATCCTCGCCCGCTGAAAGGGTAAAGGTAACCTTGTAAGAACTTATTTGCACAGCTTCGCCCTTGGATTCCAAGGTGAATGCGCCAAGTTCGGTGTTAGATACGTCCAGCGCCACATTGCCTGCGGAAACCGCGTTGGATTTCTCCACACGCAAGGATCCTTTCTGGATATCATGCTGATATGCGTCATAGTAGGGCTCGGTGTTGGAGAATGCGCCGGTGTCATCCGTCGGGTCAGAGGAGCCATTGGCCGGAGTTATGTAATAGCCAAAGGTTTTACCGCGGGCCACCATATCGGTTCGGCGCTGAATGTCAAAGTCAACATTTCGTCCGGAACCGGATACGATATCCGCTTTAATTGAGATATCCATGGTGGCGCCTTTATCATACTCAACACCCGATCCAAAGACCGCCGTGTAGTATTTGCCGTCCGAGGAAAGAGTGGTTTCATAATCAACTCCTTTAACGGATACTTTAACATTGGCCAAGTCGCCGGATCCGGCTGAACCGGATTGATACCATCGCATTCTTTCAAGAATAACCGGCTCGGCTGATCCAACGCTCCACTTTACACCGGAGGAAATAAACGCCATAGTGCCGATTTCAAGATTGGTTCGGGCCGAACCCGGATCAAGCGTTCCGCGCGAAGGGGACGCCAGCGAACCAATGGCCAAAGTGCCGTTGATAGTCATGCCATTGCCCACGATCGGGAATGATCCATTGACTGCGGAAGAACCCGCGTCAACCGATACAACCGCGAATTTCGCAACTTGTCCGGCTTCGCCGCCAAGATTGCCGGTTGTGTCCATATTGGCGCCAACCGTCATAGTGCGGGAAGTGCCGGCTTTAACCACAAAGGGTTCATTCAATAAGGCACGGTGAAGCGAATTCAAGGTCTTGGCAAGGCCAACCTGATTTCCGTTCTCATCCAAGAGAACTAAATCAAGAAATGCGCTGTCGTCCGCCAATCCCTGGCGTTCCACCGTGATTGATTTCACAGTTACGTCTCCATCGGCTGATGCCGTAAATACGGCCTTTACCATAGGAAGACGCGAGGCGTTTTCAACTGCAAGCGTTGCCGCCGGCTGATCGGTTGAGGAAACCGTAAGACCGGTTCCGGCCGGAACAACTACCGGACCAGGAGTTACCGGACCGGGTGTTACCGGACCGGGTGTTACCGGACCGGGTGTTACCGGAACAGGCGCAACCGCTAGCATTGAATTATACTTTGCGCGTGAAATTGCTCCGAAATATCCGGCTGCCGGAGATACTCCGTTAGCCGCCTGCCAGGCGGATACCGCCGATTGGGTGATTGAACCGAAATATCCGGTTGCACCGCCGGAATAAGTGAAGTGGCCGGTGGATGTCAAATAATTCTGTAAGCATGTTACATCATCTCCGCGCGCGCCCACAGTGAGATCACGCGAGAAACTGCATCCACTCGCTGGCGCGGATGGACCGCCCTGAAGGGCTAAAATCTGGGCTTGAAGAGCCGCGATTTGCGCAAGCAACTGTTGGATAACCGAATCGGTTGTTTGAGCCGAAGTTACCGGGGCAAATACTGCCGCTCCTATAATGGCGATTGCCGTAGCAATGCTCGCCACTTTAAGTTTTATGTTCATAGATTTTATTAATTATATTTGAAACCCATCCGTTCTTCCCTGCGTTGCAAAGAATGAAAGGAGGGCTTCGTGGCACAAGCGCTCATCTTTTTTTATCTTCGACGATTAGATAAATTGATGGGCGCTATTTTATTACCTGTTAATGCTGATAATTTCTGTTGGAGTCAAGCCTAACCCGCGCTCCGCGCGGAGAACTTAGCATATAGATCTTAGAGTTTAGAACTTAGCGCGCCATGCGCGAGAATTTAGATCTTAGAGTTTAGAACTTAGCGCGCCATGCGCGAGAATTTAGATCTTAGAGTTTAGAACTTAGTAAATAGTTTAATTTTCTAAGTTCTTAGTTCTAAGTTCTAAGTTCTAAGTTCTAAGTTCTAAGTGCTTGTCTAAGTTCTTGGTTCTAAATTCTAAGTGCTCCGTGCGAAGCACAGGACCGACCGGACTTTGAAGCTCCATCGTGATTCAATTTAATTACTGATTACTGGTAACCCCTCGACCCGACTCGGGGCAAGCTGGTTACTGGTAACTAATCAATTGTCAAAGTTCTCTCCGCGTGCATCCAGGTTACAATCATTACAATCCGAATTTTGCCTGCGTAACGAGAATTAATCCATACTACACAATCAAAATTCAGATTGCAAGCGCTTTCAGTTTTCTTTGCTCAAAACAGCCAAAAAATGGCTTCCTTTCAGAACTTTTTAGTACATACAAACATGCTTATATTCTTATTATATATCCATTCAAACCCCATGCAAATTCACTTATCCACATATGCATGATGCCAATCCGATGCGAATTTAATGCCAATCTGGCGAATTGCTAATATGTGATGCCAATCCAATGCGAATTTAATGCCAATTTAGCGAATTGCTAATATGTGATGCCAATCCGATGCGAATTTAATGCCAATCTGGCGAATTGCGAATAAATATTAAGTTCATTTGTAGATTAGCATAAGATTTGTAGATTGGCATCATATATGCAGGGATTTCAGATATTTCCTGAATTCAGGGCCTATTTCCGGATGTTTTAGCCCGAAACTTACAACCGCGCGCATAAAACCGGACTTATCTCCGCAATCATAATATTCGCCTTTTACCTCATACCCGTAAAGCTTGCCGCCGTTTTTCACATATTTATCAACTGCATCCGTAATATATATTTCTCCGTTCGGAGCAGGTTTGGTCTGGGCAAGATAGTTAAAAATCGGCGGGGTCAGAATATATTTTACGATGATCATTAAATCCGACGGAGCATGGGCAGGATCCGGTTTTTCAACCAAACCATTTATTCTCCAAGTGCGCGCAGCTATTTTTTTACCCTTGATAACCCCGTATTTATATACGTCTTTCTTGTCAATTCGCTTTAATGCCACAACCGGAGCGCGATATTTAGAAAACACGCGCATCAACTGGGACAAGGCGGGCGGCTTGGCATCAATAATGTCATCACCGGACATTACCGCAACCGGTTCATCTCCCAATAAAGGACATGCCTGTAAAATAGCATCTCCAATGCCCTTGGGCTCTTTTTGGCGCACAAACGCAAAAAAAGCCATAGATGAAATGCGTCGAATCGCCTTAGCAAGATCCGCCTTGCCTCGCGACTCAAGAAATGCTTCAAGTTCCGCGGCATAATCAAAATGGTCTTCAATGGCGCGTTTAGCCCGTCCGGTAACGATTATAACTTCTTTAATACCGGATGCCACAGCTTCCTCCACCAGATATTGAATAACCGGCTTATCCACTATGGGAAGCATTTCTTTGGGCTGGGCTTTGGTTGCCGGCAAAAAACGAGTTCCGAAACCGCCCACCGGGATTATGACTTTTTGAATATTATTCACATAAAACACACTAATCCACGAATTGATACACTAATCCACGAATCATAAATACTTTTTAGTTATTTGTGGATAGGTGTGCTCATTGGTGGATTCGTGTACAGAATCTTTTTCATTATGTCCTATAAACATTTTATGTCCTATATGTCTATTGGACACTATTCAAGGAATACACAGTCCATCTTTTTTCTCCATCTTTTTTAAGTATATTCCTTCCGACCAAATCCTGCAGGTCTCGCTGAATGGTCTTGGAACTTATATTGGAGAATGCCGTATAAAAATCGCTTATTTTTGCCTGTGAAGACAATTTTAAATGTTCAAGTATTTGTTTTTGCCTGTTGCTTATCACTTCTGAAATACCCACAAAACTTCCGGCAATTATTTTTTCCGCCTTTTTTATTTTTTTATCCTTAACATCGGTCTCCGTAGCTGAAATCCCGTCCCGGGGAACAAATTCATCCCAAGTAGAAAGCGCTTCCGGACGGGTCATCGCTTCTTCACGGCGATTTGTATCCGACTGTTTCCCAGCCACGTTAGAGATGCGGAATGAATTTACGCCAGTAGGAGCACGCTTGATTGCGGAGTTATTTTCACTTGGTGTTTCGGCGCTGACTAAATCTCTAACGGGGTCAAAAAAATCAGCCAGAGACGCATATTCCCGTTCAAGCACCGTGATATTAATAGGCCTGACCAATTTCAATGAACGCGCTAATTCTAAATATCCCTTGATTGCCTCAATCTTGCCTAAAATCGCTATGGCATCGCCAATATGCGAGTCCCCTCCATAAACGTACTCGGTCGCCCCGCTGAAAATTTCATTGGCCTTCTCACGCAAGGATTTGCGCAAAACTTCGTCCTTGGGGAAAAAATCCGTAACGCGATAAAGCGCCAAGGTCAAATCAAAAATCTTCCTTTGAGCCCCGTTAAAAGTCCGATCCGCTCGCGGATCAGCAGATGCCTCTGGCGTCTGATTTTTAACGGGGTGAATATCTGAAAAATTAGATGAGGATCGCATTAACATTCTTTTCAGCATACAAAAAACAGGCGATCCGTCAACATTGACCCGATTAAAGATCTGTTTCGTATTCAATTCATGACACCCAACTCGCGTAACGCATCCTGATACGCGCGGAGCGCATTTATAATTATTTCCTTGGTGTGTTCAGTTGTGGGATCATGGGCAATGGTATTACGCAGACGATGCGCGGACCAGACACGGTCAAGCGACGGAAGAGTTGCCGGATCCAAAATTTTCAGGCGGTCTGCCATGGTCTCGCCCTGATAGCCCTTGTGCTGAAGCATATCATCCAAAATAGCATCGGCGCGCAATATAGACATATTCCAATCCGAAGGGTTGGAGGAGTTGGCAAGCTCGCGTATCCGCTCCCAATTAGCCACAACTTCGCTATCCGGAGATACTACATGGATTTCCGGCGGCTTGGGTGGAGCAATAACCGGAGTCATATACAAATTGAAATACTTATAAAGTACAGTTACGGCAAAAGCTATCAGCAATAAATCAAGAACTATGAATACAAGCATGGGATAAAACAGCGTATCTTTGAAATCCTGCGATCCGAGCCATTCCAGCAGATCATTATATCCTCCCAAAAATTGATTGGCCGAAATCCCCAAAACCGCGGCGATAACCAGCGCCACCATGAATGCCAGCCCAATATCCATTGAGGTATTGGTTAATTTTTCATCTGTTTTAGGATTTGGATTGGTATGAAGAGGCATATATATGATGCCAATCTACAAATCTTATGCTAATCTACAAATTGCGAATCGGCTTGCGCCGGTATGATGCTAATCTATGAATGATATGCCAATCTACTATATTATTTCAGCTGCTTTAGCTATTCCCAGCAATTTCCCCTCCTCAAACCACTTGCCCGCCAATTGCAGTCCCACCGGCAATTTCTTTCCTTCCCGCTCCACAAATCCGGCCGGAATGGAAATTGCAGGCACGCCGGCAAGATTCGCGGCCACGGTATAGATATCCGCCAAATACATCTGAAGAGGGTTATCGGCTTTTTCTCCGAAACAAAAAGCCGGAGTTGGAGCCGTGGGGCCTAAAATTACATCTGTGGCATTTAAAGCGTGTTCAAAATCCTGCCGGATAAGCCGCCGTACTTTCTGGGCTTTAACGTAATACGCATCATAATATCCGGCTGAAAGCGTATAGGTGCCGAGCATAATACGGCGTTTAACCTCCGCTCCGAACCCATAAGCGCGCGATTTAGCATATACTTCATACAAGCTGGTAGCTGATAGTTGGTAGCTGGTAGCTGCGCTAAGGCCGTATCGAATGCCGTCAAATCTGGCTAAATTGGCCGAGATCTCGGAAGGCACCACAATATAATAAGTAGGCAGGGCATATTCGGAGTGCGGCAGAGATATTTCTTTTATTATAGCGCCGGATGACTCCATTTTTCCAATCACCGCTTCTATAACTTTTTTCACGTCCGCATCCAATCCCGCGCCAAAATACTCTTTTGGGATGCCGATCCGAACGCCTTTTAGGCGTTCGGGAATTTCCAATTTCCAATTTCCAATTTCCAAACTTTCTTTTTTAACTGCTGTTGAATCAAATTCATCTCCTCCCTTAATCGCATCAAATAAAATAGCGGCATCCTCTACCGACTTTGCCATGGGTCCGATCTGATCCAGAGAAGATGCCATAGCAATCAATCCATGGCGGCTGACAATGCCGTACGTGGGTTTTAAGCCGACAATTCCGCAAAAAGACGCGGGCTGGCGGATTGATCCTCCGGTATCCGACCCCAAGGCGGCTATACAAAGATTTCCGGCAACAGCCGAGGCAGATCCGCCCGAAGATCCGCCGGGAACGCGAGACAAATCATACGGATTTTTAGTTGATACATATGCGGAATTTTCTGTGGAGGATCCCATAGCGAACTCGTCCAGATTGGTTTTTCCAAGAAAAATTGCGCCTTGTTTTTTTAATTTACGTATCACCGTTGCGTCATAACTTGCAATATAGTTCTCCAAAATTTTTGATCCGGCAGTGCATTTTTTACCTTCAATCAGGATATTGTCCTTAATCGCCAGAGGAATCCCGAATAGCGGTGGGAGTTTCATCCGCTCTTCATGATTCACGACGCCAAGCATCTCATCTGCCTTTTTTGCCTCATCCAATGCATCGTCAAATACTTCAAGATAAGCATGCAATTCGCTATTTTTTTCTTTAATCGCCTGAAGGAAATTCGAAACCAGCTCGGATACCGAAAACTTTTTCTGGCGCAACCCGCCTGAGGCATCTTTGATTGTAAGTTCATTCAACTTCATTTCTTTACGAAATACGAATTTTTACGAATATACGAATCAACGTGAATTTACTATTCGTAAATTCGTACTGATTGGTATTCCGTAAAGCCTATTCAAACACCGCCTTCACCCTTACATATCCCCTTTCTTTCTCCGGCGCCGCATCCAAAAGTGCGGCCTCTTTTCCTTGCAAATTTTTATCGCCTGGCTCATCCTCACGCATAATGTTTTGTAATATCGTTCCGCCGGTCATGGGTTCTATATTGTCGGTATTCACTTCATTTAATTTTTCCACAAATCCCAAAATCGCCGAAAGTTCTTTTTCAAATTTTGTTTCTTCTTCAGGCGTTAATTCAATACGGGCCAAATGAGCGATATGTTTTACGTCTTTTCTGCTAATTGACATACAAAAATTAATGAGAAGTAACCATCAATATAGAAACAAAGAGTATAACACAAACAATATTAGATGAAATCAAATCCTTTTATAAATCTTATCATGGTGGGCAAAATCCACCAATAGAACTGATTCACCCGCAATTTCATATACCAACACAAAAGAACCGACGTGCACACGCCGGTTATTTTTTAAATTATACCGCAGGGGTTTACCGATTTCCGGATTTTCTAAGACCTTTTCGATTGACTTCTTTACTCGCGTTAAAAGCGTCTGGTCTTGTTGCTTTAATTTCTTTAATGCCTGCCGCGCCTCCTGAGAAATCTCAAGTTTATAACGCATAACCTTTTGGTTGTTATTCTGAAACTCACTAAAGATTTCTGAAAAAATTTTTTAATTCCTTTTTAGTATGAATCGAGGTAGTACCCTTTCCACCGCGCATATTTCGGCGAATTCGATCAATTCGCTGTAAATAATCCATACGTATTTCCGGTTCTTCCTCCATCTTGTTTCCAATAATTGCATAAAAAAAATCCTCCAGCTTGGATTGCCGCTCTTTTAATTCATTAAGTTGCCGTTCAATAGTCGCGGTAGTCATGTTTTAATGATACCATGTTAACGGATAAGTTGCAAAAACTCTTTCTCATCAATAACTTTCACTCCCAATTTCTGGGCATGTTTCAATTTCGATCCCGGATCACTTCCTGCCACAACGTAGGAAGTTTTTTTACTTACGGTTTCCGAAATATCTCCGCCCCAAGCCCGAATGCGAGCTTTGGCTTCGTCCCGCGACATTGATTCAAGCCCGCCAGTTAAAACAAAGGTCATGCCTTTCAGCTTATGGCTTGTAGTTGGTGGCTTGTAGGACTTGGGATTGACTCCGACTTTCAATAATTTTTTTATCAATTCCTTGTTCCGCGGCTCCTGAAACCACTCATAAATGCTTTGGGCAACCACCGGGCCTATATTCATAATTCCGTTCAATTTCTCAAACGATGCCCGCTCCAGCTTCTCCAGCGTACCAAAATTTCCGGCCAAATCAATTGCGGTTTCTTCCCCTACATGTAAAATTCCCAGGGCATAGATAAAGCGCGGCAATTCTATTTCCTTTTTTTCCTGAATGGAGCGGATTAAATTTTCGGCGGATTTTTCGGCAAATCGTTCCAGCGGAGCAACATCCGATTCTTTCAATAAAAATAGATCCGCCGGGTCTTTAACCGGCCCCTCCTCAATCAGCCGATCCACGATCTTGGGACCAAGCCCCTGAATATCAAAAGCGTGCTTGGAAACAAAATGGTAAAATTTCTCATGCACCACGAGCTTGCAGCGCTCCGGATACAAAATTTTATGCGCCGATTCGCCCTCGCGCCGCACGACTTTCTGTCCGCAAAATATTCGAGGCATCCTGAACTCGCGGCTCCCTTTGGGACGCAAATTAGGAAAAACTTTCACAATATCCGGGATCACATCACCGGCTCTTTGCACGATCACAGTATCTCCGGACCTTACATCCAGACGCTTTATTTCGTCCATATTATGGAGCGTGGCGCGCGAAACCATAACTCCTCCGACATCAACCGGCTTTAACACGGCAACCGGCGTCAAAACTCCGGTCCGGCCAATTTGCACAATAATATCTTCAACCACGGTTGTGGCTTCTTTTCCGGGAAATTTCAAAGCAACTGCGCCGCGCGGCGCTTTGCCCACTACGCCCAGCCGCTCAAAAATATCACCGCTATTTACCTGCGCCACTACGCCATCAATCAAAAACGGGAGTTTTTCGCGCTTATCTCCCACTTCCCGAAAAAATTTCATGACTTCTCCCAAATCATCGCATCTCCGCACCAAATCCATGGTTTTGAATCCGAAAAGCTTGGCAATCAGATGTTCTTCCTCGTGGGTTTTTTGCCCCAAATCCGTAACCAGATCATACGCGAAAAAATCCAAACGGCGCGAAGCCGCAACCTTGGGATCGAGCTGGCGCATTGAGCCCGCGGCAATATTGCGCGGATTGGCAAAAACCGGCAAACCCTTTTTTTCTTGTTCTTTATTCACGGCTTCAAACGATTTTTTGGTCATATATACCTCGCCCCGCACTTCAATAATCCCGGGAATTTTTGAGACAGCCTCGCGAACCCGTGGAAATTTCTTGAAAATTTCGCGCACTTCTTTTTCTTTGGAAAATTCCTTCGGATCGTGCAAACGCAAAGGAATGGATTCGATTGTCTTTAAATTTTCCGTCACATCTTCACCTATTTTCCCATCACCCCGGGTTGATCCGGTTTTAAAAATTCCGTTCTCGTAAATTAACGATATGGCAAATCCATCAACTTTCAGTTCGGCAAAGTAATCTAAGCTGGTAGCTGGTAACTGGTAGCTGGTAACTAACTTTTTGATTCTTTCTTCCCAGTCCCTTAGCTCCTCTTCCGTAAAAACGTCATTCAAAGAAAGCATGGGTGAGCCATGCTTTATTTTCTTGAAACCCGGAAGCGGACGCCCACCTACGCGCTGGGTGGGAGAATCGGCGGTTTTAAACTCGGGAAATCTCTCTTCAATTTTCGCAAGCTCGTGCTTTAACGAATCATTGGCCGCATCCGAAATCTCCTGCCGATCTAAAACGTGATAAAGATAGCGGTGATAATTGATCTCCTTCCTTAATTTTTCAATTCTTTCTTTAGCTTCTTGTTTATTCATATCAATATGATGCCAATCTACAAATCTTATGCTAATCTACAAATTGCAAATAATTATTCTTCGAGTTAAATCGAGAAGATACCATCATAATGTATATTCTCGACAGGCTCGAATAATAACGATTCGCAATTCGCCAAATTGGCATTAAATTCGCATCGGATTGGCATCACGCTTAATATGTGACCCTAAACGCCCTCCTCACCGAGCGAGTTCCCACATTACATCTATATTCGGCAGTCACCTGAATTTGCGTCAAAACGCCTACTTTAGTAACTCCCATGTCATAACATGCTCCGGATAATAATGGATAATCATTTTCCGTAGAACCGTTAGGCAGAGGGCCTATAACGCGATCGCGATAAAGCGTACGCTCGACCCCGTGGTCCGAACCGTTTATGGCATGAAAAGAATCCTCCATGGCGCCGGTAATTAAAAGCTCCCCATAAAGCACGTTAAATACTCCGATTCCGATAGAAAGTATGGCGGTAAGCAAAAAAACAGTTAATAATAGTGCGATTCCTTGGCGTTGCTGTAATTTCCAAATTCCAAATTTCATAAATTTCCAAACAATTTCCAAATCTCAAACCAGTTGAACTTGGAAATTGAAAATTTCATCTAAAAGTCCCTCAACCTTTGGGTCATAGTGGTTTGAATGTCAAGCATTGACTGCAGTTTGGTTTTCACGCCCCTGGAGCGCGCCCGAAGCGTGATTCGCACCCAGGGCTGGCCGTCATCCGCGCCCGAGGCCTGTCCGAACAGATCAAATCGCAAACGTTCGATCGTAACATTATCCGTATCGGTAAAGGGGGCCGCATCCGAACAATTGAACGAGGCTTGAGTCACTCGCATAATAGTATCCGGAGCGCCGTTGTTATCGGTGTCATACAAAAAATAGGTTCGCGGCTGGGGAAATCCTTTATTCCAGTGGGTAAAACTAAACTCGGAATCCAAAGGAACCCGCGATGCGCCGCAAGCTGTTCTACCTTTGGTCGTTTTCTGATATGCGGCTCCGGTTCGGATCTCACGCGAAAAAAGCTCAAAGGTAAAACGGATGTTATCCTGCATAAGAAGCAGTGTCCCGACTTTTTCTCTGGCGTTTTGCGCCGCGATCATAACGCCGGTGGCCATCATTACGGTAACGGAGAAAATGGAAAGAGAAACCAGCATCTCCAGAAGGGTGAAACCCCTCTTAAATGCAAAATGCAAAATGCAAAAATCAAAATTAAAGTATCGCTTCGCGACGTATTTTATATAAGCTAATTTTGAATTTTGAATTTTCATTTTGACTTTTGATGTTTTAAAACCAGTCCCCAAAAGTGATGCGGGCTCGGTTATTTTAATTTCAGACAATGGGAGGCAGGATTTGCTCGGACCGAGCACTCAAAGCATTGAGTGCTCGGAAATCGTGCCGACCCTTAGTGAGGCCGCCGCAGGAGCGGCCGAATCGTGTCTGAAATTAAAATAACCGAGAAAACCGCATCAACGCCAATTATACAATCTCTGCTCCAGCCGGGTTGATTTTAATAGGCCGCTTTCCATCCAGGCCACAATCGAAATTATGTCAATTTGAGCGGCCGAAGGAATACCCCCATCCGGAGTGCCGCCGCATACCGGCTTACCATCCAATCCCAATGGCCCGCCCCCGTTCACCGGATTACAGACATAAACACAGCGCCGGAAAGGAGTGCGAGTGCCTGCGCCATAGGTATAAATACTGCTGGAATTAATATTCAGATATGTGGCATTGCAACTCCCGCCCAGCCGCGGCATGGCAAGAGTTATTGTTAAACCGCTAACCGGGTCCGTACAAGCAACCGAGGCAGTCATATCCTCCGTGTCAACAGTATACCCCTGGACGCTGTTTAATTTGGCGCCGCCCTGTTTACATTCCGGATTTCCGCTGGTACGGGGCTCCCGATCCCACGCGCAAACATCCTGCGGCTCATCCGCCCCGTTCAAAAAATCACAGAGCACGTTGTTTTCGCGTATAAGCCGCATCATTTCAATGCCTTCTTGCGCCAAATTAACCGCAATCAGGTCCTGTTTCAGACGGGATGCGTTAAATACGCTCTTGGTGGTAAGGGAAAGCGCACTCACAATCCCTCCGGCAATAAGAGCAATCGCGACCAAGGCCTCAATCAAGGTGAATCCTTCCTTTTTGATGAATAGGTTTTTATTCATATTACATGGGGTTTTACAAAATATTGGTTTCAGAACTTAGAACTTAGAACTTAGAAAACTATCTGCTAAGTTCTAAAATCTAAGTTCTTTTGTGCTTTTAGCGGAGCGTAACTTGCCCGCTGGTTCTCACCCTTAGGCGTGAGGTCATATTTCCGGAACGGTTAGAAAGAGTGATTTCAATCCATTCGCCAAGATTACCCCCGCTTCCGTTGGCGATTCTGACATCCGCCTCGGGGCTGGCGAATGAAAGATAAACAGTGCCGCTGGAGGGATTAAATGCGTTAACTTTAATGCCTTTTTCCATAATTCGGTCTGATCCTATTTTTGTATCAGCCCCGTCAAATATCCGATTGTTATTGGAATCGGCAAAAAGGAAATATGTGCTGCTGTTTTGCTGCAGCCGCACGCCGTACGCCGGAGCAGTAACTCCGCCGCTTAAAAGCCGTACGGCCAGCGCCATATTTTGCGCCTCGCGAAGTGCCAAGGCCACCTGATATCTTTCCCGGCGAAGCGCCAGGGCATCGCTTACGCCGCTAAAACTTATTAGGGTGACTGAAGAAAGCATGGTGATGATGCCTAAAACCACCACGGCCTCCATAAGCGTAAACCCCGCACTAAATTTCGGCTGCGGCTTGCGTTTCCATCCAAAATTATGAGAATTTACGAACCGCCACGAAGCCCTATCACGCCAGCTTAATCTGGGCCGCGACAGAAACGGCCGAAATTTTAGTGACGGGGTAAACCCCCGCGTCTTTTCTTGCATCAAATTCATACCTAAATTATACCAATTAGCGGCAAATCAAAAAAGCCCCGTCGGGGAACAGTATAAACTCACAAAACACAAGAGCCATGTCTCTGATTTCGTGCGTTTTATTCATATTTAAGCACATACCTGTCTCCCGCCTCTACCACAAGCGCATCCGCCGGAGCATTCTGTTCCCGGCCATTTAGATAAATTTTCCATGATCCGCCTCTATCATAAATCCCCGCAAGTTCCGCAATATCGCCGTTTCGCAGAGTTAAAGAAAATTTACCGTTGTTTGCCGCGGAATTCAGCGCCTCGGAAAGCGTATACTGATATCCGTTTACGTCGCCTTGAAAATAGCGTTTTTTGCCGTTGCCGAAATCAACTTCAACCAAAGCATATTTATTCCCGGCATCGGACCGGCTCTGCAATAAAATTTCCAAATCGCGATCAAGTTCGCGCTCATAGCGATTTTCCGCCCAAAGTATCAAAAAGGCCGCTGCCAAGGCCGCGATTCCAATGATAAACCAGTGATTTAAATTTACATTTTGCGGTTTTTTATGCATAAAACACACCAATCCACGAATTGATACACTAATCCACGAATCACGACTACTTATCCCATTTGTGGATTTGTGTGCTCATTAGTGGATTTGTGTACAAAACTTATCCCATACTCATTCCAATATACCACAACGCTGTCTCGCTGTAAAAATACGCTGCCGCGCTTCCCGCCAATATGAATGGTCCAAATGGGATTTGGGTTTTTAAATTAACCACGCGCAGGGCAAGCAAAATAACGCCGAATGCCGCGCCGATCCAGAAAGAAAAAAGGACGGCCGGAATGGATGCCGGAAATCCCAAAAGGAAAGATGTCGCCAAAACCAATTTTACGTCCCCAAAACCCATCCACGCGCCGCGGGACAAAAACCAAAGCGCAAAGAAGAAAAAAGCTAGACCCAAAGCCGCCCCAACATCATATCCTATATCTACGAGGCTTAGCCTCGTAGATTCTCGGATCAGAGAAACAACTAAAAGAGTTACCACGGCGCCGTTGGGGATTATTTTCCAGCGAATGTCGCTAACCAAAATGACAATAGAGGCGGATGGAATAACAAAAGCAAACATCAATTCAAAAGCTAAGCGCGGACTTAGCCATAAAGGTATCCCCTCGACTCCGCTCGGGGAATAATAAATGGCGATCAAGGCAAAAAGTAATCCGGTTGCAAATTCCACCAATGGATACTGCCATGACAATTTCGCGCCGCAGGAACGGCACCGTGCTTTTTGTATGAAAAAACTAGCCAAAGGAATCAATTCAAACCATTGCAAAGTTTTTCCGCACGACTCACAGCGTGAACGTCCCTTAACGAACGACTCGCCCCGCGCGCCACGTAAAATCACGACATTCAAAAAACTGCCTACGCCCAAGCCGAAGAGAAAAGAAAAGATATAATATAAAACCATAAAAAAAATCAGGCCCTGCTCAAATTATACGATGCATAACCAATAATGCAACGCGGAACTATGCGGATATACGATATGCTCACTTTTTCCGCTCAAGCGGAAAAAGTGAGCATATCAAAAACGCCATCAAAAAACCTATAAAACAAACTTGGACTTCCCAACTGAGAAATCCAAGTTTAAAAATCTACCCCTTTAAATCTTCCGGCCAATCTCAAACTTTATGGCTGAACATCATAAACATCTGCGGCAGTACCATCAAACTGTCCTGAAGAAAACGAAACGCCCCCCGAACATCCGGCTCCGCTTGATGAGTTACAGTCCTTATCGCTTGCCATCAACTGAACGTTATTGGCGGCATCTTCAATTCTTGTTCCAAGATGATAAGTGGTTCTTGAACCAGCTGCCGGAACCGCATAACAATAGTTAGGCCTACAAGTGCCGGAAGATCCTGACCCAAGAGGATCAATAGGAATACTTGGGATATAGTTACCGGTGACAAGATCAGTCAAAGCACCTGCATATTGCCCGGCTCCGGCGCCGTCAAAATAAAGCTCCGACGCCAACTGCAATTGTTTTATGTCGGTGATACGCCGCGCGTTACGCGATTTTAGACGGGCATTGTTAAGAGAGGCAAGCACAATAGATGCCAATACTCCGATAATGGCGATAACTACCAGTAACTCAATAAGGGTAAAACCCTTTTTATTTTTAAACATAGGTTTTATTAGATAATTAACTCTGAATTTGTTGAAGTAATACCATGATGGTATGCCTTCGACAAAACTCAGGCAATAAATTCATATATTTCCTGAATGAAGTTGAAGGATTACCTTAATAACTATCCTTGACTTAGCTCGGGAAATAATATTTTAGATTAAATAATAACGCTTTTGACCTTTGATTTTTAAGTGATAATAAAAGAATTTCGACCTTTATTCATTATATGCGCTTATAAATGCGAATAAAAATGGGGATTATCCACAGGGGCGCGAGCTTCGCCCGAGAACTTAGCATTAAGAACTTAGAACTTAGACAAGCACCTAGAACCTAGAACTTAGAAAATTAAACTATTTACTAAGTTCTAAACTCTAAGATCTAAATTCTTTTGCGCTTTTATTAGAGCGCCCCGACCAAATTATATAGCGGCACGAAAATGGCCAGCATAAGAAACGCCACCATAAGCCCCAAAACAAGGATCATGATCGGCTCAATCAAAGTAACCAGGTTATCCAGCATAGAATCCACTTCTTTGCGGAAAAAACGCGATAAAGTCGCCAAAATAAAATCCAGGCGGCCGGTCAACTCTCCCACCTTGATCATCTGCACGACCATCACCGGAATTTCCGGAACCCGTTCAAAAGCTGAAGAAATCGTATTACCGCCTTTGACCGAGACAATAGCATCCTGCAGGGCTTTTTTATAAATCACGTTTCCCACCACCTCGGAGGTGATTTCAAGCGCCCGCAAAATCGGGATGCCCGCCACAATCAGGGTTTGAAGATTGTCCGCAACCCGCGCCATGTAAAGCTTCTGGAAAAGTTCGCCAAAAAGAGGCAAATGCACCTCCAGACGGTTTAAAAATACCTTTCCCTCCGCGGTTTCGGCCCAGCGCCATAAAAGAAAAATTGAGACAATTATCACAATAATTACGGCAATTCCCCAGTCGCGCAGGAAAAACGATACGGCAAATATCATTTCCGTATAAAAAGGCAGGGGCTGATTGGTTTCTTTAAAAATACTCGCCAGATCAGGGATAACAACCACGGTCATTACCGCCATAACCGCAACCATGGCAATCAGCACCACCAAAGGATACATAAGGGCATTACGCGCCTTGGATGTTAAATAATAATTTCGCTCAATGTAATCGGCAAGGTAGGTAAATGTATCCTGCAATTTCCCGGCCTCCTCCGCGGCCCGCACCAAATTGATATAGAAGCTTGAAAAAATATTCGTATGCCGCGATAATGCCTGCGATAACGCCAGCCCGCCGGTAACATCCTTTAAAATTTCGGTAACAGCGCCGCGCAGTGAGGGCCGGAAAGATGTTTCGGCGGACAAGGTCTTCAGAGCGTCAAGTATGGGGACTTGCGCCTCGAAAAGAGTGGAGAGCTGGCGGGAAAAAACCATGACCTCCTTTTGCGGAACTTTGCCGCGAAAAAACGGGATTCTTGAACTAACTCCCCGGCCGGCAGTTTTTTGTTCCTTGATTTCCACCACCACCAAATTTCCCTGATGCAATCTTTCAACAGCCGCGTCTTTAGAGGAAACCTCAATAATGCCGGAGCGCAATTCTCCTTCTTTGGTGCGAGCTTTATATTCAAAAATAGGCATTCGTTATAGCGGTTTCAACCATATTATTTTAGACACGCCTCGCTCGCTCCGGCGGCTCGCTCGCTAAGGGTCGGACGAAACTTTTCCGCCAAAGCGGAAAACCAAGCAGTTTCGTCCTCCCATTGTCTAAAATCATATGGTTAAAACCGCATGTATACTCACTTTATAGCTTTCTCAAGGTATCCGCCTCTGGCGGAATAAAATTAAACGCAGAGTATTAGCAATTTGTAAATTGGCATTAAATTCGCATCGGATTGGCATCACATCTATCGCTTCAGAAGCGATTTAAGTTCTCCGGGATTTAAGGAGTACAAAATAGCGTTTTCCATGGATATTTCGCCTCGGCGCACCAAATCCGAAAGCGAGCGGTTCAAACTCACCATCCCCTGCTCAAGATTGGTCTCAATCACCAAATCAATCTCATGGATTTTATTTTCCCGGACAAGAGTACGCACCGCCGGATTGGCAATCATGATCTCAACTGCCGGAACCAAGCCCCCGCCGATCCGAGGAATCAAGCGCTGGGAAACAATACCTATGAGAGTAGAGGCAAGCTGGGCCCTGATCTGCCCCTGGCGGAAAGATGGAAATGTGTCAATAATCCGATCGATGGATTGGGCCGCATTATTGGTATGAAGCGTGGATAAAATCAGGTGGCCGGTTTCGGCGGCCGATACCGCGGTTCCCATGGTTTCGGCATCGCGCATTTCGCCGATCATCGCCACATCCACATCTTCGCGAAAAACCGAACGAAGCGCCCGGTCAAAACCAATCGTATCCAGCCCAACTTCGCGCTGGTCAATGATCGCACGGTCGGACACAAAAAGGTATTCAATCGGATCCTCAATGGTTATAATATGGTCCGAGCGCGAATGATTGATAAAATCCACTATGGCCGCAAGCGTAGTTGATTTCCCGTGCCCGGTAGGTCCCACCACCAAGAAAAAACCCTGCTGGATTTGGGCAAATTCCTCCAAAATCGGAGGCAGATTTAATTCTTTCAGGGAACGGATTTTAGTCGGAACTACGCGAAGAGCCGACCCCATAAAACCTTTTTGATAAAAGGTATTAACGCGAAACCGCACCCGATCTTTAAAGGTATAAGAAAAATCGAGTTCTTTTTCCTGCAAAAAACGCTCGCGCTGCTCATCGCTCATCAGGGATAACACAAATTCCTCCGTGTCTGCAGGAGTCATTACCGCATGCTTCACCAGAGGCACGAGCGCCCCATCCACCCGCAAAGTTGGATTGCGTCCCACGGAAATATGCAAATCAGATGCATTTTCTTTCAGGACGGCGTTAAATAAATCCTCAAATTTATTTTGCAACGTTGGCTCGCCATTACACTTTCTCGACACGCCTCGCTCGCTCCTGCGGCTCGCTCGCTAAGGGTCGGCGCGATTTTCCGCCCATGGCGGATCCAAGCAAATCGCGCCTCCCATTGTCTCGAAAGTACAATGGACTCGCTATAAAAAATTATTTTATTTCTGCAACACCTGTTTAACTTTTTCGACAACCTCGCTAGGGGTAAAATGCGCCTTGATCACATAATCATCCGCCCCGAATTCCATGCCTTTTTCCACGTCTTCTTTCTGGCCGAGATTGGTAAGAAGTATAACTTTGGGAGTGCCGCCTTTTTTGCCTTTTTTTAATTCACGCAAGACCTCAAATCCATCCATCTCGGGCATCACTATATCAAGCAAGATGCAATCCGGGGTTGCTGTTTTTAATTTCTCAAGCGCTTCTTTGCCGTTTCGCGCCGAGTCCACGCCAAAACCGCACTCCCGGAATTTGAGCGTGTACATATCCAAAATAAAAGGGTCGTCATCGATTAAAAATACATTAGCCATAAATGTGATGCCAATTTACAAATCTTATGCCAATCTGGCGAATTGCGAATACGCTAATGATTATTATTCGCAATTTGTAGATTAGCATTAAATTCGCATCGGATTGGCATCATATATATTACACCACTTCCAGCAACTCTTCCATACCCATAATCCCCTTCAACACTTTAAGCGCTCCGTCTTGGCGCATGGTAATCATACCCTGGCGTTGGGCTTCTTCCAGAAGTTTATTCTCCGTGGCACCGGCCAAAATTATTTTTTCAAGCTCCGGAGTCATAGAATACATCTCATAAATCCCGATTCGTCCCCGGGTTCCTTTGGGGCAAGCCGATGAGACCTCGGCTTGATAAATCTCGGAAGGGATATTCTTGCGGGCCGCCTCCCCCTCTTCGCCCGGAATTTCACTGATCTCTTTAATAATCGTGTCTTTGATTTTTCCCGTAAGTTTGACTTTTTTGCGCGAATCCGGACAAAGGCGCCTGGTCAGACGCTGGGCCATCATCAAAACAACGGTGGAGGGAATCAAATAAGGGTCAACGCCCATATCGATCAAGCGCGGAATCACACCCGTCGCATTATTGGTGTGAAGAGTGGACAACACCAGGTGTCCGGTAAGCGCCGCATGTACCGCAAGAGTTGCTGTTTCTTTGTCGCGTATTTCACCAACCATAATAATATCCGGGTCTTGGCGTAAAATATGGCGAAGGCCCGTGGCAAAATCGTAATTGATTTCCGGACGAACTTGCGACTGATTGACTCCGTTGACGTAGTATTCTATGGGATCCTCCAAACTAACGATATTGACTCCCTCTTCATTCAGCATCTGAAGCAGGGCATAAAGCGTAGTGGATTTACCGGAACCGGTGGGTCCGGTGATCAAAATCATGCCAAAAGGCGCCTTGATCGCCTCCTCAATCGCGGTTTTATTCCTTCCCGTGATCCCGAGATCTTCCAGATTGGAAATGCCGGATGAAGGATCCAAAATACGTATCACCACTTTTTCTCCGAAAGACGTTGGAAAAGTAGATACGCGGAAATCAATTTCCCGGTCAAGAATCTTAGCATGAAACCGCCCATCCTGCGGGACCCGGGTCTCATCAATTTTTAAATTTGTCATTACTTTGATCCTGGAAACGAGCGCCGCATGCACTCCCTGGGGAAGAGTAAGATTGATGTGCAATATGCCATCCACTCGGAATCGGATGCGAAGCTGGTCGCGGCCGGGTTCAATATGAATGTCGGACGCCCTGCCCTCCACGGCGTGCCGCAAAATTACAGCGACTATCTTGGTCACCGGAGCATCCTCCACGATCTTGGTTTCAGACCCCTTGCCCTTGCCCACTATATCGCCCAGCGACTCATATTCCTTTTCAAATTCGCCTAAGGCCTTAGTGACCTCTCCGGTCAAATTCTTATACTGCATTAGTACATTCTGAAAATCTGACGGCGTTACAATAAACATGCGCAAAGGCAGATTTATGCGCGACGCGATGAATTTTACGGCTTCGCGCGCCGAAACATCCTCCGGGAAAAGCATTCCCGCATCAAAATACCCTTCGGATTTTCCCAAAGGAATTACGCTGTAATGACGCGCCGATTCTTCCGGAATATCGTGCAGCGCTTCAAGCTCCACCGAAGCCCCTTGCAGATATTTAACCGGAAATCCGGTAAGTTCGGCTTTGGCATCTGCCACATCCCCCTCTTGAATCCCGCGGGCATAAAGCACGTCATCTATTGAAATGCTCTTATCCTGCGCGTCTAAACGAGCTTGCGCGGCTTCATTCAAATCAATTACGCCGCGGGAAACCAAAATGTCCAATAATGAACGGGCCATAGAACACACTAATCTACTAATGTTTACACTAATCCGCGAATCATAAATAGTTATCTTATTTGTGGATTGGTGTGCTCATTAGTGGATTCGTGTACAGGATTTATTTCAAATTTATCTCAATGTTTGGCCGGATGCCGGCGCGGATGATGCGCCGCCCACTGCCGCCGCATACGGATTCGGGCGTCCCAAAACCTGTCCCTCCGGCACCAAGGGCGTTAGCAAATCAGGAATTGAAACAAGCTCACGGAAAAATTCATCCTGAAACGCCGACATATCAAGCTCCACGCTCTCCAGACGCCTATACGAAACCAACCGGGTTTCCAAATCCGCATCAATAACTGCCGGCGTATCGGATCCGCCCGGAAGTACGGATGTAAACCACCAAAATCCTATGCCTGCGACGACAACAAGCAAAATTATTATGATGAGAAGTTGAGTATTCAAGTTTCGCTCGCCGATGCGTTTTCAAGACACGACTCGCTCGCTCCTGCGGCTCGCTCGCTAAGGGTCGGGCAAAATTTCGCGTTTCGCGCGAACCAAGCAATTTTGCCCTCCCATTGTCTTGAAAACGTATCGGACTCGCTTATAACACAAACTCCATATGTATTTATTGAAAATACGTTCTCGCTCTTATGGTAAATGTTGGCGCGTCTTTAGATTCTCCGCTCGCCCCGCCGAAATTAATATCCTGCACATCGGTAAAACGCACGCTTTTTTCAAGATCCGACAAAAAGTTCTTAAATCCCTCATAAGTTGAGGCCAGGGTTACGGCGAGCGGTATTTCTTTAACCGCAGACGCTAAAAGAGCCGGATCCGGCGATCCCTCGGGCAAAGGCTGTCCTGCGGTAACTACTGGCGCAAGCGGAGGATTTAAAGAAACGGTTTTTAACAGCACTCCGCGCGCCTTGCCGATATATTCAAGAAATGCGATATATTCGGGACCCTGCGGACCATTGGG
Source organism: Candidatus Sungiibacteriota bacterium (assembly GCA_016180435.1). Classification (GTDB taxonomy): domain Bacteria; phylum Patescibacteriota; class Minisyncoccia; order Sungbacterales; family HO2-52-23; genus LCKU01. The sequence continues at coordinate 330,744 of JACPBG010000001.1, forward strand.
AATCAATTTGTCTACCCGTTCCAAATCATCCGGCGGGATGGATGCCATGGATGAAGATAATGAATCACGAATCTGCAAGAGTTTATCCAGTTCTTCGCTGATCCGTGATAACTGCGTATTTTCCTGACGCAACGCCTGAAAGTCGCGCCACTCCGGCACTAAGTAAAAAAAGGTTGCAAGCGCCGCACCGAGGATGAAAATTATTAGAATAACTGGTTTGGTCATAAACTAGAATTATGAATAATGAGTCACGGAAACTTACGTCAGTCACAAAAACAATAATCTTGATTCATGCTTCAACTCCATCTATTGCGGTTTTAAATAAAGTAAATCCGGTTTCACAATAATCGATGCCGTAAAACTCACGGTATTTTTTTCGCCCAGAGACAATCCGCCGAATTCTACACGCTCAACCATCGGATCATTTTCCAAAATAGTAATCTGGCGCGCAAGCGCGGTATAGTCAAGCGCCTTGCCGGAAACATCAACTTTTCGGCTGCCGGCCAAAAACGCAAAATCTCCGAATTGCACCTGCGGATGAGCTTTATCTTCAACCAGTTTTAAAACATTTGTGGCGAAAAGATGGCCGGCAAGCAAAGACCGCAGATTCTTAAGCCGCGCATCCAATAGAAATACTTCCTCGGTCGCAGAAGAATTAAGATCTTCCTCTTTTAATTTAACTTCGGAACGCAAGGTGTCGCGATTATCTGTCTGCTTCTTATTTAATATCGTAAGCGCCCCGTAACCGCCGGCGGTTACCAAAAAAATGAAGAAAGCCAAAAAATAAACAAAAGCCGGCGCGCCTTGCGGAAGGGGCGGAGCAGTTCTTGGCAGTTGCTCTTGTCTTAATAGTAAGTTTGGCATGCCTTTACGAAATACGAATTTTTACGAATATACGAATCAGCGAGAATTTACTATTCGTAAATTCGTACTGATTAGTATTTCGTAAAGTCATTTGGAAGTTATTTCTCGGAGCGCCGCACCCACTGCCACGGAAAAACTCTGCCCTATTTCGCGAAATATCGGCTGCATAAAGACCGGGGCCACCACTCTGGCGAAAGGATTTCCGCGAGCAACCTCTATGCCGAATTTAGTGGCGGCAAATTCCACAAGTCCGCGCAAATTGGATCCGCCTCCGGTTAAACTTACTTTTTGCACGCGCCGCGGGCCTTTGCGGTTATACAGCGAAAACATCCGGTGAATATCAGAAAAAAGCGATTCAACCAAAGGCGATATGACCGAGGTAATTTCGCGCTCCTCAATCCGCTCCGATAAACCAACTTCCCGCTTCATGGCTTCGGCCCTTTCCTCACTAACTTCAAGGCCCCGGGCAAGCGCCCTTGTCCATTCATAAGATCCGCGGTCAAAATTATGCGAAATGCGCACACGCCCCATATCAATTACCACCAAAGATGTGGACAAATGCCCTATATTTATGATGGCAGTGGGCAATGGTTCAATTTTGGCCAAAGACCGCATCAAACTGAACGTCTCAACCTCCAAAGATCTTATATTCACGCCCGCCAGACCGGCAATCCTTTGGATCTTATCAGTGGTTTCACGCGGCACCGCGACCAAAAGCACTTCAATTTCTTCATGATTCTCGTCCGGCAAATAAATTTCCCAGTCAAGCAGTACTTCCGAAATCGGAATAGGTACGTATTTGCGCGCTTCAAAATGAATTGCGCTCTCAATTTCCTGATCGGTCAGCTTCGGAAGAGAAAGAAGTGTTACAAAACTTGCCGCTGCCGGCACCGGAAAAACCACATCATTAGTCGCGACATTCGACTCTTTCAGCAGGTCTTTGATGAGTCCGGCCGTATCTTCCTCGGCATAATGTAAAAACCCGCCGCCGCCGATCGGAGAACCTTCCTTAAAATATCCGGCCGAGAGCAGTTCGCCATATGTCTCAAGAACCGCCCTCTCGGCTTCGTACTTTAATTGTATCACTTTGGCCGAATAGGTACCAATATCAAGACCGGCAATCCGTTGCGGCTTGCCTCTGGAAAAGAAAGGCAGAGAAAATTCGGGCAGTGACAGCTTTTTAATAAATGATAGATCAACCAAATCATTTGTATTATACCATAATTTATGGAGGTTAAGCCCCCACAACTTATTGATATTCCATTGCGGTTGACTTGATGTATTGACAACATCAAAATTTTATCGTACCTATGCTATTATGAACCCTTTGCTACGCGCTAAAAATGAAATCCTTGATCTTTTGTTCCCTCCCATATGCGCCGGATGCGGAAAAGAAGGTGAATTTTTCTGTAATTTATGCAAAAAAACGCTTATACAAGTGCCGCCCAAATGCTTCGCCTGTGGAAAACTATCTCCGGGAACAAAACGCATTCCGCAGGGAAGAACCTGTACTTCATGCCGCGCCCATACCCCGATTTATGCTTTTATTTCTCCATTTTTATACCGACAGGAGCCGGTACGCGAACTTATCCACAATCTTAAATATCTGCGGGTATATGGCATAAGCCGAGTTCTTGCAAAATTGCTTATTAATTATTTAAGCCGTTTCAAAATACGCTTTCCTAAAAATTCCATATTAGTTCCCCTGCCGCTTCATTCCAGGCGCGAACGTACGCGAGGATTCAACCAATCGCGTTTAATCGCGGAGTCGCTAGCCGAATCATCGGATATCCAAATATACAATAACGTACTCATACGTACAGAAAACACCAGACCCCAGATCGAACTTCGCGCCGAAGAACGCCGCGCCAACATCATCGGAGCGTTTGCGGCCATATTTCCTGAAAAAATCAGGGATAAAACCGTAATTTTACTGGATGACGTAAAAACCACCGGATCCACTTTGGAGGAAGCCGCCCATGTTTTAAAATCCGCCGGAGCTAAAAAAATATGGGCAATTACGATTGCCCACTGATTTACTATAGAGGCTAAGCCTCTATAGTACTTATTTGAATTTTTGGATGATTTTATAAATTTTTCCCCGATGGTTGTAAAGAAACGTATTCTCAACATTCGGGTAATCTTTGAAATTATAAACTACCTCCTTGGTTACGTTTCCCAACGAGTCATATTCCACGATATGCGTTTGAATAATTTTCTCGCTGGATATATCCTTTAACGTTCCTCTTATCGGACGCCACTTATCACCAAACTGCACGGATAGTTCCCAAAAATCCGGATACACTGCTTCTCGACTACATGGAGCAGATGAAATATGGGTCATAGTCAAAGGAAGCGTTCGGTTTTCACGCGAATTAAATTCCAGTTCATCCACAAAACACATCTGTCCTTCATCTTTATCCCAGAGCCATGTTTTTCCTCGTACCAGTTCCAAGGGCTGATTAAAATCAATCCGGCCGTAAGTATATTCAATCCTTAACGCCAGTCCTCCATTGGGATAGTACCAAAACGCCGTTGCGGCATCTTCTTTTTTCTCCACCTTCACTGCGTATTTCACAATCTGTCCGGTTGGATACTGCCATTCAATCACATCACCCCACACATCCTCGGCACGAAGTACTGACCCAAAAAATACATCCAGAGTTTCCGCCTTGGCGATTCCCGAGAATGAAAATAGGAAAATTACCGTCCCAATCACAAAATTCATCCCGATTCTCCTAAAACGAACTGCGTAAAAAGTAGCATATTCTACATTCTTTGGCAAATAAAAAACTATAGAGGTTTTAGCTCTATAGTAACTTCACGAGGATTCGACTAATTGAATTTTAATCGCCTTCGCAGGGGCCGCTATAGCCAGAAATATTTTTCGTCGCTATTTCTCTAATCTCATTCTCGTTCGCGCGGCGAAAATGGTGTTCAGAGTGCAAACTGCACTCCAGCCATATCCCTCAATGGCTCGACAAACGAAGTTCTCCGCCATCTCCAGTAGGACACGGGTCTCCGCTATGCGCTTCTTCGGAAATTTTTATATAACTTATATCCATACAACACCTCTAACCAAGGAACTTATTATAAAATAGCACACCGCATTTCATATTGCAATAAAATAAAAAATACCGCAGGGCGAACCCGTGCGGCTATTTATTACAAAGCAACCTCAGCCATATCAACATATTGCTGATGGCACTTCCACCAATCTTTAATAATTACTCGTTGAGGATATAAAACCTGCATCTTTTGAGAAAAATTCCGCGACACTAAATCCCACCCGAACAGAATAATAGTTAAAAAATCTTCTAATGCCTCTACCACCAATCTTTTCGCCACACCTTTTTTCCTATAGCGGGAATGTACGAAAATACTCAAACTGACCTCATCTCCATGAGGCAAAGCAAACGCCCATCCCATAATTCGTTCCTCGTCAAATAAAACAATGGTCGGAGAATCCGGAAACGCCCGGATAAAATGCCTTAAAGCCCCGTAAGGCAGCGTGGCGTATTTCAATTTTCTCTTGGTATTATTATCCCAATCGCTAAACCGCTTTTTAACGATTTTCAAGGTGCAATTTTCCTTTGCTATATAGGATTATTACCAAGTAAATCACAAAAGGGCTTTTGTCGCAATCGTAATAAAAAATTTGTGCCGATCTAAGATCGGCACAAATACATTAAGCGAACTCCACACGCTCTCTCTTCAGGGATTGTCTTTAATTTCGAGTGCGCGGTCGAGGCGGTTCTTTTTAAAAACCATTGAGAAGCCGATTGGCACGGTCTCCGACCGCAGTCGGAGCAATCGGCTGATCATTGAGAACAGCCGCCCGCTGGGGCGGCTGTTCGTGTTTTCAAAAAGAATCGCCTCGAAAACCGCGCCTATCGAGCATACTCCACAACCCTTGTTTCCCTTATCACATGCACTTTTATCTCTCCCGGATACTTCAATTCCGCCTCCACTTGTTGCGCGATTTTTCGCGCAAGTTCCCGCGCTTCAAAATCGCTGATTTTCTCCGGCGTCACAAAAATTCTGATCTCTCGTCCTCCGGAAATCGCGTAGGCCTTCTCCACTCCGTCCATGGCAGCTGCAATACGTTCCAAATCCTCTAAACGCTTTAAATATGCTTCAATAGTATCTCGGCGCGCACCCGGGCGGGAAGCGGAAATCGCATCCACGGTCTGCACGATCACGGATTCAAGGGTCTCATACGGATATTCCTCGTGATGCGATTGCATGGCCTGGATCACTTTAACGTCCACCCCGAATTTTTGCAAAATCCTGCGACCGATCTCAACATGCGTTCCGGTGACTTCATGGTCCACGGCTTTTCCAATATCATGCAAAAGCGCGCCTTTCTTAGCGATTGCCACATCCCCTCCGACTTCGGATGCCAGCATTCCGGCCAAATGCGTCATCTCAATTGAATGTTGTAGCACGTTTTGGCCGTAACTTGTGCGGAATTTTAAACGCCCCACCAGCGTCAATAGCCGCGGATCCAAATCAAAAATCCCAACCTCATACGCGGCTTTTTCTCCGGCATCCTTTATTTGCTTTTCAATTTCTTCGCGCGCCTTCTCTACCGTTTCTTCGATCCTGGCGGGCTGTATGCGGCCATCCTGAATCAGCATTTCCAGAGATGCTTTGGCGATCTGGCGCCGAACCGGATCAAAAGAAGATATCACAATTGATCCCGGGGTATCATCCACAATCACTTCAACGCCGGCCGCGCGTTCCAGCGCCTTAATGTTCCTACCCTCACGGCCGATGATTTTTCCTTTCAAATCATCCGAAGGAATCGCAACCGTTGTGGTAGTAACTTCGGATGTCGTGGGAGTCGCCAAACGCTGGATAAGCGCGGCCAGAGTATTTTTGGCTTTACGCTCCAGTTCCTCCATTCCGGATTGTTCCATTTTTTTCACGCGCACCATAAGATCCTCGGCGTGCTCTTTTTGCACTTTTTGCATTACGGCATTAACCGCGTCTTCCTTGGAAAGCCCGGAAATGCGTTCAAGCTCTTTCAGGGACTTGGCTTTGGCATCTTCTATTTCAACTTTAATTGTCTTCAAACGCTCAATTTTATCTTCCAAGTCCTTTTCTTTTTGCTCAAAATCGGCTCTGCGTTTATCAATCGAGGTTTCCCGCTCCAAAACCCTCTCCTCCAATTTACGAATTTGGCTAATGCGCTCTTTTTCCTCTTTTTTGGCCTCGTCCACAACCCTGCCGGCCCTTTCCTTGGCATCCAACAAAATTTCCTTGGCTTCGGTTTTGGAATCTTCAATAAGTTTCTTTAACTTGGCCTCTATTGAGGATTTCCGGCGCTGAGCCACGAGTTGCCGCAGCAAATACCCGCCGCCAACGCCCGCAACGAGTATAAGAATTGCCCCTCCAAATAAAAATAGCGGATCCATAAAAATAGTCCGAGAAAAACCGAAAGAATAGGAGAAATTTCAAATTACCGATTACGTAAAATCGGTTCGAAAAACACGATAATTCTGGATGAGAGAATTTTTAAAAGCACGTTTAGAAGTGAAAAATCGGGCAAATTATCCTTTTCCTCTGCGTTTTTCTCGAGTCCTTAAATTTAGTAAAAATCGATAATATATTTCTATAACGCTAAGTTTAACAAGGATGGTTTCAAATGTCAAGCACGCGCGTCATTTCTCTGATATCAATTTTATCCACGCGCCGCCGGAGTTTGGACTTATAGACAATCAAATCCTTTTTGGGAATAATGCGGACGCGCTCCCCGAAAACTATTTTAGTCCTGTATTTATGCAAATTATCATCGGCAGGCACCCAGCGCTTTTTCTTTTTATCAAATAGTTTGGCGCGGCTTGCGGCAACATCTATTAACTGGCCGCGATATTTAAGCGTCATCAAAAATATATCAAAGCCCTCGCCCCTATACTGTTCCGGCCCAAAAACAATATATTTTTTAACGTCCGCCAAAATGTTTTTAAATTTCTTTTCGGGAATATCAATATCAATGTCAAGCAATTTACGTTTTGCCCCGTAAATTTCAGCGGCCAAACCGCCCTCAATCAAATACGGCACGCGGTGCTTTTTCAAAATGCGCATGATCCAATGAAACGCGGCTTTGATATTTCGCATATGCATATTTTATCATAGCTAACGATGTGCTAAAATAGCTAAATGACCAAACCCAAACCCCTAATATTAGTAATTCTTGACGGATTCGGCATATCAACCGAAAAAACCGGTAATCCGGTGGAAGTTGCCAAAAAACCTGTTTGGCAGGAACTGGAAAAAAAATTCCCTTTCACGCTTTTACAGGCATCCGGCGTTGCTGTCGGACTTCCCTGGGGGGAATCCGGAAATTCCGAAGTGGGGCATTTAACCATTGGCGCCGGGCGCGTGATTTACCATCACCTGCCGCGAATCGTGTATTCTATTTATGACGGATCGTTTTTCAAAAACAAGGCATTTTTACAGGCAACCGCGCATGTAAAAACACACGGCTCGCGCCTGCATATTGCGGGACTCGTGTCCTCCGGTTCGGTCCATAGCTACATTGACCATCTTTATGCCCTGCTTGATACGGCCGAACGCGAAAACGTGCCGGAAGTTTTCATCCATATATTTACCGACGGCAAAGACGCCTATCCGCAAGAAGGCGCCAAATTCATCGGAATGCTGGAGGAGCGGATGAAAAAAGAATGGCCGCATGCGCATTTGGCGTCCGTGATCGGAAGATTTTTTGCGCTGGATCGGGACAACAACTGGGACCGGGTAAAAAAAGCGTATGATCTTCTAACCATAGGGGCTGGAGAAAAAATAACATCAATCCCCCAGCATATCGCCGCATCCTATGCGCAAAATATCACGGATGAATTCGTGGAGCCCGCTATTGTCGTTGGGGATGATAAAAATCCGGTCGGCGTAATCCGTGAAAATGATGCCCTTATATTTTCTGATTTCCGTGAGGACTCCATGCGTGAAATTTCACGCGCCTTCGCGGATGCAGAATTCTCGCAATTCCCGCGCGAACCCATAAAAAACTTGCGGGTAGTCACCATGACCGAATACCAAAAAGGGACAGAAGCCCTTCCGGCATTTCCCACGCTGGATGTTACCTGGCCTCTCACCCGCGTACTTTCCGATTCGGGACTTTCACATCTGCACATTGCCGAGACCCAAAAATACGCCCATGTTACTTATTTTCTAAACGGCGGCCGGGAAGAGCCGTTTCCGCATGAGGAAAGGATCTTGATTCCTTCGCTGGTTGCCGCGCATTATGACGAGATGCCGGAAATGCGCGCGCGCGATATTACTAACAAAATTCTTGAGCGATTCAATGATTATGATGTTATTATTGCAAACCTGGCTAATACCGATATGGTCGGGCATTCCGGAAATTTTGAGGCCGCGGTGCATGCGATTGAAACCGTGGATGAGTGTTTGGGAGAACTTCTGAATGCCGTGATGAATTCCGGGGCATTGCTGGTAATTACCGCGGACCACGGAAACATTGAACGCAAGCGGAATATAATAACCGGAGAAGCCAGCACCAAACATTCGGTGAATCCGGTTCCGCTTTTTCTGGTGAGCCGGGAATTGCGGCGGGAAAAGTTGCGGACCGAGGAGGAAATCTTGCAGAAAAAATCCGAGATTGACGGAATTTTAACGGATATTGCGCCCACCCTGCTGGAAATTCTGGGGATAAAGAAGCCGCAGGAAATGACGGGAAAAAGTTTGCTTTCAATTCTTTTATCTCGGTAATATGCTCTCCGCTCAAGAGTTTCAGTGTGAAAAAAATGGAGCCGAAAATGTAACGGGAACCCTCCGGCAAAGCCGGTTTCCCTTGTTACATTTTCTCACCATTTTTTATCCACACTTCCACAATTTCGCGAAAGAGCATATTACCTCGCCTTAACAGAATTGAAAGATTGGGATAGAAATATGGTTTGCTAAATGTATCCGCCAACGGCGGAATTTTATATAAGATAGGGTTGAAAAAACTGACCATAGATGTTATGTTCATTCCAGTTCGTTTCAAATGACTGTCGGGCTGGAAAAAAATATGATTTCACAAAGCATCTCTTTGATCGGAATGTCAAATGTCGGAAAATCACACTGGAGAGAAAAGATTGCTCCTTTGGGTTTTACCCCATTTTGCTGTGATGATCTTATTGAGAAAAAACTCGAACCGTATCTCCGCACAAACGGATTTCACGGAATAGAGGATATTGCCAAATGGATGGGGCAACCCTATGATCAACAATATCCGGCTAATAGCGCGCTTTATCTGAAAAAAGAGGCCGCTGTGATGAAAGAGATTATCCGAGAATTACGAAAAGGACGGAAACGCTTAATCATTGATACAACCGGCAGCGTAATTTATCTGGAAGAGAAAATCTTGGATGCGCTGCGAAAACTAAGCATCGTGGTCTTACTTGATACGCCGGAAAATTTCCAGCAAGAACTTTACCGCAAGTATCTTTTAAATCCTAAACCGGTCATCTGGGGAGACGCTTATCAACCTCTTCCAGGCGAAAATCCTAAAGACGCGCTAACCCGCTACTATCCGTTACTGCTGAAAAGCCGTAACAAGATGTACCGACGCCACGCCCAAATTATCCTTGATTATGACAAGTTAAGAGCGCGGGAATTCAATGCCCAAAAATTTCTGGAAGAAGTTGAGCTTCTTCTTGGACAAAAATAATGTTAAACACCGAGTGTCACACATTTTATTGACAGATTTCGTGGCGGCCGTATACTGACAATAGTTCTAAAGCTTATCGGGGTTTTTATGCCGGATCCGAAAATTGGAGATCTTTGTCTGTTCGATCAAATACCAGTGGGTGCGGTATTTCAGGCCTATAATAAGAAAGGCGAGCCGTTCCAGGCCTACTTCGTTAAAGACACGCCTGAATGGGTATTTCAGGCACGGCAACTCGAGAAAAATAAGTGGAAACGCGCAGGCGGAGCTGGCGGTTATGTCGGACGCATATGCAAATATATTGCCGGACCCGAAAACGTCGAACCCGATTCGCCGGACATAATCCGCCCCCTCTAAGCCGCAATCAAAGTTAATTAATTCGCCAAAAGGTGTCACCTTTGGCGATTTTTTATTTCTGAATTTCTACTTTCCGCAAAAAGAATAATCCAATGGCGACAAATATAGCCATGGAGGCAACGGCCAAACGATAACGCGCCGGGCCCAACCCAATGAAAAAATAAGTTATTGATCCCCAAGCAAGCGGCCCCACCAGGGTTGAAACACGCTCCGCCAAAGTATAAAAGCTGAATCCAAAGTTTAATTTTTCCGGAGGACAAAGCGCCGTCATGGCTGCCCGGGTTACCGTCCAAATTGCTCCGAAAAGAAATCCCATCAAAACGCACAAAACCACAAAAACAGTAAAGTTTGTTGTTAAGCCAAAAAGCGGAAACAACAATACCCAGCTTCCCAAAACAATCAGAAGTGCTTTTTTAAGTCCGATCTTATCCGCAACCCATCCGGAAAAAAGAGCGCCAAATATAGACGTAAAGAGTATGCCGACCAGAATCAGCGATTTAATACTATCAGAAACCGCAAAAACATTTTCAACATAAATGGGGAAATTACCTGAGGCGGTAATAATAGCATCGCTAAAAAAGAAATATGCAAGAAGAAAAAATCCCATATGCGGAGCGCGAATCAACTCATTAAATTTTCTCCATTGATTTTTATACTCCGCTACAAGTTTAATTTTCTCCGCCGCTTTTACTTCTTTCTTTGGTATCTTGAAAAAAACAAGCATGGGCAACGCCAGAAGAAAAAATATAAAAACTGCCGGAAGAAACGTCTGCGCACGCCCGGGTTCGCCGAAAAGATATAGCGCGCCTCCGGCAAAAGGAAGCGCCAACAAAAGTCCGGCAATTTGCCCCGAATAATTCCCGGCCTGCCCGATACCGGACGCCATCCCCTGTTTATCCGATGACGCAACATGGCGGAGAAGCGCGTTATAAAAAACAAAAGAAAACTGATAAAAATAATTCGCACCAAGAAACAAGGCGGCTGCCAAAAATACTTTCTGCGTAAAAAAGAGAGTGGTAATCGAAGTCAGAAGATAGAAAATGAACACCAAAACTGTAATCACATTAAAATAAAGAAGCTGTCTTCCGGTTTTATCCGCAATACTGCCCAGTACCGGCGCAGTAAGAAGAAGGATCGCCGATCCTATCGTAAAAATCATATTATACCAAAAATCCGGGACCCCCTTATCCACCACCAGCCACTGGGAAAAATAAAGAAAGAAAACGATACTGACTATAGAATTGGCAAAATCATACAGAGTCCAGAAAAAAATATTTTTCCTATTCATACAAATAATAATAACACAACAAATATTTAGACAGAAACGAAAAATAAAAAGCGCGGAATGCGCTACCTTGAGAAAACTCTCACCCTCTCCGCAGAAAATGGAATAAGCGAGGCACTATGCATTTTTGCGAAATTTGCGTAGGTGCGGATACAAATAAATGAACGAGGCAACAAGGGAAGCCGCGAGCGGACGTAGCGGAGGGCTCCCGTTGCCGAGCGAATATTATTTGTCCGCACCGTAGCACTTGAGCAAAATGCATGGTGCCGAGCAAAAACCTATTTACCACTCACCTTCCTTTTTATTATCTCATCAATCAACCCGTACTTTTTCGCCTCCTCGGCATTCATCCAAAAATCCCGATCCGTATCTTTTTCCACCTGCTCCAACGGCCTGCCGGTATGTTTGGCCAGAATCTTATTTAAACTATCCTTGATTTTTACGATATGCCGCGCGGAGATTTCAATATCAATGGCCTGCCCTTCCGCGCCTCCCATGACCTGATGCAATAAAATTTCGGAATTTGGCAGCATAAAGCGCTTGTTTTTAGCGCCGGATGCCAAAAGCACGGCTGCCATGGAGGCCGCCACGCCAACGCATACGGTTGAAACATCTGGCTTCACATACTGCATGGCATCATAAATTGCCATCCCGGCGGTTACCGAACCACCCGGAGAATTTATATATAGTTTAATATCTTTTTTCTCATCCTCGGATTCAAGAAACAAAAGCTGGGCAATAATCGCGTTTGCCACCGGATCCATAATCGGCCCGCCCAAAAATATGATCCGCTCTTTCAGAAGCCGCGAATAGATGTCATAGGCCCGCTCCCCATAATGAGTCTTTTCCACCACGGTCGGTATTAAAAATTGATTGTAATATTGTTCGTCTTCCATGGATTTTACGAAATACGAATTACTACGAATTTACGAATAATTTTAATAAGTACTTGAGGTGCGGCGTTTAATTTCAAAAATATATATTACCATCCGTTCTTCATAAATTTCAAATTTAATACGATAAGAGCCAATTCTCTTTCTCCACACCCTATCATCGCCCGCCATCTTTTGTACATCTCCATCATGGGGATCCACCCCGATTTCATCAATAGCGCGCAAAATATGTTCGGAATAATCTTTTGGAACTTTTTTAAATTGCTTTTTTGCTTTTCCGCGTATGTATAAGTGCCAATTCATGTTTTAGGTCCTCCCATTTAATAAATTTACCTTCGCTAAAATCCCGTCGTGCGCGAGCCAATTCTCGTAATTCTCCGGCTGTGGGTTTGAATGTGCGTGAGGATTTAACCCATTTCTGCCATTGCAAAAATTCCTCATACATATTGGGTGTCACCGCAATAAGGTTTTTACTTTTGGTAAATTCTTTCGGAATCGTGATGGTGGGCATGTTCATTTTGCTCAAATTAAATTCAAAGCTCATATTTATTATGCGGGGCGATTCCCCCAGAGGCCATCAATTTCTTTAGATTTTTCCTGAAAGAATTTGGTTAATTTCTCCATAGCTTCTTTGCCTAGGGGTTTGGTCTCATCTCCATATCTCGAACGGCGATCCAATGTATCAAGAAAACCATTTATTGCGTTAGTGAGCTCTGAATTATCCTCGGTACGGGACATCAACCTATACAAAATCGTTTCATGCTTTGCGGCCTGAATCTGTCCTGTTTTTTTCTGTAATTCTGATGCATGCTCTTTATATTTATCCCGCTGTACGAGTATTGGATTCTTAATTTGTTCTTGGGATTTTTGTGATTCAACTTTTGGTAGTCTTTCCATAATTGTTACCTTTATTTATCCTTTTCCAAAAACTCAAATACTTTTTCATTGCGCAGTATACCAATCTAATTTAAAACAAATTCTAATGTTTCAATACGGCGTTCTCAAAATTGCATGGGTTCCGGCGCGACGCATAATATACCTATTTCCGGAGATCTGAAACGTGAACCGCCACTGTCTGCTTATGCGTCCCTCCCAAACCGAGGAATGTCCTTCCATTTTCTTAATTCCCAGCGAGAAACGCCGAGAATTTTCCAAAAGGTAAGCAAGTTGTTTATCCAAGCGTTTCTGGATACTTACAGGTAAATCCCGATAGTCGCGCTCAAAAGATTTCGTTAACTGAATTTCCATGTCATATTACTGTTTTTTAAGTTTATGCAGAGCGAACACAAGTTCCCGCCTCGTCCTATAGGGCTTACTCATTTTTCCAAATTTTATATCGTTCTCGGCCTCATGCTCTTTTTTTTGCCACTCCGCGCTCCAAAACCATTCTTGGCTTTTGGGAATAATTCTGGCAATCCGAAGCAAGTCCTCGTATTCTTTCCGAGGAATGGTGACCGTATTCCCATTCGTTATTTTTTTCGGAATCGTGATGGTGGGCATAAATTAAATAATTTCCATTTTTTACTATTTATGTTGCGAGCGCCATTGTTTAAAAATAGGGTCTTCTTTCAATTTTTGATGCCAATTTGATTGATAAAATTTATTTAAAGTGGTTTCCCATTCCAGCTGATGACGCATAATTTCCGGATCATTCCTGTGTTCCGCATAAAAATTATAGATCGGAATTGCTCCTCCATACAAACCCACCAAAGGAATAGCGGCGTCCGTTAGTTCTTTTCCATGTTTTTCTTTGTGGCTTTTTTCCTCTGCGAAATCATAAATTGCCCTATCCGGATATCCTTTCTCAAATCCTACATTCAGCGAATCCACTTTTAAATGCCGTGGAATTACACCCTCCTGTTGCAGCCGTTTCATATTTTCCTCCAAACTAATTCTCCATTGGGGAACCGCATCCCATCCTTTTGACGAATCAAATGGAGTAATACCTGGGATTTTACTCCGGCGTGATGTAAATTCGTATCCTTTTAGCGACTCAACTTCAACACCGATAAATTTTCCCCCATTATGCAATTTTTCACTAAACTCGCGAACATTGAATCGCACTCCCTGCGGCTCCGATAACGCATTAAGTTTTTTAATGGTTTCTAAATCCTTTTCCTCGGCATTATCAATAAAAAGTTCGGTCTGCCCACGCGCGCCCGCAACCGTGAGTACCACATTTGCATCTACTAAGTAAGTTCCTATTTTAGGATCAATTTGGGTATACCACTCTTCAGCCCTCTCCGCCGCCCATTCCGCAGCTTTCTCAACATTAAATTCAGTCTTTCCATCCCGCCTGATCAGACCGGCACCTTCAAATTTTCTCAGTCCTTCCATAAAATTTATTTCATGGATTTTTCCACAAAATATTTCAACTGCACATTTCCCGCACGATCCATTCGTACTATCAAAACAAGTCCTTTTGCGCCCTTAAACTGTTTTTCCACATAGGCACCAGCCCATTCCTTATTATTTTGATTCCAGCTATCAACCATCTTCCCAATATTTTCCATGGTAAAATACTGGTTCTTTATCACTTCAATCATCGCTCGAAGTTCTCTTGATCCCTCTATAAAATTATCCAGTCGCTCCTTTTGCATCTCAAGTTGCGGCACTTTCATTTCTATTATCGGACCAATATGAAATTTTTCCTGTTTTGGCCTTTCCATAAAAATTAATCTGCATTAAAACCCACCCATATAATTACCAAATTCAAAATTGCAAGTAGAGTATACGTCGTCAACAGTAAAATATCAAAATCTTTCCGAATATCAAGCTTTTTGCGCAGTGATTCACCTAAAAATATTGCCACACTCACTGATACTACACTAAACGCCTTTGCAGCACTTTCCGGTTTTCCCCAATAAGAATAAAAATAAAAAATTATGCCAACAACCACGATCAAGACACCTATAAAAATCCTCGGTAAATTATCTTTGTCGTACATAAATTAAGATGCTCTATAAAAACTAAAACACTTTTTCGTTGCGCAATATGCAAATTAAAATTCTTGGATTATGTGCTTGATTTGTTCCTTCAATCTCGGCAGATCATCCTGAATCGTGTCCCATACGGCGCGGATATCTACCACAAAATATTCATGTATTAACACGTCTCGCATCCCGGCGATTTTCTGCCACGGAATCTCGCTATGCTTATCTTTAAACTCATCCGGAATATTTTTAACCGCCTCGCCGATTATCTCCAATCGCCGGATTACAGCATCCTGGTCGCGTTCGGAAACAAGAAAAGTTTTAATTGTCTGTCCTTGGGCGTAATTCTCAATCGCTTCAATACTTTCCAGAATATGCTCAAGATATATTTTAGGATCTTTAGCCATTATAAAATTGAAACAGCATCCGGTTCAATATGTTTTTTTAATGCGGGATAAACAGAACGTCGGGTAATTAAATCAACACTACGGCCCAGCGCACGTTCAAGTTCTTGCTGCAATCCTGCTAAATCCAAAAGGGTTTTTTTCCCCTGAAATTCAACTAGGAGGTCAACATCGCTTTCCGCACTTCCTTCCCCGCGTGCTATAGAACCAAAAACCGACGAACGCGTAATCCCCGCTTTTTTGAGAATCGGCACTGCTTTTTTTTTAATCTCATCAATAGTTATTGAATTACCGAAAGATTGTAACGCGGTCATAAAATAAGTATATCACACGCCCTCAAGAAATTCAAATACCCTCTCATTGCGCAAAATTCCGCGGCTATACTCGCGCAAGGATTCCGGGTCAAACTTTTTGGCCGCCTCTTCCACGCTCTCAAATTGCTTCAAAAAATCATTGGCACGCGCATCAATTTCTTCGCGTGTGGGCTCAATTTTCTCTATTTTTGCGATTTCACGCAAACATAACGCAATTCTTACGCGCCGTTCCGCCTCACTTTGCCACTCGCGCCGCAATTCATCCTGATTTTTCTTGATATGCAGGAGATAATCCTCCCATTTCATCCCCATATTACCGACTCCTGATTTCAACTCCTCAAGCATTTTATCCAATTCGGATTCAACCAAAATTTGCGGAACTTCAATTTTCGCGGATTTAGCAATTTCGCTGATAATTTCGGATCGCACACGCTGGCTTTCTTTGTCCTTTTTTTCGGAGGTCAAACCCTCACGTATATTTTGTTTCAGCGCCTCAAGCGACTCAAATCCTCCCAAATTTTTGGCAAATTCATCCGAAACTTGCGGTAATTTCCGCTCCTGCACCAAATTCATTTTTACCGAAAAATCCAGCGCTTTTCCGGCCAAGGCTGTTTCCCGCCAATCTCGCGGCGTAGCCAGAGTAAATGATTTTTCTTCTCCGGCCTTTACCCCCAGCAAAGCGTCCTCAAATCCTGGTATGAATTTTCCTTGGCCCAAAATAAACGGGTGATTTTTTGATTCACCGCCTTCAATTTTTACCCCATTAGAAGTCCGACTCGCCCCGTTAGAGATAAAATTTCTAACGGGGTAAACTTGCGGATCGGCAGACGCCTCCGGCGTCTGACTTCTAACGGGGCGGGCCCCTCCGTGGCGCACTTCAAAGTCAATTTCTACGCGATCTCCGAATGCAGCCGGACGATCCACGATAATTAACGTTGCGCGGGAATTTTGCAGCCACTCCAGCGACTTTGCAATCTCCTCCTCGCTTACCGACACTTCTTTTCTGCCTTTTTTAACTTTGGCGGCAGTAGATTTATAATCCGGCAATTTAACTTCCGGCAAAACTGCAAATTTTACCTTATATTCAAGATCATTCCCGGGAGCGAGTTTGGTAACCATAACTTCGGGCTTGCCGATGGGAGAAAATTCGCGCCCGCCGGCCGATTCCTTTTCGCGCAAATCAGCAAGAATTTTTATATAAGTGTCCCGTACCGCAAGATCGGCCGCGCGCTCCCAAATCTGCATCTCGCCCGCGCGCTCCCTTACCATTTGCTCCGGCGCGTGTCCCTTGCGAAATCCGGGAATTTCAATTTCTTCGGAAAATAATTTAGCCGCTTTTTTAAAAAACGGCTCAAATTCGGAAAACGGAATTGTCACCGCAATTTCTATTTCCGATTTAGGAAGTTGCGAGAATGTATGTTTCATTATATAAAAGATGCAGCACGTTTACACAGGATAGAAATAAAAAATGAGATCGTTTCTCTGGCGAATTTTAGAAAATGCCGGAATCGGAATCCTGGTATCTCTTCCGGTTATCATCGTGTATATGATATATGCCATCCTCATCACCCCCGCCGACCAGCTTATGAATCCGGTTATACAGTATCTATTCGGCAGAGAAATGTCTTTTGCAGGATTTGGGATACTGTTTTTATTTTTCAGCATACTCGGCGCTTTTGTGGGAACACGGCTCGGGGGGTGGCTGGTAGAACGCCTCGGACGGCGCTTTCGCCTCTTGTCGCTTCTCTTTGAGGCCGCACGGGCTGGAAGTATAGGACAGATCATACGGCTACTTGACGAAAAAGACGCTCCCAACGTGATTATGGCGCCATATTTCAGAAAAGGCGCTCCGTGGCCTTTTGTCATATTGAAGATTTTTGAAACAACCGAACGGAATTCTCCGATGGTTTCCGGAGTATTTATTGATCTGCCCCTTCTTATAAAAGGCGGGGTGATCAATTTAGAAGACACGGTGTATGTTGATATCCCGTTGCGCGAAGCATTTCTCTTCGGCCTAACCAGCGGCGCGGGCTTAAAAAAATTCAGCCGCCCCCCGCGAAAAGTTATTTTGAAAAATTATCTTCAGGAACCGAAGGTGAAAAAATTTATTCAGGAGACCCTTCCCAAATTCGAGTCCGCCGAAGAATCCATACCGCCAACCCAACCCTAACCCGCTGCCAACCGGGTTATTTTTTAAAGCAGCTTACAAGGGTCTGTTGCCAAATGTGCTTTCGTCACGAAATTTCAGAATTTAGAGGCAAAATCATTGAATAAATTTTGCGGTTTATCTGGAATATAAGCCAAGAAATTTTGAGATGATTTTGACCGAAATTCTGAAATTGCAGTAGAAATGGCATTCGGCAACAGACCCTATAAGAACCGCGCGATCAAAAGCGCCACAATATTCACTATTTTGATCATGGGATTAATCGCCGGTCCAGCCGTGTCTTTATACGGGTCGCCCACTGTGTCGCCGGTAACTGCGGCCTGATGCGCCGGGGACTTCTTGCCTCCGTAATTTCCTTCCTCAATATATTTTTTAGCATTATCCCAGGCAGCGCCGCCGGATGTCATGGAAAGCGCCACGAAAAGCCCGGTAACAATAGACCCGACCAGCAATCCTCCAAGACCTTGGGCGGCGTTTGAGCCAAGAACCAAAACCAATAAAATAGGAATAACCACCGGAATCAAGGCGGGAATTATCATATAACGAATGGCAGATCGCGTTACAATATCCACGGCCTTATCATACTGCGGCTTGGCTGATCCATCCATTATTCCTTTTATTTCTCGGAATTGTCTGCGTACTTCCTCCACCACCCCCTGCGCGGCTTTGCCAACCGCGCGCATGGCAACTGACGCGAAAAGATACGGCATCATGCCTCCGATAAAAAGCCCGACAATAACATATGGGTCGGAAAGTTCAAAAAATACCGCTTTTCCTAAATTTTTCAGCTCTTCGGTATATGACGCAAAAAGTACGAGCGCCGCAAGGCCGGCTGAAGCAATTGCATATCCTTTAGTCACGGCCTTAGTGGTATTGCCCACCGCATCCAAAGGATCGGTTCGCTGTCTCACTTCCTCCGGCATTCCGGCCATCTCGGCAATTCCGCCCGCATTATCCGTAATCGGGCCGAACGCATCGATCGCGACAATAATACCCGACATCGCAAGCATGGCCATGGCGGCAAGCGCCACCCCGTATATTCCGGCAAAAAGAAACGCAAGCAGCATGCCGCCCGAAATTACAATCACAGGAAGCGCGGTTGCTTCCATGGAAAAAGCCAGCCCCATGATAATATTGGTGCCGTGTCCGGTAAGAGAAGAACGCGCAATGGTTTTTACCGGACGAAATTTTTTAGACGTATAATATTCGGTAACAATCACCATAAGCGCGGTTACCAAAATCCCCAAAAGCGATGCTACAAAATATGAATTCACCAAACCGCGCTCAAGTACTGCGGCAAACATCGGCCAAAGCAACACCAGGGACAAAACCGAAGACGCTATTAATCCGCGATAAAGCCCGCCCATAATATTTCGCGTATGCTCCTTGATGCGCACGGCAAAACTTCCGATAATTGACGCGATAATCGCTACTGACCCGATCAAAAGCGGAAGGATGATCTTGGTTTCATCCATAGGAAAAAGCAAAGAACCAAGAAGCATGGCGGCTATGGCGGTTACGGCATATGTCTCAAAAAGATCAGCTGCCATACCGGCGCAATCCCCCACATTATCGCCCACATTATCGGCAATTACTGCAGGATTTCTTGGATCATCCTCGGGAATTCCCGCCTCCACTTTTCCGACTAAATCCGCTCCCACATCTGCGCCTTTGGTGTAAATTCCGCCGCCCAAACGCGCGAAAACCGAGATCAAGGAGCTTCCGAAAGCAAGCCCAACCAAAGGCCCGACTTCGCCCACAAAATAGTAAAACAAGCTGACTGACAAAAGTCCTAACCCCACAACCAGAAATCCTGTTACCGATCCGCCCAAAAAAGCCACGCGAAATGCGCGGGCCAGAGACAATCTCGCGGCCTCCGCGGTGCGAACATTGGCATCTACCGCAGTCATCATACCAAGATATCCGACCAGAGCAGATGCAAAAGCCCCGATAAGAAACCCGACCGCCATCACCGTGCCGTCGTCAAACATGCGCCACAGCACAAATGCGATCACCAAAGCCACAACACTCACCGTATAATTTTGCCGCTTCAAATATGCTCGCGATCCCTCGCGTATGGCCGCCCAGATTTCAATTTGCTTGCCCGAACCGGAAGGATATTTTTTAACCCAATGCGCGAGCAGGAAAGCGTATAAAATGGATAGGATAGAAGCAAGGATAGGAAACCAAATCATATTAAATATGATGCCAATCTACAAATCTTATGCAAATCTACAAATTACTGATGATAACGTATTCGCAATTCGCCAGATTAGCATTAAACTCGCATGGGATTGGCATCACTGCAATTTTTTATTCTTTCTTTACTTTTTTCTCTCTTTTTTTCTTTGGTTTTTCTTCTTGGGCCGCCGCAATCCCTTCTTCTGATTTTACCTCGTCTTTAGGTTCAATTTTCTCTTCGGTGCTAATTTTTGATTCCGGCTTCTCCTCAATTTTTTCTGCCGGCGCCTCGCCTTTATCTTCTTCTATTTCTGACGCTTGTCTTGATTTATCCGGCCGCACATCAATTTTCCAACCGGTTAGCTTGGCGGCCAGCCGCACATTCTGACCCTCCTTGCCGATTGCCAGAGAAAGCTCGTTTTCGGCAACGATCGCGCGCGCTTCCCGCCGCGACGGGTTCAATTCCACATTTTTTACTTTGGCGGGAGAGATCGCATTTCCTACGAATTCCGCCGGATCATCGGACCACTCTATTATGTCTATTTTTTCTCCTGCGATTTCATGGATCACGGTCATAACGCGCACGCCTTTTTGCCCGACCATGGATCCGACCGGATCTACGCCCTGTTCATGGGATACGACAGCAATTTTAGAACGAAATCCCGGCTCGCGCGCTACTGCCTTAATTTCTACGGCTCCGCTTGAAATTTCCGGAACCTCAAGCTCAAAAAGTTTTTTAAGAAGTTTGGGATGAGAACGCGAAAGAAAAACATTCGGCCCCTTAGAGTCCTTTTCCACAAGCGTAATAATCGCCTTTAATCTTTCTCCGATGTGATATCTTTCGCCCGGAATTTGCTCCTCAAACGGAAGCACGCCGGCTATACGCCCGATATCAACAAAAAGATTGCGCCCTTCAATGCGCTGTACCATGCCGGACACCAATTCTCCTTCCCGGGTTTTGAATTCATCATATACCGCCTCGCGCTCCGCCTCGCGTATCCGCTGGATTATCACCTGCTTGGCGGTTTGCGCGGCAATCCGGCCGAATTCCTCATGATACTCCAGCGGAAATTCAAGTTCATCCCCGGGATTTGCATCGGGCTTGATCTTTCGGGCTTCTTCAACCATGATATGCTTTTCTTCATTGAAACGGACTTTTTTGGGAACTTCCTCGCCTTCAGACATAACTTCCTCCGGTTCTTCCCGCGGCCTTTCGGGGATCTTCCCGCCCGACGCCTCTATTTCGGCTAGACGCTTTTCACGCTCTTCTTCTTCGGCTTTTATTTCTTCCTCGGACTTAATCATGGTTTCATCCACCGCAATCTTAATTTGCCGGACATTTACTTTTCCGGTTACAGGATCAAGAGTTGCGCGCACAATCTGCCCGCGCTCTCCATAATCGCGTTTGTAGGCGGCGGCCAAAGCCATCTCAATCGTTTCAATCACTTTTTCTTTGGCAATGCCTTTTTCATCCGCAATCTGGTCTATGGCTTGAGTAAATGACTTTAGATCCATACAAATTATTCTAATTAACCTAATTGCTCTAATTATTCTAACAAATTCCTAATTCACGAATGTCTAATGTCTAAAAACTCTTAGGTTAATTAGAAAAATTAGAATAATTAGGTCAATTTTATTTAAAATGGTCCGCTCTCACGGACCGCATACAGTACACAACCAATATTCTAAGTATATCCGGCATTAAAACCCTTGTCAAGCGCAATTAAAAAAGCCCATCGAAATGAGCTGTTTGCTTTTATCTCATATATAACTTATAGCCGTCCACCGCGGTCTGGCACGCTTCC
The DNA here is from genome assembly GCA_016180435.1 of Candidatus Sungiibacteriota bacterium. Taxonomy (GTDB): domain Bacteria; phylum Patescibacteriota; class Minisyncoccia; order Sungbacterales; family HO2-52-23; genus LCKU01. The sequence goes on from JACPBG010000001.1 coordinate 352,639, forward strand.
TCCCGTGTGCAGCCGTTGGCCGGAAATGCGCCGAGATCCGTACAGGCATCCATGGGAAGTATTTGGATAAATTCGGCGATTTTTTCTATGGTATCAAATTTCCATCCGAGCCGCTTTGCATAAATTTCGAGTTTTTCCCTTGATCCGGCGCAGGCAAAAGGCCCATCCCGATCCCATTCACGAATAAATATACCCTCATCCCAGGCCTTCTTATATATTTCAGCCAACAGTTCTGATGACATATACTTGCTTTTCATTAAAAGTACTATTTTATAGTATACCGGATTTTCAAATATCATCAAGCGCATGCACGCATTGACATGAAAATAAAAACAGCCGGCTCATGCCGTCTTTTTAAATATAGAAATCACAGACAAACTCATTGAGATCTGTAATAATATTGAGACCGTTGAACAATCCCTAAAAATATACTTTTCGAGTAAGTCCTTCGACTTCGCTCAGGATAAACTTAACGCATCGAGAAACTACCTTAAAAAGGAAGCTTCTCGACTCCGCTTTGCTCCGCTCGAAGAATAATTCAACGGTCTCAATATTAGGTTTTTCATTAATTCGCGATCGCGAATTAATGAAAAACCTTGATAAATCCCCTCACCCCATGGACTTACGCCTATGGTTTTCTGATGGAAGGATAAATCTTAACGCTGTCCGTAAATGTATACTCATTCTACTTTATGGCGCGCTTAATAATATCCTCCGACCAGCCGGATTTTCGCAACTCTTCCTCAATCTTATCATTATCCGTGCCGGAGGCACGAGCTGACTGAACGTAATTTTTATTAACAGTAACGCGGATTATCAGAAAAAACCGGTTATGCACAGAGGTCTAACCAAAAAACCCGCCGCAGGCGGATACATTGAGAAAACTCCAAACTCTCCTCATACGGGTTAACACATACTGACAGAGGCAATCTCGGCTATTGTAATTTCAGACAATGTGAGGAGCGATTTGCTTGCCCCGCACCAAATTTTGACTGCTGCTGTCCGTTTCCATCCATGGGGAGATAAACATCCGTTAAACAATACATGGTATATCTCGCCAGCTAATTTGAGGGCAGCATAAAACGGTCAAAATTTTGGTGACGGGGCTTGGTTCTCCGCCGAAGGCGGAGAAAATCGCGACGACCCTTAGTGAGCGAGCCGCTGGAGCGAGCTAATCGTGTCTGAAATTACAATAGCCGAGAAAATTGCCTCCCCAATCCTATTCACTCGTCACCCGCAATATCTCCTCTATCGTCGTAACTCCCTGCGCCGCGCGGATAAACCCTTCATCCAGCATAGACAACATCCCTTCTTCTTTGGCGCGTTTTTCAATATCATCCGAGGTCGCATTTTTCATAAGAAGCTCTTTTATGGATTCGGACATTTCCAAAACCTCATGGACGCCTATGCGTCCCCGATATCCGTCCGCGCATTCCTCGGATTTTTTTGGCTTGCTCCATCCGATTTTTTCCGCCGCAATTTTAGAATCAATAATCTTCTCATGCTTCAACATCTCCGCCACGCGGTCAAAATTCAAGTCCTTTTTCAAACTTGAAATTTCCGCTGATGATAGCTGATAAGAATCATGCTCCGAGCACAGACGGCGCACCAAGCGCTGCGAAATAATTGCGGTTACGGTGGATGCTATCAAAAACGGCTCCACTTTCATGTCAATCAAGCGCGGAAGCGCGCCGGCCGCGGAATTGGTATGAAGCGTGGACAACACCAAATGTCCGGTTAAAGCCGCATTAATCGCCAAAGCCGCAGTTTCATTGTCTCGAATTTCTCCCACCATTATAATGTTCGGATCTTGGCGCAAAAGCGTGCGGAGTCCATTGGCGAATGAAAGCCCTATATCCGGACGGACTTGAGTTTGATTTATACGCGGAATGCGATACTCAATAGGGTCCTCAATCGTGGAAATATTAACTCCCGGCGTATTCAGCATCTCAAGAATAGTATAAAGCGTCGTGGTTTTTCCGGAGCCGGTAGGCCCGGTTGCGAGTAAAATCCCGGTGGGACGTTTTATGGCTCTATGAATCCGGTCCAAATTCGTTCCCAAAAATCCAAGTTCCTCCAATGAAAAACCCTTGGCGCCCTCGGGCAAAAGCCGCATCACGATTTTTTCTCCCTCCATTACCGGCAAAACCGATACACGAAAAGAAATACGATATTCTTCGGTTTCTATTTTAAACCTCCCGTCTTGCGGCAAACGGTGCTCATCCAGCTTCAAATTAGCCATGACTTTGATGCGCGCCACGATACCGGTTGCAATTTGCTTGGGCAAAGTCATGGCATCGTGCAAAATCCCGTCGATACGATAGCGCACCAGCACTTCTTTCTCCTGCGGCTCGATATGGATATCGGAGGCCAACTGCAAAATAGCATGACGGATCAAGGTGTCCACGATGCGGATGACCGGAAGATCCTCGGCCATTTTTTTCAAATCCTCCGCCTCAATCTCCACCTCCTCCCCGCCGGACTTGGTAAATTTCAAAGTAACATCTCCGATATCTTTTTTGATTATTTCTCCGAATTCAGCTTCCAGCGACTTCTGATATTGCTTCAATATATGTTTTATGGAATCCGGAGTGGTCAGACGCGGCAAAATGCGCAAACCCTCTTTTTTACGGATAAATTCAAGGGTCTGCAGATTACCCGGATCAAGCATGGCGACTTCAAGGTTGGTGCCATTTTTTTTGAAAGACACAACATTATGTTTACGGGCAATCGGCTCCGGAATAATATGCAGTATTTCGGGATTGACGATTTCTTTGGAAAGATCAACAAAAGGAATACCTAAAATATAGGCCTCCAGATGCAGGAGTTCCTCCTCTTTTATAAGATCTTTATTCAAAAGCACCTCGCGCAGGGGTTTTTTCAGTTTCGCGGCATCCTGTTCGGCCTTAGCCAATTTATCCGGCGTCAAAAGACCGGAATCCAAAATAAAGGCCTTGAGTTGATTTTCTTCTACACGCACAACAATGATGCTAATCTACAAATCTTATGCCAATTTTGCGAATTGCGAATCGGTTTTTTATCGAACCGTATTCGCAATTTGTAGATTAGCATTAAATTCGCATCGGATTGGCATCACACCTTAAGTGTATCTTTTATCTTCTTCATCACTTCCTCCAGCCGATAATTGGTCTTTACAAGATAAGTGGTCGCGCCGAGCTCAATCATGCGCTGTATGTCTTCGCCTCCCTCAAGATTGGATAGAATAATAACAGGTATCCCGACGGTCTTCGGGTCTTTTTTTAATTCGCCCAACACTTCAAAACCGTTTTTACGCGGCAGTATGCAATCCAGAAGGATTAAATCTGGCAATTCTTCCTTGGCAAGACGCAAACCAATCTCGCCGTCCAAAGCCGAAATCACCTGATATCCTTCATCCGTCAATATTTTTCCGACCGCTCGCTGTAAAGCGGCTTCATCTTCGATAAATAAAATTTTTGCCATAAAACACACTAATCCACGAATTGATACACTAATCCACGAATCACGAATAACTTTTACGTTATTTGTGGATTTGTGTGCTCATTGGCGGATTCGTGTATAAAATTTATTTAATTGGTAATGTAAACCAAAATTCGCTTCCCCTTCCCGGCTCGGAAGAAAAACCGACTTTTCCTCCAGCCGCGTCTATAATGGCCCGCGCGACATAAAGGCCCACTCCGGATCCTTCGGCCTGTTGAAGCGTTGCGCTTCTTCCACGGAAGAATTTATCAAATATCCTGCGGCGCTCATGCGGCGTGATGCCCATTCCCTCGTCATGTATGGTCCAGCGCACGAATGAATTTCCGGCACGCGATATATTAATTTTTATATTTCCGGAATTGGCGGTATAACGTATAGAATTATCAATAAAATTCCGTATAACCATCTCGGTTCGTTCCGGATCTGCCGAAATTTCGGGCAAAAAATCCTCCGCCTCAAAACCAATTGTGATATTGGAGGAATTCGCATATTGGTAAAATTCTTTAATAACTCCTTTGGTCAGCTCCGGCAAAGAAAGCATTTTTTTATGCAGCACCAGAGTTTTGGCATCCACCCGGCTCACATCCAGAAGAGTCGCTATTAAACGCGTCATTTTATGAGTTGCTTCACGTAATGTATTTACAAAACTCTGAACTGTTTCCACGTCGACTTCATGCTTTTTAAACTCACGCTCGATAATATCTTCGGTCCATTGCAGGGCGGTCAAAGGCGCACGGAGCTGATGTGAAATAATGGATATGAATTCGGTTTTCATGCGATTGGCCTCGGCGATCTTGTTAAATCCTCCTATGATGATATTTCCGATGACAAGAAAAACTATGGCCTCAACCGACACCCCAACCACGGTCGGCAATTCCGGCTCTTCAAAATAACGAGAGGCCAGAACCGATGTCGTGATAAGTGAAAAAATTGTAATTATGCCAAGCCCAATAAAAAGTACAGGCGGGCATTGCCACCAAGACATCTGAACCGAATGGCATTCCTGGATAATATTTAATTTTTCGCTTATATCAGCCACCGCTTTATTATACCACACTATACCTGATATGTAATACACACGTTCGTTCGCTTATGCGGATTCTCGGCAATATGATTTTGAGAAGCCCCTGCTCGTACTGCAGCCATAAATTTTCCAGAACTCCGATTCGGACAAATCTACTCGCTTTGCGGCTGGAAGTCCTTCCGGCAAAGCCGGCTTTCCTGGCCGCTTCGCTTCGTGATTTGTTTCCGAATCTACGTTAATGGAAAATTTCTGGCAGACAGGACTCGCCTGAGAGATTCTAAAAAATCACATCGCCTCAATCGCATCGTTCACTCATGAAGTTTTCCAAATGTAGCGCCTTGCGGCGCTTAGAAAATAATAAAGGGACGTGTTGAAAAAAACAAATCATAGTGCTACGATAACCGCGGATTCATTGAAAAACACAGGGCATAGCTCATGCATTCTCCTCCTTTTACCTATGGGGTGCTGGGAACCAGGGTTGGAAAGGCCATCGCTCATTTTCTCGCTTCTCTTCCGGATACGGCCCAAGTTTATATAACCGATATAGGACGCACTGAAGCACGCGCCGCCGCTTATGACATAAATACCGCATTGCGCTATACGGACAAAAAATGCGTGGGCGTTGATTTTGACGCGACCAAAGATTCAGTACAGGATTTTCTTGCAAATTTTCCGGAAATTTCAGTTATCGTTTCAGCAACTTCAACAAGTTTCAGTTTCAAACTTGCCGAGGCCGCAATCGAATCCCAAAGGCATTTTCTTGACTTAGGTGGAGTTGTTGAAGTTACCAAAAACCTAATGTCGCTTGATCAAGCGGCCAAGACCGCGAATGTCTCCGTAATTCCGGATAACGGACTCATGCCCGGTACCGGCCTGGTTTTTATGCGGCTTCTGCTATATCTCTTTGATTCGGCAAAAAATATCTGGGTGACTGTGGGCGGCGTGCCCCAGCGCCCCGTGCCTCCTCTTTTCTATGCTCTCCCCTTTGCCATGGAGGGCCTGCGGCATCTTTGCTGCGACCAAGCCCCCATACTGGAGCGAGGCGCAATACGGCTGGCGGATCCATTTTCATATGCCGGAGAAATCCAAATTCCGGAACTTAAACCATTTCACAACAAGGGATGGGTAGAAGCATTTATTACGGCCGGAACATCCATCGCGCCCTGGACCATGCAGACCCTGGGCGTACAAAATTTTTGGAAGCGCACTATCCGCTGGCCCGGATTCATAAAAGGCGTCAAAGATATTTCGCCGAAAAATTTTGAAAAAGAAATCAAGCCATTGCTCATGCCGGATATAAGCGCCGAGAATCCGGATATTGTATGGATGAAAGTGGAGGCCCAAATCGCGAAAAACGGTAATTTGGCGGCGCGCGCCTCTTTCACTCTTTTTGACCTTTTTGACCATGACACCGGCCTATCCGCCATGCGCCGCACCACCGGATTTTCAGCCGGAATCATGGCGCATCTTGCGGCTCTTGGCAAAACAAAAACAGGCGTTGCCACGCCCGATCTGGCGCTTACTCTGAAAAACATAGGGGAATATATGGAGGAATTGCAAAAGCATTTTTCCATCACCTGGAAATATCAAAATCTGGAATAAAAAGTAGCCACGCGAACGTGGCTTTTTTGATTGGACTCTATTCATAAAGACGAGCTAATTGCAGTACTCTGCATGTGCCACTGAATCGCCGGATGTGCCGCGGCCGCTTCGTATTTCTTGTGCAAGTCTACGACACGCGTCAGTGCAATGTATGGCATACGCGCCCGCTTCAGCCAATGAACCGCGTTGCGTGTTCAGTTTATTCAAAAGTTCACGACAAAAGGCACTGGCGCACCCATTAAAAATGAACGTTATAGAAATTAACACTATAATTGTGGCCGCTTTTTTAAAGTTCATTTTTCTCTCCCCATTTCTACAGGTCCGAGCACACAGATAACACCAAAGTACTAAAACAATTCGTAGCACACACAACAATACGTGTAAAGGTTTGACATACCTATTGAATCGCACTATGCTGTACGGCAGAACATTGAAAAAATGGTGATGAAATGGCAGAGAAAAACGAACAGTTTTTTCTGGAAAAATATGATCTGACGGAACGAAAAATTGATCGCATTGTGGCAGAGGTGCTCGGTGGCGCCGTGGAACATGCCGATATTTATTTTGAATATACTGCCTCGGATTTAGTGACTTTAGAAGATGGCATGATAAAAAACCCTTCTTCGGGAGTCATACAAGGCGCGGGAGTACGCGCAATCTCGGGCGAAAAAACAGGGTACGCGGTCACGGAAAAATTGCATATGCGCACACTCAAAGAAGCGGCAGCAGCCGCGCGCTACATTGCGCGGCATGCAGGCGAATCCAGCCGCAGCCTGCCTGCACGAATTGACCAAGCGCACAACCTCTATGATCTTCGATCCAGCCCATACGACACTCCTCTATCCAGCCGTGTTGAACTTCTTAAACGAATTGACGAGGTATGCCGGGCCTATGACCCGCGCATATGCCAAGTATTTGCAAATATTGGCATACAGGAAAAAAGAGTGCTGATCGCCGGACGCGATGGACGGCTGATTGCAGATGTACGTCCGCTGGTACGGCTTGACATAATGTGTATTGCCGAAGAAAACGGCAGACGCGAACGCGGTTCTTCCGGAACCGGCGGACGCATAGAATTTGAGTGGCTCCTCCTGCAAGATTGGTATCTTATGGCTGCCCGCGATGCAGCGCGCCAAGCCATTTTAAATCTCTCGGTAGTGGATGCCCCGGCAGGAAAAATGGATGTAGTGCTCGGACCGGGATGGCCGGGCATACTTTTGCATGAAGCCGTGGGACACGGATTGGAAGGCGATTTTAACCGCATGGGAATTTCCAAATTCAGCGGCAAAATTGGGCAGAAAGTCGCATCCGAACTTTGCACTGTAGTTGATGACGGTACCATCTCAAATCGTCGCGGATCGCTCAACACGGATGACGAAGGAACGCCTACCCAAAGAAATGTCCTTATTGAAAACGGAATCCTGGTCGGCTACATGCAAGATTTATTGAACGCCAAATTAATGAATGTGCGCGAGACCGGAAACGGCCGGCGCGAAAGTTACGCCCACATACCCATGCCGCGCATGACCAATACCATTATGCTTGCCGGTCAAACGCCACCCGAGGATATAATCCATTCGGTTAAACGCGGAATTTATGCAGTAGCATTTGGCGGCGGGCAGGTTGATATTACCAACGGCGATTTTGTATTTAACATGACCGAGGCATATCTTATTGAAAACGGTAAAACAACCAAACCGATCCGGGGGGCGACGCTCATTGGAAACGGACCCGATGCCATGCAAAATGTCAGTATGGTGGGCAATAATCTTGAACTTGATCACGGAATCGGAACTTGCGGCAAAAACGGACAAACTGTTCCGGTCGGCGTGGGACTTCCAACCATACGCATAGAAAAAGAAGGGATTACCGTGGGCGGAACTGCCCAAGAAGGAGGCAAATAACCATGAATATGCGCCAAATTTTGGAGGAATTACTCGTTGTTGCCAAACTAAGAGGAATTGACGAGGCAGATGTTATGGCCATTGATACGCGCCAAGATGGAGTTAGCGCCCGCAACGGCTCAATTGAAAAAGTCGGATCATGCCACAACATTTCCGTATCACTGCGGCTTTTCCGAGACATGCGCAAAGCTCAAATGGCAACACGCGATATTTCAGAAGACGGATTAAAATTTCTGCTGGAAAAAACCTGCGAAATGCTACCCTACTCATCCCCGGACCAAGCCAACGGTCTTCCGCCTATTTCTTTATGCCAAGGAAAACTCAAAAAATTGGACTTGTTTGATGCCGCAATTCATAAACTTACAAGAGATGACCATATGCAGATGACCTGCGCCATGGAACGCGCCGCCGTAGGACACGATTCGCGCATTAAGACCATACGCGAAAGCCAATCTTCCAGCCGCACATCTGTAATAAGCTATTTATCCACGCATGGAATATATCGCGCTTACCGCGCATCCCGCGTTTCGTTATCCATTGAACCGGTTGCCGAAGATAAAAGCGGCATGCAAACCGATGGCTGGTATGGCACAGCGCGGCACTTATCTAACCTTGATTCTCCTGATGAGATAGGAAAAATCGCGGCAGTACGGGCTTTAAGAAAATTGGGTGGGAAAAAAGTTGAAACCCAAATAACTCCGGTGGTACTTGATCCGGAAGTGTCCGCGGAATTTATTAAAACCGTGGCCGGAGCAATTTCCGGAGAAGCGATTTATCGCAAAACATCATTCCTCCATGGAAAAATTGGTACGCGCATAGCGTCCTCTCTTCTCACTATACGGGATAATGCAACCATGCCTCGCGGCCTCGGATCGCATCCTTTTGACAGCGAGGGGGTGGTATCCGGTCCGGCCACAACGCTTATAAACGACGGTTTTCTTTCTTCGTATATTCTTGATTCTTATTCGGCACGGCGGCTCGACATGACAACCACCGGACACGCCGGAGGAATTTCAAACCTGTATCTGGAAGCTGACACACACACTCCTGAAGAAATCATGGCATCGGTTGAACGCGGACTTTATGTCACGGAATTTTACGGACATGGCATCAATCTCCTCACCGGGGATTTCTCCATGGGCGCCAAAGGCCTTTGGATTGATCGGGGCACGTTTGCCTATCCGGTGCAGGAAATTACAGTTGCCGGAAATCTGAAAAATATGCTTATGGATATTGAAATGGTGGGCAACGACCTTACATTCCGTTCGCAAGTTTCCGCGCCAACGATTAAAATCTCTAAAATGATGGTGGCTGGCTCCTAATAACATTTCGATATTTTGAATACTCGGCAGCAATCTGCCGAGATTTTATTTATAGAACCCCGTCACCAATTTTGCGAGATCGTGGAAAGCGAAGCGCTTCGCCCGTCGAGGGACGCGCTATTCGCGTCCGCGCTTCGCTTAACTTCTCATCTTCCTGCTTATGTGAGGGACGTGCCATATACTCTGGCAAAATTGGTGAGGGGTTATCTTTCGTTTCCGCCATTCATCATGGCAGCCAGCTGCCGTGTTTTCTGGCGGACGAAAGATAAAAATAAGACCACGAAAGTGGTCTTTTAAATTGGCTGGAATGAAATCAGCAGCCCGGGGGCAGAGGACGTACGTCCGATTGCAATGCTCTTAGGCAACGCTGAAGTCGCTCAAGCTCTATTCTCTGCAGTTCAATCTGCTGCTCAATGGATTTCTGCGCGTTTTCGCGCCCTTGCAATTGATCCCCGATCAACGCTCCAGTTCCAAGTCCAAGCGCTCCACCGATTAAAGCTCCGGCAGCCGGATGACCTTTGCCCACCTGATTGCCGATTAGGGCGCCAACTGCCGCGCCTCCCAAAGCCCCGATTCCGGCGCCTTTTTCACGGGTAGTCAATGGCCCTCCGGCGCATCCGGCGGAGAAAATCAAACCCGCAAATACTAATGCGGCAAAAACGCCTACAGGGAATTGATCCATTCCTGCATCCTTAAACTTCATCTCTCTTCCTCCTTATGAAATCCTAAATTTGGGGAACTGTTTTTTAGGATACAACAGATGATGATCCTAAGCAACAATACTTATCCACAAACACTTCTATTTTGAAACAATTTTTAAAAGTTTTTTATGCAAATGCGGATTTGCCGCAAGAAGAGTGTGTCCGGATGACTTTACGGCCCATGGCCTGCCATTCATATCAGTCACCTTGCAACCGGCTTCGGATAAAATCAGGGACGGAGCGGCGAAATCCCAAATTTTCCCGCCAACACTGCACAACCAGTCCTTCCTGCCATCCGCCGCATAAATTGCATTGATAGCCATGGATCCGAACGAACTCATCCTCATTGGTTCTTTTTTTACCGCCGCCAGCAACTTTTTCATTAATTTTATTTTTTCTTCAACAAAAAATGTAAAATTCACGTTCGCATAACCTGAACTGTGGGATAACTCTTTTCGGCTTGAACAATATATACGCCTGCCGTTTCTATATGCGCCCTTTCCTCTTTGGGCAAAAAATAATTCGTTATGCACCGGATCAAAAATTGCGGCAAGTTCCATTCGTCCCCTGTACGCAAGTCCAACCATCACCCCAAAAAGCGGCACTCTAGTCGCAAAATTCATACTCCCGTCCAAAGGATCAACAAACCATACATATTCCGCATTCGGACGATACGCGTTTTCCTCCTCGGAAACAATTCCATGATGCGGGTACTTTTTCTGAATAGAACCAACCAGCATGTGATTTGCTTCCAAGTCCGCTTCGGTAACAACATCCGATACACTGCTCTTGGTGCTATGCACGCCGACTTTTCCGAATTTTTTAAGAATCATGGCTCCGGCTTTTCGCGTGATATGTTGTATAAATTTTTCCATAAAAGTCGGGCGCGATGGGATTTTTCTTCACCCGTCGCTCGCACGCACTCCATGCGGCTCGCTCCTCCTTCAGAACCCGGGTTTCTAAAAACATGAAGCAATTCATGTTTTTAGAATACCCTTCAAATCCCTTTCATTAAAACCATAGGTCAGAATTATAATCCGCTGAAAAGCGGATTATAATTCTAACTTCGGGCGCGATGGGATTTGAACCCACGATTTGATCCGTGACAGGGATCCGAGGACTCCAGGCTCCTCTACGCGCCCAAAAATATTTCTTAAAATATACTATTATCCGCCAAAAAAATAAAGGAAAGCTGCGGCGCATGCCAACGGCACAATCTATAAATGCCCTTTTATTGCTCCGTGTGTTCTTCGGTTTCCCTGTTCTCCCTTAAAATGATTTCGGCCGCCTGGTCTATGGCCGCATGATAGGCCCTGATAGCATGCGCCGCGTCTTTACTGGAAGACGCAATCTTTTCCTGCTCTTCCAAAAATAATCCTTCATAAAGAATTTTGCCTTTTCTTCTCGGATCAAAGATCCGGATTCCGATCTGCTTTCCGGTCTCATCGGTTATGGGCTCCTCTTTCAATTCTCCGGCTGCCGCGCGTTTTCTAAGTTCCCGAATTTTCCATTCATCTTCGGATGTCATGCCGTCAAAAATCTCTCCGGCTCCTTCAATTTTTTCTTTGGGTTTTGATTGATCAGACGATTTAAAAGATTCTTTTTTCATGTTTTTGAAAAATAATAATGTATAATTCCGACACCTTTTATTTTTGCCGATGGCAGGAATTGAACCTGCGACCTAACGCTTATGAAGCGCTCGCTCTAACCACTGAGCTACACCGGCATAAAAAGGTGCGGGGTGAGTGCCACGCTCTTACTTCACCCCCCACCTTTTAATTTAATTTTGCCTCCAGGTTAGAGTCGAACCACCTTCTAAGCGTTGTGAGTGGCTTCGTTTTAACCCTTGAACTACAGAGGCGTAAAGGTGGGAGGGCAAGCTGAGCTACCCTGACACAAATCTTTTTACAGCATACCAAAAAAACATCATTAATACAATAAGAAAAATCGTCCGCTAACCGGACAATTTTTCCATAAAAACAAGCAATGAACTGCTACCCGATGCAAGCATCAGGGTATCAGATGGTAATCCTTCGACTGCGCTCAGGATATTTTAGCTTCCATTTGTATCCTCGGGGCAAGCCCCGTCACCAAAATTTTGACAGTTTCTGTGCCGCCTTGAATAAGCTGGCGGGATATACTCTGTATTTCTTGATATATGTTCATCTCTCTT
>JACPBG010000002.1 GCA_016180435.1 Candidatus Sungiibacteriota bacterium
GCGGCACTTGACCAATGGATTCGTGCGATCGTCGCCAAAAGAAAAACTATACGTTGCAATGGAACAAATTGCCAACCAAATTTTTCCCACTAACCCATATATAAATGTTATTAAATAAAATACCCGTGATGTTACGGGATTTTTTGTTTGAAGTGTGCCAATTTATAGCCGATTCTTTTGTGGTATTCGAGTACCTCCGGTCCGTATAAACACTTATAAGCTTCTTCGTAAAAATATTTAAATGGGGCTTGGCGCTTTAAATTATTCCTTTTCCACCAAGCCCGCACCTCTTTTCGCAACAGCCGTTTGCTGATAAAAATAAGGCGGCAATTCTTGCAGAGAAAATATGACATCACGAACGCTTCGTTGGCATATTCCCGCGAACCATTGGTGTAGTTGGGGGTTGATGGCTTGTTACAGCGAGAACAGTAAAACAGATTCAGTTCGGCCATTTTATTCATTTGCCCTCTTTTTTGTTTGGTTCGTTATGGGCGGGTTCTTTACTCATATTCATGGATGTCTTCGTTAGTCGCCCTGCCTGTATAGGGACTTTTATTGCGGTGTTTTGACACAACAACTCTCTCGGTTGGCAAATAACTTATTATATTGTACCATGTGTGCGGTTATATTTTAAATTCAATTACATCTCCGTCTTTAACTACATATTCTTTTCCCTCGGTTTTCATCTGGCCGAGTTCCTTGGCTTTGGTCCACGATCCGGATTCAAGCAGCTTTTCCCAATTTATGATATCGGCCCGGATGAATTTTTCTTCAAAATCCGAATGGATGGCGCGGCCGGCGCGGGGCGCTTTGGATCCCTGCGGAATGGTCCAAGCGCGTGTTTCGTCCTCCCCGGTTGTAAAAAAAGTTATTAGGCCGAGGGTGCGGTAGCTGACGCGAATCAGCTGGTCAAGGCCGCTGGTTTCAACCCCCAGCGATTTTAAGTATTCCGCTCTTTCTTCGTCGGAAAGATCGGCAAGTTCGGATTCAACTTTAGCCGAAATAATTGCGTGCGGCGCCGGTTTTATTCTATTTTTTAATTTTTGATCCGGCTCCCATTTTTCTTGTACCTGCTTCTCGGATGCGTTGAGTACATAGATAATGGTTTTTTCAGTCAACAACTGCAAGCTCTCCTCTATTCTAATGTTCTCAAGAACATTAGAATAGAGGAAATGGCCGGTTTTGAGCTCCTCGGCCTTCTTTCGTAGATGAACTAATTCTTCCTCTGCCCCCTTTTTTCCGGCCTTCGCTTCTTTAGATAAGGACTCCAGGCGCTTCTGGATTGTCTCCAAGTCCTTCAGAATCAGTTCGTATTCCAATACTTCAATATCAGCCATAGGATCGGATGCGCCGGAAACATGGATGATGTCGGAGTCCTCAAATACGCGCACCACTTCGGCGATAGCATTTACTTCTTTGATATGCGAAAGGAATTTATTGCCGAGCCCTTCGCCTTCAGCCGCTCCTTTGACGAGCCCGGCGATATCCACGAATTCAACCACGGCCGGGACGGTTTTTTTTGAATGCGAAAACGCGGCAAGTTTTTGCAGCCGTTCATCCGGCACCTCCACGATTCCCACATTCGGCTCTATGGTGCAGAACGGGTAATTAGAAATATCAACCTTTTTGCGGGTCAGGGCATTAAAAAGCGTGGATTTCCCGACGTTTGGGAGTCCAACTATGCCTATTTTGAGAGACATATTTAAATAGAGTATAATGTTTTTATATGCGAATCAATCCTAACATTTTTAGAGAATATGATATACGGGGCAGGGTTGATCAAAAAGACGAATTAACTCCGGAGGCTATTGATGCAATTGGGCGCGGGTTTGCAACGTTTTTGAAGCGGCGCGGGATACATGCTGCGGTGGTGGGACATGATGCGCGTCCTTATTCTAAGTCGGTCAATGATATTACTGTAAAAGCGCTGCTTGAATCCGGAATCGATGTAATTGAAATTGGCACAGTATTGGCCCCGATTTTTTATTTCGCGCAATATCATTTACAAAAAAAAGGGGGGGTTATGATAACCGCATCTCATAACCCCTGGGGATGGAGCGGATTCAAGCATGCCTATGATTATTCAACGACATTGGTGCCAAACGATATGCAAGAGCTTCAAAAAATTGTCGAGGAAAATGAATTTATAAAAGGGAAGGGCAAGTATGAAGTATATAAAGACATTATTGAAAAATATAAAGAAGATACCCTTAATAGAATTAGGATTGCACGGCCACTTAGAGTATTGATTGACACCGGCAATGGCACTGCCGGCCCTATTGTGCCGGATATTTTACGTAAAGCCGGCTGTATTGTTGTCGAACAGTATACGGAGGTTAGTGAAATCCGTCATCATGAAGCCAATCCAAGCACCTTAGGTATGCTGGATGCCATGAGTGTAGGAGTAAAAACGCATCATGCAGACATCGGGTTGGGGTTTGATGATGACGGCGATCGATTGGGCGCAGTAGACGAGAAAGGACAGATAATCTGGCCTGACCAGATTCTGCTTTTACTTGCGCGTCCCATTATCGCCAAAAACCCCGGAGCTAAAGTGGTATTTGACATTAAATGTACCGAAGCGCTCGTAGAAGATATTAAGGCCCGTGGCGGAATTCCGATTATGTGGAAAACCGGACACTCATACATTAAGGCGAAAGCAAAAGAGGAGGGCGCGTTTCTTGCCGGAGAGAGGTCCGGGCATATGTATTTTCTTAAAGAACATTATGAGTTTGATGATGCGATTTTTGCTGGCTTGAAACTGCTGGAGTATATTAGTAATCAGCAGTTAAAATCGTTCTCGGAAATTATCGCTGAATTGCCTCATTATATCACTTCACCAGTATGGCATGCGCCATGTGATGATACTAAAAAATATCAGGTGACAGATAAACTCACAACAAAATTTAAGCAAGAATATGGGCATGAGCATGTAATTGATATCAACGGCGCCCGGGTATATATGGAAGATGGCTGGGGATTAGTTCGCGCGTCTTCCAATGTTCCGGCGCTCGTTTTAGTATTTGAAGCAAAAACCAAGGAGGGTTTAAAAAAAATAGAATCTATTTTTAGAGAGAAGCTTACTGCTTTTCCCGAAGTCGGAAAAGATTGGGTAAGCGGTTGATTTTTATCTCCATATGATGAATTCTGACATTTTTCACGCATATGATATTCGCGGGAAATATCCAACGGAAATAAATGAGGTTGTCGCCGAGCGAATTGGAAATGCCGTAGCCCGGTATCTTTCTATCAAGCTTAAAAAAAGGCAGCTGACGTTAATTGTGGTACGGGATGTGCGGATGTCTTCTCCGCTTTTGCAGGAGGCATTGATACGAGGAATTACGGCGCAGGGCAGTGATGTAATAGATGCTGGTATTGGCACTACGCCGTTTTTTTACTTTCTGATTCAAAAGTTTAGAGTGGATGGGGGTTTAATGGTGACGGCATCTCATAACCCCCCTGAATATAATGGGTTTAAAATTCGGGAAAAAGGCGGTGGTCCGATCTTCATGGGAACCGGTCTGGAGCGGATTAAAACAATGGTACTTTCGCAACGTGCGGTTAGAAATAGGACCGGGGAGCGGATTTTTCCGAAAATGGATTACAAAAAAAAGTATTTTGATTTTTTAAGTAAAGGGATTGCAATTGAAAATATACGAGCTGTTATTGACGCTGCCGGTGGGAGCGTTACGTACTTTTTACCGGAGCTCCTTGCGCGTTTTCCATCGCTTACATATAAACCTTTGTTTTTTGAGTCGGACGGAAGTTTTTCGCGCCATTCTCCGAATCCGCTTTTACCATCCGCACAGAAATTTGTGCAAAAAGAATTAGAAACCGGACAATTTCAGTTTGGGGCAGTGTTTGATGGTGACGGAGATCGCATAAGTTTTTTTGATGAGAAAGGAAATGCAATCCGTTCCGAGTTCATATCCGCGCTTTTTATGGATGAGGAATTGAAGAGGAGACGCGGGGGTACATATGCATTTGCCGTGAATACCTCGCGCGGTGCGCGTGAATATATTGAAACCAAGGGCGGCCGGATTGTTTTTATGCCAATCGGTCCTCCACGCGCAAAAATAGTAATGCAACGCACTCATGCACTTTATGGAACAGAATTTGCTCCACATTTCTATTTTAAGAAATTTTTCTATAATGACTCTGCTTTAATGGCGCTTTTGCGCCTCGCGCAAATTATTTCCCGAACCCATCGGCCGTTATCGCAGCTTGTTGCTCCATTTGCGCGTTATATTTCATCCGATGAAATAAATCTTTCTATAAAAGATAAAAAAGCCGCTATGCGGCGCGTTTTAGAGTTTTATCGCGGGATTCCCGGAGTAAAAATAACTAAAATAGACGGCATTAGCGTTGATTTTTCGGATTGGTGGTTTAATCTTCGGCCCTCCAATACCGAGCCGTATATTCGTTTAGTAATGGAGGCGCGGACGCAGGAGTTATATGACGAGAAAATGAAAGAACTTGAGCGGATTATCGGAAAGCATTAAAATGAATAAGTAGCCCCTCGACAAGCTCAGGGATTATTGTTTGCATGGATTATGAATTTTTTATTCTAATCGCCTTGATTATAGCCGGTTTTGCGGCTGTTTTTTGGTTTCTGGCGCGTTTTAGGGCGCCGCAGGATAGCGGGGAAAAAATCGGCGCCTTAATGGAACGTATGTCATCGCTAGCCGAGCAAAACAAAGAATTGCGCCAAACCCTGGATGCGAAATTAAGCGAAACCCATAGGGCCAATCAGGAACAATTCGGACAAGCCACGCGCTTAATACAGGGCATTTCCGGACAATCCGCCAAACTTATTGCCGATGTTACGGAGCGTCTGACCAAGCTTGATGAAACCAATAAACAGGTGATTAATTTTTCCGGACAGCTGCAGAACCTTCAGGATATTTTAAAAAATCCCAAGCAGCGCGGAATTTTGGGTGAGTATTATCTTGAGACTGTCCTAAAAAACGTACTGCCTCCGGGATCATATCAGATGCAGTATCCTTTTTCGGACAAAGTTATTGTGGATGCGGTGGTATTTGTGGATAAGCGCATCATTCCAATTGATTCTAAATTTTCGCTCGAAAATTATAATCGGATACTTGAAGCGCGCGATCCGGCGGAAAGAAAAAAATATGAATCGGCGCTGGTTGGCGATTTAAAAATACGAATTGATGAGACCTCAAAATACGTGAAGCCGGAGGAAAATACCATGGATTTTGCATTTATGTTCATTCCTTCGGAAGCGGTATATTACGACTTGCTTATCAATAAAGTGGGCGCCGTTGAGGATGAAACTCGGAATTTGATTCATTATGCCGGACAAAAGCGGGTGATTATCGTATCGCCGACCTCTTTTTTGGCCTATTTGCAGACGGTTTTGCAGGGTTTGAAAAATCAGAAAATTTCCGAACAAGCCAAAGAAATCATAAAACAGGTGGAAAATCTAAGGCGGCATTTAAGGGGCTATGATGATTATATGCAGCGGCTTGGAAAAAATCTCGGTACAACAGTCAGTATGTATAATAACGCCTATAAAGAATTTGGAAAAATCGATAAAGATGTTTTGCGGATTACCGGAGAAAAAGTGGGAATTGAGGTGGGAGCAATTGAGCCGCCTAAAGAATCGGTGGATTGACATTCGTTTGCATTTTTAAAGAGATTTGATATATTGGTTGAATATGCAATTTGCAGTTATTAAAACCGGCGGGAAACAATATCTGGTTGAACCCGGAAAAAAGCTAAAAATTGAGAAATTGGCCGCCCCCGCAGGGGGCGAGCCTCGCCATGGGCGGGACGCCCCGGATGGCGGAAAATTTGTATTTGATCAGGTTTTGCTGACGGCTGATGGAGATAACGTGGAAATCGGTAAACCGCTGGTTTCCGGCGCCAAAGTCGAGGGGAAAATATTAACGCAAGGCAGGGCGCGCAAAGTCATTGTCTTTAAATATCACCGTAAAACAAGATACCGCAAGAAAAAAGGGCATCGCCAGCATTTCACGGAAGTGGAGATTACAAAAATACATAAATAAAAGACGCGCTTCATTGCGCGTTTTTAGTTATGGCCGGATAGCACGTGTTTTCTGGATTTTTTGCGGATAACTATGACTCCGGATGATGATTCGGAGTAAACTGCCAGAGAATTTTTTTTAACCGGCACGGCGGGTCTAACTTTTGTAAGTTCTTTAAGAATCGCATGCCGTATATTCCGTTTCCACTTGAATGATTTTTTCATGTCTACCCCCGTAAAAGTGCTGGAAAAATTTTACACCAAGATTTTATTTCAGTCAATGTGACGATTTAGATACTAAAAAAGGTTACCGAAACTCCGCGGTTAGATCATAATTGGTGTTACTGTAGTCGTATATGACAATGAACACCAAATACGGGTTTTTTTGGGAGCGCCTCGGGGAATATCTTAAAGCTTCCCGAACCAGTAAAAGTTTATTATTATCTATGGCGTGGAGGACAAGGGAAAACTTGTGGAAAGAGGATAATTGTCTAATTATTACTTCTATAATATAATATAAAGGTATTTGTGCGATATTTCGCCCATTTATGGTCTAAAACCGCACGGATGCTTTAAATAAATTTATTATGGATACCATTACCAATCGTTTTGAGTGGGGGTCGAGGATGTTGTTATACGTTTTGGCGGCTTTTTTGCCGTTGGCGGTTTTGCCGATTAGCGTGCGGATTGATTTTGGGCGCGAAATTATATTCACGTCTCTCATAATCGCCGCGGCTATTTTGTGGCTTCTCTCCGTTTTAACCACGGGTGAAATAAAAATTCGCCACTCGCCGGTTTGTTGGGCGGTCTTGGCCCTGCTTTTAGTGTTCGGAGCCGCTACCATATTTTCTAAATCGCCATTCGTGTCGTTTTTGATTTCGGATGCATCCGCCGAAAGTTTAGTAACGCTTATTGCGGCATCGCTTCTTATGTTGCTTGCATCCAGCATTTTCCGTTCGCGGGAAGAAGCCGGAATTCTGGTTTTTATCCTGATTTTTGCCGGAGCCTTGTCGGCATTGTTAACTCTGATTCAAATTTGGACCGGCTTTACTCCTTATCGATGGCTGGTGTCTTCCGCCACCAATATAGATTTTAACGTGGTCGGGACCATAAATGGGCTTTCGCTTTTTTACACCGCGCTTTTTATGGCAACGCTCGGAATTCTTTTTTCTTCCTCGGCCGAATACTGGAAAAAATGGCTTAAATACGGATTTTGGGCGGCACTGGTACTTTTTGCGCTAAATATAATATTTATTAATTTTCGCATTGGCTGGGGAGTGATGCTCACATCCGCCATTGTGGCATTCGGGTTTGTGTTTATGAATGTGCGCTTGGGTGGAAGAAAATTGGATTGGCGCTATGCATCTGCTATTTTTTTGATCGTTGTCTCGGTGGTAATGCTTATTATGCAAACACCTTTGGTGCAGTTTGCGTTTCCGGCCGAGGTGTCCCCGGCGCTTCGCTCGACCTTTAATGTGGCGCGTTCGGTCTGGGGCGAGGGTGTAATGCCTATGCTGTTTGGATCCGGTCCGGGAACCTTTGGTTTAGATTGGAACATGTATAAAGATCCTTCCATTAACCAGACAATTTTTTGGGGACTGCGTTTTAACCAGGGGTTTTCATGGGTTTCTACGGTTTTGGCCACCGCCGGTATTTTGGGATTTTTGGCGATGCTTGTGTTTCTTTTGAGCGCGGTGGCGGTTTACCTCCGCGCGGAGCTGATTGCCACTAAAGATGAAAAGCCATTTTCTTTAGGCGTATTTTTGGGTTTGGTAGCGCTGATCGCGTCGGTTTTTGTTTATCCGGCAAACCTTACGCTGATTTTTGGGCTTTTTCTTCTGGCCGGGATTT
Source organism: Candidatus Sungiibacteriota bacterium (assembly GCA_016180435.1). GTDB lineage: Bacteria > Patescibacteriota > Minisyncoccia > Sungbacterales > HO2-52-23 > LCKU01. The sequence goes on from JACPBG010000002.1 coordinate 7,862, forward strand.
CGGCGGTATTTTTGGGGCGCGAAAGCGCCGTGTCCGGGATTTTGCAGATGGACGCGGGGTCCGGCGGAGATAGCGCCGCGGAGCGCCGCCCAGATGGGCGAGCCTCGCTAATGGCGGGCCGCAGTTTCTGGGATGTTAAAGAGTATCTGGTGCGGCTGGAAAGTCCGTGGTTGGTGTTTGCTTCTTCGCTGGTGGTGATTGTGTTTTTATCGCTCGGCATCGCGGCATTTTATGCGGAAATGATCCGGGTGCGCTCGGCCCTAGCGCGCGAGCGTGGGGTTGCTGCGTTAAATTCGGGAAATACGGATAACTCAATTGCCGAATTTGAACAGGCGGTTTTGACCGATCAGAGGAATTTCCGTAATTACCAGGCACTTTTGCAGGCGCGAACCGAAAAAGTGAAAAGTTTGATACAGCGCGCAGCCGGAGGAGAAAATGTCCAGCAGGATTTTCAAACACAAGTTACACTTGCAAGGCAAAATGCCCTGCGTGCCACTGAATTAAACCCGAGGGAGCCGTTGGCGTGGCGGGCGCGTGCGGCGTTTTTTGAGGTTTTGATTCCTTTTATGTCGGGATCCGAAAGTTTGGCTTTTGAAGGATACCAGCGCGCCTCAGAACTTGATTTTATGAATCCTTCAATTTATACGGATTGGGGAAGGGCAGGTTTGGTTTACGCGGATCGGTTGTTGCTTGTGGCCAATCAGTCCTCGGGCGAGGCGCGGGAAAATTTGTTCAAATCAAGAACATCCGTATTGCAGGAAATTGAAAAAGTTCTTGAAAAAGCGGTATCCGCCAAGCCGGATTTTGCTACGGCCCATTTTTTGGCGGCGCAGACCTCCATCCGTTTAGGCAATCTGCAATCGGCGATTCGCGCCACGGAAAATGCTAAAGCCACCGCTCCGTTTGATATTGGCATTGCATTTCAACTCGGCCTTTTGTACTATCAGGCCAACGATATTGATAAATCGCAGATCGAGTTTGAGCGCGCCGTATTGCTTGACCCGAATTATTCTAACGCCCGTTATTTCCTCGGTTTGATTTATGATCGCAAAGGCGATAAGCCGCGCGCCATCGAACAATTTGAAAAGATCGGAGCGCTGAATCCGGATAATCAGGAAGTAAAGCGAATTTTGCAGAATTTGCGCGGCGGGACCGGAGCTCTTTCCGGAATCGTTCCTCCGGCCGAACCGCCGGAGAAGAGGCGCGAGGCGCCGGTTGTGCCGTCGCGGGATAAATAATGGTTTTTAGCGCCATCCGGATAGTTTTGGTGTGATGCGTATAGGAATACTTAATGCAGAAATAAACGGGGTACACTCCGCGGCTCTCATACTTGGAGCCGCGGGGCTTTGTAGCAGGGGACTCGGGGTTTTGCGGGACCGCCTGCTTGCTTCTCAATTCGGAGCGGGGCGGGAACTTGACATGTATTATGCGGCGTTCCAGATTCCGGATTTTCTGAATGTACTTTTTTTGTTGGGAGCGGCATCCGCCGCAATTTTGCCTGTTTTTCAGGAGGAGCTTGCCAAAAGCGACGAAGACGCGCGTAAATTTATCTCCGACCTGGTGAGTGTTTTTGCGCTTGTTGCCGGAGCGGCCGCCGTCGCCTCCTTTTTTATTATGCCGATACTGATATCTTTTTTTACCCCGGGTTTTTCAGCAGCGGAGCGCACGACGACAGCATTGCTTTCCCGCATAATGCTTTTTTCCCCATTATTTTTGGGGATATCCGCCATTTTATCGGCAGTTACCCAGTCCTTTCAGCGGTTTTTCGCATATGCGCTTGCCCCGATTTTTTATAATTTGGGAATTATTGCGGGAATTATTTTTTTTGTGCCCGCCTTCGGGATTATGGGCCTGGCTTGGGGCGTGGTGTTTGGCGTATTCTTGCATTTTGCCGTACAGTTTTTATCCGCGGCGGATCTGGGTTTTTTGCCGAATTTTCAATTCTCCGGAATTAGCCGGGCAATGAGGCGCGTGGCAAAACTCTCTATTCCCCGGGTATTTTCTGTTTCGCTTTCGAACTTGACGATCTTGGTGATTATAGGCATGGGCTCGCTTCTTACTGAAGGAAGCATTGCGGTATTTCAACTGGCGTTTAATCTTCAATTCCTGCCGATAGGGATTTTCGGCATTAGTTATGCCACTGCTATTTTTCCGCGCATGTCGCGCGCATATATAGAGCGCCGCGGGGAGGATTTTTTCAACGAATTCGGGCTTGGTTTGCGGACCATTCTTTTTTGGCTGGCGCCCTCCGCCGTGCTTTTTATCGTATTGCGCGCGCATATAGTTCGGGTAGCGCTGGGCGCGGGCGTTTTTTCCTGGGAAGATACCCGGCTTTCTGCTGCGGCACTCGCCATTTTTGCGATAGCCATGGTTCCGGGGGGCCTGGCCGCTTTTTTTATCAAAAGTTTTTATGCGCTTGAAAATACCTGGGCCCCGCTCGTAATTAACTTGGCGGCATCGGCGGTCTCAATTGTTCTGGCTTATGGCGCGAGCCATGTCTTGGCAGGTTCGTCTGCCATCGCGGATTTTGTCAGGACGGTTTTAAGGATTTCGGACCTGCCGCACATTGAGGTGCTGGGCCTGGTATTTGGTTTTTCGGCCGGTATTTTACTGAATATCGCTGTTCTCGGGCGGGTTTTGACGGGTCTTGCCCGCCAAAAATTCGGGATAAAAAAAGTTTTGCCCTTGCGCCCGTTTTTGCAAATTGCGGTTGCCGTGCTGCTTGCCGGTTTTTTGGCATATGCGGTGCGGGCTAGTTTTTCCGCGTCTCTGCCGCTTATTTCATTTTTTCAGGTACTGGTTCAGGGCGCGGTTTCGGGTGCTGCGGGGTTTGCGGCATATTTCGGGATTCTGTGGCTTATGGGCAATGAAGACGTGCGTGCCGTAATGGGCGCATTTCGCCGAAAGTTTTTCCGGCTTGCGGTTTTGCCCCAGAATTTGAATGGGGATCATTCTTGACTATAGAGGTTTACAGGGGTTCAATCCCTGTAGTTCAAGTATGGAAATAAATGGAAATATCAGTATACGAAATTTTTGCATATTGGCGCATATTGATCATGGAAAATCCACTTTGGCGGACAGGTTCTTGGAAATTACCGGAACAATACCTTTGCGTGAAATGCACGAACAGTATTTGGATATGAATCCCCTTGAAAGAGAACGCGGCATCACTATTAAAATGACCCCGGTCCGCATGATTTGGCATACGCCAAATCATGCGGAGAACCGGTTACCAGTAACCGGTAATTATCAATCAAGTTCAGAATATATTCTGAACCTGATTGATACTCCGGGGCATGTTGATTTCTCTTACGAAGTATCTAGGGCGCTGGCCGCGGTGGAGGGAGCGATACTTCTGGTTGATGCGACCCAGGGAGTTCAGGCCCAAACCATCGCGAATTTGCGTCTCGCTTTGGCCGAGGGGCTTTATATAATTCCGGCTATTAATAAAATCGATCTTCCAACTGCGCGCGCGGCTGAAACCAGGGAGGAAATTTTTGAGCTTTTCGCTTCAGAAGGGATCAAAGCCGGAGAAGTTCTTGAGGTCTCAGCCAAAACCGGGGAAGGGGTTTTGGAGCTGCTGGAGGCAGTGATAGAAAAAATCCCCCCTCCGGGAACCAATAAGCAGTTATCGGTAACTAATAACCGGTTACCGGTTATCGGTGATTCAGTTCAACTGCGGGCGCTTATTTTCGATTCGCATTTTGATCCGTATAAAGGCGTTGTCGCGTATGTGAGGGTAAGGGATGGGATTTTGCGCAAAGGCGATAAAATTTTATTTTTGGCATCCGGCGCCGATGCCGATGCATTGGAGATTGGATATTTTATTCCGCGCCTTTTTTCCCAAGATAAAATTTTGGAAGGCGAGATCGGATATGTCGCGACCGGAATTAAAGAGCCGTCGAAAGTCAAGGTCGGAGACACCATAGTTAAGCGTTTAGAACTTAGAACTAAAAACTTAGAAAATAATTTGCTAAGTTCTAAGTTCTCAAATCTAAGTTCTACGGCCGTGGGGCCGTTGCCCGGATACCAAGAGCCGCAACCCATGGTTTGGGCAAGCATCTATCCGGAGGAAGCGGATGATTTTGACGAATTAAAAGACGCCATGGCGAAGCTTAAATTGAATGATGCCGCTTTCATGTATGAGGTTGAATCCTCCGAATCGCTCGGCCGCGGTTTTCGCTGCGGATTTTTGGGGACGCTGCATTTGGAAATCGTATCCGAACGTATTCGGCGCGAGTATGATTTACAAGTCATGGTTACAACCCCTTCGGTCGCATATCGGATACGTTATGCCCGCGGCCGAGAGGAGATGATTTTTCGCGCGTCCAGCGCGCCTTCCGGAAGGGAAAAATACGTCATAGATGAGCCGTGGGCCGAGCTTAAAATTGTGACTCCGCCCGAATATATAGGCAAAATTACCGAGGTTTTGCACGAGCATCGCGCTATCTCGGGTGATGCTAAAAATTTAGGTTCGCGGCGCATGATTTTATCCTTTTTGGCGCCGCTTAGCGAGATAATCGTGAATTTGCATGATGAGTTAAAAAGCATAACCCATGGTTATGCCTCAATGGAATATGAGGTAAGCGGCTGGAAGGAGGGAAATCTTTTGCGCTTGAATATTTTGGTCGCGGGCAAAGATATCGCGGCTTTTTCACGGATCATCCCGCGTTTGAATGCGGAACATGCAGGACGCGCTATACTTATTCGCCTGAAAGAACTTATACCCAAGACGCTTTTTCCTGTGGCGCTACAGGCGGAAACCGAAGGAAAAATAATTGCGCGTGAAACTATCCCGGCGCTTAAAAAAGACGTGACCGGATATTTATACGGCGGAGATCGCACCCGCAAAATGAAGCTCTGGAAAAAGCAGCAAAAGGGCAAGAAGAAACTGAAAGAGCGCGGGGAGGGGGCGGTTGAGATCCCGCCGGAAGTATTTTTAAAAATTTTAAAATCCAGTTAGAAATATAGACCTGAATTTTTAAAACCACCTTTTATGAGGTGGTTCGTTATACGATTCCCTGATCAATCATCGCATTGGCTACCCGGACAAATCCGGCGATATTGGCGCCATTTACATAATGGGTAAAATTGCCTTCCTTGCCGTATTTCACGCATTGATTGTGTATCTTCTGCATAATTTGATGCAAGCGCCTGTCCACCTCTGCGCGTTCCCAAGAAAGTCGTTGGCTGTTTTGAGACATTTCAAGTCCAGATACGGCAACTCCGCCGGCATTGGCCGCTTTGCCCGGTCCGTATAATATCTTAGCGGCAAGAAATTGATGAACACCTTCCGGGGTAGTTGGCATGTTAGCTCCCTCTGACACCAAATACACGCCGTTTTGCAGTAAATTTAAGGCATCTTTTTTGTTTATTTCGTTTTGGGTTGCGCATGGAAATGCACAATCGGCTTTGTGGTTCCATAAAGGATTATGGTCAAGTGTTTTATCAACTGGAGTGTAGATGGCGTCTCGGAATTTTTCCGTATATTCCTTGATTCGACCGCGGCACACATTTTTCAGATGCATTACAAAATCAAGTTTCTCTTTGTTGATTCCGGACTCGTCATATATGTAGCCGTCCGAATCGGAAAAAGTGACCGGTTTTGCCCCCAGTTGGATAAGTTTTTCAACTGTGTATTGGGCAACATTGCCGCTGGCCGAGACGAGGCAGATTTTTTTATCGAGATTTTCTGATCGGGTTTTTAACATCTCTTGCGCGAAATAGACCGAGCCGTATCCGGTGGCTTCGGGACGGATGAACGAGCCGCCCCAATCAGTACTCTTCCCTGTGAATACTCCGGTGAATTCATTCATAATTTTTTTATACATTCCAAAGCAGTAGCCGACTTCGCGGGCGCCAAAACCTATGTCGCCTGCAGGTATGTCCGTGTTGGGGCCGATGTATCGGAAAAGTTCAAGCATGAAGGATTGACAGAAGCGCATTACTTCGTTATCACTTTTTCCTTTGGGGTCGAAATCCGATCCCCCCTTGCCTCCGCCCATAGGGAGTCCGGTGAGCGCGTTTTTGTACACCTGCTCAAATCCAAGAAATTTTAAAACACTCAAGTTAACCGATGGATGTAAGCGTAATCCTCCTTTGAACGGGCCGATGGCGCTATTCACTTCTACTCTAAAACCCCGATTGACTTGAATTTCGCCTTGATCGTCAACCCAGGGTATGCGGAAAATAATCACGCGTTCCGGTTCCACCATTCTTTCAAGAATTTTATATTTGCGATATTGAGGATTTTTTTCAATAAACGGCATAACCGAGCTAATAAACTCATAAACCGCCTGATGAAACTCGGGTTCGTTGGGGTTATGCGCTTTCAGTGTGTTCATGAAATTCATGACCTCGCTGTTCATAACATGCGCCCCTTTCTTTTTGTGATTTTATTTATCAATGAGCCACGCTCCTAATTTATTGTTAATCCCGCCAAATGTCAAATTCAACAAGGCATACGTAAAAGTATGCCCTGTTAAACCAAAATCCCGTATTATCTATATATAATCAGCGGCAAGAGAGTAAAGGCAACCATGGAGAGGATGCCGATGATGGAGATAACGAGCCAGATGAGGTTGAGTTTTTTGCGGTTTCGGAACATAATGGTGGGTGTGGGAGTTGCTATTGTTACTTATTCTTTTTTGACATGCTCACTTGCTCCTGCGGCGCGTTCGCTAAGGGTCGGGCGCGAAATTCCGCTTTGCGGAAACCAAGCCCCGTCACCAAAATTTTGACCGTTTCTTTGCTGCCCTCGAGTCAGCTGGCGAGATAGAACCCAAGTAACGATATGGTGTTCTTCTCTCCTTGGATGGAAACGAAAGCAGCAGTCGAAATTTGGTGCGGGGCAAGCTTTCGCGCCCTCCCATTGTCAAAAAAGAATAAGCAACAATTTAACTCTTTATTGTATAGTATATATGACTTAGGAATTAAATCAAATGATCCGATTTTTCATTAATTTATTTCTTATTGTTTTGCTGGTTGCGGCCGGATACGCGGCATACAATTTGGGATATGGCGCCTGGCAATCGTGGCTGGAGTCGCGCTCCATAAAACAGCAGATTGAGGAGCTGACTGAGAAAAAAAATAATCTCGAGGCGTATTTGGCGGAATTAAAAACCGTGGAAGCGGTAAAACGAGAGGCCAAAGAGCGTTTTAATTTGAAGCTTCCCGGGGAGGAGGTGGCGGTCGTGGTAAGTAGCGGAAGTTCCACCTTTATGGTGACTACCTCTCCGGCATCATGGCCAGCTAAGTTTTGGGGATTCGTTTCATCCTGGTTTAAATAATTGTTTGCGGAAGCCGTTGAGGCTGAACCTCCCGCGGGAGGTTCAGCCTCAAAATATCTCTATCAGTGGTTTTTATATGAGGCGAGTATTGATTTTATTTTTATCCCTTTTCGGTACATTCGCCTTTTTAGCGATCACCGGTTTTTATCCGGTGGCTATAGTGGACGGCTCTCCGATTTTTTTCAAAACGTGGGCAAAAGCGGAGCAAGCCGCAATTCGTTTTGCTCAGGCCAGCGCGCGTTCATCCGGCGCCCCGGCCCTTGATTTCTCGCGCCAGGAAAATGCGGAACTTTTGCTGTCGGTCAAGCGCGATACCCTCACCTTCCTCATAGAGGATAAAATAATTTTATCAGCCGGAGAAAGAGTTATTGATGACTTTGCGGCGCGCGCAAAACAGGAGGTCAATGGCGCGCTTAAAAAAAGCCCGGGAGTGATTGCGGGCGGGAAAGCGGTGTATGACCTTGATAATGATGATTTTCTGGCACTGGTATTTATGCCGCAGGCGCGCAAAGACGTGCTGGCGGAAATATTTCGCGCACGCGGGCAAAGCTATGAGGAATGGCTGGCTTTGGCTAAAAAATCAGCCAGCGTGAAATTATATTTTGTGCCGTTTACCTGGAGCGGGGAAAAAATTGAATAGAAATAATGTCACCATCTTTTGGGCCTCAGCCGGATTTATCCATTGAATGTTTTTATTTCTTTTAAACCATCTCATTTGGCGTTTAGCATAGTGCAGGGTATTGCGGACTATTCGTTCGTATAGCTCATCTTTAGTAATTTTTCTATCAAGATAGTCAAGGGTAGCGCGGTATTCAAAGCCGAATTCCTTAATACGGGATTTTGGCACTCCTTGGGCGAGGAGTTTTTTTGTTTCTTTTGTAATGCCGTTTCTTATCATGGCGCGGGTTCGGTTTTTAATTATTTTTTCCAACACTGCTGGCGGGGGATTCAGGCCAAGCCAAAGCGCGCGGTAGGGTGATTGTTTTTTGATGGCCGGCACTTTTCCCAGGGCGCGCGCTATTTCAATCGCGCGAATAAGGCGGCGCGGATTTTGGTGGTCAACGGTTCGGGCGCGCGCGGAATCAAGTTTTTTTAACATGCGGTAAAGTTCTCGCGCGTTTTTTTTCTCCAAGTTATTTCGTAATTTTTGATTTGGTGGAACTTCAGGCAGATCCAGATCATAAACGAGCGTATCCACCCAAAATCCGGTTCCGCCGACTATTATTGGAATCTTTCCGCGATCCGCAATTTTTCGGATCGCATTTTCGGCGCATTTTTTAAATTCGGCAACGGTGTAAGTTCTTTCGGGATCTACAAAATCAATGCAGTGGTGGGGAATAGTTTTATATACAAAGCGTAGTAGGGTCTGACCCTCCTTTGGAGGGTCAGACCCTACTCGTTGCCATTTTCCGGGGACTCGGGCGGATCCGATATCAAGTCCGCGGTAAATTTGCCTTGAATCCGCGGAAATTATTTCGCCGTTGAATTTTCTGGCGATTTTTACGGCAAGTTCGGATTTGCCGGAGGCGGTAGGGCCCACGATAATAATGAGTTTGACTTTTTGTTGCATGAATTTATAATAAAATTAGCTCAAATACGGATTCGTGCACGAATCCGGGAAATACTAGTTGAAGGAGGATATATGGAAGGCCCGTTGAATGTTGTTGTTTGGGGTTGGGATATGGAGCGTGTAAAGAGGGTATTAGCAGAACTCCTTCCTGAATGTTCCGGTTCGGTGGGAGAAACAACAGTTTATCCGGTTACGGGAGGCGAGGAAGTTAAACCATATTCGAATGCGTTTGGTCGACCTGAACTTGGTCGATATGTGGTAGTCGGATCTCCTGTTGGGTCGGGAGTCACGGTGTATGGTAGTGAAGAGTTCAAAAAAATCATTATCAGCGCACTTACTGCGACAGTCCCCAAATATTAGTAATATCCCATAATTCCATTTTTAAGTTTTTTACCGCTCCTCTCGGAGCGGCCTTTTTATAGGGGATTTTTTTGTGTTCGGATGAGTTCGATAAATTTCTCCAGAGGCATTTGGCCCGTATCTCCTTTGCTGCGTTCTCTGACCGCGATTTTACCCGATTCCATTTCGCGGTTTCCCACCACCAAAATATACGGTATTTTTTGCAATTCCGCCTCGCGTATTTTTTTGCCGATGGTTTCGCCGCGGTAATCCGGCGCTATGCGGTAATCGTGTCTGCGTAATTCCTGCGCAATTTTCTCGGCATACGCGCGGACCGAATCATTTACGGTTAATACCGTGATTTGTACCGGCGCAAGCCAAAATGGGAATGATCCCGCATAGTGCTCGATTAAAAAGGCGATGAATCTTTCATGTGATCCTAACGGCGCCCGATGGATTACATAGACCGGTTTTTCTTTCCCGTCTTTATCCGTGTAATTCAGGTTAAACCTTTCGGCAGCCAAAAAGTCCAACTGATTGGTTGAGGCAGTTTCTTCTCTTCCGATTACGCTTTTGATTTGAAAATCAACCTTTGGCCCGTAAAAAGCCGCTTCTCCCTCGGCTTCGACAAAATTTAAACCCGATTCTTTCATGGCTTGGCGCAAGAGCTCCACCGATTTTTTCCATCCCGCAGGCATACCGGCATATTTTTTTTCATCTTTCACGGGGAGGGATAGCCGCATGTAGAAGTTCCGGATTCCAAAAACTTCTTTATACCAAAATTCGTGGAGTTTCATTACTTTTAAGAATTCTTCCACAACCTGATCTTCCTTGCAGTATATATGGGCATCGTTTTGGGTAAAACCCCGCGTTCGGAGAAGTCCGGCGAGTGTTCCAGACAGTTCGTAGCGATATACTGTGCCATACTCTGAATATTTAATGGGCAGTTCGCGGTAGCTGTGCGGCTCTGATTTATAAATCATGTGTGTATGCGGGCAGTTCATGGCTTTTAAATAATAATTTCCGTCATCCAGCTTCATCGGAGGATACATGCTTTCGGCGTAATAAGGAATGTGGCCGGACATGCGGTATAAATCTTCTTTGGCAATATGCGGCGTTACGACACGCTGATAACCCCACTTGTTCTCTATTTTCTTGGCATATTTTTCAATTTCTTCCCGGAGTACCGTTCCATTCGGAAGCCATAGGGGAAGGCCCGGGCCTATTTCTTTGGCAAACGTGAAGAGTTTAAGCCGTTCACCTAAAATTCGGTGATCGCGCTTTTCCGCCTCTTCCTGCATTTTGAAATATTCAGCAAGCTCATTTTTGGTTTCAAACGCAACTCCGTAAATCCGGGTGAGCATCGGATTTTTTTCCGAGCCGCGCCAATAGGCGCCGGCAATATGGGTCAGGCGAAAAGCATCGGAATTTATTTCCGAGGTGTTTTTTATATGTCCCCCTCGGCAAAGATCTATAAATTCTTCCCCGGTTTTATACACCGTGAGTTCGCGGCCTTCTTGGGCGTATTCTTTGATGAGCTCGAGTTTAAACGGCTGATCTCTGAATATTTTTTTGGTTTGGGCTGGAGTTACTGTTTTTCCGGAAAATTCAAGTTTTTGGGCAATCAGTCCGCGTATGGTTTTTTCGATTTCCGGCAAATCAGCGTCTGTAATCGGTTCGGGCAGTTTAAAATCATAATAAAATCCGTTTTCAATTACGGGCCCGATGCCCAATTTGGCTGTGGGAAATTTTTTGAGAACAGCCATTGCCAAAAGATGGGCAAGCGAGTGGCGTGCGGATTCAATTTTTGACTCTTGACTTTTATTCATCAAATGCTAAACTATTATCGGTACTTTAAATCTAAACTTAACGGAGGAAAATACTATGATTCATAGATGGCTGAATAGAAATTGGTTTGAGGTCTCGATGTGGGCGATTTTCGCGGCTATGGTTTTTGTTGCCGCATCGTCTCTGCTGTGAACTTCTTCTAAGTAATGGGGAAAAGTGATTAATTTTTTGTCGTAATCTTCGGAATTATCATAATGACGCTTTTGTCAGTTGGTAGCGTTATATCCGGGTGAGAAGCTCTCACCCGATTTTTTATTTTTGATAATGTTTGGTAATGTGAACAATCTCAGCTTGCCCTTTGCGGATTCTGAAGATCGCGCGGTATTTTTTGTCGATGCGAAAAGAATAGAGCCCAACGTGTTTGGGCTCAAGCTTCTCGGTATGCAAACTCGGATGAAGTGGATTTACGGAAAAAAGCATTAACTGTTTATCAAACTTTTTGTTAAGTTGAAATTTATTGAGCTGCGTGTTGACGCGATCATTAAGGGGTTGTATCAGCATATTCAAGTGACTGTTTCAGCTCCCTTAGAAAGATGGAGTTATAAAGTCCGGTTTTTTTCATTTCGGATATGATGCGGGTTGGAGCAAGGTGGGATGATTCTTCAAGTTCTATGTTGCGTGCCACTAAAAAATGCGCCCAATCGGCAGGGTTTTTAAATCCTTCTCGATGTGCCTGTTTCTGGGCTTTTTTAAAGTATTTTACGGGTAAATCTATGGTCAGTGTCGGCATATCGATAATAATACCAAATGTATTAAGTAATTTCAACAGCATCTTCGCACAGAATTTTCGGCACGCCGTCTTTATCGGAAAGCCGTCCCCGCACCATGAGAATTTTTTCCTCCTGCCATACCTCCGGATTTTTGGCGAGAAGCTTGGGAAAAACCAAAACCTCGGTGCGTGCGGTTAAGTCCTCCATTTGTACGAATAGCATGGGTTCGCCGTTTTTGGTCAAAACTTTTTGGATGCCATTTACAATTCCTCCGATTGAAATAATCTGGTTGCGCAATCGTTTTAAGTCCGTTCCAAGGCCATTTAAGGGCAGGATGTGGTTTTGTTTGAGGCGTTCGGCATATTCCTGGAGAGGATGCTCGGATACATAAAGACCCAAAAGATCTTTTTCCCAGGAGAGTTTTACGCGCTTGGTGGCGGGCTCGGCATCTTTTAGTTTCAGGGAAGAGACCTTTATTTCCGGGATAGAGCTGAAAAGATTGGATTGTCCGCTGGACTGCACGCGCTGTGATTCGTGGTTATACTGCAGCAAGATGTCAAGATTCAAAAGCAACTGGCTGCGTTCTCCCAGGGCGTCAAACGCCCCGCATTTTATCAGGGATTCAAGCGATTTTTTATTAAGATCACGATGATGGACTCGTTCCAGTAGATTGGTAATGGAATTGAATTTTCCCCCGTGTCCCCGTGTTTCAAGGATGGAACGCACCACGTTTTCTCCGACGTTTTTTACGGATTTAAGCCCGAAACGGATTTTTTTCTCCGAAACCAGGGTGAAGTTTTCAAAACTTTCATTTAAATCCGGCGGTAAAACTTCTATCCCCATGGTGCGCGCTTCGGAAACGAAAAAAGCGATACGCTCCACTTCAAACCCTTCGGCATCCAGGAGCGCGGTCATGAATTCCGTAGGATAGTGCGCCTTCAGATATCCGGTCTGGTAGGCGATCAAAGCGTAGCAGGCGGCATGCGAGCGGTTAAAGCCATAGCGCGCAAAAGGCGGAAAAAGCTCCCAGATGGCATTGGCTGTTTGCGGACTAATTCCGTTTTTTTTCATGCCCGAAAGAAGTTTTTCGCGCTGTTGGGCGAGCAGGGTTTTTATTTTCTTGCCTATGGCTTTACGCAGGGTGTCGGCTTCCGGCAGGGTAAATCCAGCGAGGTCCCGGGCAATTTGCATCATCTGCTCCTGATAAATACCGATGCCGTAAGTATTTCTGAAAACCGGCTCAAGCCGCGGATGCAGGTAAGAAACCCGCTCCAGTCCGTTTTTGCGGCGGATGTAGGATGGAATAAGTTCGATTGGGCCGGGACGGTAAAGGGCAACCAGCGCGATCAGGTCTTCAAGTTCCGTGGGTTTTAATTCTTTAAGGTAGCGCTTCATTCCGGATGACTCGAACTGGAAAAGGCCGGTTGTCTCTCCGCGCTGAAACAGGGCAAATGTCCCGGAATCATTAAGCGGTATATTTTCCGTGTTGACCGAGACGTCTTTTGATTTTTTGATAAGAGACAAAGTATTTTCAATAATTGTCAGGTTGCGAAGTCCCAAAAAATCCATTTTAAGAAGTCCGAGATCTTCTATGGCGTGCATTTCGTATTGAGTGATTACCTGTCGATTGTCTTCGGTATTTGTTCCGCCTCCGGATTTTCGTTCTCCTTGGCGTACGGCATATTGTAAAGGCACGAAATCGGTTAAGGGGCCCGGGGAAATTACAACTCCGCAGGCGTGGGTGGAGGCATGGCGCGCCACTCCCTCCAATTTCATGGACGAGTCAATAAGCCGTTTGACGTCCGGATCGTTGGCGTAAAGTTCTTTCAGTTCCTGCACCCGCTCCAGACTTTTTTTAAGCCACCCGGCCTTTTCTCCTTGCGGAGAAAACGGCACGAGTTTGGCCAGCCGGTCACAGAAAGAATATGGCATGCCGAGCGCCCGGCCGGTATCGCGGATCGCCGCGCGCGCGGCCATGGTTCCGAAGGTTATGATTTGCGCCACATGGTCGTGTCCATATTTTTGCGCTACATAGTTTATGACCTCATCCCGTCTGGTGTCGGCAAAATCAAGATCAATATCCGGCATGGAAATGCGCTCCGGATTCAGAAAGCGCTCAAAAAGAAGATTATAGTGCAGGGGGTCTATGTTGGTAATTCCCAAAAGATAAGACACTATGGATCCCGCAGCTGATCCGCGGCCCGGTCCAACTACAATTCCGCGGTTTTTAGCCCAAGCTACGAAATCCTGCACAATCAGAAAATAGCTGGCAAATCCGGTCTGAACAATGACAGCGAGTTCGTATTCAAGGCGCTCTTTAACTTGGAGTTCCAGCGCTGCATTTTGCGCTATGGCGCCTGCATAGCGCTCCTGGATTTTATTTCGGCAGAGTTCCCCCAGGTATGAATCCGCCGTATAAGGCGAGGGAACCGCAAAAAGCGGCAGTTTGGATTTGCCGAGTTCAATATCGATTTTTACGCGGGAGGCAATGTCTTGGGTGGCGGCAATGGCCTCCGGATATTCCGGGAAAAGAGAAGCCATTTCCTCCGCCGATCGAAGTGAAAGATTGGCCTGCTTCATAGTGAGGCGGTCCTCATCTTCAAAGCGGTTGCCGGTTTGCACCGATACCAAAATGTCCTGGGCTTCCGCATCCTCCGGTTTTACATAATGAATGTCATTGGTTGCTACCAGCGGCGCCCCGGCCTTCCGGGAAAGTTCAACCAGACCCTCGTTTATGGCGCGCTGATCCGGATAGTTAAAATGAGGCGCAATTTCCAAGTAGAAATTTTCTTTGCCGAAAATTTCCTGATAATCATGTAAAAGCGTTTCAGCGTGTTCCATTTTTTTATTGCGGATAGCGCGCGGAATCTCCCCCGCAAAACATCCGGAGAGCGCAATTAAACCCCGGCTATATTGCCGGAGTACGGATTTGTCCACACGGGGCTTATAATAAAATCCTTTGAGATGCGCTTCACTCGCCAGGCGCACGAGGTTATGGTAACCCTCGGAATTTTGGGCAAGAACCGTCAAGTGATAGCGGGTGTCATCCACTCCGGGCGTGCGATCCTGCATATGGCCGCGCGCAACATACATTTCCGCGCCCAGGATGGGATTTATCCCCGCCTTTTTCGCTTTTTGATAGAATTCAATCGCGCCATAAAGGTTTCCGTGATCGGTAAGCGCTATAGAGTCCATCTTAAGTTCCGCGGCCCGGGCCACAAGTTCGTCAATTTTAGCGAGTCCGTCAAGCAGGCTGTAGTGGCTATGTACATGTAAATGAGTGAATTTCATGGATTTACGAAATACGAATCACTACGAATGTACGAATTTGTATATTCGTAAAAATTCGTATTTCGTAAAGAACGCCTCTATATTCATTATACAAATCATTTTTCACTTCAGCAATTTTTTTAAAAACCTCAATAGATTCAAGCCGATTTTGAGATATCCACAGGTATCGACAAAATAAAATTCCCCTAATCAGGGGATAAATGATTTATCAAATTTTCGCAGGCGATTCTCCATGATGATTTGCCAGTTTTCATCATCATAATACATCAATTTATCTTCCAGATAATTCGTTTCGTTCATCAGTGATTTTTCGTCCGTATGGCCGGCATAGAAAAGATGGCTAAGTTCATGGGTTAAAACATGTTCGGAGTCTTCATCCCACACGACAATCGCCGCATTTTTATCCGCATTGGCGTATCCGATATACGGCTCCTCGGTTTCTATTAGGAATTTACTGCCGTCCAGAGTTTCGATTTCGAGTTCTTTGTGAATATACATCGTGCGATGGATAATTCCTATTGTTATATCCGAGGAATTGTTTTTGCCAATATAGGCAATTTCGGAAAGCACTAAATGGGGATTCCATTCATAATATAACGATGGGTCGAAAAAGTCATACGTGTCTAAGTACGCCGGAGCATACCAGAGAGCAAATGCGTCAATGGAGAAAGTTATAGAGAAATTTTTTTTAAAAACATGCGATGCGGTTTCAAAAATTTTACGGATTTTCGATTCAAACTCGCTACGATCTTTCTGTCCGTACATAAGAATTTGATCCAGTAGCACCGTAACGCTTACGTTTCGAATTTGTACGGAAGGTTTATCTTCTTGCGGAAGGGCATGGCTGGGCATGGAAAAAAATAGCGCCAGCGCGGCCAAGAGTATATGGAGCATACGCATAGCACATTTCCATATTTTGTAAGAGAAGCTATGCTAAAAGTAACTCCATATAAAATTTTCGTCAACCCCGTTAGAGAGAAACAAAGATTCTCATTTATCTTCAAGTATATCTGCGTTTATAAAAACCCTGTATGTATAAATCACCGTGTTTGTTTCTTTTTAACGGGGTCAACAACTAATATGAATTATATTATAGGAATTGATGAAGCGGGACGAGCCGCCCGCAAGCGGGCGAGCTTCGCCCATCACCAATTTATTATTGGTATAGATGAAGCGGGACGAGGGCCTTTGGCGGGACCGGTAGTTGTTGCGGGAATTAAAATAGAACTTAGAACTAAGAATTTAGAACTTAGAAATATACGGGATTCAAAAAAACTGACGGCGCGGCAGAGAGAAGAATGGTTTAGAATTTTAACCAATCATCCGAAAATAGAATATGCGGTGGCAAAGATTTATCCTAAGGTAATTGACCGGATAAATATCTCGCAGGCGGCGAATCTCGGGGTTTTACGGGTATGCCGTAAATTATCAACGAATAACGGTAAAACATCATCGAATAACGAATCTCGTACGAATATACGAATTACGAATTCCAGTATTCGTAAATTCGTAAAGGATTCGTTATTCGCTGATGCCATATTTTTGGACGGCGGTTTGAAACTTCCCCGGCGCATTTCTCATGAGGTGATTATAAAAGGCGATGAAAAAATTCCGGCGATTTCCGCCGCATCTATTATTGCCAAAGTAACGCGGGATCGTTTAATGTTCCGTCTCCACAAAAAATATCCCAAGTACCGGTTTGATCTGCACAAAGGATACGGAACGAAACTTCATTATGTGCTGATACGGAGATTCGGGCATTCTGTCATCCACCGGAAGTCGTTTCGGCTCTCTTGATTTTTTGGCGGCTTTTAGCTATTATCTTAGACAGGTGTTTGCCAATTCAAGAAGGAATATATTTATGAGTTTAAGTAAAAACGCATTGAGGGCTCTTCAATATATGATGGGCGAGGAGGGATCATTTTTTCTGCGCGACCTTCCCCTTAATTATTATCCGTATAAACCGGAGGTGGAGCGCTGCAAAATAAGCTTTGATAAGTTCGCATCTGAAAAAGTGTTTCGCGAGCTCAAGCGGCATCAATGTATCGAATGCCGGGTTGAGGGTTCGAGTTGGGAACAGTGGTCTATGACCCAGATTGGCAGACAGGCATTGAAGGATGCGGGGATGGAAACAAAGCCCGGGGAACTCACTCCTGACGATCTTCATTGGCTTACCGGCACGGGACATTACGCGCAGTAATTAGTTCAAATTTAAATATACAGAGAATATCTGTATGTTTTTTTAACCGCAGTTTGGACAATTTTTGCATATCGGAAGTGAATTATGAATATAATCATGTTCTTGCAATAGCCATTATTGTATCGTATGGTGTATAAGGTTCTGTTGTGTTGATCAGGAGAATTCAGAATGAAGTCCTTTAAAAAAACCATTTATGTGGCGCTATTCATTTTTTCGGTTTTTGCGTTTTTCGCGGAACAGGCGGCGGCGATAGTTCCCACCGAGCGAATTCGGGAAACTACGGATATAATCCGCGATATCGTGACTGATTCTAAATTAAAAAGCGGAGCCAAAACCACCGAACGGCGCCAAAAAATTCGCGACGCTCTTGATAAACGGTTTGATTTTGCCGAGATGGCTAAACGCTCTTTGGGGCATCACTGGAGGCGTTATCCCGACCGGCAAAAGGAATTTACCAAGCTTTTTGTTGAACTTTTGGAACGCACTTACATCGCTGAAATAGAATCATTTGAGGACGAGATAATTGACTATAAAAAAGAGGTTGTTGAACAGGAATTTGCCGAAGTGGCAACCAGTGTTACGCTTCCCAAAACCGGACGTGATTTTTCCGTTGTTTACAAGCTTCATTTGAAGGACGGCGATTGGAAAGTATATGACGTGGTGTTTGAGGGCATAAGCGCCGTGAATAACTACCGGTCGCAATTTAACCGTGTTATCACCCAAAAAGGCGGTTTTGAGGAATTAATGAAACGTTTGCGTGAAAAAGGGGAGATGAAATGAATTATCAGAAAATTGATGCGCCGCTTGCCGTAGTATTACACGGAGCTTCTAATGACGACGAGTTCGATGTTTTTATCCATGTTGCCGAGGATTTCCGAAAAAAGGAAAAGGAGCGTAAATTTTTGGAAGATTGCGGCGTATGCGTGGAATTAGACGGTCGGCGTATTTTTACGGCGAAACTTTCTCGTGTTTCTATCGACAAGATATCCAGGCAGTTATGGGTTAGAATGATTTGCGCTTCATCAAAACTTAAATATAAATAAAGGCCGATTAGTCGGCCTTTTTACATTTGCTTGTCAGACTAAGTGATATTTAGTATTATTGAATCATGGTAGTTCGAATGAGACATACCAAGGGCAAGCGTAATCGGGTGCGTTCGCATCACGCGTTAAAATCCGTGCATTTTGCGGCATGCGGCCACTGTGGCAAGCCGCTTCGCCCCCACATTATGTGCCAAAACTGCGGCTATTATGGAGGCCGACAGGTCGTTGATGTTCTCGCGAAATTGGACAAAAAAGAGCGCAAAAAACGGGAAAAAGAATTGCATGCGCATGAAGAAAAATCCGCTGAAGAAGGGAAGACGCTGAATGCGGAAGAATTGTCACATCGATAAATATCTAAATCCTAAACCCTAATCTCTAAACAAATCCAAAACCCAAATCTCAAAATTTATAGTGAGCTTATCGAATCTACGTTTTAGAATTTTGAAATTTGAGATTGTTTAGAATTTAGAGATTAGAATTTAGAGATTAAAATTTTATGGCCAGCAGGCACCTTGCAAGATCAATCGCCATGCAGTCGCTCTTTGAGTGGGATTTTCAAGGTAAGGATACCAAATCCCTGCCGGAAATCGTGGAGCGGAATAAAAAAGAATTCGGCCCGGGACTTGATGAGGAGTACGGTTTTATTGACCGCATGATTAGCGGCGTTGTGGAAAATCTGGATAAGATAAATGCGATTATCGAAAAAGCCGCGCCCGAATGGCCGATTGAACAAATTACTTCGATTGACCGCGCTGTCCTGCGTCTTGGGCTTTACGAGTTGTTATTCGGCAATCATGATGAGGTTCCTCCTAAGGTTGCGATTAATGAGGCGATTGAACTTGCCAAATCATTTGGCGGCGAGTCATCCGGCAGATTTATCAACGGGGTTTTAGGCACTGTGTATAGAGAAATAGGGGAGCCGGGTAAAGATTATCCGAATCGGGCCGAACTTGCCAAGAAAAGGGAAGAGGAGAAAGAGAAGGAAGAAGCGGAGAAAAAAGAGGAAACAGGAAAAGAAGAAGAGGAGAAGAAAGAAAAATAACTTTACGAAATACGAATTTTTACGAATATACGAATTCGTACATTCGTAGTGATTCGTATTTCGTAAAATTTCGTGAAGGATCTTTCTCATTTCGAGGAAAAAATTTCTATAAAATTTAAAAACCCCGATTTATTGCTACAGGCCTTAACTCACCGTTCATACATAAACGAAAATCCTTCGTTTCGGTTAGGGCATAATGAGCGGTTTGAATTTTTAGGGGATGCGGTACTGGAACTCATCGTAACCGAGGCGCTTTTTGCAAAATTTCCGGACAAGTCGGAAGGAGAACTTACAAGTTTCCGCGCGGCGCTGGTTAATGCCAATATGCTATCAGACATCGCGGTGGAGCTTGAAATGAACCAATATTTGATGCTTTCCCGCGGGGAGGCCAAAGACATGGGGCGCGCGCGCCAATACATTTTGGCAAACGCCTTTGAGGCGCTGGTTGGCGCAATTTATCTTGACCAAGGATATGATGTGACGCGCGGTTTTATCAGCCGCGCGGTTTTGGCGCATTTGGACGAGATTATTTCCAAGAAACTTTATAAAGACCCCAAGTCCCTTTTTCAGGAGGAGGCGCAGGAAAGGGTCGGGATTACGCCGAATTACGAGGTGCTCCGCGAATGGGGGCCGGATCATGACAAGCATTTCGTGGTAGGGGTATTTTTGGAAAAAGAATTAGTGGCCGAGGGCGAAGGGCCGTCCAAGCAGTTGGCGCAGGAAGAAGCCGCTCGGAATGGGTTGCATGTGCGGGGTTGGGTTTAGTCTCGCCGATTTGTCCTCCGCTCAAGAGTTCCGGCGCGGAAAAATGGAGCCAAAAATGCAATAGGATACCTCCGCGTTCCGAGCATACTTAAAAAAATAGTTCCCGAGCTTAGTCGAGGGACTACCCAAAAAAGAATTAGGGGAATAGTTTTTGTGCTCGGCCGCGGCTTCCTTTATTGCATTTTTTCACCATTTTTTATCCGTGCCTCCACTAATTTCGCGGAAGAACATATCGGCTCGCCAAATGATTTTTGAAAAAAATATCAATTCTCGCTTAAAAGAAGATTTTATTAAGGTGGCCGCATCATGCGGCCTTGTATAATATAGAAAAATAATAAAAAAATAGCCGCAGGGCGGCTGAAACTTATTTAATGTGATTTAACTCATGCTCCGTAATATCTGTTAAAGTGCGGATGTCATGGAACCAGGCGCAGGGTAAACATTTGAGATTTATCGTTGACCGGAACGCATCGCGGATTAGTTCATGCTCAAAGATTGATCTTCGGAGAAACCGTTGCTGGTTGAGTGCATGATGTGTTATATAGAAGATTGCGCTTTTTGATATCGGTAACGCCCGGAGATCCATTGTATCCACTACTCGAATCTCCTTTGGAATGAAGTCGGTGGCAATCACGTATCGTGGAACGATAAGCAGGTCTCGAATGGGGACATCTGGTGCGATAAGTTCATCCAGTTTTTTCCGCAAAGTTTTTTCCGGCTCGTTTAAGCGTTTAGCCATTGTTTTGATGGTCTCATCCACAATCTTATTATGTTCTGCCATAATTTTTTTGGATGCCCACTCAATGTCCAGTAGAAACTCCTGGAGCCGTTCTTCTCGGATTGGAATCGTGGTACAGTTTAATATGACAAGGCGCGAGGACGGCGTTTTGTCCCAAGTGCTGTGCAGACGGGTGATTCGGCTTTGGCATGTTGACGGTGCGGATGGGTTTTCTGCGCCGTTGGCGTGAATTACCAAGAAGGTTATAATACCCATAAAAAATGCGGTGTAAATGATTTTTTTCACTTTAATGTTCCTTTCGGCGTTTGGATTTTTAAAAGATCAAACCTATCATAATTCATAATATCAATTATGTCAAGGGCTGGGGTTATTTTGACTACATGTAAAAGTAAGTTAGAAGCCGAGCGGATCGGACGCGCGCTTTTGCAAAAACGGCTGGCAGCCTGTTGTATAACTATTCCGGAGGCGAGTTCTTTGTATCGGTGGCCGCCCCGATTTGAATCGGGGCGAGCCTCGCCTCGTTTACAACGAGGCGGGAAAGGGAAAATCAAAAGCGCCAAAGAAGTTATACTGTTGGTGAAAACTATGCGCGCTAAAGTCGGCGCGGCTGAACGAGAAATCAAAAAACTCCACTCCTATAAAATTCCGGCAATTATAACTTGGTCGGCAAGAAATGTTAATAAAATATACCTGCAATGGATGAAAAAGATGATAAAATAAAGAAGCAGTTTTATACTTGGCAGGAATTTGACGAAGACATGGTAAAAATCGCGGAATGGGCTCGCGCTAAAAAATTCCAAAGCGTTTACGGAATTCCGCGCGGGGGATTGGTTTTGGCAGTATCTCTTTCGCATCGTCTTGGAATTCCGCAGATATTAAGCGCCGAAGATATTACGAAAACTACGCTGGTGGTGGATGATATTTCTGATTCCGGAAAAACGCTTACATCACTGGAGGCGCGAATCGGGTTTCGGCCCCATGTCGCCACGATTTTTTGGCATGCCGATACGTCGCACCGGCCGGATTTTTCGCTGCGTGAGAAAAAAAGCTGGATTGTATTTCCGTGGGAAACCGAGGTAAGCTCAAAATATGATGCTACTGCTTATTAAAAGTTTGGCCACCGGTTTTATAACCGGTCTGGTGTTTGCTTTTTTCCGGCTTCCGATTCCTGCTCCGGGAGTGCTTGCTGGAGTTGTGGGAATTGTCGGGATATATCTTGGATATGTTTTGATTTCATGGTGGAGGCTTTAATCCCCACGAATTACGAATTTTGACGAATTGCGAAAGAGCGTCATTTTATCCATGCACCAGCCGCCAGGGGCGAGCCTCGCCAAAGGCGAAAAGACCACGGGCTTGCCCGCGGAGCTTTATCTGCAAATATATAGCGGTCGCTTTACGTTTGCGGATAGATTTAAAAGTGTTATAGTTGATGCCTATGGCTGCGGAAGGGAAAGGAGAAATTCAAAAAAAGGTTTTATTGTGCTTATGGGGCGGATTGGCGTTGGGTCTTTCCGGTACGCCTAAGCGTTATTTCCGCATCCTAAAATCGATAGGCAAGGAATGGGAGGCAATTGAACGGGAATCGCTCTATAGAACGATTCGTTCGTTATATCAATCCCGCCTTATTACTTGTAAAGAAAATAAGGATGGCACTACTACCTTGATTTTAAGCCAAGCGGGAAAGGAAAAAGTAATGACGTATGAACTTGACTCTATGAAAATTAAAAAACCGGACCATTGGGATAGTAAATGGCGGCTTGTTTTTTTTGATATTCCCGAGTATATCAAGGGCGCCAGGGATGCGTTACGAACGCGACTTAAACAAATTGGCATGAAAGAATTGCAAAAGAGCGTGTTTGTTCATCCCTTTCCATGTGATGACGAGATAAACTTTCTAATTGAACATTATCAGATTCGACCCCATGTACGTACGGCAGTAGTTGAATCTATTGATAACGAACTTCATCTTAAAGTAAAATTTAGGTTATTATAACGCAGCATCGGTTTGATGATTTTTTGTGATAATTTTATCCACAAATACATAGCGGTCGCTGTGTATTTGCGGATAAGGATGTGTATCGGCCCACTTTTCTTTTAACTTGGTTTTTATTATGATTACCTTTGTATGTATTTAAAGAGATTAGAATTAAGCGGATTTAAATCCTTTGCTAAATTGACTACGCTTGAGTTCCCGTCACGCATAACGGCAATTGTCGGTCCGAACGGTTCAGGTAAATCAAATATCGCAGAATCTCTGCGCTGGGTTTTGGGGGAGCAGTCCATGAAGTCGCTTCGCGGCAAGCGCGGCGAGGATTTGATTTGGAACGGATCGCCTGCCTCGCCGGCGGGCGGGCCGCAGGTTCCACGCCTGGGCAAGGCGTCGGCGGCGCTGCTTTTTGATAATAAGGATGGATCCGGCAAATTCATGACCGGCGGGAATACGCCTTTTGATTTTGAAGAAATCGCGATCATGCGTAAAATTTTTCGCGACGGCATGAACGAATATTATTTGAACGATTCACAGGTGCGCCTAAAGGATATCGTGGAGTTGATTGCCCGCATGGGATTGGGGGAGACCAAGCATAATATCATAGGGCAGGGCGAGGTTGATAAGATTTTATTATCTTCCCCGCGTGATCGGCGGGAGATGCTGGAGGAGGCCCTGGGACTTAGGGTGTATCAATTGAAAAAACACGAGGCCGAACGCAAATTGGAAGCGACCGAAGTTAATATGAAGCAAGCCGAAACTCTCGTCCGGGAAATCGCGCCGCATTTGAAATTTTTAAAATCGCAGGCCCAAAAGGCCGAAGCGCGCGAAAGCGTGCATGGCGAGTTGCGGCAGCTCGAAAAAATTTATTTTGTGCGCGAGCGCGCTTCCATTGCCGAAGAAAGGAAGGGCATTGAAAAAAGGCGCGAGCCGTTTTTGAAAAAACGGGAAGAGATCCGCGCCGATATCATGGTGTGTGCAGCCAAGGTTGGGGAGCTTGAAAAAAAGTTTTCGGTTGAGGCCTCGGAAGGCGAGGATAAAAAATTTGCGGCGCTGGAGCGAAGGCGCCGGGAAATTGAACGCGAGCTTGGACGTCTGGAGGGCCGGGTTGAAATGGAGCGGGAGCGTGCGGCGTCGGCGGGCAGGCGCGAGGTGGACATAGGGTATGTGCAGGAAGAAATCCGCGAATTTATCGCGGAGATCAGAAATGTGCTGGATGTGGAGGATCGGATTGAAGCAGTGCGCATGCGGTTTGAAGTTCTAATAGAGGACCTGGAACGGCTTTTGGACACTTTGGCGCGCGGGGGAGCAATTCCTGCTAAGAGCCAAGAAGAAACCTCTCCATTATTAGCCGAACTTGCGGGTACTATCAAAAAATTGGGAGACGAGCTGGCCGTGATTTCCAAGGAGATTGAGGAACGTGAGGCGGGAAGAATGCATGAACGCAAAGAATTGCAGAAACTGCAGGCATCCCTCCGGGAAGAAGAAGGCGCGCTTCGCGTTAAGCAGGATGAGGAGAGGGATTTGATATTGGAGATCGAAAGATTCCGGTTTGAAGAAGAACGATTGCGGGTCCGTGAAGACGAGTGGAAGCGAGGAATGGCGGGCGCAACGCTTAACGACAGGGATTTGACGGATGTGCAATTGGGGGATTATGAGTCCGCGGCCATTTCGGATATCTCCAGAAAAATTGAGCGTTTGCGCGCGCGCCTGGAAGAAATCGGCGGAATTGATCAGTCGGTGGTGCAGGAATTCAAGGAGACCGAAGCGCGCCATTCGTTTCTTGCCAAAGAAATTGATGATTTGAAGCAAGCGGCATCTTCCCTGAAAAGTTTAATTATTGAACTCGATGAACATATTAAAAAGGATTTTCATGCCGGATTTTTAAAGATCAAAGAAGAATTTCATAACTATTTCCGCATTATTTTTGGCGGGGGCAAGGCGTCGTTGCAGTTAGTTGAGATTATACAGCGCGTGGCCGATGAAGATGGAGAGAACGGAGGGGGTGGAGAAATAGCGGAAGACGATGGAGAAAAGAAAGTTATGGAAGGAATAGATATTTCCGTTGATTTGCCGCGAAAACGCATTAAGGGTCTTGCTATGTTATCGGGCGGGGAGCGGGCGTTAACATCTATTGCGCTTTTGTTTGCGATTACCTCGGTAAATCCCCCGCCTTTTTTGGTTTTGGATGAGACGGATGCGGCCTTGGATGAGGCCAATTCCCAGAGATACGCCGCAATTTTAAAAGAGCTTGCCAAACAAACTCAATTATTGCTGGTTACGCATAACCGCGAAACCATGAAATGCGCCGGGGTTTTGTACGGAGTTACCATGGGAGATGACGGGGTGTCGAAGTTGCTGTCGCTGAAGTTGGAGGAGGCGGAAGTGTATACGAATAGGTAAAAATGTGGTTTTTCAACCACTCCGATTTCAGACACGACTCACGCACTCCTGCGGTGCGTTCGCTAAGGGTCGGGCGAAGTTTTTCCGTCCGCCAGTTGGCGGACGGAAAACCAAACCACGTCACCAAAATTTTGACCGTTTCCGTGCCGCCTCGAATAAGCTGGCGGGACATGCTTTGTATTTCTTAACAGATGTTCATCTCTGCTCGGATGGAAACGAAAGCGGCAGTAAAAATTTGGTGCGGGGCAAGCAACTTCGCCCTCCCATTATCTGAAATCGAAATGGTTGAAACCACATATGGGGTGGAAAAAAATGATGAAATTAAGAAACTTCATCCTCCCATTGTCTAAAATTACCATAGCCGAGACCACACATTGAGGGAGACAAGTAATTTTTAAGCCGACCCTAAAAGAAATAAGTAAGGAGGAGATAGTGTAAGGGATAACGCCTATTTTTAAGATGAGTTTGAGTTAAGGTAAGCGGCATGCGCAGCTTGTAATTTTTATATAAAACCGTATTATATGCTAAGTACCTTATTGTGGAGATTTTATGGATCAGACCGAACGCGAGCGGTTGGCAAAAAAGATTCATAAAGAAATTGATGAAGACGGAAGCGAAATTAATGTAGCGTATATTGAGAAGATACTCGAAAAAGATACGGTCGGACTTCTTTTGTGGATACAGGATAAACTTGGGAATTTATCCAGACCTTATGTTGAAACGGTTCACCTTGCTCAATGTTATGAGCAGTCAGCTAATGCCAACACTATAGGTACGCTTGATCTCGGTACGCGGATTTTAGTAAGTAATTTCAAGACCATCGTATTTATTCTGCACGAAATCCAAGCTCGAATTCGCGCCATTGATTCTCCGTCCGATAAGCAACAATTGCGATAAGGGATTGTCGCCATTTTTTACGCATCATAAAACCACGGGTTCGCCCGTGGCATTTCATTTTACAAGAGGAAGCGTAATCAAAAATATCGTTCCTTTGCCCGGTTCGGAAACGAAATTCACGGATCCGCCGTGGCGTTCCACTATGGTTTTGGCGGCGTAAAGCCCGATGCCCGAGCCATCCGGCTGTAGAAGCAGCGCGTTTTTGGCGCGGAAGAATTTGGTGAAAATCATGTTTTGCTCCGTTGGCGGTATGCCGATTCCGGAATCCTCCACGCGCGCGATTGCATTTTTTGCTTCGGCGCGGAGCGTTATTCGCACCCTGCCTTTAGGAGAATATCGAATTGCATTATCAATCACGTTTTCAAGCGCAATCCTAATTTTAGCGCGATCGGCATCAAATGTAACAGCTGTTTCGGGCGGCTCGAACAAAACATCGGTTTCTTTCTGGTGCGATAAAAGCTCCAGCCCTTCCAAGATTTCGCGTATTAAAGATGTGGCATCCACCGGAACCTTTTTAAGTTGGCTGTCAGTAAGTTCAAAGGCCCGCGCGCGGAACATGTCATCCACTATTCCGGCTAGCCGCGCAACGCTTTGTTTGCATTTTTGCAGGATGAAGCGCGAGTTTTCGGGCAGCGCTTTATCCATCAGCGCCGAATCCAGGGCCCAGCGCACTTCGGTCAAGGGGGTGCGTAATTGGTGGGATGTTACGGTTATAAAATCAGATTTTTCTTTATCAAACTGCAGAAGTTCTCCGTATTTTTGGCGCAAGGTCTCATTGGCCTGTCGTCCGCGGTTTGTTTCATGCAGCAGGCGATATACATAGATCGTATAAATCGCCATTAGAATCAAACCAAAAATAGTGACCGGGGAGGATGATTCGGCAAATAGAGTTATGATAAAGAGCGCCACGAGTGATAGCATTCCCAGTACTACGACCGCGATTGATTCAATGTCCAGGGAAGATGATATAGCGGAATTTCCCGGAGCCATTATTAAAAATGCTACTCCGCCCAATACCATGATCGTTATTAAAAAACCCCCGATTAAAAATGGCGCGCTTAGGGAGTTTATCAATTCTCCTATGGGCAGCAGCGTGGCGGCGCTTATTATAATTATGCCGCCGAATATGATTAACCGCAGAAGCGCCCAAAACCGTTTGGATGATGTTGGTTTTGCTATGACTGGAATTTCCGGTTCGGGTTTAATGCCTTGGGATTGTTCCATATATACATTATAGAGTATTGATGAATCATCTTAAAGTCATTGACATCCACAGTATAGGTAGTATACTTTTTGTTATGTTAATGATTCGTTTTCAGCGTGTCGGCAGGCGCAATGATCCCGCGTTTCGGGTTGTGCTTGCGGAAAAGCGCTCCAAGCCAAAATCCGGCGAAATCGAGATTTTGGGCTCGTATCATCCCAAGACCAAAGAAGCGGCTCTAAAATCCGAGCGGATTTTATATTGGATCGGAAAAGGAGCGCAATGTTCCCCGACTGTTTATAATCTTTTAATTACCAAAGGGGTCATTCAGGGGAAAAAAATAAATGTCGTTCAGAAAATAGCTGTAACGGCAGAAACTGCGAAGATGGAAACAGTGGTTGCGCCGGAAACGGATGTTGCAACCGCAACTTGACGCAGGAGCCGTAAAAGAGTATAATGGAAATACTTTAAAGGAGGTACCGAAACGCAGAATTGCTGCGTGTAAGTAATGCAAAGGTCGAGGCTGAAATCAGCTTACAGCAATCAGCATTCAGCTATCAGCTATGATAAAAGCCGAAAGCAGAAAGCCGAGAGCTTCAAGCTGCGATAGTAATGGCTAAAATGCCACAAGATCAGGAGTTCCTTGAGTATATGGTAAAGGCCCTTGTGGATAATCCGTCTGCGGTAAAAACTGACCGCAAAGTGGATGAAATGGGGGTCTTGATCATGCTTAAGGTTGATCCGGCTGACATGGGAAAGATCATCGGCCGCAACGGCAATACCGCCAAGGCGATCAGATCGCTTCTTCGCGTGGTAGGCGTGAAAAATAACGCCCGCGTGAATTTGAAGATCGAGGAGCCGGAAGGAGGCCGTGGTCCCAGAATGCCCCGCGAGGGAGGATCCCGCATGCGGGACGTGGATGATGTGGTGGATGATTTGAAGCTCTAATGAGCTTCGCGGACCGACGCGAATTTAACGCGGACAGTCGCGGAAATCAAAAGCGAAATTCAATTTTATTTTGCCGAAAACCGTGCTACAATTGTGGTGCGGTTTTTGGTTGTATAATATTTTCAAATCAATGCGTTTTGATATCATAACTATATTCCCCGAAGTATTTGAATCATATTTAAATGCCTCAATGATCAAGCGCGCACGAGCTAAAAAACTCGTGGATATTCGGATACACGATTTACGCAATTATGTAAAAGTAGCCCCTCGACCCGCTTCGCTCTCGCTTCAGCGAGGCGAGCAGGCTCGGGGCAACTTGCCGCTTCGGCGGCAAGTTGATGACCGGCCGTACGGAGGAGGACCCGGCATGGTTTTAAAAGTTGAGCCGATTATAAAAGCAATTGAAAAACTTTTAAAACCAATTTCCAATTCCCAATTCCCAATTTCCAAACGAAAGAAGGTAAAAATCATTTTATTTTCCGCGGCCGGGAAGCAGTTTGACGCCAAAATAGCTGCGGATTTTGCCAAAAAATACGACCGCATTGTAATGATTGCCGGCCATTATGAAGGAATAGACGAACGGATTGGTAAAATTATTTTTGAAAATTGGAAATTGGAAATTGAAAATTTGTCGGTAGGTCCTTATGTGCTGACAGGCGGCGAATTGCCCGCCCTCGTTGTCGTGGATGCCGTATCACGCCACATTCCCGGATTTTTGGGAAAAGCGGAATCATTGGAAGAGAAACGATACGGCGTAGGGCTTCCTGTTTATACCCGCCCCGAAGTATTTTCGTACAAGGGTAAAAAATATCACGCGCCTAAGATTCTTCTTTCTGGCGACCATAAAAAAATAGAAATTTGGAGGCGCAAACAAAAAAGAGATATTTAATCTCTTTGTTTTTCAAACATTTGGGCAGTCGCGCGCACGGCATCGCGGAATGATTTTTCAATAATGAGCGGCTGGGTTAAAGGTGCGTGGTTGCACATGAGGAAGTGGATGGTGAAACATGTTTGTTTGTCCCAGTGTTTAAGACCAAGCATATGTCCCCATTCGTGCCACAAGATTTCAGTGAAGTACTCACGTCCTCGATTTTTAAAATCTTTCAAGATCGCATGTTTGCCGGGATTTCTGTGATTTCGCGTTAATCCGTCAAGTTGTTTGAATCTTAATGTATTTTCTTCCGTAAGGTCTTGATACCATAAAACCTCGGATGTAACAGTGAAAATATAATCTGCATTTTGTATATTTACGAGTTGCGCGTCAAGCATGGAAAGGAAAGGGTACGATTCAATGCCACTCTTTTTTTCACTTGCAGGAAAGATGTCTTTACTCTCGGGAGTAATAAGCGGCGGCAGAAACGGAAGCGGTTTGATGAATGAAATGGAGATTGCGATATCAAATTCTTTTGCAGTTCTCCATACCGCGTCATGTACCCGTATTTCTATACCGCCTTGATTTCCAAATTCTTTGAGAGCACCGGTGGTATAAAAAAATCCGAATTTGACTGGCCGGGCATTGGCCAATGGCGGTGCAACGAGAAGCAACGCAAAAATCAGCAGTATTTTTCGCATAAGCATGCTGTTTTGGTTTTGATTGAGCTTGTTATATGGTACTATAAATTATATGGAAAATCAAGGGTTTCAATTTCCAAAAGGGTTTTTTGGGGCCGAAGCTAAAGGCTTCGGCGGGAAATTTAGTGAGCCGGGTGAAGCCCGTGCGAGCGTTAAAAATTTCCCCGGGGTTCGCCTAGGGGGCGAACGGCAGCCGAAGGCCGGGCACTTCCCCAAAGGTTTCCTTTGGGGAAGTGCTACGAGCGCGCATCAGGTAGAAGGGAACAATCGTAACGACTGGACCGAGTGGGAACATTTTAACGCTAAACGCCTAACGCTAAACGCTAAATCAAAGAATTGGCCGGATTATATTCTAAAAAATTATCCCAGTCCCTTGCAGGAGGAAAATTATATTTCTGGCCGCGCGTGTGACCACTACAACCGCTTTCGCGAGGATTTTGATATTGCTAAATCCCTTGGCCACAACGCGCACCGTTTTTCCATTGAGTGGTCACGGATTGAGCCGGAGGAAGGGAGGTGGGATGAAAAAGAAATCAAGCATTACCGCGAAGTGCTTTGCTCTTTGCGCGAGCGGGGAATGGAGCCGTTTGTGACCCTTTGGCATTGGACTAATCCGGTTTGGTTTGCGGAGCGCGGGGGATGGTTATGTAAAAATGCGCCTTTTATTTTTGCGCGGTTTTGTAAAAAAGCTGTCGAGTGTTTTCCGGATGTTAAATACTGGATAACGATGAATGAGCCGGAGGCATTTCCGCGTCACGGCTATTTGCTTAAAGATCGTCCGCCGGCCCGGGGCGAAATAATTTCTATGTTCCGCGCCTTAAGGAATCTGGCGCGCGCGCATAAGGCGGCGTATCTTGCGATGAAAGAATTTAACTCCGCTCTTTTTATTGGATATTCCGAGAGTTCTGTTTTTTTTGAGCCATTCAACCGCATGCCGCATAATATTTTAGCATTTAAGTTATTGCGCTGGTGGCGAAATAACCCATTTTTCTGTCGCATGTCGCATGATTCTGATTTTATAGGATTGCAGTTCTATTTTCATAGCCGAGTGCGTATTCATCCAAAATCGCAATGGTGGTTTCAATATAACGAAAATAAAAAAGTAAGCGATTTTGGCTGGGAAATTTATCCGGAAGGCATTTATCGTGTTTTAAAGGATCTAAAAAAACATAATAAGCCGATATTTATTACAGAGAACGGCTTGGCGGATGCGCGTGATATTTATCGCGAAAAATTTATAAAGGAGCATTTGCGCTGGATGCATAAAGCGATTTCTGAAGGCGTTGATGTGCGCGGCTATTTTCACTGGTCGCTTTTGGATAATTTTGAATGGCAGCAGGGCTTTTGGCCCAGGTTCGGACTGGTGGAGATTGATTATAAAACTCAGGAACGTAGAATTAGACAAAGTGCGTATGAATATGCTAAAATCGTAAAAGCAAATGCAATAGATCTTTGAGGTTTTACATTATGTGTATAAAGCGGTGGTATGAATTTCCGGTTTTAAATCCAGATGGCACTAAAGATGGTCCGGTGTTGGTGCTCGGCGAGGGTGAAACCGAAGCGGAGGCATATTTGAATGCGGATTCTAAAGCGCGTATAGCGGCTGCGGTACGCGATGAAATAGATAATTTTCCTCCAGGTGTATCCCGTACTCTGGGTCAGGGAAAGAAATGCCACTGGCCCTATGGGATTTTGATTGTCACATACGAAGATGGAATTGAGGTAATAACGAATATGGAAACCGGCGAGACAAAAACCTGGTTTCCGGATTCTGCCGCGTCGTTGCAGTGATTTTATTCTATTTTTGACAGGCGTTTTGCGCCTTCAGTGAAAGACCGCGCATCAATAATTTTTAAGCGCCATTTCGGCGCTTGTTTTATATTCTTACATAATATACACTATAAAAAGGTCTTTTCGGGAGACAGTAAAATGCGAAAACAAAAATGTTATTCTTTTCTCGATCAGTTCCGGAATTATCTTCGTGGGCAAATGGTGCAAGAGGGACTGTCAAAAAGGGAAATCAATGCCGTGATTAGAGACGCCGATTCCGGTAAAGCAACTATTTTATCGGGTTTGAAAAAACACGGATTGTCTGAGCGAAAAGCCGTCGCACTCGTTACGCGCGCAGATAATTATATTATGGAGTGGATTCGTACGCATAAGTTTGTTTCGTTAAATTAGCGCCATTTCGGCGCTTATTTTATTTACTTTTTGCTATCTTATGCTTATCCGCGACCGCGGATAAGCATAAGATACGGATTGTTTCTCGAAAAATAGTCACTGGAGTATTATGGATATATGTCCTGGCTTCTTATTTCAATACTTTCCAATACTATCCTTGCGTTCTCGGCGGTTTTCGATAAATTACTTCTTGGACGGAGCATTAAAGATCCGTTGATTTATGCTTTTTGGACTGCTATCTCTTCTCTGGCGGCAGTAGTATTGATTCCATTCGGCTCAATTTCGGTTTCGTGGGATATTTTTTGGCTTGCATTGGCAACTGGGGCAATTTGGTTTTGGGGAGCGCTTTTTTTCATGATTGCCATTTCGCGCGGAGAGGCATCCACCGCTTTGCCGCTTATCGGCGCACTTGCTCCGATTGCCACGTTTTTTACTTCAGCCGCATTTTTGGATGGCGGTCTCGGGGTCACGGAATATTTTGGTTTTTTCTTCCTGGTTTTCGGAGGATTTATTTTTTTGATTGCCGAGGAGCCGAAACTGCGCATGCCGGTATTTATCGCGGCC
Source organism: Candidatus Sungiibacteriota bacterium (assembly GCA_016180435.1). Taxonomy (GTDB): domain Bacteria; phylum Patescibacteriota; class Minisyncoccia; order Sungbacterales; family HO2-52-23; genus LCKU01. The sequence continues at coordinate 40,451 of JACPBG010000002.1, forward strand.
GGTTTGTCCGCTGTTTTTTTCGGGATTTCAAACGCCCTGTTGAATCCGGTATTTTTACATAGTTCTTTCGTAGCCGGTATTTTCTGGACAAGGATAGGCGCGGTCATTGCAGCCGCAACACTGCTTTTTTCTTCCAAGGTGCGCGAGCGTCTTTTTGCGGTCGCGCACGCGGGAAATATCCGCGATTGGATAATGTATTGGGGAAACCGCATACTGGCTGCCGGAGGAGTAATTCTTAATTTTTACCCGTTTGTTTTGGCGCACCCGGCCTTGGTGGATGCGGCCAACGGTTTTAAATATGCGGTTATCGTGTTTTTGGGATGGATTATTCTCGGGGAGCGATTTCGCGGCAAAATATTGATGCTAAAAGTTTTGGCAACTGCTTTGATCATCGGCGGACTTTTATGGTTCGGGCTTGGCGAATATGCCTCAAGCATTCCGGTTGACGGGAGCCGGGAAATTCAATGGGGGATTACGTTTTCCCATAAATTTTCCCGTGATTTGGGTCTGAATTGGCGGGAGAATTTCAATGCGATACTTTATGAGGTCAAACCTCATAAGATTAGATTGGTGGCGTATTGGGATGAGATTGAGCGCGAGCGCGGCAAATATGATTTTTCTGATCTTGACTGGATGATGGACCGGGCTCGCGAATCGGGAACAGAGATTATATTGGCAGTTGGACTTCGGGTGCCGAGATGGCCGGAATGCCATGTGCCCGAATGGGCACAGAACTTAGAACTTAGAACTCAGAATTTAGCAGTACACGAATATATGCGGGCGGTGGTGGAAAGATATAAAAATAATCCGGCGATTAAAATGTGGCAGGTGGAAAATGAGCCGTATCTGCGGTTCGGGGAGTGTCCGGAACGCGAGAGTGGATTTTTAGAAAGAGAAATTGCGCTGGTAAAATCAGTTGATCCATCCCGGCCAATACTTGTAACCGACGGCGGAGAATTCGGGGATTGGTATCGCGCGTCCAAGGCCGGAGATGTCTTTGGAACAACCATGTATCGCCGTGCATATCCGCGCTTTATAGGGCCGATATTCGGCGTGATTGAATATCCTTTGTCGCCTGCTTATTTCAGATTTAAGGAAAAGTTGATTCGCTGGATTGTGGGTAATTATGATAAAAAATTTATAGTAATTGAATTGCAGGGCGAGCCGTGGAGTTCGGTCCAGTTGCGCGATGTTTCACTGGAAGAGCAGTTTCGCATATTTGATCTTGAATATTTCCGTGATACTATCCGTTACGCTCGCGATACCGGATTTGATGAATATTATTTATGGGGCGCGGAGTGGTGGTATTGGCTGGGTAAAAAACATAATGACTGGAGATTTTGGGATGAAGCCAAGGGCTTGCTACGCAATTAAAAAAAGCGCAAATTCTTTGCGCTATCTGTGAAGTTGTACCGTATATTCACGGTGATCTTGAATAAGCACTTGCGGTTTTCTGAATGTATTTATGGAAAGAAGTACTTTTGTTGCCGCTCTTAGGATATCCTCGGCGTCGTTCTCGTCAATTCCTGGCGATACTAAACCCATAGACACCAAATCTCTAAGACTGAATCCCAGATCCTTAGACGGACTATTTTTTTGTGAAAGATCTTTGGAAAGGACGATTTGTTTGGTCGCGACGTTTTTTTGAAATAGCCGATCAAGTATCGCCTCAATGGCTGTTTGGGCAAGCGGCATGAGGATGTTCATACGAAAGTATCCACGTGACACCTTTTCTGATCTATGACCCAACTTCAGATAGAATTCTTTTTCAAGTTCTTGGGCGACCTTGTCGTAAACCTCGTTCAGAATCAGTTGCGAATTCACGTCAAATATCTTTCTCATTTTCACTCCGTAAATATAATCTTTTTATAATATACCCCGCGTAAAATTTTGTCAAATTAAAAATCCCGCAGCGTTGCCGCGGGGGGTGTGGATTGATCTTATCGGGGTGGTGTGTGTTTTATCTCGTGCGTAGGAATTTGTGCCTTAAAAATATTGATATATTTTTTTAGGCGCAGTTTCTCGGTCTCGGCCAGGCACCTATACAGTTTGCGCTCAGTATTAAGTACAATCTTTTCAGGCATGGAAGGAAATGCTTCATGGATAAGTTCGTGGATAAGCGTCATAACCAAGGGGGTTTTTGTTTTTTGGTGTTTGCGTTTCCCAAGATAAATTTTATTATCAACGAGAAGTCCATATAGATCTTTATGCGGTTTGTCGGGATCGCGCAGGATTTTTTTAACATAGATCGCATCAATTTTTTTCTTGAGCGTGCGTGTGAGCCGTTTAGCCAGCCGTTTTACGCCCTCTTCGTTTGAGAGCAGTGGTCTCCGTTTATATATACGAGGCATAAACCACCCCTTGGAAAAGAACGATTTTCTATTTTGCTTATAGCATAAGGCTGTATTATATGCAAAGTTATGATTTGCCTTTCTTTTTGTCTTTATGATATGTTAGCGGTAATAGTTTCTTTGAAAGGCAAATATCATGCAGGACTTCCGGTGTTTTTGCGAGGACTTTTTCAAACGGTATTTCAAATTTAATCCAAGCGAGGCAATCGCCTATGGGGTTATGGGACACGAGGCCGAATGGGAGGACTATTCGGATGATCGGTACGCGGAGGAGCGGGCGTTTTATAGCAATTCGCTTACTGCGCTTTTGAAATTCTCTCCCAAAAAACTTACTCGGGATGAGAAGATTGATAAGGAATTGATGCGCGGGATGTGTACAGTCAAGGCCGCTGAATTTGCGCGAGGGGATTACCGTATCGAAAAACCTAATTTATATATCCCGTTTGACGCGATTTATTATCTTACGAAATATCCCAATTCCGATCCGGCTGGTTTTATTTTGGAGCGGCTTGAAGGCGTTTCGTATTTTATGATGCAGGGCGTTGAGGAATTCCATATACGCGAGGCGCATCCGCCGCGGCTCTGGGTTAAAATGGCGATTAGCGAGCTTGGAGAAGGGATCGGTTTTTTGGATTCGCTGGCAGAAATGCCCGGCGTTGCCGAGGGGATCAAGGATCCGGAACGTTTTGGGCGCGCTGTGGAGCAGGCCAAATCCGCAGTCAGGCACTTCCGGCATTTTTTGGAGCATAAAGTTCTGGCGCAAGTCCGCGATTCATATGCCGTGGGCGAGGAACATTTTAATCTTCTTTTACGCCATAAGCATTTTTTACCAATGAATGCGCGGCAGTTGCTGGCTTTAGGCGAGCGGTTATTCGCCGAAACCAAAAAAGAGCTTCTGGCCTTAACCGAAAAAATCGCGCCGGGGAAAAGCATTGACGAAGCAGCTCGGATGATTCAAGAATGCCATCCTGCGGCTAAAGAACTTATTCCCGCATATCAGGATGCGGTGCAACGGGCTCGGGATTTTGTCCAGGTCAAAGGCCTGGTCACATTTCCACCGCAAGAGCGGTTGGAGGTAATAGAAACGCCTGTTTTCAAGCGTAACCAGATTCCGTTTGCCGCATATTTATCGCCGTCGCCGAATGATCCAAATCAGGTGGGTTATTACTATGTAACTCCGGCGAAAAATGAAGACGAATTACGTGAACATAATTATAGAGGTCTTGAGAATACTTCGGCGCACGAAGCGTATCCCGGACATCATCTACAATTAACACTCGCAAATTATTATCCGGCTGCGCATACACTGGCGCGTCTCATTAATGGTTCGTCGGTCATGTTCGAGGGCTGGGCGCTTTACTGCGAGCAGATGATGCATGATCAGGGGTTTCTCGGCTCTCCCGAGCATGAATTTCTCATGTTAAAAGACCGGCTGTGGCGGACCATGCGGATAATTATTGATGTCAAAACCCAATGCGGCCTGATGTCGTATGATGAGGCCGCGAATTGGATGATGCAGGAATTGGCATTCCCGCGTTCGCAGGCCGAAGCGGATTTGAACTGGTATAGTCAGGCCCCGGCAACTCCCATGGGTTATGCCCTGGGCTGGTCGATGATCACCAATCTCCGCAAACGGGAAGAAGTGCGTTTGGGCAAACGTTTTAGCTTGCGCAAATTCCATGATAAGTTTTTGCAGGCCGGGTCAATTGCCCCGCCGCTTATCATAAAAAGGTATTTTAGAAAATAAAAACCGCTCCGGGTTAACCGAGCGGTATTTAATTTGGTAGTTCGGGTATTTTACTCGAGAGCGGGTATCAGAAGTCGACGTTGTCTCCGGCGATCGGCTTCTTTAAATCGTTTTTTTTCGTCATCGGTTTCCGGAAGAACTTCCGGCACGCGGGTTGATTTTCCACGGCGGTCAAGCGCTACGAAAGTAAAATAAATAGGAGAGGTTACGCGGCGGAGCACTTTACCAAGTTTTTCGGCATAAACCTCCATTTCAATTTCCATGGAACTTGTCCAGGAGCGGTTGATCCAGGCGCGAAACACCAGTGTTTCGCCCTGATACGCCGGCGCCAGAAAATCGGTGGAATCAACCCGGCATGTTACGCATTCGCGCCCGCTATGTTTTTTGGCAACATCTCCGCCAACCTCATCTGCTTTGGCCAGAATAAACGCTCCCTGTACGGTGTTTCGATAATTCATATTTTGCGGAGAAAGCGATATGGCGTGGCGGTCCACCCGTGATTCGGAAACTCGTTTCGGGGCAAGTTTCTTGGGCATAATTTACCTTTGATGATCTGTATTTTATTTAGCATATTTTTGCGGTATTGTGTAGATAGATTCTTTGATACAGAGTTTTTTATATGACCAAGGTTGAAGTAACGAATCGCATACGGAACATGCGCATCATATGGGATTTGCATAAGGACGGCGGATTTTACTCCGAAGTAAATGGAATTAAGCTTCATATTTATGGCGCTGAACTTTCGCCCATCACCCTTGTTTTAACACGTATGCGCGATGGCGGCACCCGGACTATTATTGAGCCGTCCATACCGCGTTTGAATTTTCTTCTCAAAAAAGGCGATGGCGAGAAGCAGGATCTGCGGAAAAATCTTGAAGCGATTTTAAGGGATGCGCACGATCAGCTTCGGGAGCGTTTTAGCACTCCGGAAAAACATGCCGAGTATCAGGAAAAAATTGAGCAAGAATTTTTCAATCAGCTGGTATTTGGGGATCCCCATCCTTTCGGAAAATGAAAAAATATAAGAGTGCGCCCCCCCTGAAGGCGCTTATTTTTTACTCGCCTTGCATAAAATCGCATTAGTAGCTACTGTGTTAATTAGAACTTTCACTGTCAAAGGATAAAGAAAATGGGTCTTTCATTTCAGGAAGTTGAACGAATCAAGAAACAGTTTGAACGGGTGTATTTCTTTGCTGCTCCCTACTCGGAATACGTGAATATGTGCGGCATCTCTAAGGTGAGTATTAAGGATAAAGATAAGATTGCCCCGATTGATGAACAAGGCGATTTCTGTATTTCGGTTGGTCTTTGCAAACCTCTACCGCAAGGACTCTCTCTGCCTATGAAATATTGCGGAGTGAGAGTGTTCCCCCAAGTCATCGGGAAAATCAAAGTTTTATAGCTGGCGCAAGTCAGCTATTTTTTTAGTGGATTTAACCTTATACGATACACTTGCTTTTAAAAATCCGTATGTTAATATGGCGTAAGAACTTTTATTTAAGGGCTGCCGATGAAAAGAATCAAGAGGGCCAAGGGGTTGTTTTTGCTCGTGATCGCGGAGCATCAAAAGAAAGTTCTGGAATTCTGGTTTGGTCCAGATGCCTCAAATTTCAAAGGCAAGGATATTGAACGGTATGACACCATGATATTGGGGAAATTTGACGAGTTGCGAAAGAAATATCCTGAATCGCGGCACGATGTTGTTTTAGGGGTGGCGGAGGATGCGCACGCGGTTAGAAAAGCATTTCCCGGAGTGTCGGGTTGGGAAAATGTTCCTGTTTCCGATCTAAAGCTGGCAACAAAAAGGCATCATGATTAAAGGAAAATCGCGCCTTGGAAGGCGTTTATTTTTTTGATGCGATTTGTGCGCGCTTGTTTTGTTGCATGAGACGTGCTACCATGCTTTCAGAACTTTTCATGAAAGAAGAATCATGGGTAAAGCAATTCTTTGGCTTGTGCTTCATATCGCACTGCTTTTGGGTTATAACCTCTTTTATTTTGAAGATAAACTTCTCATTACCGTTACAGCGGAACGTGAGAAGAATCATACTCGAGAATTAATTTTGAATGTGGATATTTCTCGCGATGGGCAGCCGCTGCGCAACACGTCAATGCTTTTATATATCGGAAAGGAAGAGAATCGAACAGTGCATCAGGTATTAGAGCGCGATGGAACGACCAGGGATATTAAGCGGGATTATCAACTTTTTGAATCTAGGGGCGCGTCAACCAGTTATTTTTTGCCTCTCGCAAAAAAAATCCTGGTCAGGGCGGGAGATACGGAGCAGTAAAATCTCTTGAGCGACTATACAGTCGCTCACTTTTTGTATGTGGGTATACTGCACAAGGATAGAAACATACACTTGACACGTTTTGACCGGGGTATATACTGATAATACTTGTGAGGAAGGCGGGATTTGGCTAAACAATCCCAAGCCCACAATTTACAATCGAGTTGCGATAACACCCACGTAAGATCCTTTATGGGATTTTGCGTGGTTGTTATTTTGTCCGAAAAATCAGCAAGGAAAGTAATTTGAAAATTGAGCCGTTTATCTGATCCAATGCCGTTTTTTTAATCCTCAAACGGTTTACGCCGGATTTGATAGGCGGGAATTAAAATAGCTGGATACATCTCAATTTATGAATTGAGGCCTTCCAGCTGTTCCGACATAATCTGCCATGATTGGCAGATCGCGGATAGACGCGGATTTTTACTTACGCGGATAAACGCGGATAATTAAATTTATCTGCGTGAATCAGCGTATTGATCCGCGTAGATCAGCGTTTCTAAATGAGGATTTGATCCTGGTCCAGGATGAACGCTGGCGGCGTGGATAAGGCATGCAAGTCAAACGGGCACGTGCTTCGCACGGAGAACTTAGAACTAAGAACTTAGAACCAAGCAGTTTCTAAGATCTAAGTTCTAAACGCTAAGTTCTGCGCGCGGAGTGCGCGCCAGTGGCGAACGAGTTAGTAATACCCTGGTACGTACCCCAGAGACGGGAATAACTCCGCGAAAGCGGAGCTAATACCCGATAGTCCCAGCACATATTTTTGGAAATAAATAAGCGCAGTGCGCCTGCGCTCTCATCAAGAAATACTTAGTTTAAGAGAAGGGTAATGATGACGGAAGTAATTAGTACACTTATTAATGCACTGAAAAAAGCAGTTCTCTTTTCGCTTGTATTGAGAAACTCTCGAATGAACTTCATGGTATACCCTATGTAAACGTGAAATATCTATAACTAATTATATATAATTATAAAAATCTGTCAAGTGTTGTTAATTTGATTCCAAAAATATGTGCTGGGTAAATCACTTAGATTGGCTCTGGGAGCGGCCTAGGTCCTATCAGCTAGTTGGCGGGGTAATGGCCCACCAAGGCAATGACGGGTAGGGGGCGTGAGAGCGCGACCCCCAACGGCGACAATGAGATACGAGTCGCACACCTACGGGTGGCAGCAGTCAAGAACATTCGACAATGGGCGAAAGCCTGATCGAGCGACGCCGCGTGCAGGATGAAGGCCTTCGGGTCGTAAACTGCTTTTTAAGGGGAGGAAGCCGTGCTTCGCACGGAATGTCTAATTCCTAATTCACCTAATTCCTAATAAAATGCCCAATAAAAAAATGTCTAATGTCCAAAAACAGCTTTTGGGCTTTGGCAATTTGATATTTTGAATTTTATTAGAAATTAGAAATTAGATGTTGGAAATTTCGCGCGGAGCGCGGATTGACTGTACCCTTAGAATAAGGCGCTGCAAACCTCGTGCCAGCAGCCGCGGTAATACGAGGGCGCCAAGCGTTATCCGGATTTATTGGGCGTAAAGGGTCTCCAGGCGGTTTGATTAGTCGGGCGTTAAATCCCGCTGCCTAACGGCGGGGCTGCGTTCGAAACGGTCAAACTAGAGGGATGGAGAGGGGATGGGAACTCACGGTGTAGGGGTGAAATCCGTTGATATCGTGGGGAACACCAAAGGCGAAGGCACATCCCTGGCCATTTCCTGACGCTCATGAGACGAAAGCGTGGGGAGAGAATAGGATTGATCGCTCGTTTGCATATTGTCCGCTCAAAAACTACGGGCTGGACAAATGGAGCCGAAAACAGAACGGGAGCCCTCCGGCAGAGCCGGTTTCCCTTGTTCTGTTTTCTCACCATTTGTTAACCAGCCCTCCGTTAATTTCGCGGAGCAATACGCAAACTCGCTTATTAGAGGGATAATAAGATGTTAAAAGTATTGTTTTTTTCGGCACTGTTTATTGTATTCGTGGCAAAAACTAACACTAGCGAAAACAGTGTTGATATTATATTCTACAGTTTTATGTCAGGAGTTTCGTTTGTCTTAGTTTTTGTTAACATTTATTTGAAACTTAAAGCGAACCGGAAGGGTATCCGGTGAGAACAACTAGTCCCTCCGATGAAAATCGGAGATAAAATTCCACTGTATCGGTGAAAGGCCTACTGCGGAAACGCAGGGTTAACGCCGAGGCAACGCTTACACAATTTTCGAACGTTAATTACTAATTTTTAATTCGTAATTAGGAATTGGCAATTGCGTAAGCAGAGTCCGTAGAGACTGAACGTGGAACCCAGCTCTTTGTTGAAGCAGGGCAACTTGTTTGCCCCTTTAGCAAAGAACTGGTGATGTCACAGTCCGAACTATGCAGTAATGCATAGAGCTAATCAGAAATGCGTTAGCCGGCAGCAAGTTTTGGAATTCTGGATTTTTAAATTTCTGATTTGCTTGCCCCGTAGTGAACGTGCAACGTTCTACCATCGGGGTTTAGAAATTAGAAATTCGGATTTAGAAATTCCAAATTTGTTGCGAGCAACAAATTTGTAGATACCCTAGTATTCCACGCCCTAAACGTTGCGCGCTCGCTGTTCCGAGTATCGACCCTCGGAGTGGCTAAGCTTACGCGTTAAGCGCGCCGCCTGGGAAGTACGAGCGCAAGCTTAAAACTCAAAGGAATAGACGGGAGCTCGCACAAGCGGTGGACCATGTGGTTCAATTCGACGACAACCGAGGAACCTCACCAGGGTTTGAAATTCTAATGAAGTTCCGAAGAAATTCGGAATGTCTCACAAGGACATTAGAACAGGTGATGCACGGTCCTCGTCAGTTCGTGATGTGAATTGTTCCCTTAAGTGGGGTAACGAACGCAACCCCCGTGGTATGTTATATGTGTCATACCAGACTGCCCCCCTCCAAGCCCGAAGGGCTTGGAGGCACAGATGTTCACAGATTTCTAACGGATTTTCACAGATCACAGATTCACACGGAAACCTTAACAGGCTACATCCGTAATTATCCGTGATCTGTGGTAATCTGTGGAATAATCTGTGTTAATCCGTGGAAAACTCGTCATTGCGGGTTTGGAGGGGGGAGGAAGGCGGGGATGACGTGAGATCAGCGTGTCCCTTTGATATCCTGGGCTACACACGTGGTACAATGGCGCGTACAATGGGTTGCAAAGCCGCGAGGCGAAGCTAATCCCATAAAACGCGCCCCAGTTCAGATTGGAGTCTGCAACTCGACTCCATGAAGTAGGAATCGCTAGTAAACGCGGATCAGCTACGCCGCGTTGAATACGTTCTCGAGCTTTGTACTCGGGTCGCTATGCGGTTCAATAAGCGAGCAGGTTTAAATCCTGCCAAGAAAATGCAGTTTTTTGAAGCGAAATCGCAGTCCTTCGAGGGGCGACCCTCAGGATGAAGGGCGAAAGTAGCAGCTGCCAGCTTGAATATTCATCGAGGCGCGATACAGGCGGTGACCCTGCGAGTACATGGGGAAACCACTGCATAAAATGCCTTATCGCGTATACCGAATATCGAGACGGCAGAGAACCGTTTATTGGGTTACCATAGGAGATCTTGCATAATTCTCGTAGTATATCTATACTCGAGATAGGAACGTGGATAACTTCGTTCCAATGTTATGCAAGAAGTCAGCAGAGTTCGTAGTAGCAAGAGTGATTCTAGATGCCGCAATCCGCGGCTTCGAGCGCCTCTTGCGAAGGAACAAATTCAGGCAAAAAAACTTCATCCGCAGTATATTGCGGGATTCATTGATGGCGAGGGTTCGTTCGTCGTGAGTTTCGGGCGCCATAAAACGCTCAAGCGCGGCATTGAAATCCGCGTTGAATTCACCATCGAACTTCGCGCCGACGACAGAGAAATTCTTTATCGGATATTAAAAACCATCGGATGCGGAAAAATTTATGACGCATCATATGAACGATACGGATGGTATCCGCATGTCAAATATAAAATCACAAGTACCAAGGATATGGAAAAATATCTGATTCCGTTTCTGGATAAAACGCCGTTACAGGCCAAGAAGCGAAAAGTATATAGGGTATTTCGTGAAATTGTTTTGATGGTGCGGAGAAAAGAGCATTTGACCGATAAAGGATTTAAAAAGATCTTCAGATTGCGCAACGAATATCGTAAATACGGAAAGAAGCGCCTGAAAACCGCCAGGGTACGGGAAAACCGTTCGCCCGGTGGTGTGAGACAATAAGTAAAATTGATCTTAATACCGCCAATTAATAAAGTGCCCGGCAGCTTAATTGACTAGTTGGTTAAAGTCCAACCTCCCATTGCATATGGGACGTAGCCAAAAAAATAGCAGTCCACTATCCGTAAGGTTGTGGATAAAGGGCTTGAGGCAAATGGCAGCCTATGATACGATTAGAATATTGAACGATCGCCGCGGGCGGTCAGCGGGAAGTTCAATTATTTCCATCATAGGATGCCGGGAATAGTTAATTAAGTGACCCGGGGAGATCCTAAACAGTCGAGTCATAATACTCGTTTAGGAAGTCAGCTGGCGTCATAGTACCGAGCACTCAACCTGCACTACGCTCGTTCTGCGTTATGCGCAGTGCAAGTTGAGTGCTCGGGAAGGAGCCAACCAAAATTATGCTATCTCCTGATTATATTGTTGGATTGACTGACGGTGAAGGTAGCTTTACCGCATATATACGGCCACCCAAGAAAGAGCATGGTTCTAAAAATTATCGGATTGAATGTCATTATTACATAAAACTGCGTGAAGACGACCGATCACTTTTAGAAAATGTCAAAAATTTCTTTAGAACAGGACGGGTGGTATTTCAGCGGGAAAACCGGACGAATCATCATCATATGTATCGATTTGAGGTTACGAACTTGCATGATCTGCAAAATTTAATAATTCCTTTTTTTGAAAAACATAAACTTCAAAGCAAGCGAATTAAAGATTTTGAATTATTCAAGAAGATCGTTAAAGCGGTACTGAATAAAGAACATCAAACCGAAAATGGATTGCGAAAGATTCAACAATGGAAAAAGAAGATGCATCAATATATGGGCTCGCCGAATACGGGAAACCCGTACGTTCGGTCTCGATATAGAAAGTCGAGGGTTCGATTAAAGAATCGGACTGGAAACGGGAAATAGACTCAATTATCCCAATCCGTCACGTCAAGGAAGCCGGGAGTAGGTGAAGGCTGTCGCAAGACAGTTCAATCTAAACTCGGTGACAGGGACGAAGTCGTAACAAGGCATCCCTAGCGGAAGCTGGGGATGGAACAATCTTTTTAGGGTTATATTCGAGCAAAGCATCAAGAAATCCGGATAAAACCGGATACGCTTGGAGAAGGCCCTCCGTTCTAACAAGAATGCGGTTTTCTCTCGCATTTGCTCACTACCTTAGGTTGATACCGCAATTTTTTGCGGGAATAAGTGTTGATCTCTAACTTTCAAATGGAGATCGTGCGGATCCGTCGCTAACGGATCATGTCGGCCGCCCAGTTTTATTGGGCGAGCCTCGCCCCGCAAGGGGCGGGAACAGCTGGAAGGTTTATTTATTCGGTAATACGCGCTCTGCTCAAGAGTTACGGCGCGGACAAATAATATTCGCTCGGCAATGGGAGCCCTCCGCTACGTGCGCTCGCGGTTTCCCTTATTGCCTCGCTCATTTATTTGTTGCCGTGCCTACACCATTTCGCAGAATCGCGTATTACCTCGTTTTGAGGTTTCCTTATTGTAGCCGCATTCGCGGCCTAATTTTGTCTTTCCATTGTCTGAAATTACAATAGCCGAAACCGTTTTGGACTCGTTTAGGATTTTTCTCAAGGAAGCGCATCCCGCGCTTTTTTGTTTTTCCAATATTATCGCAGAGTTCCACGGGCTTGCCCGTGGGTATCTATCAAGAAAATAAAAAAAATCCGGATGAGAAACCCGGATACTGACTTAAATGAATTAAATCATCACTCGTTTTGGTTAGATCCGTGCAGAGAGTTCTTATCTGCATATTTCAAAACAGCCGTTATGCCGAATGTTAGCATGCCTATGAAACCGTATAGTATTGCCGCTTGGGAAGGCCCAGTAGGTCCTCCGGCTGCCATGCTGTGACCGATTCCCCAGGAAAACGTGAGAGAGCTGATCCACGCCAAGCCAACCAAAAGTTTCATTTGATCCCCTTTTTCGTTGGTACTGTTAAGAGTATAGCGTAATTAAGAAAATGATCAAGTTGGTTAGTTGTTTGCTTTTTAGATTCTGCGGGCGTATAGTGATTCTGTTCTTTCCCAATCTGGTTTTGCGTTATGATTAAGTGTTTGATTTGGGACGTGGCCGAAACAATTCTGGCTTATGATTTTCAAGAAGTTATGGCTAAACTTGCCCGTATTTCAGGAAAAAGTCCGGAAGAGGTTTTACATATTTTCGGCGGGGATTATTCTAATAAGTGTTCGCTCATATACAGTTTTGATGCCGGCGAGATCGAAACCGAGGAATTTATTGTTGCGGTGCGGGATTTACTTGGGATTGATCACACGGTTCCTTCGGGACTTATTATGGATATGTTTTATCATTGCCACCGGATGCCGAAAGGAACCGAATCGCTCCTCCGTTTTTTAAGAAAATCATACATTCAGGGAATTGTCTCCAATATGAATCTTTTGCAGTGGTCATATATAGAGCATGTATTTCCCATTATTTCCGATAAACGCGGCATTATGGATTTTCATCTGCTTTCATTTCGTGAAAAATTAATGAAGCCGGACCTAAAAATTTATGAGCATGCATTTCGGCGCGCCTATGACGCATACGAGACACGGAAAAACGGTTCGCTTCATTGCGAACTTAAACGCTCCAATTGTCTTTTTTTGGATGATCGGGAAGAAAATATTACGGGAGCGTTGGATTTCGGATTTCGGGCGGTTTGCGTTCAACCGGCAAGTAAAGTCGGATACTGCGGAATTTTTGAGGCATTGCGGCGGGAGGGAATAGCTGTTCCGCTATCGCGGAGCGGACATCGCAAAAGACATTAACGCCCCGCTTTACAACGGGGATTTTTTTTCATTTTAAAAAACACCGATGGAAGTCGGTGCTATTGTTTTTTGCGATAAGCGCTTAAAAGATTCCTAAGCTGCTTGACGCGTTTACGTTCTTGGCGCAATTCGCCATCGAATCTTCTGGAGATTAAACGACGCCACCAATCTGTTTCTTTGATGCACAAAATAATGATGGCGGCGAGGACAACTAAAGGTATCAGCGAAATCACGGTCTGCATTTTTTAGTTCCTTTTAAGGACTTAAATTATTGTAGCATGTGAACATAAATTATGCTATAACATCCGTATGTTCTTTGAAAAATAGCGGTGTGTGTTATGCAAGAAAAAAAGCGGGTGTTTTGGGATATGGGAGGGGTGCTGAATAGGTTTGTTGCCGATGAATTCCTTGCCAATTTGGCGGATTTATTTCGGATTGATGCGCTGGCAGTTGCTAAGTTCTTTTTGGATGGAGATCCAGCGTTATGGCATCGGATGGAGGGCGAGCCGGATTTTGACGGCCGAAAAATTTATGAATGTTTTATCAAACAGTTTGGACTTTCGCCGCCGCTCCGTGCTTTTTACCGGAATTTCAATACCGGGATTGTTCCCATGGAACATGAAGCAGAACTTCTGGTTTTGATGGCGGACTTGGCGCAATCCGGGGTATGTCAGGGCATAATTTCGAATATCAATTCAATCCATGCGCGTTATGTCATTAGAAATTATCAGCAATTTTTCCGGCACATCAAGCCCCGTATGAGATTTTTCTCATATCGGATCGGGGTTCGTAAGAGCAGGTCGCCGGACGCATTTAAGAAGGTATTCGAATTTTCCAAATCAGGCCCCGTGTCTTCTTTTTTGATTGATGACAGGGATTCAAACGTTGAGGGATTCTGCAAAGCTGGCGGGACGGGAATTTTTTTCCATAGTGTTAATGAAACCCGGTATTGGCTGGAACATTACGGAGTACTGGGAGATCATAAATAAGTATTTGCGCAGTAATTGATTACTGCGTATTTATTTTATACGATGTAAGAGTTGAAAGGTCGAAGGCCCTTTATTAGTTTAAATTGATAAATGTACCTATGAATAAAAAATTAGCAATTATTGCGGCGATATCTTGCCTATTTATTATAGGCGGAGTTTTTATGGCGAGTGCAAAAGACGACGGAGATGATGATAATGGTATAGGCCACAAAATAGAAAAAGCGGTGGAAAGCGTTGAAAAGCATCTGAATCGCCTGCTTGAAGTAAAAGACAAGGTTTCGGATCATGATTTGAAAGAGGGTCGTTCCGGTACAAGTGTTTTAATCAACCCTGCGGGACAGGCGCGCATCACCCACGGCGAAATTGTATCAATCGCATCTTCCGGCGCTACCTTTACGGTTAAGCTTTGGGGCAAAGAGTGGCTGGTTATGACAAATTCCGATACTAAATTTGTCGGAGCCGGAAAAGAGGTTTCATTCGGATCACTCGCGGTTGGCCATAAAGTCGATGTGTCGGGATCCATGATGACCGAATCCGGACATGAGGGACATATTATGTCGCGTCTCGTGCGCGATCGCTCGTTGGTCTCGGAAGCTAACACCGCACGGATTGAGGAGTTGAAAAAGAAAATTCAGGAACTTATGGATCGTTTGAATAAACTTTTACAGAGCGTGGGCGCCACTTCTACAAGTCCGTAAATTCTGAAAAATATATGTAAAACACCCCGCATAATGCGGGGTGTTTTATTATATTAATGGGTGTGCCAGGGATTGAACCCCGCACTACAATTTCGACTGTTGCTACTTCATCATTCGGCAAAAGGAAATTATACTTTTCGTTTTGGTGTTGATCTCGCCCGCTCATTCGGGGCAACACGATAAAGTTGAAATTGAGTGACGGGGCAGGCCTATGACCTCGTCATTATCAGCTTGTCCCCCACTAACTGAATTATATGGGCACGGATGGAATTAAACCATCGGCCTAGTAATTATCAGTTACGCGCTCTATTCACCCTCCCACCTTTCATGATTTGGGTGTACTAGGGATTGAACCTAGGACCTCGTCATTACTTGCCCCGTACCAAAATATGCGATTGCGCGCACTAGGGATCGAACCTAGGACCTCGTCATTATCAGTGACGCGCTCTGAGCTATACACCCGTAAAAAGGTGGGAGGGCCAGCTGAGCTATGCGCGCTTGAAAGCCACAATAAATAGTGTAGATGAAAATTAGTAATATTGCAACTTAAAAAACGCGGTTCGGTTAAAATTGGATCAAGGTGGAAGGATATACTGGGTGTGCATAACCTGTTGGTTGATTTTTATTAATTTTTAAGCTAATTTAGTTGAATATGGCAGATACAGCTTATTGCGTTAAGTGCCGCGAAAAGCGCGACATGAAAGACGGCAAAGAGGTTTCAATGCCGGGCAAGGGCGGCGAGCGCCGCGCCCTGACCGGTACCTGCGCTGTCTGCGGCACGAAAATGTTTAAAATATTAGGAAAGAAATAAGCCACGGAGCTTTTTCTTTTCATTACCCCGGCGGTCGATCGGCGGGTTAAAAATTTAATAATTTTTATGGTGTAAGAGTATCATTCTGCGCAAGTTTTGCGTAAGGTTTTGCGTCTGTTTCGCGATGGGAAAATGTACCGTCAAACCGGCTCAAAACAAAACGCTAAACATACGCAAGATACTGGATAAACCAATTTAAATATATGGCAAAAATGTCGAAGTCCGAGGTCCTGAATGCCCTTGCGGAAAAAACAGGACTTAAGAGAAAAGAGGTCGCATCCGTTATAGAAAATATGATTGAACTGGCTTACAAGCAGGTAAAGTCCAGCGGCGAATTTCCGATCCATGGATTAGGAAAGTTTGTTAAGGTCCATCGGAAAGAGCGGATGGGCCGCAATCCGGCAACCGGCGCATCTATTAAGATTCCGGCCAAGACCGTAGTAAAATTCCGGGTGGCAAAGGCGGCCAAGGAAGCCGTGCTTTAATCCAAAAGAAATATTTCAAATCAAAATCTCCGGCATATGCCGGAGATTTTGATTGCCATCTATGGAGCAATTTCAACTCCGCGCCAGAATGCGAATCGTCCTTTGATTTGTTTGGCCGCTTCCGTCGGTTCCGGATAGACCCAGGCGGCATCCTCGTTAATCTCACCATCAACCACGACGTTATAATAATCCGCCACTCCTTTCCAATGGCACTTGTAGGTTCTGCCGCTTTTTTGCAGATATTCCATCTTAACCGACTCCGGGGGAAAATAGTGATTATTTTCCACTATTATCGTATTATTACTCTCGGCAATTGTTTTATTTCTCCATGTGGTTCGCATGCCTAATATTATACTCTTGGTTGGTTGTATTTACAAAAAAATGTATCCATGCTAAGCTCCAAACGGTACTTTTATTTGGAAGTAAGGAGCATAAAATGAGCCTATTGGAAAAATTAGTGCAAGAGCATCCGCTTTCCGCGGATATGGAAAGTGCCGAAACAATTGAAGCTAAACAGGCGGTTTTGGATACCATCACGCCTGACGTTATGCGGCAACTTGAATCGCAGCCGCATGAAATATGCCATCATATGGCCGCGGTTTACACCAAGACCGTTGATGAATACCTGAAAACCAAGCACAATCGGGATATCATTGACGAATTGGCGCCTTTCATGGATATGCTGCCCAACGGCGCGGGCGTGTTGGATGTGGGATGCGGACCCGGCCGGGATACACTTTTTATGTCGGTAGCCGATCAAAATTTCCGCCTGGATTGGATGGGCCGGGAGCGTGATGGAAAAACCACGCGCGAAAAGTATGCTGTTCCGAAAAAGGTCTTTAAGGTTGTCGGAATTGATGTGTCCGAAGGCATGCTGGAACGGGCAAATAAGAGGCGGTTGGCGCTTGAAGATTTACTCCTTTTAGATCCTTTTGAAGTATATCCGTTTTTTCTTTACGCGGATATGCATGCCTTTGTGGGCGGAATGTTACAAGGTTTTGACGGCATCTGGTCATGTACTTCTTTGTTCACACATACGCCGTATGGTTTGCTGGAGACCGCAATGAATTCGGTATCCCAGGCTTTGAAATCCGGAGGAATCTTCTTTGCCAGCTACACCAACGGGCGCGGTGGAAAGTACGATAACTTAAGAGTTTCCAGAACCGGCGAGATAAAATATTTCTCCCAGCCGGATCCGGATGAAATAAAAGCGCTTGCCGGAAAATTCGGCTTAATTCTGACCCAGGAGTCATTTAGTGACTTTGAGTTGAATGGCAAGGTGATCAAAAAGGATCTTTTTGCCTCGCAATTTTTCCGCAAAGAATAGCGTTTAAGTTCCATTTAATGTGGAACTTTTTTAATCCAGCAAATTAAAAAAGGATGTCAAGCATCCTTTTATTCAAGTTTGGTAAGGAAAACCTTATGTATTACTTTGTTTTTGTCCCCGAAATTTTCTAGCGGCTCGCAAGTAATTTGTATTTCCACGGTCACGAAGCAAGTGTGTTGTGGGCCCACTTTTTTCTTTCCCTGCTGCATGGTCCACACGCAGAATCCGGCAAGATTTTTTGCGCCTTCTTCATCCATCGCCTCAAGCGTTACCAGTGGTTGTTCTTTTGTAAGATAATCTATTTGGGCTGAGAGCATAAGATTTCCCCATTTTTTAGAACCTTTAAAAGTGTATCATGTGCGGCGTTATAGTGCAAGTAAATAAAAAACCGCATGATGCGGTTATCTAGTTTTTTGGATTATTAAAAGTTGGGTGGGAATTTTCAGGCCGCTTCCTATCGGATCATCTTCCCGGCATGGTAAAAGCGTGATTTTGATACCTTTTTCGCGGGTAAGCATTTGCAGGGCGCGGTAAACGCGTTTTTGATCTATTTCGCAGTACGGAGAATGTCGAAGTGGAATCAGTGGATATAAATATGCGGCGCCGCCTGGTTTTAAGACGCGGATCGCATTTCGCAGAGAATTAACAATATCCTGAAGTGAATCAAGAACCATGGGAATTGCAAAATGTGAGATTAAGATATCAAATATGTTGTCGCGGAACGGAAGTTCCTGTGCAAGCGCCCAAACCGACCGTTTAAGACAAATTTTTAACGCATCAAGTCTCGGAATTGATGTATTATGCGAGCGGACCATTTCCGTCAAGTCGGCGTAGTGTGAAACGACGCCGTTAAAATTTTTATCAACGCAAAATACTTTAGTCCGGCAGTGTATTGTAGCTTCCTCGGCAAAATACATTCCGTCGGCTCCCAAGTTTACGGCGCCTAACTCCAGAACTATTTTCCCGGACAGATTTTTAGGGGTTATCGGCAACTTTTCCAGGTATCTATCTAACGCCGGAGTTTTACATCCGCATTTTTTTGAGGTGCGCATAGGAATGCTTCATTTTGTATCGGAGCTTTTGAAAGCGTATCATGCGCGGTATTATGGTGCAAATAAAATATCCACCGATTTGGTGGATGGTTCTAAGTACCAAAAGGATAAGGCCGGTCAAATCCGCATTTTTTGCAGTGGAAGCGTTTGGTTGCGGCATCGACCCTTTTTTCTTGATGGCATGCGGGACAGGGGATTATTTCCGTGCTTGTCCCAGCGGGGCGCATGTTTATACGCGCTTCGTTGTTTTTTTTCAAGGACTTTTTATAGTATTCCGGGGAATTGATACATGCCTCCATAAATTTTCGGCGTTCATTCTGGAATTTTTCCACGGCTTCTTCGTCGGGATAAAGTTCTTGATTTGATTCCGCCTCGCGCCGTAGGAGATCCCGAAAATATTCATAGATCTCCTGCGCCAGCATTTTTGGGAATATGGCCCGCAGGCGCTCGTGCACATGGTCCAGCGCATGTCCGACGCCGTATCTTGCGTGCAAGTTTATTAGAGCAATCCGGAGTGACATAATGAATAATGGATTGAGATAGAATTCGTCATCTTCTGCTAATTGCCCGAGAAAATGCAGAATGCCGGAATCCACTTCGGCGGGAGATTTACCTTCCTCTCTGGCGAATTCGACCCATTGATTTTTACCTGTTTCAACCATATTACCGAGGGCGTAGAGCGCAAATTTTTCATCCTGCTGGCGTCCTTCTTGGAGAATTTGGCCGAGTATTCCGTAGGCAATGAGCCGTTTTCGGATTTCATCATTATTATTGTTGATATTCATGCTTTCCTTCTTGTAAAGGCAACTAAAATACAATATACTACGAAAGATATGAAAAGTCAAGAAAGAAAAAATGTATTCGTAGCGATGTCCGGAGGAGTGGACTCATCGGTCGCCGCAATGCTTCTTAAAAAGCGTGGATTTGAAGTGCGCGGAATTCATATGAAAATGTGGTCTGACCCGGATATTCCCTGCACCTCCCAAGAAGATCGTTTGGATGCGGCGCGGGTGGCGGCGCATCTGGGTATTCCTTTTGAGACCTGGGATTTTACCCAAGAGTATAAGAAATGGGTGGTGGATTATATGGTGCAGGAATACGCAACAGGCAGAATTCCTAACCCGGATGTGATGTGTAACCGTCATATTAAGTTCGGGCTGTTTCTTAAACGTGCTCTGAAAGAGGGGGCGGATTTTATAGCGACCGGACACTATGTGCGCTTAAGCGCAAGAACTAAGAGCTTAGAACTTAGAACTAAGAAAAATCTGATGCTAAGTTCTAAGTCCTATATTCTAAGTTCTGCGGCCGATGCCGCCAAGGACCAGTCCTATTTCCTTTGGACTCTTGCGCAAGACCAATTAAAACATTGTCTTTTTCCGATCGGGGAATACACTAAGCCCGCGGTACGGGAAATGGCGCGAAAATTCGGTTTGCCGGTTGCGGAAAAGCCGGATTCGCAAGGAGTGTGTTTTATCGGGGAATTTGACATGAAAGAATTTTTAAAAAAGCGGATTCCAGAATCGCGCGGACCGGTTGTGACAACCAGCGGCAAAAAAGTGGGGGAGCATGAGGGGCTTTCGTTTTATACCATTGGACAGCGACATGGGATGGGGATTGGGGGCCGCCCCGCAGAGCGGGGCGAGCCTCGCCCCAAAGGGGCGGGCGGGATTCCATATTATGTCGTGGCTAAGGATTTTAAAACCGACACGCTTATTGTCGGAGAGGGGCCTTATGACGAGAAATTATTCAAGAAAGAACTTATCGCCACAAATGTAAATTGGATTTTCGGGAAAGAGCCAAAATTACCTTTAAAATGCGAGGCGCGAATTAGGTATCGCCAGCCGTTACAACGCTGTCGCGTTGAAGCAAATAAAGAACTTAGAACTAAGAACTTAGAAAGAAAACTAAGTTCTAAGTTCTATATGCTAAATGCTTGCCGCGTCAAAGTTATTTTTGATGCGGTACAACGCGCCGTAACTCCCGGCCAGTCAGTGGTATTTTATCAGGGAGATGAAATGTTGGGGGGCGGAATTATTTACCCCGTTAGAGATGCGGAATAAAATAATGCTGGCGTGGATACATTTGATTGCGGAACAGATATTATTCAAAGTTTTATCTTGTACTAAATCTCTAACGACGGGGTTGACTCTTAAATCGGCTTATGCTACATTGCGTCCAGTACTTTAATTTATATACAGAGGATAAAGTCATGGAAGAGAAGAAAAGCACTAACGTAAAGCGCGGAGAGTGGTTGAAATTTGCGTATGACGTCTTTCAGAAAGCTAAGGGGGAGGGCCTTCCTTTTATTTCTCCGTCCAGTTTTGTAACCAGGGTAACGGAGTTTGCGGGAAAGTCAGACCGGAATTATAAACATCTTTACCAGATTCCCGGGCTTAGGCGGGCTGTTGATTTTCTTTTGCAGTGCGGAGCAATTGAGCGCATAGAAATAGAAAAAGAAGAAGGTAATGCGCATGGTTTTCGTATTACCGCGAAAACTATTTTGCCTGAAGTGCTTGCGGCCGAGTTTAATTCTATACGGGTACAAAAGAAGACGCGAGCATCAGAGCAGACCGATTCTGAGGATGTTTCAACCTTAGAGCTTGTTGGTCAGGTGGTTCTGGAACTTGCAAAACTTGAAAAAGTAAGAGAAGAACGTCTTCAGGCGGCCGAAGATGCGGTTAGCAAGTTGCGTTCGGATGCGTCCGGTGCGCTGGCGTTATCTAGGCATGCCATGGAGCTCCGGCAGAATCTTGTTGACGCATTGCAGAAGTTGCGTGCGCAAAATTCATCCAGCCAACCCGTTGTAAAAATGCGGCGTGCGAGACAATCAGTATGAGAATCAGATCACTTATCCGGGAGCCATCAGTTCAAGAACTAATCCGTCTTGCCGTACAGGACGGATTTATTACAAGAGAATATTTGTCCTATCTTCCTGTAAAAGTACTTTCTTGGGATGACGCACCCGGCGTTCTTGCTGATTTGCTTATTGGTGCGGCGTATCCATTCAAACTCTTGGATGTTAAAACAAATATACGGAAAGCGAGTGTTGATGTTTTTGACCGCGGGCCGTTACGCATACGAGATGATGATATATTGCCGGGCGGCGAAATTGACTTTGAAGATGATGCAGAGGTTGAGCCGGAAGAAAATGATCTTCCAGGCAGTGCGGTTCCGAGCAAGAAGTCCGATGTTGAGTCCTATATTTTAATGCGATATCTTACCGAGACCAGAAAAATTCCGCTTCTGAAAAGGGACGAAGAACTGCAAGGGTTTATGCAGTATGAAGAAGAAAAAGAGCGCCTGCTGCAGATCTTTCTGGAATTTGCGGAATTTCGCGAATGGGTGATTGGGCGAATTGAAAGTATTTATGTCCAAAGCGCGGTTCAAGACGAGGATGGCATTGAAACAGAGGAGGAAGAGGAACTCGACAAACCGGAGAAAAAATACGCCCCCATCCTTGATGCTTTTCGTTCCATTCATGATGAAATTATTCTTCTGGAATCAGGCGAACCATATCCGGGCGCGCAAAAAAGCGTTTATGAAAATTTGCGTACTGCGGCAAAATTATTCGGGCAGTGCGGAATAAATCCGGATATGTTTGAGTTCGAAAATTGGGCGGTACGCCTTCCCGTGGATAAAGCGGCTTTTGACAGGGCCTATAAGGCCATGGTTTTGCGTAGAAATATGTTGGCCGAACCCAATGTCCGGCTGGTAATAAGTATTGCCAAGAAATACAAGCACGGAAGATTGTCGTTTCTGGATAGGATTCAGGAGGGAAATACGGGACTTTTGAAAGCCGTGGACAGGTTTGAATATCAAAAGGGGTTTCGTTTTTCCACCTATGCTACCTGGTGGATTCGCCAGTCCGTTGATCGTGCGATTTACGATACCGGAAGCACCATCCGCATTCCCATACATAGGCGGGAAGGCATGCGGAAAGTTTTTAAAGCCATAGAGAAACTTAAACGGCGCTACGGATATCAACATGAGCCGACCTTGAAAGATATAGCAAGATTACTCGGATGGCCCGTTTGGGAAGTTCAGAAAAATATGAATATCGTCGGCGAGCCGTTAAGTCTGGATGTGGCCATAGGAGATTCGGGCGAAGATACGCTAGGGGATTTTCTGGCTGACGACAAAATTGATCGCCCGCATGATTCCGCAGATTGCGCAAACAGGAGGCAAAAACTGGACCGCTTTATTTCACGTCTTCCGCCGCGTGAAGAAATAATTGTGCGTTTGCGGTTTGGTTTCTCGTTTAGGGGCAAGCAGGAGCAGTGGACACTTGAGGAGCTGGGTAAAAAATTCGGAATGACCCGTGAGCGCATCAGACAGCTTGAGGACAAAGGCATCCAGAAAATCAAAGATTTCATGCAAAAAGAAGGAATTCGCGAAGAAGATTTTTGGTAAATTTAAGACCGACAGTTCGGTCTTTTTTAATTGTCCTCGAGACGCCCTTGTATTTTATAGTAGATTATGGTAAGCTAATTTCAGTAAATTTCCAATCTGGGGAGATAAAAATGCGCAGATCAAAGGTAAAGGTGGAGACGAAAAAGGTGAAGCACGAGTGGGGGAAAAATCGCATGGTGGTTTTGGAAGCTGGCGAGAATTTGGACCTCGGTAAGCTCTTTGAAAAGGACACTCTTGTGTCCCATGAGTATTGGGATTCGCTTAAAAGAAAAATGCAGCTTGATCCGGAAAAACAGCTTTTGTTTGCGGTGTTGGAAGACGCAGTGCATTGTTTTCAGAAATATATTAGTTTTTCCAGCCGGAGAGGCCGCACACTTTTTTTAGACGCCGATACCTGGATTCAGGAAAAAGACGCAAATGACCTGTTTTCGTTTGAGGGCGTTTGCGATCATCTCGGATTTGATGCGGATTATGTTCGGGAGGGTCTGAATCGTTGGAAAGAGCGGAATCGGTGTCCGGTAGAAATCCAGGTGAGCCGGAAAAGAAGAGGGCGTAAGCTGCGCGATCTTACGGTTTTTGAAGTATATGAAAAACCACCAAATGCGGCGGTTGTATAATGCAGCCGTCTTTTTTTATCCCCGATTTTATGATATAGTGTGGACTATGAATGCAGATGAATTACGTCAAAAATTCCTGGATTTTTTTGAGAAAAACGGACATACAGTTGTGCCGTCGTCCTCCCTGATTCCCGATGACCCGTCAGTTCTTTTAACAACCGCCGGCATGCAGCAATTCAAGCCATATTATTCGGAGCTTGATCCGGAAAAAACTATACATCCGTCCCTTGGAAAACCGATTGGAAAAAATGTGGTATCCGTGCAAAAATCGTTTCGTACTTCGGACATTGACGAGGTGGGAGACGATTCCCATCTTACATTTTTTGAAATGTTGGGCAATTTTTCGTTTGGCGGATATTTTAAAAAAGAAGCGATTACATTTGCGTTTGATTTTATCACCAAGGAATTAAGAATTCCGATCTCTTTTGTAACTGTATTTGAGGGATCGCATGGTGTTGCCAAAGACGAAGAATCCCGCGCTATTTGGAAAAAACTTGGTGTTTCGGATGTGAGGGAGCAGGGGATTGAGGATGTGTTCTGGGGACCGACCGGATCAGCCGGACCATGCGGCCCCACCACCGAAATTTATTGCGAAAATGCGGCAGGCGGAAAAGCGGAAATTTGGAATATTGTTTTTAACGAATTTTATTTTCCCGGCTCGCGAGAGGAACTTTTGTCCGGTTCGTCCGGAAAATCGCTTGAGCGATTGAAAACTCCGGGCGTGGATACCGGCATGGGATTGGAACGCCTCGCGATGATTGCGCAGAACAAGAAAAATATCTTTGAGACGGATTTGTTTGTGCCTTTTTTCGAACTGTTGCCATCCGAATTGCCTGAACGCGAAAAAAGGATTATCGCGGATCATCTGCGCGGAGCCGTTTTTTTAATAGCCGATGGTGTGCGTCCTTTGAATAAAGAAGCAGGATATATTTTGCGTCGTCTTATGCGACGAGCCTTAGTTTATGAATATAAATATAAAATTTCTCCGGAATTTTTCATCTCAATTATGGGTGAAACCATTTCTAATTATGGGAAATTTTATAGCCAACTTGTAAAGGAAAGTGAAAATATTCGGATAGAATTTGAAAATGAGCGAAAAAAATTTAGGAAATTATTACCTCACGGTTTGATACAAATAAATCATCACATTGCTTTAGATCAAGAGTTATTGAAAAAAGATTCTCCTAATATAAATAAGGAAAGGGCATTATCTGGTTTTCAGGCGGGTTTATTCGCATTTGATCTTTTTCAAGATTCCGGTTTTCCTACCGAAGTGAGTAAAGAGTTATTTGAACAAGCCAACTATGATCTTACTCGCTTTGAGGCGGGTGTCCTGGAGAAAGCTAAAAAACACCAAGAGATTTCGCGTCGGGGCACCGAAAAAAAATTCGGGGGGCATGGATTATTGCTGGACACCGGGGAACTTAAAGCCGCGGATGAAAATGAATTAAAAATCGTAACGCGGCTCCATACCGCAACCCATATGCTCCAGCAGGCCTTGCGGGAGGTTTTAGGGCCGGACGTGCATCAGGCCGGATCGGACATTACCGTGGAGCGCACGCGGTTTGATTTCACGTTTCAGCGAAAACTGACTTCCGAGGAGATAAAGCAGGTGGAGGATTTGGTTAATCAAAAAATAAAAGAGGATTTGCCTATGCAAAAAAAAGTGCTTCCGAAGTCGGAAGCGGAAAAAACCGGCGCGCTTTATTTTTTCAAAGAAAAATATCCGGATCCGGTGAATGTTTATTTTATCGGGAAAGATTTGGAAAATGCTTGGAGCAAAGAATTTTGCGGAGGTCCGCATGTAATGCATACCGGCGAGATCGGTAAATTTAGAATTGCTAAAGAAGAAGCAGTGGGGGCGGAAGTTCGTAGAATCCGTGCGGTTGTGGAATAAAATATAAGCGTTGTCACGGACAGTGACAACGCGCAATCCTTTCGTAGCTTTCTTGACCTCCGAAGTTTTAACGAAGTAGGTAGCGAAGTCTGAATACGCCACCCGTCTGGCGTATTCAGAAAGAAACAAAAGCCCCGCGAATGCGAGACTTCTGCCTGATCTCAACGTAATACGAGATACAGGATTATCACCTAATTGTATTGTAGCAGATCATAATATTCTGTCAATAGCGGGGCCTGTGGATATCCTTGAAGCGGTGGAGGTGCGGGGAATTGCACCCCGGAGATCATGGGTGATAATCCTGAACTCGCACTACGCCACCCCCACCGCAGATTCAGAATATCAGGACGAGTGATTATTGTAAATAATTCCTGTGGCATTTCGAGTAGTGGGAAAAGTGTATGAAGTGTCATAGTGATTAAATGGTGTTAGAGTATACGTATGTCTATAAAAATCATTAAAAACAAAATATTTAAATCCGAGCTTTCGGAAATTGCCCAAAATCAATTCGGCGATTTTGTGAAAGCTGTGGTGGACATAAAAAAAGGGATAATGGCAGTCGGCGGTGAACTTCATGCTGATGAAGAAGCCCTGCTTTTAGAAGATGGCTCCCGGCAAGAAAATTTGTGGGGCATAAATTTGTATCCGAATAAAACCGCCAAGGATCGGATTGAATTTAATTCCATGATAAATGTCCGGCCGTCCCAGGGAAATCGTTCGCGAGGGGTGGAGAATCCGGATATTCAGGAGAAGATAAAAACAATAGTTAAAAAGTTAGTTTCTTGATGCCATGCCCTTAGTACATAAAAATTTAGCGCGCGGAGCATGGCATAAACTCTCTTTAATTGAGCAATTGGCAAATATAGGCAGTGAAATAAGCCGTGCCCGGAATTGGCAGAATAAGGATCAGGGTATTTTTGAAAATGCGGTGTTAAGGGCGCTTGAGCTTTTTGATCTGACCCTGGCTGATCCGCGCTGGCGCGGCCGGCTGCGAGAAATAGCGCGGACACGAGAAGTATTTTTGGATGCGTTATCCGGCGGCAAAGAATATCAAAGTTCGCTGGATGACCTGGATCGATATTTTCTAAGTTTTGCCTATTGCGCCCGTTTAAATTTATAAAAGAACGGCCATTTAATATAAAGCCAATGATTCATTTCATCACCGGGAACAAGGATAAATTTGAGGAAATAAAAGCGATTTTGCCCGAAATCGAGCGGATGAAAATTGATCTGCCGGAAATTCAGGAAATTGACGCCCATGAAATCATCCGGCAAAAATTAGAAAGCGCGCAAAAGCACGCCAAAGGCGAGTTTATGGTAGAGGACACCTCGCTTTATTTGGAATGTTTGAATGGTCTGCCCGGACCTCTGATAAAATGGTTTTTGAAAACTATCGGCGTCGGGGGTTTAGCGGGCTTGGCAGAGAAATTGGAAAATACGAAAGCAGAAGCGAAGACCGTTATTGGATATATGAGTGGCAGTGGAGAAATTAGATTTTTTGAAGGAATCGTAAAAGGACAGATTATTTCTCCGCGCGGGGAGAAACGTTTTGAGTGGGACCGGATTTTTAGGCCCGATGGTCATGATAAAACATTTGCCGAAATGGGAATGGAGGAGAAAAATAAGATCAGCATGCGCCGGATTGCGGTGAATAGATTAAAGAAGTTTTTGAAAGCGTAAGTGTACGAATAATAAACGAATTACTTAACGAATTTGAACGAATCACGAATACATAAATAATAAAAAGTGTAGAACCCCCGGGAGCACGAGGCTCGCGGGGGTTCAACTTGGCTAGGCGTATTTCTACGCCGGCGCCGACGACCTAGGTTAACGCATTCAAATTAAACGCGTTTTTGGTCTTCACGTCATGGTTCCTCCTTTCTTTGGCCTCCACACGTCGTGTGGATAGGGTAACGATGACACTTCAAGAACCATTTTTAAGTATACTCTTCGTATATTTATTGTCAAGTCGCATAAGAGGGGATAGCCCTGCTTTTTTGTTTACCCGCCTTACTATATAATAGAAATAAGCCATGTTTTCTTTATTTAAAAACAGAAAAGCGCCCTTATACGCAGCTATAGACGTCGGATCCCATGCGGTAAAAGCCGTTATTTTCGAGAAGACGCGGGATAAAAAAAATCCCAAGGTTTTGAAAAAAATAATCATGAAGCTGCCTCCGGCATTTGAGCCGATTCGAATGGTGCATAAGCTCCGGGAGATACTTTTCGTAGTGGTAAAGGAACTTGGGCGCATTCCGGAGAAATTGGTGATCGCGTTCGGGACATCTCTGGCCGCGCATACGTTTGAGGTCTGGAATGCGGGTACGCTGTCGGCGGAAGAGGTATCGGCCGAGGCACTTGGCCGTTTATTCAAAAGTATCGCCGATTCGCATATATCGGCCGGACGTTTTATTTTCGCCTATCCCATTGAGGCCTTGGTCAATGGATATACGGTTGCATATTTTAAAACCGGAAATTGGATTTCGGCGGGTCTTGGAAAAAACGGCGCGTCAGGCGAGATATTTAAAAAAATAGCATTGTATCCGGGCAGTGCCATAAGTTTTCGCGCCTTGATTCTCACTTGCGCTGAAGACGTGGGCGAGGGTCTGCTTAATTTAAAGAAAAGTTTCGGGGGCATGCCGATTGAGTTTATCCCCATATCTTTTGCGCATCAGCATGCCGCTACGCGGGTTTTGGGATATCGCGATGTCATGCTGATTGATATTGGCGGGGAAATGACGGTTTTGGCCGAGATTCAAGAATCCGTGATCGGCGAAATCGCTTCAATCGAGGTTGGCGGCAGGAATTTTGTACGCGGAATTGCGCGGGTAGCCGGGATTTCCTTTGATGAGGCCGAGGATTTGAAGCGCCAGTATGCCAGCGATCAAATCAGCGAGGAGCGAAAAAAAATGATCCGCTCATTCATAGGGCAGGAAGCAGATTTTTGGAAAAAAAAGTTTTTGGAATCGCTGGATGCGTTTTATCGCCTCGGACCCCTGCCGCCCGAGGTCCTGCTTTTCGGAGGCGGCTCAAACCTGGAGGATATTGCCTCATATCTCCGCGAAGGCGGATGGCTGGAAGATTTTTCGTACGCGAAATCAGCTACGGTACGATTGATGCGCGGCTCCGATTTGTTCGATGGATCATCCCTGAAAGGTTTTTTACAGGGTCCGGATGAATTTGCTATAGGGTCGCTGATTCATTATGCGTTGGAAGAATCAAATCACTAATTTTTGCGAAAATGTATAAAAAAGTACCCACCGATGGAATTCGGAAAAAATCAAAACCCAATCGGCTGGAATCAATTCCGGTAGAGGATCCGTTTGTGGAGCCGTCCACCGAGTTGATACCCGCCGCCGTGCAGGAAAAAATCCAAGAAGGAGCGGAAGCGCTGGAGCGTTTTATGCGTAGAAAAAGCATGCCCGCTGCAGATATGGAGAGGGCCGAAGAAGAGGAGAATTCGGTTGCTCCGGAAGAGAATCCATCCGAAGGGATGGAAACCGTTTCCTCGCCCGAAGGAGAAATTTTGATCATTGAACCGCCCCCTGATCAGATAACTGTTACGGATGAAGATCAAGACGGCTGGAGAAAAATGCAGGTGATTCGCGGCTGGCTCGCGCGTGTCGCTATTTTGGTTTCTAAAAAATTCTTTACGCGCAGAAACGCCGAACCGGAAGAATCCCGGCCGAGCAATTTTATTTCCCAGTCCCGTAAGATAATGAGCATTAAGGGCGGGATAATAACGGGATTGGGGGCGGTAATAATTATTTTTATTCTTTTGTCCACGGTTTTTGCGCGGCTTACGGTGCATATATCGCCGCGGGCGGAGCAGATAAATATTCGCGATGTAACGGCTCTTTTTGATGCGTCAGTAGTCAAGCTTATGCCCGAAAAAAAAGTTATTCCGGCCGAACGGCTTGAATTCACCCGGAATATTTCCAAGGAATTTGAAACAACCGGCAAGGAACTTGTGGAAGAACGCGCCCGAGGAAAAGTAAAAATTTATAATCGTTTCAGTTCCTCACCCCAAGGGCTTATCGCCAATACAAGATTTCTAACCGATTCCGGAGTTTTGTATCGATTATCTTCGGCAGTTATTATTCCGGGCGCTAAAATAGAGAATGGATCAATTGTTCCGCAATTTATTGAGGCCGAACTGCTGGCGGATAGTGCGGGTACGGAGGCTAATTTGGATGGCGAGATCCGTCTAAATATACCTGCTTTTAAAGGGGGGCCGAAGTATGATGGATTTTATGCTATGGCATCTGCCGGATTTTCCGGGGGGTTTGAGGGAGAGGCGCGGGTCATTTCGAAAGAAGATCTTTCGGCGGCTGAGAAAGCCGTTACCAAGACCGTTTTTGATGAACTGCGTGATGAGATGAAGCGGAAAATTCCACCAGAATTTAAATCTGTTGAGGAGTTTTCCGAAACAGAAATTACGAAAGTTGTCTCGCCGCAGGCGCGTATGCGGACCGAGAAGTTCGTAGTGGAAGCATCTGCCCGCGGGCGCGTACTTATTTTCCGCGAGCGCGACGTCCGTGATTTGGTGCGTTTCATTGTTATCGGAGATGATGCCTCCAAAAAATTGGTGGATCAATCCGCAGAATTAAATTATAGGATTCGCAGCGGAGATTTGAAGTCCGGTCGGGTTGAAGCCGTAATAAACGGAAAGGTTCGAACGGAATTTATCATTCCGCGGGAATCTCTTGTACAGGATTTTCTGGCTAAAAAAGAGGGGACTATCGCCGAAATAATGAAGTCCCGAGCCGATATCGCCGGATTCCGTATATCAATTTTCCCGCCGTGGCGGGCCAGCGCTCCCGGTAATCCGGATAAAATAAAGTTGATCGTGGAGGGACAATAGTTTGCCGCTTGACCTCCTAATATTTATTTGTTAATATAGTTTATACGTTTTTATATACTGTATGAAAAAAGAAAAAAATTATAAGGAGGGTATAGTCAAT
Organism: Candidatus Sungiibacteriota bacterium; assembly: GCA_016180435.1. Taxonomy (GTDB): domain Bacteria; phylum Patescibacteriota; class Minisyncoccia; order Sungbacterales; family HO2-52-23; genus LCKU01. The sequence continues at coordinate 71,117 of JACPBG010000002.1, forward strand.
GAAAATTTACCGAACACGTTTTTTAAAGTTACGCTGGATGACGGCCGGGAAATTTTGGCCCACCTATCAGGAAAAATGCGCCTGAATTATATTAAAGTTCTTCCCGGGGACCGGGTGCGGATGGAAATGACGCCCTATGATGAGACTAAGGGGAGGATAGTACATCGCTTGAAATAATTTCAATTTCAGACACGACTCAACCGCTCCGGCGGCGGTCTCGCTAAGGGTCGGACAAATTTTCGTCCCGATTGCGATCGGGATGATCCAAGCAAATTTGTCCTCCCATTGTCTGAAATTTAAATTATTTCCTCGCTTATTTTTTAAAAAATGTATGAAGGTACAAGCTTCCGTAAAACCAAGATGCGCCAAGTGTAAGACGGTCCGACGGAAAGGTCGGCTGTTTGTTATATGCCGCGTAAATAAGAAGCATAAGCAGAGGCAGGGATAAGGCTCTTACGAGCCAGCATCAAGAACTAAGATTTTAGAACTTAGCAAATTTTCTAAGTTCTAAGTTCTGGGTTCTAAGTTCTATTTGTGAGAATTGTAGGTATTAACATTCCGGATAATAAAAAAATAGAATTTGCCCTCCCGTATATTTACGGGGTTGGTTTGCCGGCTGCGCGTAAAATTCTGCGCTCGTCCCAGGTTGATCCGCAAAAAACCGCAAAAGATCTGACTCCGCCGGAGATAAACCGCATTCGCGAGATTATTGAGCGAAATTATAAAATCGAGGGTGACTTGCGCCGCGATATCATGTTAAATATCAAGCGCTTGAAGGAGATTCAAACTTATCGCGGGGCGCGCCATATCCGCGGGCTCCCGGTAAGAGGCCAGCGAACCAAAACAAATTCCAGGACGCGCCGCGGCAATGTGCGTAAAACCATGGGATCGGGAAGAAAACCAGCAGCAAGCCCCACTTAAAATAAAGCACTTAGAACTTAGAACCTAGAACTTAGTAAATCTGCTAAGATCTAAGTTCTTGAATGCTAAGTTCTATGTTGCGAAGCAACATTGGGTAAAAAGCGTATCATAACTAAATCTACCGAGTCATCCGAATCGAAAAAATCCGATAGCCAGCCGCCAGCCGGAATTTCGGTAACGCGGCGTGGCATACTGCGCGGTTGCGCTTATATTCAGGCAACTTATAATAACACCATTATTACCATAACCGACGAAAAGGGCGGCGTGATAGCGTGGTCTTCGGCCGGGTCCGTTGGATTTTCGGGAACCAAGAAAGCCACTCCGTTTGCAGCAGCGCGAGTCGCGGAATTCCTTGCTGAAAAAATGCGTAAAGCCGGTATTCAGGAGCTTATGGTTTTTGTAAAAGGGGTTGGATCAGGGCGTGATTCGGCGATTCGTGCGCTTGCCAATCAGGGGTTTGCCATTTCGCGCATCAAAGATATTACCCCCATCCCGCATAACGGGCCGAGACCCAGGAAACCAAGAAGAGTATAAAGCACTTAGAACTTAGAACCTAGAACTTAGAATTTATAATTAAAGTATTTACTAAGTTCTAAATACTAAGATCTAAGTTCTTTTGCGAAGCAAATGCCAAAGGTATTAGAAAAAGTAGAAAGGCGTCTTGGCGAAAAACTCTTTTTAAAAGGGGATCGTTGCGCTGGGCCGAAGTGCGCGGCAGTTCGCCATCCGAGTCCTCCGGGGATTCACGGCAAAACCCGCCGTCGCGCTCCTTCGGAATTCGGACAATATCTGCAGGGAAAACAAAAGGTTCGTTTTCTGTACGGTCTTGACGATCGTGATTTAAATCGGTATGCTAAGAAAGCCGAATCAATGCGCGGCGCATTTGCCGCGAAATTTTTGCAATTACTTGAGCGGCGTCTTGATAACGTGGTGTTTCGTTTGGGATTTACCGGGTCGCGCCGGTCAGCGCGCCAAGCCGTATCACACGGCCATATTAGGGTGAATGGCCGGCGTGTCAGTGTGCCGTCGTATCAGGTTAAAATCGGTGAAGTTGTTTCCATAAATCCCGGCGCCCGGCAAAGTTCTCATTTTGCCGATTTGGAACATCGCTTGAAAAAGTATACTCCGCCCGTTTGGCTCGCTTTGGAAAAGGATCAAGTTGCGGGCAAGGTTGTCGGGTCCGCCGAATCAGATATGTCCGGAACGTCCGGCGAACTTATAAAAATAAAAGAGTTTTATTCGAGATAAACACTAGACAGTGATGCCAATCCGATGCGAATTTAATGCCAATTTGGCGAATTGCGAATGAATTTAAAGATTAGCAATTTGTAGATTAGCATTTTATTTGTAGATTTGCATCATTGCGTGCGAAGCATATATGAGTATTCCACTTCCTTTAGCACCGAAGGCCGTTAGCGAAGAAGGAAATCGCGCTGTTTTTGATATAGAGGGGCTTTATCCGGGTTACGGCCATACCATCGGCAACAGTATGCGCCGCGTTTTATTGTCATCTTTGCGTGGCGCGGCTATAACGTCCGTAAAAATAGAAGGCGTTTCCCACGAATTTTCTACTATAGAAGGAATTATGGAAGATGCGGTGGAGATCATTCTAAACTTGAAACAGCTTCGTTTTCGCTTATATCAGGAAGAACCGGTCATGATCTCTCTTTCGGTTAAAGGCGAGCGGGAAGTAATCGGCAAGGACTTTAAACTCCCGTCACAGGTGGAATTAATCAATCCGGATTTGCATATAGCGACTATTTCGTCCAAAAAATCCGGTTTGAGCATGGAGGCCACTGTGGAGGCGGGCATGGGTTACATTCCGGTGGAGGAGCGCACCAAGGAAAAAGTTGAAATAGGCGTGATCGCTTTAGATGCCGCATTTTCTCCGGTTCGCTATGTAAATTATGATGTAGAGAATATGCGAGTCGGAGATCGCACCGATTATAATCGTCTGCGCCTTACCGTTGAGACTGATGGCTCGATTACTCCGCGTGAGGCATTTTTGCAGGCGGCCAGTATATTGGTTGAACAATTTTCCGTTCTAATCAAGGAAATGGAATCAAGTTCGGTAGAAATTGCACCTTCCGAAGAATATGCGCGGGGCGTATCCGAAGAGGCGGAAAAATCCGCCGGAGGCGAGGAGGATACATCCAAAATGAAGCTGGATGATCTGAAGTTATCCGGGCGCACCTTGAATATTCTGAAAGAATCCGGTATCAAGACCGTGGGAGGCCTTTCGCGTAAAAAAGAATCGGCGCTTCGGGAACTTGAAGGGATGGGGGATAAAGGGATGCAGGAAATAAAGAAAGCGCTTGGAAATTTTGGAATTACTTTGAAGCCGTAATATTATAAATCTTCGGCTAATTTGATTTCAGACACGACTCGGCGGCTCCGGCGGCCGCCTCGCTAAGGGTCGGACAAATTTTCGTCCCGATTGCGATCGGGACGATCCGAGCAAATTTGTCCTCCCATTGTCTGAAATCAAAATAGCCTCGATTTAATCCAAGCTAATTACGAATTCTAAAATTTCCAACGCTAACGATGAAAAAATATGAGGAAGTTGAAAAAAGGGAGAAAATTTGGGAGAGAACGGGATCAAAGGAGGGCGTTACTTAAAAGTCTCGCCTCCTCATTTTTTATTGCGGGACGAATGAAAACAACGGAAGCCAAAGCCAAAGAACTCCGCCCGTATGTCGAGAAATTCATTACCCGAGCCAAGGATCCGACACTCGCAAATCGAAGATTCATGCTGCGTTTTTTTTCGAGCGCAATTGTTGATAAAATTATTAAGCGTGGTGAGGAAATGCGTGAGAGAGCCGGAGGATATACCAGGGTTATTAAATTGGGACAGAGAAAACGAGATAGCGCGAGGATGGCGATATTGGAATTTGTTTAAAGAACTTAGAACTTAGAACTTAGAACTTAGATATCTACTAAGTTTTAAATGCTAAGTTCTAAATGCTATGCGATGGAGCATCGCATTGATGCAGCTAATCAAATACTCGGACGTCTGGCAACTCGCGTTGCGGTTCTTTTGCGCGGTAAAGATCGGCCTGATTTTGATCCGGCGCGTTTTTCCGATAACAAGGTGGCGGTTCATAATACCGATAAAATGCGCGTGACCGGAAAGAAGATGCCGCAAAAAAAATATCGGCGGCATTCCGGTTACCCCGGCGGCTTGAAAGAAGAAGCGCTTGAGCGCCTTTTCGCACGCGACTCGCGTGAGGTTTTGCGCCGCGCGGTTTTAGGGATGCTCCCGAAAAATCGCCTGCGCAGTAGATGGATAAAGAATCTGATACTACGTAAATAACAAATGGTAAATGGCAGACAACTAACAACTAACAACTAACAACTAACAACTTAGGGTATGCCAAAGGCAATTAAGAAAAAAATAGAAAGTAAGCCCGTGGAAAAAGAAGCGGAAACGCCGAAAAAGAAAGTTGAAGAAAAAGAAAATAAGATTAAAACCGCGGTGAAAGTAAAAAAACCTTCTAAACAGGGGGCAGAAGTTCCGGCACAAGAAATCTCGTCAGGATTCTCGGAACATAAAACGGATAAAGCAGAAAAGCCCAAAAAACCGGAGCGTTATTTTGAGGCGGTGGGCAGAAGAAAAACCGCAGTGGCTCGCGTGCGGTTATTTACCCGGCCCGGGGACTTTACGGTAAATGGCAGGTTATACAGTTTATATTTTCCGACTTTAACGCTCCAGCAAATTATTGAGGATTCGTTGAAGAAAATGAAGCTTTTGGGAAGATTCAGGGTGTCAATTAAGGTCTCCGGCGGAGGAACTCATGCCCAAGCCGAGGCCATTCGCCACGGACTCGCGCGCTGTTTGGTTAAATTCAATCCGGATTTTCGCAAGCGTTTGCGACGTGCCGGATACATTACACGCGACCCACGCGCCAAAGAAAGGAAGAAATTCGGCTTGAAAAAGGCGCGTAAAGCTCCGCAGTGGGCGAAGCGGTAATTGCGCTCCCCAGACACGCTGTCTGCATCAATGTTTATGAGGATTTTTGAAAAACACGGGTTCACGACAAAAGTATGAGAAGCGCACAAATAGCACCGCATACGCGGCGTCTTCAGGGATTTGAAAATAACTGAATTTGAACAATAGCCGCGATGACCGCGGCTATTGTGTTATTATTACTTCTATGTTACTATTATTTCGGTTCATTTTCATAAATTATGGAGGAAGCAAATGAGTGATAGGAAAGCACCGTATGACACCAATGAAGGAATTCAGCGTGCCGTCAAAACGTTGCATAAACTTAACGAGTTGGTGGCGAATCGCCATAGGGCTGGGTATGAAAGACATGAACGACTCAAGGAATTCTATGTCCTTGGACGGTGGCGTACTGACTCTTGTGGCAATTTTGGAAAGATCATCTCTGAGTTTATCCCGAAATTAAAGTTCCCCCAGATCCCCGACGTTTTAACCAACGAAGAGTTTTGGGCATTCTTGGGGGCGCAAGGGCTTGATGTTGAGAAAACCTTTGTTTCAAGCGGAATGTCGAACGACCTACCGCCTGATGACATCGTATGTTGTGTTTGCCAGCAGTCGTGGACTATTGAAAATTGCCATGACGTAGTTATCACCCATCAGCATCAGGATTTTTCATTGTCAGAGTTCGTTGGGAGACAGCTTTGGGAGGTACAACGGGTATACGGTATGCGAATTGATGCTTGCTACCGTATGCAGCCAGACATTCTTATTCGTAACGATCGATTCATTGATCTACGTCCGGAGCCAGAATTTGAAACGCTCAAAAGGAATGAGCATGGATGGGTGGGCAAAGAAGATGGAGTTACGGAAAACTATGTGATTCAGTCAGGTGATGATGGGTTTTTCAACGTCTGGCATTTTCATCATCATGCGTGTAGTCGGAAAAAGCTCGAAGCTGATATGCGGCAGCAATTCCGTGATGTACTCACAAAAGCGGGTTTTGCTAACACAATCCTCAAGTCAATTCCGAATCAGTATTGCCCATGTGAGCATTGTGCTCCGTGGTTCGTGGTACGGACTGAACATGGTACATTTACGATCGGATGGCGAAAGCGCGTCATCAATATCGATTGGAAGGCGACTGGTAAGAACTTTCTGCCGCTTTTCGACGATCAGGACGTTACGAAAGACAACCACTTGATTCATGCATGGGGTTACGAAAAAGCTACTGAATATTTTACGAGGATTAAGGGGTTTCTCATTCAGTCCGAGGCGTTAACTCAACGTTAAACAAGACTGCCTGGCTCTGCCAGCAGTTTTTATTTTCAAAAACCTAAAGTCCACCACGCCTCAAAGCATTGCAGTGGGCGAAGAGATAGACTAGCTTTCGTATGTTGACCCCAAAGACCGAACTAAAAAGTTTGGTCTTTTGGGTGAGGGGTAGGCGGGGAAGACCGAAATATTCTTGAGTCTTGGGTGGGGAAAAGCCCCTACTTGACAAATTACCGGGATTCCCGGTAAGATTAATTTAATATCTAATTCCCGGTATTTATGAAAATATATCTTCCCCATAGTGCATTTTTAGGGAATATTGATCCATTCCTGGCGGCCTTTGACCCTAGCCATAAGGAAAAGCTCGAAATTACCGCTAATAAAAATTGGATTTTTGTTCACCCCGTTGTATTAGCAATGGTAGCGGCGTTAGGTTTAACAGTTTATCGAAAAAATATTAAATGTGAAAAGATAGTGGCACGTTCGGGTCACTACCTTGAAAGGATGGGTTTATTCAAATTTCTTGATATTAAATCAGGGATGAAGATAACCGAACACGATCCATCGGGGCGATTCGTTCCACTAACACAGATAAAAACCTCTGAACAACTCACAAAGTTTCTAACCGAAATGATTCCACTGCTTCATTTAGAACCTCGACATGCCGAACCAATCAAATATATTATTAGTGAATTGGTGAGAAACGTGTTAGAGCACGCTCGTGCACCACAAGGAGCTATCGTATCTGCTCAATATCATGCAAAAAATAAAACAATTCGCATAGGAATAGTTGATCGTGGTAGTGGTATAAAAAGCACAATTAATCAATCATGGGATGCAAGTAATGATCTTGAGGCTATTAAGTTGGCACTTATGCCGGGAGTTACAGGAACTACAAAAAGAGAAGGCGGAACAGAACAAAATGCTGGAGCAGGTTTATTTTTTATTAAATCAATTGCTTATGTGAATCGTAATTTTTTTATGATCTATAGCGGAAACGCAATGTATAAACTTCTGAAAAGAAGTGGCGCTAAAAAAATTATGCTTCATGCTAACCCCAATCTTGACAGACACTCAGAAAGAAATAACTTACCTTATTGGGATGGTACGGCGGTGGGTGTAGATATTTCTTTAGATACTACACAAGAATTTACTGCACTTCTTGATCTTATAAGAGATACTTACTCGGAGGCAGTTAAAGAGCGTAAGCGTAATAGATATAAAAGGGCTAAATTTATTTAAATATTATGGTTACTATCGAACTTTTTCCCTTAGTGGGGGGCTTTGCGGAAAACAAGGATATTGCAAGAGACATAAGACGAGACCAAATTCTTCCAGCTCTGAAGAATGGAGAAAGTGTTGTCTTGGATTTTAGTGGCATAGAATCTACAACACAATCTTTCGTTCACTCCTTAATTAGTGATGTAATGAGGGAATACGGGAGTGACGTTATGGATAAATTAGTATTTAAAAATTGCAGTGAAACCATACAAAAAATCATCAGTATAGTTGTGGACTATATGCAGCAAACATAATTTGTCTCAGTTAAAGACGTATTACGGTTCGCCCTGCGGAATTTTTTATACGGACTTTTTATTTTCTCGCGTAAATTTTATTTGAAAAAACGCGAAAATAAAATGTCATCCGAAAGGATGACGTTTCTATATAGATACGCCCTAATGATATGGAGAAAATGTCGCCTCTTTTAATCGCCAGTGTAATTTTATTCCCGCTTGATCTTCCGCAAAAATATCTTTCACGAAGTTGTCGAAACGAGCCGAGAATGGATACTTTTGCAAAGTAAGGTCGGCCAGAAGATGCAGCTTGTCTATCGGAAAGCGCTTCAGGCAAAATACATATGCCTCGGCAATGTCTGATCTTGAGCATCCCTCGTCCCTTTCCCGCGGCCAGATACGATGCAGTACTGAAATCATCTTCAGTTTAAATTCGGAGTTTCCGAACCGCAAAAGAAAAAGAAGGAGCTGGCGGATTGTTCCTGCAAAAAAGATTTCCCAGCTCCTGCTTTTTCGTGCGGCTGAACCTTGTTTATAAAGACCCAATTTCCACCATAGTTCGGCGGGTCTGCTGTCCGGCATTTTCAGCACTTTCCATTGATATAACATCCAGTCAAGAACGCCGGGAACTGCAACCTCTTTTTGATAGCAGATTTTTTCTAAATCATGAAGCGCCAGTGGATACTTCTTTTTAAAAGTAGCACTTGTATGCCAAGGCATTTATTTATCTCCTATAGCTGGTATGAGCTTCACACAAGATAACAAAAAAACGTTATTTTGTCAATCTTGCAAAATAGTACAGATTATGCTATTTTAGTTTTAGTTCATTTTTCGCGTAGGTGCAATATGTCTAGTTGGCTGGATACGGAAAAAGGTCAAGAATTTTTCAAAAAAGCCTTTGAGGTTGCCGATTTGCCGGAGGTTGATGGAGATGTCTTGGAGCAAGGCACATACACCAACCGTCAAATCGCCGAAAAAGCCGGAAGCCCAGAAAAATTGCTGTCATTGCTTATGAATGTATCCGGTGATCGGGCGACGAAAAGATCGATCCTTAGTTTCGCCGTGGAAATGGATTTAGAAGATTAAGTTTAGTAAGTTTTACCGCATGGTTTGCCCTGCGGCTTTTTTATTTAATAAACCGTTCCGCCTGCAGGGACCAAAGGCGTTTATAAATTCCGCCGCGTGCGATTAAATCCAAATGTGTTCCTTCTTCCGCTATTTTTCCGCGGTCTATTACTATAATTCGATCCATCTGCATGATGGTGGAAAGGCGATGGGCAATTACGATCGCGGTTTTTTTCTTAAGCAAATTTTTTAAGGCATCCTGAATCAGCGCCTCTACTTCCGAGTCCAAACTTGAGGTTGCTTCGTCTAAAACCAAAATCGGCGTGTTGGCGAGGATGGCCCGCGCAATTGCTACTCTTTGCCGTTCTCCGCCGGAAAGTTTTACTCCGCGTTCTCCCACGTATGTGTCATAGCCATAAGGAAGCCGTGAAATAAATTCATGGCAGTGCGCTTTTTGGGCCGCATCCATGATCTCTTTTTCGGTCGCATTCAGGCGTCCGTAGCGTATATTTTCGGTAAGGGTGCGGTGGAATAAAATGGTATCTTGCGGCACCAGCGCAACGGATGTGCGTATGCTGTCTTGCGTTACTTCGGCAATGTTTTGCCCGTCAATCATTATTTTTCCATTATTTATATCATGGAAACGCAAAAGAAGCGTTACCACCGTGGTTTTTCCGGCGCCGGATGATCCGACCAGCGCAATTTTTTCTCCGGGCTTGACGCGTAAACTGAAATTTTCAAGCACTTTGCGCTTATCATGAAATCCGAAAGTAACATTTTCAAATTCAACCATACCCCGGGAAACCGCAAGTTTTTTTGCGGAAGGCGCATCTTTTATATCCGGAGGTGTATTTAAAATTTCCACCATTTCAGCCGCATCGGCAAGCGACTCATAAACTCGGCGCACCACCCGGCCAAAGTCCCAGATTCTGTGAAATAGCACGATCAAATACCCTTGAATCAGGGCAAAATCTCCGACGGTAACCTGGCCGCTTGACCAGAGCCGGATCCAGGCATAAAACAAACCCACTTCAATTGCGATCATGAGAAGCGCTTGAATCCCGTCAGCTGCTTCTCCGATGCCCCATCCCCAAAAACGCAGGCGTTTTAATTCATTCATGACGTTACGGTAAATAGTTTTTTCATGATCATAATTGGAAAATAGTTTTATGGTAATGACGTTAGTCAGGGCGTCGGAAAGCGTTCCGGTTGCTTCCGAGTCCTTTTCGGCCCGGGCCCGGTCATATTTTAATTTCCAGCCCGCGATAAAATAATAGATGACTCCAAAGAGCAAAATCCAGATTGCCAAAGCAATTCCGAGGACGATGTGGCGTTTGAAAAGAACAATAAGTATCCCGGTAACTATGACAAAAAGCGGAATGATGCTGAATAAAATCTGATCGGTTATCTCCTCAAACGAACGGGACAGGCGCGCCACCTTTCTTACCAGCGATCCGGTGAAATTGTTTGTAAAGAAGCGGTGCGAGTGCCCGAGTAGATTTGAGAAAGCGGTCAGGGACAGGTCATTCATCACGTTGGCCCGCATATATATATTTGCTATGCCGAACAGACGATGTATGGTCCAGCGCGATATTTCCAAAGCCGCGATAATGCCGAGGATCCACATGAGTTGGCGGTTGATTTCTGCCGCTTGAAGCGCCGTATTCGTAACCGTGTCAAGAAACATTTTTAAGAACCAGGGCATGGTTACCGCAATAATCTGCATCGCGATTGCGGACAAGAAGACCACAATCGATGTCCCGGGATATTTTCGGGCGTGTTCCCAAAATACCCGCCATATCAGGCGAAGTGTATGGCGGTTTAATTCCGGCTTTTTTATTTTGGCGGATGCCAATTGCGTCATAACTCGATTTTTTTCCATAATTTGTTTCTTCTTAAATATATGGACCTTGGATAATCGGCGGCAGTCACCAGTTCATCAATTCTTTCACTGATCAGCTCGCCGGTATTTCTTCCTCCGCGTCCGTCAATCTCGGTAAAATATACTCCGTCTTTGGTGAGCATGACAATATGAGCGTCGTCGTAATAATACCAGCGCGCATCCAGAATCGGTTCCTGCAGGGTTATAATCTGTTCTATTAGGCCCTTTTTTTGAAACGGCTGGTATTCATTATCCTGCAGCCATAATATTTCTATACTGTTTTCTTTTTTTAAGATAAGTTTTTCTCCTTCCGTATCAAATGAAATTGCTTTAGCGCCTCCGGCCAGGGGTTTCAATTCATTGGTTTCACTTTCTATTATAAAAAGTCCTCCGCCGGCATCCAAAATCGCCAATTCGCTGCGCGGCGATATGAAAAATTGCGCCGGTATTTTGTCAGAAAGGAAAAATCCCGGTCGGCCCAGCGTTTCAATCATCCCGTTACTATTTAATTTTGCCGCAAAACCGGCTTCGGTAATAAAAAATATAGCGCCGTCGATATAGGCAAATGAATTCACTCCGGGTGTCAGCACGGTTGTCGTGGCGCGGCCGTTTAGCACGCGGTCTTCAACCAGATTGTTTTTTTTATCAAGCCGAATTTTACGCGCGGAAGTGGTAGTCGCCAATCCCAAAGATATGATTTCGTCGCGTGTTGCCGTGGCGGTCATGACCGGTGAGGGGATCAGGATGACATTTCGTATTTCGGTTACGGCGGCTTTTTCCACGGTTACGGTTTTTGACCAAGGCCGGTAATTTTCCTTTTCCAGACGTAGCAGATGTATGCCGGGCCTGATTTCGGTCAATAGCGCCCCGCCGGAAAAAATTGATGTCTCTTTCTGAAATTCGTTGTCCAGAAAAATTGAGATGCTTGCGATCGTGGATTTTATAAAAATACCGCCGCGCTGCTCCAGCGAGCGTGATGATAAATTGATCGTATAGCCGAGCGAATGAGCAATTACTATCGGCAAAAGCACGATAAATGCGGCCAGCAGGAGATAAAAAATTTTTTTTCTGGTTGCCAGCTTCATACTTATATTGTAGCAATTTTGCGGGCGTTTGAAAATAACGCCTTTTCACGCTACGATATGTTTATGTCTGTAGATAAATTTATTATTAAGGGCGGTAAGCCGTTGGCGGGTGAGATTGAGGTACGCGGATCCAAAAATGCCGCGACCAAATTGATGATTGCCTCACTTCTTACGGATGAGCCCTGTGTTATTGAAAATGTCCCGCTGTCGCAGGATACGGATATTACTTCAGAACTTTGCGGGAAAATCGGAAGCAATGTGGAGCTTGATCGTGATTTACATGCGATTAAAATCCATACGCCGAAGGTCTTGCATCCGGTTGTGCCGGAATTATCGCGGAAAAATCGCATACCCGTACTGGCTATCGGGCCGCTTTTGCATCGTACGGGCATTGCGGAAGTACCGGTGCTGGGCGGGTGCCCGATCGGGCACCGTCCCATAAATTTTCACGTCGAGGCATTGTCTAAAATGGGGGTAGAGGTTGAGCGCCGGCCGCAATCATATTTTGCCAAGACCTCGGAGATCCATGGAGCTGAAATAGACCTTCCGTTCCCGTCTGTCGGCGCTACCGAAAATATAATCTTATTTGCGGTACTTGCCCGCGGGAAAACATTGATCCGGAATGCGGCCGTGGAGCCGGAAATTTTCAATCTGGTTGAGATGCTTCGCGGGATGGGAGCTGAAATTCTTTGGAGATCTGACGAGAGGATCATAGAAATAGAGGGAGTAAGCCGGCTCCGCGGAGTTTCGATAGAAACAATTCCGGATAGGAATGAGGCGGTATCATTTGCCGTGGCCGCCCTGGCAACCGGCGGAGAGGTTTTTGTGCGCGGGGCGCGCGAGGATCATCTGAAATCATTTATTGCTAAAGCGGTTGATGCGGGGGGATCGGTCTTTGTGCAGGATGGCGGCATTAAGTTTAAAGCCGGTAAGCGGTATGGGCCGGTTAAAATTGAAACCTCGCCACACCCGGGATTTATGACTGATTGGCAGCAGCCGTTTTGCGTTCTCTTGACGAAGGCGGACGGAGAATCAATAATACATGAGACGGTTTATGAGGATAGATTTGGTTATGTAAAGGATTTGACCCGCATGGGGGCGCGGATTGAGGTATCGGATAAATGTTGGGGTGATATGAAATGCCGGTTTGCGGGCGTCTCCGCCATGCATAGTATCAGTATTAACGGGCCATCCCGTCTTCATGGGACAGATATTACCATGATTGATATCCGCGCCGGCATGGCGCATATCATTGCCGCGCTTTCCGCTGAAGGAGAGTCGGTTATTACGGGGATTGAACACATTGATAGGGGATATGAGAAGATTGAGGAGAGGTTAAGAAAATTAGGGGCGGAAATTAGGAGGGTGTGATTATCGCTCGGCATTTCGTTTTCAAGACACGCAAATTTTTGCCAGCGCAAAAATTTGCTAAGGGTCGGCGAAGTTTTCCGCCAAAGGCGGAACCATGCAAACTTCGCCTCCCATTGTCTTGAAAACAAAATGCTTCGCATAATTTCAATCTTTTGGTGAGAGGAGAGGAAAAGGAGCAATTTTATGTTTATTAGAAAAATAGGAATTGATCTTGGCACTGCCAACACCTTGGTGTTTGTGCCCAAAAAAGGGGTGGTGGTGAATGAGCCATCCGTGGTTGCGGTTTCCAAATACGAGAACGCGGTTTTGGCCGTGGGAAATGAAGCGCGGGATATGATCGGCAGAACACCCGAAACCATTGTGGCGTACCGTCCTTTGCGGGATGGAGTTATTGCGGATTATCGCGTGACCGAGGCCATGTTGCGCTATTTTATTTCCAAAGCCAGCGGCCGGGTTCGGCTTTTTCGTCCGGAAGTAATGGTTTCGGTGCCGGCCGGAGTCACATCCACCGAGCGTCGGGCCGTGATTGAAGCTACGGTGCAGGCCGGGGCCAAGGCCGCTTATGTGGTAAAAGAGCCGGTGTTGGCCGCCATCGGCGCCGGAATCCCTATTAATGAGCCGGCCGGACATATGGTGGTGGATATTGGCGGAGGCACATCGGATGTGGCGGTTATTTCACTTGGCGGAATAGTGGCATCCACTTCGGTAAAAGTTGCCGGAAACAAATTGGATCAGGCCATTGCCGATTATATCAAGCGCCATTATAATCTTGCGATCGGCGACCGGACTGCGGAAAATATGAAAATAAAAATTGGGTCAGCCGTGCCTATGGATGATCCAAAAATGAAAATGGAAATCAAGGGGCGCGATTTGATGTCCGGTTTGCCGCGCACCATAGAGATCCATTCTATGGAAGTTACCGAGGCGATTTCGGATGAGTTGGATGAGATAATCCATGCGGTAAAATCCGTTTTGCATGATACTCCGCCCGAACTCGCGGCAGATATAATGGACCGGGGAATTGTAATGACCGGAGGCGGATCGCTTCTGCGAAATATTGACGAGCTGGTATTTCAGGAAACCGGCGTGCCGGCGCATGTGGCGGATGAGGCGCTTTTATGCGTGGCCAAGGGCACCGGAATCGCTTTGGAGCATTTGGATGTTTATAAACGCAGTATCATGTCTAAGCGGTAAAGCGCGGCTCCCTTGGTATATTACAGAAAAAAGACGCTCGCAGGGTGTTAAATCTTTAAATTCTTAAATTTTAGCGATCCCATTACTTACTGTTATAAAAAATAGTTCCCGAGTTAAGTTAAGGGACTACCCTTGAATGATAATAAAAAAATTTTTACATTCCTGTATTTTACTTGAGGAACAAGGGCGAAGACTCCTTATTGACCCCGGTGATATGTCGTTTTTCGAGAAGAAAATATCACCCGAAGATATCGGTGGGGCGGATGTTATAGTTTTTACTCATAGGCATAGTGACCATTTAGATCTAGACATATTAAAAAAATTTTTAAGTTTGAAACAAGCTAAAATTTTGGCTCATGAAGAAATTGGTAAAAAACTAAAGGAGTCGGATATTCCATACACATCGATATCTGCGGGTGAGACGAAAATAGTTGAAGGATTTACTATCGAAACAATTGAGGCGCCGCATGGACATGGTTTAAGTGTGCCCTCGCCGTATAATCTCGGCTTTAAAATAGACAATGCATTTTTTCATCCCGGCGACTGTGTCTCGTTAGAAAACATTGAAACTAAAGTTTTGGCACTTCCCGTTATGGGTTCTTGGATGCGTTTTCCGGAGGCAGTATTATTTGCTAAACGAGTAAAGCCACAGTATGTAATTCCTATTCATGATGCACTTATTGGGGACGTATTCATTGATAGGGTTTACGACTATTATCGAGGGCCATTAGAAAAAGACGGCATTTCCTTTTATCAGCTTGGATTAGATAATTCGCTTGAGATATAACCCCATGTCGCTAACATTAAATTGAATACTTGGAGAAAAGAATGGTTTGCTGAAGACAGCCGTCTTCGGTGGGTAGTATTAAAATATTTTAAATTTTATGTCGCGTGAAGGATTACAACCAATTGTTCCGGAATCCAATCCGGCGGTTAAGAAATTAAGCCCGCATGAGATAAGTGCGCAAAAAGTGCGTAAAGAATTTAATGAGAACGTGCAAGATGTTTTACCGCTGGTTAAACGTGCGCACTCTTTGAAAGAGCTTTGGCAAGCAGTTGATACCATAGAAAAATGGAGGAGTGACGTAGATCTTGCCAAAGATCAGGGCCAAGATATACCAGATCCGCGCGAGGACGAACAAGTAATGAAAGAATATTTGCTTCGATATACGTCAGGACCGCATCGGGATATTTCTCCGATTTTTAAAGAAGGAAGAAATATATTAAAAGACGAAGTCGCGAAAAAAATTAAAGAACTGGGATTATCTGAGAAATAGTCAAAGAATTCCTCAATTTTATGTCTGGAGGAAATCCATTTAAAGGATTAAAACTTAAACCAGCGCAGGAGAAAGAAGAAGTTAAAGAACAACCGGCTCCGGCGCCGCGGATTATCACCAAGCCAAAAAAATATTTGGAATCCGTGGGCATTACTGATTATACCTACGAAGAAAAAGCGGACGGAGTGCATTTTTATATTAAGTTGTCCCCGGAAGACATGGAGGAAAAAATAAAACAAGCTCGATATGTTATTAATGCGCCGCCGTTAACTCCATTTCAAAGAGAAAAGTTGTTGCCATTTGTAAAATTGATGAAACAGGATAGGAAGCTTGATTGTAAAGTTTTAGACGGAAATGCGTCCCGTCCCAATTTATTGGAGGTAGTTGTCTTTAAAAAGTAAACCACCCGACTGGATGTCGGGCGGCGATATGATGGGAAAGGATGGCGGGTTTTGTGATCACGAGGCGGTGATATTTAGAAAAAATCCGTCGGGATGATGCGTGATAGAAAGACCCGGGCCAGTGGTGCGAAGGAAAAGGTTTCCTTCAAGATCGGGATTCTCGGCAAACGTTTTACGCGTTTTCCGTTCAAGCACTGGCAACCTGCATAGGTCTGGAATATCCAGGCCGGTAGCGCCATCTATCACGCTTAGATAGAAATCCGCACCATCCCTTTCTATCCGTATGTTCGCATCTCCATCGGTAAAAATAGTGACTGCGTCTATACCTATTGTAGGAGAGAGCACGCGATGGAGTGATGTTGCGACCGCATCCGTTCCTCCCATCAAAACCAGTTGTCCGTCCTCGTCCTTAAACTGGGATAATATAGCCCTGAGATTTGTGAGATCCATATGTAAAAGTCCTCCTCTGACTAAGATACCCAAATTATACTATAATAGTATTTAAAAGTCAAGTGATTATCGGGCACGAACGGCAAATTGAATATCTGGAAAAAATCATAAGACGCGGGCGCATGTCCCACGCCTATTTATTTTTTGGTCCGGAACATGTAGGAAAATTCGCATTAGCCAAGGAAATTGCGCGTGTTTTAATGTGCCCGAATAAGAATAAGATCGGCGATGCCGGAGACGGATGCGCGGATTGCCGTCAAATTGAACAGGATATTCATCCCGGCGTAATAATTCTTGATATTGAACACACTCTTGTCTCCAAGAAAGAAATTCGTAAAGACATTCCGATTGAAGATATACGGGAACTGAAACGCCGATTTTCTTTTGCTCCGGAGCAAGGAAAGTGGCGGATCGCTATAATTAATGAAGCGGAGAAATTAAGTGCCGAGGCCGCCAATGCGTTTTTGAAATTATTGGAAGAGCCGGGAGCGCGGACTCTTTTTTTGCTGGTAAGTTCGACGTATGATTCGGTTTTGCCGACCATTGTTTCGCGCGCCGAGCCGCTTAGATTTTCTTTGGTGTCAGATGCGATTTTGCGTGAATTTTTAGAACAAAAAAAGATAAGTCAAGATCAACGGGAATCTATTTTGAAACTTGCGGCCGGGCGCTCCGGGATTGCCATAAGATCCGTCGAGGATCCGTCTTATTTCATAAAACAGAAAAAAATACGGGATGAAATTGAATCAATCCTCTCGTGCAAAGATATTCCGTCGGCTCTGGCCCTTACCGAGCGGGTTGCCAAAGACAAGGAGATGTTGAAAACCGCGGCTGATTTTTTGATCCGTTCATTGCGCGATAACATCATCGCAACCATTCTGGAGTCCAAGACGTATCATACCAAAGTGGGACGGCTTAAAGAGATCCACCGCATTCTTTCCATAATAGAGTCCACCAACGTCAATCCGCGTCTGGCTATGGATGTGATGTTGATGGAGGCGTTAACCACTAACAGCACGAACAGCTTTGTCTATGGGTTTAGGTTGTAGATGCCGGTATGGCGGGAGGGTTTTAGGCATAAGGCCCTAAAACTAATACCCTAAAACCGGACCGGCTTCTAAAACATACACCTCATAACAGTTTTGTTGGTGTTGTTTGCGAAATTGAGAATTTTACTTGCTATTTTAGTTGTTATACTTGTAATTGTCGTTGTCTTCCCGTTTGTTTTGAATATGGCAGGTTTATCTGCGCCGCAGTTTGCTTTCGTAGGAGATGCGGCAAGCGAACGCGCCGGTGAAGCCGGCATATGGCGTTCGGAAAACGGCGGCATATCCTGGAAAGAAATAAGATTTCAAACCGGAGGCAACCCATTGCCGTTATCCATCCATGATTTGACGTTCCATCCCCATTATCGCGATACAGTATTGATGGGAACGCGGGGAAATGGACTTTGGAAAAGCGATAATAACGGCATGTCATGGAAAAGAATCAATGACCGCGCGGGTATTTTGCAAAATAATGCGGATATTTACGGGGCGGCAGTAAGTCCGGCAAGCCCCGCGGTTTGGTATGTGGCTGCATATCAAAACGGCCGCGGGGAAGTATTGAAGAGTTTGGACGGCGGATCAAGTTTTGCAAAGATATATCATTTAAACGGGGGCGGAATTCCGATTGTCGGCCTATTCGCATATGCCGATAATTCTGAGCGGGTTCTTATTGCTACGGCCAATGGCGGTTTTTTGCAGACAAGCGACGGAGGCGCAAGTTGGGGATCCGTTTCATGGAGTTCCGGAAATATTACAGCCATACGCGTGAACCCGGCAAACCCGGACGAAATAATTATTTGGATAGCCGGAGGTAAAATAATGCGCTCGCAAGATGGCGGCCTGACTTGGCGTAGTGTTAATTCACCGGACCGGGGCGAAACTTCCGGGATGTTTTCGTATAATGGTCCGCGCGTGGGACAAGAATCCGCCGGTTTGAGTACTGATTCCTTGCCGCCGGATAATTCATCCAAGCCGGGTTTTCAATTTGATCTTGGAGCGATTTTTTCACCCTTGAATAAGGGATCCGATGATTTTATAATAAGTCCATCGGATAGGAGAGCGCGTTATTTAAAATCCGGAAGTAATATTTATCGTTCGGGAGACGGCGGCGGCTCATGGAATCCGGTCCACACCTCGCTTTCTCCGCGTACGCGTTTGGATGCGGTTGCCGTTGATCCGTTCAATGCTGATAATGTTTTTTTTACAGCGTCCGGGGAATTTCATAAGAGTACGGATGGCGGCGCTACGTGGGAAATGCGCGATTTGCCGCCCAATATGAAGGGAAGAATTAGAATATTACGGATAAGTACGCATAATCCAGAGATAATGTTTGCGGTGACACAATAAAAGCAGTGATGCCAATCCTATGCGAATTTAATGCCAAGCTGGCGAATTGCGAATAATTATTAGCATAATTAGCAATTTGTAGATTAGCATAAGATTTGTAGATTTGCATCATTGCGGTGCGAAGCACAATGCTGGAGTTTAAAGTAAAACTTGAAAAAATAATTGAGCATCTCAAAACCGAGATCGCGTCTTTGCGCACCGGACGGGCAAGTCCGGCGCTGGTGGAGGATTTGGAAGTGGATTATTACGGCGCCAAGACCCCGTTAAAAGCCGTGGCAGCAATTTCCTCTCCCGATGCTCGCCAGATTTTAATTCAGCCCTGGGATAAAAATGCGGTTCAGCCCATTGAGCGCGCGATTCAGTCCTCGTCACTCGGGTTAAATCCTATTACGGATAAGGATTCCATCCGCCTTTCAATTCCTTCGCTTACCGAGGAGCGCAGAAGAGAGCTCACCAAAATTTTGGGGAAACACCTGGAAGAAGCGCGGATTGCGGTGCGGCGCGATCGGGAAGAAATGTTGAGAGAAATTGATAAACAGGAGAAAGACAAAAAAATTTCTGAAGATGAAAAATTCAGGCAGAAGCATGAAGCGCAGAAGATAATTGATGAGATAAATAAAAAAATAGAGGATATGGGGAAGGCGAAAGAGAAGGAGATTATGACGGTATGATGTATTTGCTTAGATATTTCAATTTTCAAACACGATTTGCTCGGAAACTACTTTTAAAAAACTTCGCGCCGACCCACCGTGTCGGCGCTCATCACGGGTCGGCCTCACTCGTTTCGCTTCGCTCAACACCGTGGCCGTTCGGCCTCCCAGTGTTTTTAAAAGCAGTTTTCCTCGCCTGCTGTATTGTTTCAGTTAATTTTATTCAAGGGAGGTAGATGGGTTTGCTGAATGTAGCCGCCTGCGGCTTGTTTGTAATATTCAATAAATTATGATATTATATTTAGGTTGCCGCTATATGGGCGCAAAAGAGGAGGTTCTATGTTAGGAACCGTATTTCTGCTTTTGGCTATTTATCAGATTAAGCACTTTCTTGCCGATTTCCCTTTACAAACGGAATATATGTTGGGCAAATTTAAGGATGGCTGGGGGTTTCTGCCGCCTCTCTTGGCACATGCAGGCGTTCACGCGGTCTTTACCATAATTATCGTGGCATACTTTAGTGGATCATTATATTTGGCGTTCGCGTTGGGGGTATTTGACTTTGTCATACACTTTTTTATGGATAGAATCAAAGCCGGCGGTAAATATCTTGGCCGATATAAAGCGCTTACTGCCAAAGAATATATATTGGCAACTCCAAAACAAAAGCAACATAACAAATTCTTCTGGTGGTCATTGGGTTTGGATCAAATGGTTCACCACTTTACACATTACACGATAATTGTTTGTATAATCACATTGCCATAAGCAATATGGTTTCTATTTTTTGTGTCGAATCAGATTCGGCACATTTCATTTTAAAACACGTTCGGTTCGTTCAGCGACGAACCTCACTAAGCATCCGGCGATTCGCCGAGCACTCAATTTATCCCAAAATAGTTCCCGAGCCAGTCGAGGGACTACCTTTAGGGAAGTAAGTGTTGTAACAATAGGTTGAGTGTTCGGACCATGCCGAATCGCTTTCTGATTGTTTTAAAATCATATTGCCTCAGACCGCATCGCTCGCTTAAAATTTTTACTCAATGAAGAAAAAAGGGGGTTTGCTGAATGTAGCCGCCTGCTTGTCTATCCGAAGTCGAAAGGCATAGGAGGGCGGCGGCCTCTTATATAAAAATTCCACCCGACTGGATGCCGGGTGGCACATATTGATTGCGGCGGCGGAGGCGGGGAAACTATTACTTCCAAGACACGCTTGCGTTACAGCCGTAGCCAATCGCGCAACTGTAGGCCATCGCGGTTTTTGTATGGCTGAGAGAAATACTGTAATCTCTGGTGGCAAGTAGAAGAGAAATACCACGATCGTTAAGGAAGATTTTGAATGCATTCTCGACGTCCTCTGCTCCGCCTATATATGATTCTTTAAACGGGTGCTGTGTGCGGGCCGTAGAAATAACAGGCGGTTGGTCAAGGGGGAATATAGATTTTCCGTCTTCCTTGTTATCCACGGTTACATAGAAGAGCTCATCATCCCTGCGGATGATAGTGATGTCGGCATCGCCATCCGTTACTAACTTTATTTTTGGCCTACGGAATCTGTTGTCGAGGAATTGCCTCAATTCCATCTGGCAGTTACCCCCAAATTGTGTCGGTTGATGACTGTTGTCACTGGTTATGGCCTCCAAAACGCGCATATTATTCAATCGCATGGCATCTAAATTCATAAAAGAACCTCCTAAATTTGATTACATCATCATAACAAATTTTAAATCAAATGTCAATAGTTCGGAAAAAACAGCGGTTGGAGGAGATACTTATAGAAAAAGGATTGGCAACGGATAAAAAAGAGGCGTTTATTATGGTTACCGAAGGGAACGTGTTGGTGGACGGCGTTAAAATGGTTTCTCCGGCGCAGATGGTGAAGCCGGATGCGGAAATTAAAATTCGCGGCCATTTGCAATACGTGGGAAGGGGAGCGCTGAAACTTGCAGGCGCGCTGGAAAAATTCGGGAAAGACGTTTCCGGTAAAATTTGTGCGGACATCGGGTCGGCCACCGGAGGATTTACGGAGGTTTTGCTGCAGCATGGAGCAAAAAATGTCTATGCCATTGATACTGCCCAGGGAAAACTTGCGCCGAAACTTCGGGATGATCCGCGTGTTTTCGTAATGGAGGGAATGGATGTGCGCGACATAAAAGAATTGCCTGAAAAAATTGATATCGCTGTAATAGATATATCGCTTATTCCGCTTGAAGGTATTTTGCCGTCAATCAAGAAATTTCTAAAGGAAGGCGGAGAAGTGATTGCGCTTTTCAAGCCGCAATATCAGACCCGCAACCCGAAATTATTGCGTCACGGTATCATAAAGGATGATGCGGCGCGGCAAGGGCTGCTGGATGATTTTGTCGTATGGGCAAAAGACAGCGGATGGGATATAATTGGACAAATGGTGTCGCCGATTAAAGGAGGAGAAGGAAATACGGAATTTTTGCTTCACCTAAAGCAAAAATTATAGAATATTTAATTGCTCTAATTATTTTACTTGACCTGATAATTTTAAATTTTATGATTCTTAAAAACAATTTATATGCCTAAAGAAAATAAATTCAACAAGCCTTCAGAAGAAATCTTTCCCCGGCCTGAGAAGAAAGTGGTTTTTCTTATGAAACTAAGAAAAGAACTAAAAGTGTTTAGTGATTCGGTATTAGTAATCGATATGGCGAAATATAACGAAGAAAATAACCCACACGGGGAAAGAGCAGACATAGCTGTATTGGTAAAGAAAAATCTTAAAGATGTAAAAGATTATCTTGAGGGCGAAGCTGGATTTAAAATAATAAGGGAAGGCCCAAGCCCAATATTTAGTAAAGATGATACTGCGTTTTGGCTCAAGATAACCGATTGAAGTGCCGTATGGGCGGCTTCTATTTTAGTCGAAGTAATTATGATTACACTTATTCTTATTATTGTCGTAATTAGTATCCTCATTTTGGTCCACGAATGGGGTCATTTTTATTCGGCGCGGCGCCTGGGCATTAAAGTCGAGGAATTCGGATTCGGGTTTCCGCCCAAAGTTTTTTCCCGTGTTAAAAACGGCATTACTTATTCTTTCAATCTTCTGCCTTTCGGCGGTTTCGTAAGGATTTTCGGGGAACACGGAGAAGGCGAAGGAGAAACGGATAGTTTTATTTCCCGCCCGCCCTGGCAAAGATTCATTATTCTGGGCGCGGGAGTATTTATGAATTTGGTGCTTGCCTGGGTATTTTTTAGCGCAGGCAGCGTTGCCGGGGTTCCGCGTCTTAGCGATGATGAAAATTTATCCGGCGTACCCGTGTCTATTATAGGGGTTATGCCCGATTCTCCGGCTATGCAGGCCGGCATAAGATTTGGGGATGCGATTTTTGAACTGCGCTCGCGTGATATCTCGCTTCGGGTTGAGACGGAGGATGATGTGCGGGATTTTGTTGCGGCATATCGCGGCGAGGAAATAACCATGGTACTTAAGCGGGGGAGCGAAATCCGCGAGGTATTTCTTAGGCCGAGGGTAAATGTTCCGGAGGGAGAGGGGCCAATCGGAGTGGCGCTGGGCAGGATTGAATTTATAAAGACATCTTGGTATCTGGCGCCGATTGAAGGCGGGAGGGTTTTGGTCAGGACAGTGAGCGCGACTGTATCGGGTTTTTGGGAATTAATCAGGGAGCTTGCGGTATCCGGCCGGGCTCCGGTTGCGGTTTCGGGTCCGGTTGGGATTTTTTTTGTGGCTGATGATACGCGCTCGCTCGGTGTTACTTACTTTCTGCAATTTATCGGGATTTTGTCGGTGAATTTGGCGATTTTGAATTTTTTGCCTATTCCGGCGCTGGATGGAGGCAGGGTGCTGTTTTTGGTGATAGAAAAAATAAAAGGCAGCCGCGTGGATCCCCGTGTTGAGAATATGATCCATGCCGCGGGATTTGTGCTTTTGGTGGTTCTTATGATTTTGGTGACGTATCGGGATGTTGTAAAGATTTTGTGATGGGAAAAATTGTATTTTGCTCGGCAACATTATTTTGAAACATTTTTATTCGCCCTGCAGCCATAAATTTTCCAGAACTCCTATTCGGACAAAAATAATCGCTTCATACCCCGCATTTTTTAACGGGCTTCGGCCGCTCCGGCGGCGGCCTGCAGGGTCGGCGACTCGCTCATGCGTAATCATACCGAACCTACGTTAATGGAAAATTTCCGGCAAACAGGGCTCGCTTTATTTGATTTTTAGAATCAAATTGTCTCGTTGTAATTTTTCCTCATTGTGGAGTAGGGAGTTTGCTGAATGTAGCCGCGTTGCGCGGCTTTTTTATTGATTTTTAAACTGTATCTAAAATTACGCTTAAGCGTAATTTTAGATACAGTTATTTCTGTGGAAAACTTTGGTTGAAAGTATTATGGGTGCGTGCTATTATCCTTTTCAGATCGTTGAGGAGTATTGATATGAAAGAACAGCCGAAGCAAATTCCGCATCCGAGAGACGGAAAAGTGTGGGTTAATGAGACAACCGAGGCTTGGCGTAAAGATGAGTGTTTGTGTCTGAACGGGTGTGCGAATATGAAACCCGGTCAGCCGGATCATTGCCAGATCGCCCAGCGTCTTTTTGATGCGTGCGTAGATGGGCGAGCGGCGCTTATGGTTACGCGCTGCGGTCTCTATAAGCCGGTCAAGGCGGACCCCGTGTTAACTTGTTCATAAAAAAAGCGGGCAGAAAATTCTGTCCGCTATTATTATTTTACTTCAATTTGGATTTCATAAGAGAAGAGCACTTCCTCGCTCTTCACGACTCGGAAACGGATGACAGCATCTCCGAATGCCATCTTTTTGGAAATGTCGCCGGGTATCGAGATTGAATAATGGTTTTTTCCTCCATCGGTTTGAAAATCATCCCAAAGTATTCGCACTCGGTTTTCGTCGTTCTCTCCCTTTTCGATAACCTCGTGGAGAAATGTACATTTTTTTTCACTCCGGCGCGAACAAGGACTTTTTAAGCCGTCTCGGAGTGTGATTGCTATCCATACTCTGTATTCATCGCCGAGATATAAATATGTTTTGGGAAGTGGGGCGTGAATGAGGTGGATGGGTTGACTATTGCGGACTTGAAAATACCCATCCATCATCTGGAAAATGTATTGCTCTTGCGGTTTTTCTTGCGCAAGTGCTAAACGGAGTGTTAATTGTCCTGCAAACGCGAAGAGCGTAGAAATAAAGGCAAGTGCGATTGAAAACCGATGCCATCGTAGAGTCAATTTTGTTTTCATCTTTTTTCCGCCACGTGAAGGTACTATTGAAATGGTATGGCTGGGGATAAATAAAGTCAAATACAAATACTTGCATTGTTAGTACAGTTATGCTATACTGTAATGTATAAGCTTAGTATTAAAACAATATAGGTCTTAGATATCAACATTTCTGTTGATGTTGACCCCGTTAGAAAGAAACAAACATAGTAGTTCCAAAATTCCAAGCAATTTTTAACACAAGCCACGAATACGGCAATTAAAAACCTTTGTTTTTTTCTAACGGGGTTGAAAGGCCATCCATACTCCCAACTTTTTGCATCCGGAGTTTCAGCTTATGATTCAGCAATGAATTAAGACGCTAAAGGTATACGAAATCCTACAGCAAATAGAGCACGGCTGCAAAAAGTTGGGAGGACAAGTTTTAAGAGGAGCGAGGTCGTTAATAGTCAGAAAATTCGAAATTCGAATAATGAAATTCGAAACAAATCCCAAATCATAAATTCAAATGTTTCAAACGTTTAGAATTTAGAATTTTGATATTGTTTAGAATTTAGAATTTAGAGTTTCGGATTTAGTATTATAGTGGCTTTTCAAGATCAACAGGGAGGATTCCAGGATGATCGCCCGAAATACGACATCACCTGTTCCAAATGTGGTAATCAAGGAACGGTTCCGTTCCCGCCCACACCGGGACGCGATGTCTTCTGCCGCGATTGTTTCCGTCAGAATAATCCGAATCCCCGCCGCGAATTTCGCGGACGCGGAGGATACGGATCAAGATAAATCTAAAGGCCGGGCATTGTCCGGCTTTTAGATTTATCAATCTCTAAGTTCTAATCTCTAATTTCTAATAAAACACTAAAAATGTTATTATAGCAGAATGCGTTACGATTATCTCATTATAGGCGGAGGCATTGCCGGAGTTACTGCGGCCGAAACTATCCGGGAGGAAGACGCCCAAGCCACTATTGCCCTTGTTTCGGAAGAAACGCATCCTTTGTATTCAAGAGTCATGCTGCCGCGCTATCTAAAAAGAAAAATCCAGCGTGAGCAGCTTTTTTTGCGGACCGAGCATCAATTTACCCAAAAAAGCATTGATTTACGGCTGGCGCAGGAGGTTTCATTTGTTGATACTAAGCGCGGGGAGATCGGATTGGTGAACCGCGCGATTCTTGGTTTTAAAAAACTTTTGATCGCAAGCGGAGGCCGGGTAAAAAGCATTCCGGAGAATTTGCGCGGCGAATTTTCATACCGCCTGCAAACTCTTGAGGATGCCGACCGGCTTTTTAAGAATTTATATAAAATCACAAGCCCGATCGTAGTCGGATCGTCTTTGATCAGCTTGGAATTATTGGAAATTTTTGCCGTTCACAAAACCCCTCCCGTAGTTTTGGTGCGCGGCCCGCATTTTTTTCGGGAATTTTTGGACGCATCCGGCGCTGAAATTCTTCATGCCAATTTCCGGGCACACGGCATTGACGCGCAATATAATACGACCGTAACGTCGGCCGAACCGAAGGATAACATGCTTAAAGTGCTGACCAGCCGGTATAGTGAAATAATTTGCGATGCCATGGCGTTTGGCATAGGCATTGAGCGAAATATTGGATTTCTGCATGGATCAGGAATAGAATGCGGGAAGGCCGGCGTCAAAACCAATGAGTTTTTGGAAACAAATGCCGAGGGAGTTTTTGCCGCCGGGGATGTTGCGGAATTTCAGGATGTTATTTCGGGCAAGCAACACGTTGTCGGCACCTGGACCAATGCGTTTTTACAGGGCAAGTGTGCGGGCTTGAATATGGTCGGAAAGCGGGAAATATTCAAGCGTGTTTCCTCGTATTCCATAACCAATCTCGGATTTCACATTACGATACTGGGCGAATGCGATGGTGAAGGAGTAGAGGATATTATTCGGATTGATTCGGCGCACAGGCAATATGAGCGTTTTTTTCTCAAAGATGGAATTATCTGCGGCACGGCGCTTATCAATCGTTTTCCGGATAAGCCCATTTTGGCAAAACTTATTGAAACCAGAACTCCGGTTGGTGAATACGCGGAACAATTGCGTGATTTCAGATTTGACATCGGGAGTATTCCGGTGATACAATAGTTTTAAATTCACGAATCTAGCCCGAATTTTATTCGCGAATATTCGCGAATTTAATTCGTGATTGATTAGCGAAAAATTTTATGGACGACATTGAATCACAAAACGAAGTAAAAACAGATGATAAAAAAGAAAATACATTTTTAATTCCGGCGTCAATCATTGTGGCCGGTGTTCTGATTGCGTTTGCGGTCTTTTATTCCGGACGCGGAGGAAATATGGCACCGTCGCGTCAGCCATCCGCGGCAAATAACACAGCACCCGCGGCTCCGGTTATCTCGGGAGATTTGGCTGATGACGATCCCACGCTTGGCAATCCGGACGCCCCGGTTACCATGGTTGAATTTAGTGATTTTCAGTGTCCGTTTTGCCGTTCCATGTGGCGCAATATCCTGCCGCAAATAAAAGAAAATTACATAAAAACCGGAAAAGTTAAATTTGTATACCGTGATTTTCCGTTAACATCCATTCATCCCGGAGCAGAACCAGCGGCTTTGGCCGGCGAGTGTGCGGATGAGCAGGGAAAATTCTGGACTTTTCACGATAAAGTTTTCGAGGAACAGGATAAAAAAGGGCAGGGAACAGTGGAATTTGGCGCAGCGGATCTGAAACAATGGGCGCGCGCGGCAGGTTTGGATGGAGTTCAATTTGATTCTTGTCTGGGTTCGCGCAAATATGCGGATGAGGTTGCAAAGGACTTGCAGGACGGGGTAGCCGCCGGAGTTACCGGCACGCCCGCGACCTTTGTGAACGGCCGTTTGATTTCCGGCGCCCTTCCGTATGCGCAGTTTGAAGCGATAATTGAGGAGGCGTTCAAGAGATAGAATTAATTGGGCAATGGTAATTTATCTGGTAACGTGATATAATGGGTTTATGAAGAAAACATATTTTACATCAGTTATATGGAAAGAAGGAAAATATTATGTTGCCCAGTGTCTTAATATTGATGTATCAAGTTTTGGTAAAACCAAACGTGAAGCTCTAAAAAATCTGGAAGAGGCAGTGGAACTTTATTTGGAAGATAAACCGATTCGCGTTCAACGTGTTGTTTCGCCGTCTATTGTGGTGAGAGAATTGCAATATGCCTAAGTTGTTTTCATCGCGGCGTGTCATTCAGGTCCTGGAGCGCCAGGGCTTTGTTTTTATTTCTCAACGGGGAAGTCACGCCAAATATCGCAAAACCGGTCCGCATACATTTACCGCGATTGTCCCTGTTGGGAAAAAGGAGATTCCACACGGAACTTTTCGTTCTATTGTACGCCAATCAGGATTACAGGAGGAGAATTTTGAATAAAATTATAAGCAATCAAGAAACAAAAATCTGTCAAAATTGTAAAAACGAGTTCACCATTGAATCGGTTGACTTTGCATTCTACGAAAAAATCCGTGTGCCGCCGCCCACCTGGTGTCCGGAGTGTAGGATGGTGCGGAGGATGGTGTTTAGAAACGAGCGCAAACTTTTTCGCATAAAAAGCGCGAAATCCGGCAAAGAAATTTTATCGTTAAATCCGCCGGAAGCCGGTGTTGCGGTTTATGATGAAAAAGAATGGTGGTCGGATGATTGGGATGCCCGAGAATACGGGAGAGAATATGATTTCTCGCGGCCGTTTTTTGATCAGTTTTTCGAGTTGTCGAGGGTTGTTCCGCGTTACAGCCGCGATGTCCTGAATATGGTCAATAGCGATTATTCCGCCAATGCCGCTGATCTAAAAAATTGTTACCTTTTGTTTAACTCAAATTACAGCGAGGATTCTTCATACGGAAACGCCGTGGATAAATCACATTTTTGTTTTGATAATTCGCATATTCAAAAATGTGAAAGATGTTACGAGTCATTTTGGCTGGCAAATTGTTACCAGACCCATTTTTCCTCCAAGTGCGAGGATTGCCAGAGTGTATGGTTCTCAAAAAATTTACGCGGATGCAGCAATTGTTTCGGATGCGTGAATCTGCGCGGGAAAAATTACTGCATTTTCAACAAGCAATATTCCAAAGAAGATTATATCAAAAAGTTGGAATCGTTTTCTTTGCATACTTTTTCCGGAATCACGGCAGTAAAGAAAACGGCGCTGGATTTTTGGTTAAAATTTCCCAACAAATATATTGAGGGCGTTAAAAATCTAAATTCATCCGGGGAATATGTTACGCATTCCAAAAATGTGCATCATGGTTATTTGGTGCGTGAAGGGGAAGATTTGCGCTATGTCCAGTATGTGCAGCTGCCGCCCTCTAAAGATCTGATGGATATAACTGTCGGAGGGAACGGCATGGAATTATCATATGAAAATGCGACAAGCGGTTGGGGCAGGGTTTATAACTTGAAATTTTGTGCGGAATGCTGGCCGGAGGTTCGGGATATGGAATATTCAATGTTTTGTACCTCATCCTCCAATCTTTTCGGGTGCGTGGGTCTTCATAAAAAAGAATTTTGCATTTTAAATAGGCAATATACGAAAGAATCCTTTGACCAGCTCAAGATAAAGATTATTAAACATATGGATGAAATGCCATATGTTGATTCGCGCGGCCGGGCGTATAAATATGGGGAGTTTTTTCCGCCGGAATTGTCGCCGTTTGCCTATAATCAAACTATTGCCATTGAGCATTTTCCTTTAACCAAAGAAGAAGCCGAGAAAGCGGGGTACAGATGGCAGGAGCCGACAAGGCGCGAATATGAAATAACCATGACTGTGGATGAAATTCCGGATTCGATCAGGGATATCCGCGAAGACATTCTAAAAGAAGTTATTCAATGCGCGAGTTGCAAACGGGCGTATCGCCTGATACGTTCCGAATTGGAATTTTTGAAGAAAGAAGGCATTCCGGCGCCCAGAGTTTGCATTGACTGCCGGCATGACGAGCGTATCAGCCAAAGAAACAAAGCAATTTTTTATTCGCGCCGATGCGCGTGCAGCGGCCAAAATTCCGGGAACGGGGCGTATAAAAATACTGCTACTCATTTCCATGGTCCAAATCAGTGCCTTAATGAATTTAAAACAAGTTATGCGCCGGACAGGCCGGAGATAGTGTATTGCGAAGCGTGCTACAATTCTGAAGTTGTATAATGAAAGCACGCGGAGTCCCGCCTCAATTCAAGAATTGATTTTGTATATAGATGTAGTAAGCCGAAGGCGTTGCTGCGCTATGATCCTAATTTTACTGCTGACTTCGCACGGAATTGAGGCGGACGAAAATTGCTACAATAATGAAGTGGTATGATGTTTGACCGTTATATCTATGTTTGTTATTATTGAACCATGGCTAATCATAAGCGACAATTTGTACATTATGATCCGGAGGCTGACGTTATTGCCATGTATAACGGTAAGGGGCGTGAAGAGGAGTTCGTGGAAGTGGCGCCCAATGTTTCTTTAGAATTAGACAAAAAAGGGTCGGTAATCGGTATTGAAATTTTGAACGCATCTAAAGTGTTGCGTCCTTTTTGGAACTCATTGCGTAAACGGCAATCTTCTTACATAAAGTAAATGGAAGTTCGCTACAGTCAACATCTTGAAATTCGTCTCACAATGCGCGGCATACCACACGAGTTGCCGCGCATTGTATATGAAAATGCCAAGCGGCGGTTTCATGATACTGACTCGGATCTTGACATTGCGGTGCTGCGTACCGCTTTTTACGGACGGCAACGGGATGTTGTGGTTGCCTATCGTATATATTCAGATTATGTTTTGCTGATTACTATCCACCCACTTAAAGAAGGACAATTCGAAAACCGGATTCGCTCTGGACGTTGGACGGAGATTCCATCGTTATGAGTTGTGATGTAAAAGAATATTTACCCTCCCAAATTTTACAAAGTAAAACTTGGGAGGGCGGGCGAAAAAAATATGACACGACAATGCCAAAATTGTAACCAGAGCTTTGAAATTGCCCCCGAGGACCTTTCGTTTTACGACCGCATTCATGTCCCGCCGCCCACCTGGTGTCCAAGATGCCGGTTTCAGAGACGGCTCGCATTTTTTAATTTAACCGCGCTTTACAAGCGAAAATGCGATCTTTGCGGCGAGGAAAAAATTTCCATTTATCGTCCGGATGCGCCTTATAGAGTTTATTGTCCGCCCTGCTGGTGGTCGGATAAGTGGGACCCTATGCAATATGGACGTGATTACGATTTTTCACGATCGTTTTTTGAGCAATACGCTGATCTTGTGCATGAGGTCCCGCACTGCGGCTTGGCAACTGACCATACGACGGTCATCAATTCAACCTATACCAATCACGCCGGAAATCTCAAAAATTGCTATTTGTTATTCCAGGCGGATTTTAATGAGGACTGCGCGCACGGAGTATATGTTAAAAATTCAAGGTCCACGCTTGATTCCTCATTGATATTGAAATCCGAACTCTGCTATGACTCCATGCACTCATATAAAAATAGCCATTGTGCGGGACTGCGAAGCCAGGTGACCAATTCGCTTGATTGTTACTTTCTCAAGGACTCATTTAATTGCCAGTATTGTTTTGCATCCGCCAATTTGCGAAATCGGAAGCATGTTATTTTTAATAAGCAATATTCTCCGGAAGATTATTTTAAGGAAATCGCGAGATGGGATTTAGGTTCGTACGCCAAGTATCAAGAGATCAAATGTCTTGCCGAGGCGCACTGGAAAACTTTGCCGCCCAAGCCGCATATGGATGATTTTTCCGTAAATTCATCGGGCAGCCATTACTTCCAGTGCAAAAACTGCAAGGATTGTTTTGAGGTGTGGGGCGAGGCCGAAGACAGTAAGTTTCTTTTTATGCTTTCCATTCCTCCGTTGAAAGATTGTTACGACGTATCAACCTGGGGCAATAATTTGCAGTTATCGTATGAATCATATGCAGTGGGCGAGCAGGGCGCCAATCTTAAATTTTGTGCGGAGTCGGGTATCAATGCGCATTTACTGGAATATTGCAAGTTTACATTCGGAGGGGTGGAGGATTTCGGATGCGTTGGGTTGCGAAAGAAACAATACTGTATCTTGAATAAACAATATACGAAAGAGGAGTATGAGAAAATGGTGCCAAAAATCAAGAAGCATATGGATGAAATGCCGTATATTTCAGAAATCCGAAATCCGAAGCACGAAATCCGAAAGATAATATATAAATACGGGGAATTTTTTCCGATAGAATTGAGTCCGTTTCCTTATAACGATACTGTGGCGCATAATTTTTTCCCGCTTACCAAAGAAGATGCGTTGGCACGGGGATATAAATGGGGCGATAAAGAAAAAAGAGCTTATCCCATCACAATAAAGGCAAGCGATCTGCCGGATCATATCAAAGATGCGCCAGGTACCATTTTACAGGAAGTGATAGAATGTGTTGCATGCGGCCGGGGATTTAGAATCATTCCGATGGAGTTTAAATTTTTACGAAAAATGAATTTGCCTTTGCCTCGGCAATGCCCGTTTTGCCGGATTGATGAGAAATTCACACTGTGGGTTAAAGATTTACGGGTTATCCCGCGGACGTGCGATAAGTGCGGCACATCGCTCACGACCAATTACACGCAAGAGGAAGCCCCTGTGATTTATTGCAAAGCATGCTATAATAATGAAGTAATATAAATAATTGCGAACAGCGCGAACCGAATTGTTATAGAGTGTAAGTTTTAGAAGCCAGTCTGGTTTTGGGGTATTAGTTTTAAGGCCTTATACCTAAAACCCCATGACTATACGGGCATCTACAACCTAAACCCATAGACAATTCAGATGTTAGTGCTGTTAGTGTTTCATTAAATATATGGCTAATGTAAAAATCTATACCACTCCATCCTGCGTTTACTGCAAAATGGCCAAGGAGTTTTTCAAAAATAATAATGTCGCGTATGAGGAAAAAAACGTGGCCCAAGATGCGGCGGCGCGGGATGAGATGATTCAAAAATCCGGCCAGCTCGGGGTACCGGTCATAGACATTGACGGGAAAATTATCGTGGGATTTGATCAGCCGGAGTTAAAAGAAGCGCTTCATATATGAGCGGCAAGATATTTTGGTTTATTATAGCGATTGTTATGGCCGCGGGGGTTGTTTATTATATTTTAAGCTGGCGCGGAGCGGTTGATATGCCTGTCCCTCCGACGGCTAAGCCAATGCCGGAATTAATCTTTAGCGATTATGAGGGGAAGATTGTTAATTTATCCGAATTTCGAGGCCCGCTTCGCTCTCGCGAAAGCGAGGCGAGCAAGCCGTTGATAATAAACGTCTGGGCTTCATGGTGTTCATATTGTAAAAAAGAATTATCGGATTTTGCCGTAATCCAGCAGGAATTCGGTGAAAAAATCACGGTGATTGCGATTGATCGCAGAGAAACGCCCGAGGCCGTTAAAAAGTATTCCGATGATCTGGGCGTGACCGGAAAAATTATTTTACTGCTTGATCCGGATGATTCTTTATATAAAGCCATCAGTGGTTTTTCCATGCCCGAAACCTTATTTGTGGACCGTGAAGGATCTATTCGTTATCATAAGCGCGGCCCCATGGAGTTAGAAGAAATTAGAAGGAGGGCGCAGAAAATTTTATTATAAAAAGTAAGTATTAATGTTATGGAAATAATTCGATGTCAAAATAATATGGATGCGTTGCGGCGCGCTGGTAATGTGATCAATCTTTCTTTTGAATCCTGCGAGCCGAGTCCGGCGCTTTTTCTCGTATCCGGCGGGTCTGCTTTCCACTTGCTCAAAGGAATAAATATCGGGCATTTCGGCGCTCGTATAACCATAAGCGTTTTGGATGAGCGCTACAGTCCGGACATTTCTGCCAGTAATTTTTTGTCTCTGCAAAGTTCTTCATTTTATCTTCAAGCCCAGCAGGCCGGCGCCGTCTTTTTGCATCCCTGGGGCGGAAAGACCAATGATGTTATCGCTGAAGAATGGCGTCAGGGCAAGGTACTTGAGGGATTGCAGGAAAGCGTCCGTTCGTACGAATCAGAGCTTCGCGCTTGGAAAGAGGCGCATCCGGACGGGAAAATTTTTGCAACGCAAGGCATTGGAAACGATGGACATACTGCTGGCATTCTGCCGTATCCGGAAAATCCGGCGTTATTTCATAAAATATTTGAGGACGGAGAAAAATGGGTGGCGGGGTATGATACCACGCCGCAAAAAAGTTTGACTCCTTTGCGTATCACTTTGCGCTTGCCTTTTTTGCGCAACGAAATTCACCAATCAATCGTATATGTTGCAGGCGAGGACAAAAGAATTGCGCTTGAAAGAGTATTGCAAGATTCCGGATCGCTGGCTGAAACACCGGCGCGTATTTTGCGTGAGATGAAAGATGCCCGCATATTCACCGATATTGCCTAAATTATGTCTAAAATATCCACTCCGGGGCTTATTATTTTAGGGATTGCGCTTATTGCTGGAAGCGCGTACTGGTTTTGGCTTGATGATATTAAGCCACGGCTTGCGGATAATGATAAAATTGTCTGTATTCAAGACGCTAAACTCTGCCCCGACGGTTCAAAAGTCGGCCGCACCGGCCCGAGTTGCGAGTTTGCGTCTTGCCCGCCGCCACCCGTAGACCCGTCAAAAATTAAGGTTGATGATCATCAAGATGATATTTCGTATCTGCCAAGTTCCATATCCGGCTGGAAAAAATATAAGAACGGCAAATATGGTTTTGAATTTGATCTGCCTGAAGAATGGAGTGTCAAAGATGCCACCGGTGGTTTGCTGTCAAAAGGTAGCACGGAAAAATTTTATACCGCTTCGCCCGTACCTTATGACCATATTTTCGCCGTTTTAATTAAAACGAAATCCGTAGAAGAATTAATTCAGCCGTATAAAAATAATTTAAACGCCGATCTCAATCAAAAAATTTTAGGAATTGAAAATATCGAAAAATTCGGACACCATACCGTGAGATTAAGATTGCAAAATATAACTACGGGACAGAAATTTTCTGAATATTTCGTTCGGCCATTCGGGCATAATTGGACATTCATTATAATCGGCGAAGGTGACGTTACGCATCCTTATCATGATGTCGGCAACGAAATTGTTAATACTTTTAAATTTGTTGAACCGATAGATACCTCAACCTGGAAAACCTATCGTAACGAAAAATACGGGTTTGAGGTGAAGTATCCAAGAGAGTGGGGAGAGGTTAAATTTCAAGCATTTGATCGGCTTTCCGGAAGTTGTATTGCACAAGGGATTGTTATTCGCGGTTCATTTACAAATAAAAAATTAAATTATTTTTGTAGCGAGTCTTTAGATTACAAACCGTGCGGCGATAGAGGCGGCTCTGTTTGTGATATCAAGAACTTCACTATCGAGAACGGTCAAATAGCAGATAACTCAGGAGGTAAGTATGACATTCTAAAAAGCGTAAAAACCAGTTCCGCGGGCATTGAAGGATATATTTTTGTAGATCCATATGGAGATATAGTAGGAATCATTAAATTTACGCATGGCGAGCTAGGCACCATTTCTTTCGGTTCTTACGAAGATGTTTTAATTTTAGAACAAATCCTTTCCACTTTTAAATTTTTGAAATAAAGCGTCGGTTTGACGGAGAGCATTAAATTGTCTATTATAAATATATGAATACGGTTACTATACCTAAAAAAGAATACTATACTCTTGTGAGTCGTCAGGAAAAGATGGAAGAAGAGCTGGACATTCTGAAGACAATGGTTCGCGCCGAAATAGATGAGGGATATATACGTCCTACAATATTGCGCCGCTGGGAGCGAATCAGCCGTGACCTTGACCGTGGAAAAGGGCGCGTATTTAATTTTCATGATGTATGACTCCATTAAAAATTTTAATCAGCAGTTTCTGTTTGAGCCGAAAATTGAGAATAAGGCCTGTTTGGGAAAATATGGGTATTTTGTGATTGCCGGAATGGGCGGATCTGGTCTTGCGGCAGAACTTCTTTTAACTTATGATCCGGCATTGCCTGTTATCATCCATAAAGATTATGGCCTGCCGGAAATTGCAATTCGAGACAGAAAAAAAACCCTTGTTATCGTTGATTCTTATTCGGGCAATACCGAGGAGGCGCTGGATGCTTTTAGGACGGCTCGAGCGCGTGGTTTTCCACTTGCCGCAATCTCTATCGGCGGCAAGCTTTTGGATCTGGCGCGTAAATATAACGTGCCGTACGTGCAGATGCCGGATATCGGGATACAGCCGCGGATGGGCCTCGGATTTAATTTTGGGGCGCTTCTTAAAATAATACGAAAAGAGCAGGCACTGGCTGCAACCAATAAATTATATAATTTTATTAATGCGTCGTTTTATCGTACAAAGGGGATTGTCTTGGCAAAAAAATTACGAAAAAACGTTCCGATTATTTACGCTTCAATGCGTAACCGCGCAATAGGATATGCCTGGAAAATAAAACTTAATGAAACCGGGAAAATTCCGGCATTTGCGAATGTTTTGCCGGAACTTAATCATAATGAAATGAATGGTTTTGACTCGGTTTCAAAAACGCGGGAACTCTCCAGTAATTTTCATTTTATTTTCTTAAAAGACACGAAGGATCATCCGCGGATTCAATTGCGTATGAAAGTGCTTGAGAAGCTTTATCGTAGCCGTAAGCTTCCGGTGGAAATAGTTCAGCTGGCCGGGCGCAACCGCGCCCATGCCGTTTTCTCATCATTGCTTCTGGCGGATTGGACCGCGCTTTTCTTGGCCGAATACTATGGCGTTGAACCGGAACAGGTGCCCATGGTGGAGGAATTCAAGATTTTAATCAGCGAATAACGAATTTTTAACTTGATAATTTCGATCAGCTTGCTGGTCGGTCATCATCGGTAGGTTCTCGACAGGCTCGAACAATATTTATAGTGAGCCGCGTCGAACTATTCTTCGAGCGAAGTCGAGAAGATACCTTTGATACCGACCTGCTTGCAGGTCGGAGGTTCATTACGGGAATAATTTTATGAAATTTACCGATGATTTTATGGGATTTTTTGGGAAAAGACCTCGTTTAAAGGTTCTTTTTGTAACTTCCGAGGAAACGCCATTTGCCAAAGTCGGGGGTCTGGGCGAGATAATGTTTTCTTTGCCGAGAGCTTTAAATAAATTGGGGCATGATGCGCGGGTCATGATTCCGCGTTATGGCACGATTGAACGGCCTTTTCCCCCGTTTAGCATGGAATATGAAGGTCTGGATGTGCCTACGGCTCCGGAACAAAGCGGTACGCGCTTGATTTGTAATGTGCTTCGTTATGATCCGACGGATGATCCGCATGCTCCAGCCATCACTTATTTTTTGGAAAATAAAGAATATTACGAATTACGCTCCAATATTTACGGATACAAAGACGATGCGGTGCGTTTTGCGCTTCTTGCGCGCGGTTGTCTGGAATTTTTAAATTCCGGAGGCGGCTGGCTGCCGGATGTTTTGGTGGCTACCGACTGGATGACAGGTTTTTTGCCCAATTTTTTGGCGACGGATTACCGCGAATACAAAAAATTGCGGAAAATTGCCAGCGTATTTTCTATCCATAATTTGAATTCGCAGGGGCCGCAGGGCGATCATAGATTCGTTCCGGAATCCGATCTGGATAACGGCTATGGATCCATGCCGGATTTTTTTGATCCGCGCATGGAAAATATCAATGCGATGCGTCGCGGCATTCTGTATGCCGATGCCATCAATACGGTTTCGCAGAAATACGCGCAAGAGATTATGACCGAAGAATTCGGTGAGGGTCTGGATGGAATTTTGCGCGAACGGCGTGATCGCATTTTCGGAATTTTAAACGGGATTGATTACGAAACCAATAATCCGGCCTCCGATAATTATTTGGCCGCTAATTTTTCCGTAAAAAATCTGGAACGAAGAGGCGAAAATAAAATATATCTGCAGAAACATTTTGGTTTGCCGCAGGGTCAGCAGATTTTTTTATCCGGAATTGTCTCGCGGTTAACAAGGCAAAAAGGGTTCTCGTTATTTCCGCAGGTCATAGAATCTTTTCTCAAAGAAACTCGGTCGCAGATAATAATCATGGGTACGGGCGAGATTGAAATCATGACCTATTTTCAGGATCTTGAGAAAAAATTTCCGGATCAAGTAAGGGTGCGTTTGCAATTTGACGGAATATTGCCCCATTTGATTTTTGCGGGAGCGGATGTGGTGTTGGTGCCTTCTAATTTTGAGCCCTCGGGTCTTACCCAGATGGAGGCCATGCGTTACGGAGCTATTCCGGTGGCGCGTCGCGTCGGGGGACTGGCCGATACAATTGAAGATTTTAATCCGGAAACCCTGGAAGGAACCGGTTTCCTTTTCGATGAATTTAATCCCATGGCATTTTTGATCGCGCTTATACGTTCATTCGTAAATTGGAAGCATCATGCATCCTGGCGAAAGCTCCAATGTTCGGCCATGGAGAAAGATTTTTCCTGGGAAAGATCGGCTAAGGAATACGAACGTCTTTTCTATCTTGCCGCGGATTTTCATGCCAGAAACGGCATAAAACCGCGTTATATTCCTTCGGATACTTCGCATCACTTGACTCATGGCTTGAAGCCGGATTTATGATTCCTGATTGTACGTTAATAAAAATCACTCGAGCTTTCACGCGCGAGTGGATTTTGTTACCCAACATTAATTTCGTATTTTTTACCCCGTCTCGATCGAGTCCGTTCTTTCTAAAACTTCTTTTTCTTATGAATAATTAGTTTCTGCTGGTGGGACAATTCTTGACGTAAAAGGGAATATTCCGATTCATCACTTAGCTGGCAAGTTGTATAAAATGCCCGCCATAGTTCGTCAATTGTAAACCCCACCAAAGGTGCTAGGCAAGAATAAACAGTAGAGAATTTGCCTCGCTTTAATGCTTTTTCTGCTTTTCTCAGTGTTCTATTCGCTTGACTAGAAAATAGCCAGAAACGCACGGAATTCCACATATGTACCTTGGGTGAAATATTGTACTACCTTTAATATACATAGCCATGTGTCATAGTCAAGTTTTTTTCTTCTCGAGGATGCGTTTCTTGATAAAACTCAACAATGAATCCGGATTTTTTTGCTGAATCTCCGCAAGATCCCAATCAAATTTTCCGCGTACATGGCGTCTCGTATCGCGCGGTACTCCGATCGTGGTATCATTTTTCATTCCAATCTCGTCTCCGTAGTAAATAATCTGGCACCCAGGCAGATTAAACAGAATATCGAATGCGGTTTTGATTTTTTCCGGATTTTTTTTGAAAATATCTGCGATCCGCATGGATATTCCGTTTTCTCCGCTTTTAAATACGAATTTCCGTTCCGGATCGCAATATGCCAAAAATTCCTTTTGTTCCGTTTCGGTCATGGAGCCGAAGGATAGCTGGTCGTGACTGCGCAAGAAAACCGCCCAGCGGCAGTTCATCGGAATATTTTCGGATGCATTTACGATATCTTTAATCAAAGAAGCGTCGTTTTTTAATGCGGCCAGAAAAATCCGTTCCGCCAGGGGAAAATTATACGCCAAGTGGCATTCGTCCCCGGTTCCGTCGCCGAAATATTTTTTAATTTCATATATGGAGTCATGCGCTTCTGCCAGAAGTATCGTGTGGGGAGCGATTTTTTCAAGATGCGCCCGGATTTGTTTCAAGACCGCATGCGTTTCGGGAAGTCCTTTAGCGGCGGCATTCTCCTTTTTGATAAGATATGGAGCGGCATCTAATCTGAATCCGCTAACGCCTAAATTGATCCAAAAGTCCATAATTCCCGATATTTCCGAAAATACTTTTGGATTGTTCCAATTTAAGTCCGGTTCTTCTCCGTAAAATGTGGCAAAATAGTAATCATTTGTTGCCGGATTGTATACCCAATTCCTGGATTTTAGATGCGGAAATGTGTTAATAGAATTTTTTAGTTCTTCTCCGGTGTCGGACCAAAGAAAAAAATCGCGTTTTGGGCCGATTTTTGAATCTCGCGCAGCTTTGAACCAGGGGTGTTCCTGCGATACATGGTTCAGCACCAAATCAAGAATTACGTGAATTCCGCGCTGTTTCGCTTCGCGTATGAATAGTTCAAAATCCCGTAAGGTTCCGAGTCCCGGCCGGATATTCCGATAATCAGAAACATCATATCCGTCATCTACCATGGGAGACGGGTAATGGGGAAGAATATGGATAGCGGTTATGCCCAGGGTCTGAAGATAATCAAGGCGTTCAGCCAGGCCGCGGAAATTATCCGCGAATTTATCCACATATAGTTCATAGAAAATGGCCGATTGCCACCATTTTGTTGCCTTCATAATTCCATAGTATCACTATTTCAAAGTCCGCAAAATTAGGTGTATAATAAAGACCTCCTGCATAATAAGCTTTCGTGACGAAATTTCAGAATTTTGTGCGAAAACGGCGAAGCGCGAGGCGGCGTATATGGCATATATACGCCAACGAGCGATGAGCCGTTTGCAGCCAAAATTCTGAAATTGCAGTAGAAATGTTATTTTGCAGGAGGTCTTATGATTATGGCATATATTTTTTTTGATCTTGGAGGCACTAAAACCCGGATAGCTATATCTTCCGACGGAAAACGGCTTGGGAAAGTTAAAGTTATACCAACACCGCGCGATGCGAAGAGCGGTATTACGGTTTTAAAATCGGTCGCGGAAGAGCTTGCGGCCGGAAAGAGAATCAAAGCGATCTGCGGGGGAATCGCCGGCTCTTTTGACCGAAGAAAATCGGTAATCGTGGGCGGGGGACCGAATATCAAGGGGTGGATGGGCGCGCATTTGAAAGAAAAATTTGAGAAAGCATTTCATGCGCCGGTGTATCTGGAAAATGATGCGGCTTTGGCGGGTTTGGGAGAGGTAAAATTCGGAGCGGGTCAAGGAAAAGAAATCGTTGCATATATTACGGTAAGCACGGGTTATGGCGGGGCTAAGATTATAAACGGAATTATTGATCCGCATGCCCGAGGATACGAACCCTCATATGAAATTGTGAATGCCATGGCGTATCGTAAAAGTTGGGATGATACGCGCCTTCGTATTTATCTTTCCGGCAGCGGCATAAAAAAACGTTTTCATAAAGACCCCGCATTAATAAAAAGCCGGGCTATACAAGACGAGTTGGCGTGCTGGCTTGCGGTTGCTTTGAATAACGTAATTGTGTTCTGGTCGCCGGATGTTATTGTGGTCGGAGGGTCGGTGATGAATATTATTCCTATGGCGCGTGTACGGGCGCATTTGGATAAAATCTATCAGCGCATCTTGCCTCCGCCGCCTATAAAAAAAGCCGCTTTAGGCGACCTTGGAGGGCTTTATGGCGCGCTTATATATCTGCAGCAGCAACGTATGAAGAAAAATTTGTAAAAAAAGATAACCCGTGATATTTTATATATATGGCAGACACTAACTTTTCAAAAGGAGAATTAAAGAAAATACGCGCCACAGACGCACTTAAAAGAAAGAAACTAAAGCGAATTATTTGGATTATCGCGGTTGTGGTTGTATTGGCGGGCGGAATCTATTGGATTGTGCGTTATAATAAAGAAAAAAAGGCGAACCTTCCGGGTATATTTTATACAGATGTGGGGCAAGACCATATTGGATTAAATGATGCGCCGCCCAAGCCCTATAGTTCCAATCCACCCTCATCCGGCGGGCACTACGGCCAGTGGGCCAATTGGGGCGTGTATGATTATGAAGTGAATGATAAGATATTTATGCATAACCTTGAGCATGGGGGAATTTGGATCGCGTACCGGCCGACCGTATCACCGCCAATTATTGATGATTTGAAGGGAATCGTAAAAGAGTTCGGCGGATCAAAATTAGTTATG
This sequence comes from Candidatus Sungiibacteriota bacterium, assembly GCA_016180435.1. GTDB lineage: Bacteria > Patescibacteriota > Minisyncoccia > Sungbacterales > HO2-52-23 > LCKU01. The sequence continues at coordinate 112,612 of JACPBG010000002.1, forward strand.
GCGCCGCGCTCGGCTAATGATGCGGATATCGCAATTGTATCGTGGGCCAGAGTTTTTAAATTTGATGTATCAGGGAAAAATTTGACCGATTCGGAAAAAGAGCAAATTCGCGCATTTTATCGGGGATTTAAAAATCGAGGTTTGGAATTTGTGCCCGACACCATGCCGGGAGTTGATCCGAAGAGTATTCAATAAAAGCACTTAGAACTTAGAACTTAGAACTTAGAAAAATAACTAAGATCTAAGTTCTTAATGCTAAGTTCTACGTTGCCGAGCAACGTTGTTGTATGACGTTATCATCATCGGCGGCCCGCCCCGATTTCTGTCGGGGCGAGGCTCGCCCACAACCTTATGTTATATGATGTAATAGTGGTGGGCGGCGGACCGGCCGCAGTTGCGGCGGCGGTTTATTGCGCGCGCAAACGCCTAAAGACCGTATTGATTACCGAATCATTCGGCGGGCAATCTATTGTTTCGGATGATATTCAGAATTGGATCGGCGAGCCGCATATTTCCGGTTTTGATTTGGCTAAAAAATTTGAAGATCATGTGCGAACATATCCTGATGTGGTTGATATTAAGATGCCGGAAAGGGCGATGGAAGTAAAATCAATTAAATGTACGGACGACACCCGCAACTGCGATTTTCAGGTAAAAACCGAGCAAGGGAATATATATGAAGGAAAAGCGGTAATTCTTACTGCTGGCGCGAGCCGCCGAAAACTTGGCATACCCGGAGAGGAAAGGTTAAACGGCAAAGGAGTGGCGTATTGTTCAACCTGTGATGCTCCGTTATTCTCCGGCAAAAAAGTCGCGGTGGTGGGTGGAGGAAATGCCGGGCTGGAAGCGGTGATTGATCTTTTCCCTTATGCCGAGGAAGTTTATCTGGTGGAATACGGGGAGGCATTGAAAGGCGATCCGGTTACGCAGGAGGAAATTAAGAAAAATCCGAAATTAAAAGCAGTTATTTTGAACGCGCAAACATTAGAAGTGCTCGGTGATAAATTCGTGGCCGGATTAAAATATAAGGATCGCATAACCAATGAAGAAAAGATTTTGGAGGTTGACGGGATATTTGTTGAAATCGGCTCGGTTCCTAACTCCGAAATGGTTAAAGGTTTGGTGGACTTGGATAAATACGGGCAGGTGGTTATTGATTCCAAGCACGCCTCCACCTCGCATCCGGGAATTTTTGCCGCCGGAGACATTACGGATGATCCGTATAAGCAAAATAACATCTCGGCCGGGGATGCGGTAAAAGCCGCTTTGGGCGCGTATAATTATTTATTGCAGAGAAAAAAAGAGAGTCCGGCGAGCGAATAAAAAATGGCATCAAGTGATGTTATTGATGCCGTATAGCCTTTTTTATCATTCGTTTATATCGCCAATACATTTTTGGTAGCTCATGGATATTAAACCAGTTAGGAGATAGTCCTACCCTTTTTTGTTTTTGCTTAAGTAGCCCGCCTATAATTCTTACGACAAAACAGAATTCCTGGTCAGTTACATGGTCCACCCTATTAGATGTTTTAACTATTAATTCGGTTTCTTCTGCAAATTCTCTACAAGTTGCTGCATTGGCGTCTTCCCCGATTTTTAATTTACCGCCGGGCGGCCTCCATGATCCATTTTCGTAAATGAGCAAAACGTATTTTTTTTCTTTATCAAGGCAGATTCCTCTCGAACTGTTTTTCAATCCGGTCTCCTAGATGAACTGATAATAATTTTATCATATTCATTGATTTATGTCAACATTCTTCGAAAACACTAAAAAATTTATTGAAGACGCCGTGCGTATCGCCTATATTCCGGGCGATATTTTAGGACGTTTGGAAAAACCGGATAAAGTATTAGAATTTGAAATTGCGGTTGGTGATAACCCCGTTAGAGACCCGATGCCTATGGCATCGGCAGACGCCGAAGGGCGTCTTGTCTCTAACGGGGCGAGAAAATTTCAAGCATGGCGTGTCCAACATAATAACATCCTTGGTCCTTACAAAGGTGGAATCCGCTATCATCCGGATTCAAATTTGGATGAGGTAAAAGCGCTGGCCTCTTTGATGACTTTGAAAACCTCCCTTGCCGGGATTCTTTTTGGCGGAGCTAAAGGCGCGGTAAGAGTTGATCCGCGTAAATTATCCCTGCAGGAATTGGAAGAATTATCGCGCATGTACGTCCGTGCAATTTGGCAAGAAATCGGGCCGGAAAAAGATGTTCCGGCGCCGGATGTCGGCACTACCCCGCAAATTATGGATTGGATGACGGACGAATATTCGAAACTCATCGGAAAATTGAGTCCGGCCGCCCAGCAGAGTGGGGCGAGCCTCGCCCAAAATGGGCGGGCGGGATTCACTGGAAAATCTATAGAAAAAGGCGGTTCCCGCGGCCGCGATATTGCCACCGGTTTTGGCGGGTATGTAATTTTGAGAGAATTTTTAAATCTAAGTTCTAAGTTCTTAGTTCTAAGTTCTGAATCGCAACTAGTGGTTGCGATTCAAGGTTTCGGTAATGTCGGCGCAAATATCGCTAAAATCTTATATGAAAAAGGATTTAAAATCGTGGCCATTTCCGATTCCAAGGGGGCGCTTTATGAGGAAGATGGCATTGATATTAAAAAAGTTTTGGATGTAAAAGAAAAAACCGGCATTATAGATCGCAACAAGTGCTATGCGGTTTCCGAGGAGCGGCTGGCATCCGGTACTCCCTGTCGCGAATTTACCAACGATGATTTATTGCAAATGCCGGTGGATATTTTGATTCCGGCTGCGCTTGAAAATGTTATCAATGAAGCGAACGCGGAAAAAATTAGAGCTAAAGTAATTTTGGAAATGGCCAATGGTCCGGTTACTCCCGAAGCTGAAAAAATATTCACTAAGCGAGGAATTGAGGTGCTACCTGATATTTTAGCCAATAGCGGGGGAGTGGTTGGATCGTATTTTGAATGGGTGCAAAATCGTAAAGGAGAGCAATGGAGCGAGGAGGAGGTGCTTGCGAAAATTGATGAAAAATTGACCGAGGCGTTTCAGAGTGTACAAAAAATTAAGGAGGAATGCAATGTTTCGTGGCGTATGGCATCATACGTACGGGCGATTAAGAGGGTTGCGGAAGGGAATAAAAATCCGCCTTTTGGGGCGGTATAAAAAATTCAGAAAATCATGAGTATGACAACGGTCATAAGCGTGGCGATAAATGAAATTATAGCGCCATCTAAGGTGTAGTGAAAAAGATAGGGACGGGAAGGATCATAGGAAAGTAAATAGAAAAAATCTCCATGGAACCAAAGATAGGCATAAGCACCCCACATAAGGATGAATAGTACTGTTTCGCCCACGGCTGCTGTTTGTTCTGAGTTAAATCTTTCTCCTTTTTCTTGCATATTCCAATTCTCTATTTTAGTGTGCTATAATTAAGAGTATATGAAACCTGTAAAAATTGCAATGTAATAAAATAATCCCGACTTTTCGGGATTTATATGCATATTAATCTGGAGAAGGAGGATTTTTTGGATAGTATATATTGTCAGCCGAAATGTGATCGATCAAAGCGATTAATCCGACCAGGATAAGGGCGACAATCAATGGAGAAATCCAGTCAAAATAAAACTCAATGTTTGCTGCAGCTTTTGCCCGGGAGAGTGCCGTAACGAAACCCTCTAATTTCTCGGTAGTTAAGCCCAAGAATATAAAAGTTCCAATCACAGTATATTTTGCTAACATTGTGATACCTCTAAATAAAGTGCTATAATTAGCATATATGAAACCCACAAAAATTGCAATAAATGGTTTTGGTCGCATCGGCCGCTCGTTTTTCCGGGATACGTTTGAATTGCCTGGATTGGATGTGGTTGCGGTAAATGATCTTACTGATCCAAAGACATTGGCATATCTTTTAAAATACGACAGCGTTTACGGCCGTTATTCCAAGTCCGTTGAGGCTAAAGATGGTCATTTTACCGTGGATGGGCAGGAGATAAAAGTATATGCGGAAAAAGATCCCGCGCGCCTGCCGTGGAAAGAACTCGGCATTGATATCGTGGTAGAATCCACCGGTTTTTTTGCCGATGGCGCCAAAGCCAAAGCTCATTTGGATGCCGGAGCCAAACGCGTGGTTATAACAGCTCCGGCTAAAGGAGATGTGGTAACCGCGCTTGTAGGAGTTAATGATGACCGGTTTGACGGCAAAAATCCGATTACTTGCAATGCATCCTGCACCACTAATTCCGTGGCTCCGGTTATGCAGATTATGCTGGATAATTTCGGAGTGAAGCGCGCAGTAATGACCACGGTTCACGGATACACCGCGACCCAAAAATTGGTTGATGGGCCGGATGAAAAAGATCCTCGTCGGGGACGCGCAGCCGCGGCAAATATCGTGCCATCCACAACCGGTGCTGCCGAGGCGGTGATTAAATCAATTCCAGAATTGGAAGGAAAATTCCAAGCAGAATCTGTGCGCGTGCCGACAATTACGGGGTCCTTGAGCATTATGACGGTAATGACCGAGAAAAAGGCATCAGAAAAAGAAGTAAATGACGTTTTTCGGAAATCCGCCCAAGACCCGCGCTGGTCAAAAATCTTGAAAGTTATCGAAGACCCGATTGTATCATCTGACATTATAGGCGAGCCGTATGGAGCGATTGTGGATTTGACACTTACTCGTACTCTCGGTGACGATCTTGTCAAAGTTTTTTCATGGTACGACAACGAAGCTGGCTACACCGCGACATTGGTGGAGCATGTGAGGAGGATTGCGGAAAATTTATAATTTTATGATTTATCGGAATAAAAATAGCTCCCGGGCGGGAGCTTTCGTTATGAAATTAGTTTCGGCTTAATGAGGCAGAAATGTCCTCCAATGCCGAAATATATAAATTCTTCTCCAAGTAGACGCGCAAGTTCGCTCAATTTTTGCCTAAGCGGCTCGACCCTATCTTTGTTAACAAGATAAACCTCAAATAGGATAGAGGAGCGATTATAGTCGAGAATCGTCTCTTTGTTCATCCACACGTAAAATTCGCTGATTTTTGACTCTGAAAAGCAGCCAAAATTTAATGTGAGGTATTCTCTTAAGTCGTCTTCGACGTCTCTTCCATTCGGTAAAACTGCGCTAAGACAGAGAGTCGGAATAAGAAAAGTAGCAGTCCGACCGAGGTCTATAATCGTATATTCGTCATATTCAAATTCTCTCCAAGTGTTTTTCATATTAACCCCCCCCCGCATTCATTGAATATGTGATTATTGTTGCACAGAAACGATCGAGCAAAATCCTCGCTTTCGGATAGATGGATGCTATGCAGTGCCGCTTCTGCAGCAAGTGCCCGAACTAGTGCTGGAAAAACTTTGGAATACAGCGCCAATTCGATCTTGTCGGCCTTTTTCTCTATTTCTTCAGGTTCCATTATGCCTCCGATCTTTAATGGGTATTCGTGTAAAGGTTCAATTGTTGTACACTATATAATATATATTCTATTATGTCAATAGATTTAGATGTTTGGATATAATATAATCTTTATTATATGCGTCAGTCCATATTATTTGGAAAAACGCTCCGTAAGGGGCCCAAAGACGAGATTTCAAAAAATGCCAACCTTTTGGTTCGCGGCGGTTTTGTGGCCAAAGAAATTGCCGGAATATATTCTTTTTTACCGCTAGGTCTCCGGGTGCTTGATAAGATAGCCAGGATTATACGCGGAGAAATGAATGATGTTTTGGGAGCACAGGAGATTCTGATGCCCGCACTCCACCCGATCGAGAATTACCAAAAAACCGGACGCGAAAAAATCGATGTGCTTTTTCACACGGAACTTGCATCAGGCGGCAAGTTGGTGCTTGGCCAAAGCCATGAGGAGATCGTGGTGCCCCTGGCAAAGCATTTTATTTCATCCTACCGCGATCTGCCGCTTGGGCTTTATCAAATTCAGACCAAATTTCGCAATGAACTTCGCGCTAAATCAGGCATGCTCCGCGGCCGCGAATTTATGATGAAAGATCTTTATTCATTTCATGCGGATGAAAATGATTTTGAAAAATATTATGAGCGGGCGAAGATCGCATATAAAGATATTTTTGAAAAAGCCGGTTTAGGCGGACAAACCTATCTTACATTTGCCTCCGGCGGGACATTTTCCAAGTACTCCCATGAATTTCAGACCATAACCGAGGCCGGAGAAGACACCATTTATCTTTGTAAAGAATGTAAAATTGCGATAAATGACGAAATTATCGGGGAACAGAAAAATTGCCCGCAATGCAATGCGCCTATAGCCAAATTATTGCAAGAAAAAGCAATCGAGGTCGGGAATATTTTTCCCTTAAAAACCAGATTTTCGGACGCCTTTGGCTTGTCTTATATCGACAAATCAGGCCAGACGCATCCTGTGGTAATGGGATGCTACGGGATAGGATTGGGACGCGTTTTGGGCGCGATTGTAGAGGTACATAACGATAAAAACGGCATTATTTGGCCGGAAAGTGTGGCGCCGTATAAAGTGCATCTGATAGAACTTAGAACTAAGAATTTAGAACTTAGTGATGATCCGGTACGCGGGGCAGCCGAAAAGTTATATAACCATCTGCTTGCTAAAGGAATTGAAGTGTTATACGATGACCGCGACGATAAAACAGCCGGAGAGAAATTCACGGATGCGGATTTGATAGGAATCCCGTGGAGAGTGGTTATTTCGGAGAAAACCGTTCAGCGAAATGCAATAGAAGTTAAAAAGCGTGATTCACCCGGGAGTGAGTTGATGTCTGTGGTAAGTTTTCTCCAGAATTTAAAAGTAAAAATGTAAAAATAAAAATAACAATGTAAAATGACAAAATTTTAACATTTTGAACTTTCATTTTATATTTTAATATTTGTATTTTGTATTTGACAGATGCTAAATAAATTATTCGGAAAATTTTCTCAAGATATTGGGATAGATCTCGGAACCGCTAACACCCTTGTTTATACCAAAGGGCGCGGGATTGTCATTAATGAGCCGTCAGTAGTCGCTGTTAACCAAAAAACCGGACAGATCGTGGCTATCGGAGAGGAGGCCAAACGTATGGTGGGACGCACTCCGGCGCATATTGTGGCAACCCGGCCATTGGTTGCCGGAGTTGTTTCGGATTTTGAGGTGACCGAGGAGATGCTTAAATATTTTATTCGCAAAGTTCATGAGAAAGTTTTTTCCGTATTCGCCCGTCCGCGGGTGGTTATAGGGATTCCGTCGGGCGTAACCGAGGTTGAGAAGCGCGCGGTTGAGGATGCGGCTAAAAACGCCGGCGCGCGCGAAGTATATTTGGTTGAGGAGCCGATGGCAGCGGCCATTGGTGTGCGGCTCCCCGTGCAGGAAGCGGTGGGTTCCATGATCGTGGATATCGGCGGCGGCACTTCGGATATTGCGGTAATTTCGTTGGGTGGGATCGTGGTATCCAAAGATTTGAAAATCGCCGGCGATAAGCTAAACGAAGATATAATCCGTTTTGCCCGGGATGAATATAAATTACTTTTGGGCGAGCGTACGGCCGAGGACATCAAGATTGCCATAGGATCAGCGCACGAACTTGAAGATGCGTTGGAAGCTCCCATGCGGGGCCGCGATTTGGTTACGGGCCTTCCGCGCGAAGTGATTGTGGATGATTCTGAAATACGCCGCGCCATACGCCACTCCATAAATATTTTAGTCAATTCCATCAAAGCTGCGGTGGAAGCAACTCCTCCGGAGCTTGTTGCCGATATCATGCATCGCGGAATTTTGTTGGTGGGCGGGGGAGCGCTTTTGCGCGGACTGGACCGCCTGATACAGGATGAAACGCGAATTCCTGTGAAAGTTGCGGACGATCCGCTGACCGCAGTTGCGCGGGGCACTGGGATCATTCTTGAAGATATTGATGCCTTGCGCGAGGTTCTTGTCAGCACGGGTTATGAATCCGTACCGATATAAAGTTTCTAAAATATGCATCGCAATACTTTATTGTTAAGATTCTTCGCGGCAGCCATCCTTATCGGGATGTTTATTTTTTTAGGGTGGACTTCAATCGGAGGATCTGTACGCGGCGGAATTATTTATATTCTCTCTCCTTTATTGCGCTTATCGCAAGAAATAGGGATAAGCGCCGGCTTTTCCTCTTATAGAATTTCTGAAGATATGGCCAAGGAACTGGCCGGAGAAAATCAGGAATTATCGTCGTTGCGCGTCGAGGTTGAGTTTTTGCGCAAAGAAAATGAGGATTTGCGTTCGGCACTTGGATTTAAGAAAGAATCCGGCCTCAATCTTTTTCCGGCAGATGTTGTCAGTTTTGCCAATGAATTAGGGCGCGAATTTTTGATCATAGCTGCGGGTGGGGAGTTCGGCATCCGCGAAGGAGACATGGCAGTGACGGCTGACCGCGTATTGGTTGGCATGGTGCGCGAGGCGGATCAGGGGTTTTCAAAAATAGAGATCGCTTCCAATCCGCTGATTTCGTATGAAGTTAGATTAGTTCCGCTCGGAATTCCGGCCATCGCCAAAGGCATGGGAGGACGCACGTTTTCGCTTGAACTCATTCCGCAGGATGCCGCGGTTAAAAAAGGCGATCTGGTTGCAGTTTCGGTTCCGGGAACGGATGAGCAGCTGCTTTTGGCGGAAATTGCCTCTGAAAAGATCCTATCCGGTTCTATTTTTCAGGAGGCGCGCGCAGTTATGCTTTTGCGCCCCGAATTTCTTGAATCCGTTTTAATCATTCGGTCTAAGAAACCATAAACCCCGTTAGAACGGGCGTTCCGCGACCAGCTTATGTGAGCATTATATTACTCCCATCAGCTATTGCTATTTCCACCACTGACAGAGTCAGCGGTGTTCTAACGGGGTAAAATAACATGAAGTCATCGCGTATAGTATTTATCATATTGAGTATTTTTGCGGCCGTGGTTATTGAACGGTCTATCGCCGGGAAAATCGCGCTATTCGGAGTTCCGATTCCGCTTTCGGTATTTACAGTCGTTCTTTTGCTCTGGGGGTCTCGTGCCGCATTCCGGATTTGGCTTGCGGTGCTGGCCGGCATTTTTTTTGATGTGCTATCTATTTATCCCTGGGGGATGTTCACAATAAGTTTTTGTATTGCGGCGCTTGTAATAGGATTCTTGCAGCGCATTTTTGCTCCGGCATATATTTATCACACCGGGTTTTCGCTGCCGCTTTTTGGCGGATTCGGACCTGCCGGCGCCAATTCTGTTTTGCCGCAAATCATAGGAGCTTGCGTCGGGATTTTCATTGTTTTATTTTTTGTTTTTTGGGGAGGGATTTGGGTAGAATATGGCGTATCCGGTATTGCGCAAATTCATACAGGATTTTTACAGAGCGTTTTATCCGGAATTATCCTTTGGTCGGTTTTTATGCCCTTTTTTTCGATAGGCGGTCTGGCGATGGCGAGAAAATTTAGGAAATATTTATGGCGCACAAATTAAAAGACATAGACCCCGATGAAATTTTCGTGGATTCGGTCAGCGTTTTGCGCAGCGATGCGGTTGGCGAGGGGAGGTTGGAGCATCCCATAACGCATTTGGGGCAGCTTTTTTTTATCTTGACGGCCGGAGCTGTTTTGGGATGGATTTTGCTTCGTGCCTGGCAGATAGGGATTGTTCAGGGGGATGAATTTTTGAAAAAATCCAGGGAGAATAGGTTTTTTGCCCGTTCGGTCCTTTCTCCGCGCGGCGTAATTTTTGACAGATTTGATCGGCCGCTAGCGGAAAATCAGCCGTCTTTCGGGATATTTTTTAACCGCGATGAATTTTTGCGTTCCGGCGCTTCGCTTGACGATATATTGGAGCGCCTTGCCAATATTTTGGAATTGCCTAAAGATTTTTTTTATGAATCAGGTTTTCCGCGCGGCGGACAGAATTTTGTGTTTCCGCCCCGGATATTTTTCGGCAGTGAATTTTCTTCGGAAAGAATACTTTCCCGTGCGGTTTTGCTTGAAGATATTCCGGGGGTTGAAATTGCCGAAGGATATAAAAGGGCCTATGGAGATTCTCCGGCGTATTCTCATGTATTGGGTTTTGTGGGAAGCGTATCTCCGTCCGATCTTGCCGCTCGTCCGGAATTAAAAGGCGCCGCCATGGTGGGCAGGGGCGGCATTGAGGCGTTTTACGACCGGGAACTTCGGGGAAAAGACGGGAAAAAGATCATTGAAGTGGATTCTGCCGGCCGCGAGACGCGTTTTCGTTTGACCGAAAATGCGGTTGCGGGATCGGGTATTTCTCTTACGCTTGACGGGGCGCTGCAGTCCTTTATTTACGACACTCTTATGCGCTATACCCTCCGTCAAAACGGGGCGGCTGTGGCGGCCTTGAATCCTAAAAACGGGGAAATTTACGCATTGGTAAGTTTTCCGGGTTTTGACTCAAACCGGATCGGGAACTCTATTTCGCAGAAAGAATTTAATGAGATAGCCGCCGACCCCTTAAAACCCTTCTTTAATCGGGCGATTTCCGGGGAATTTCCTTCCGGATCAGTCATAAAACCGATCATAGGAGCAGCGGCATTGAGTGAAAAAATCATAGATCCGCAAAAAAAAATTTATGACGAGGGTTTTATTGCAATCCCTAATCCTTATAAACCCGGCGAGCGGTCTATATTCGTCGATTGGCGGCCCCACGGCTGGATAAATTTTTATGATGCGATCGCGCAATCCGCCAACGTTTATTTTTATATGATCGGCGGCGGATTTGAAAGTCAGCCCGGACTTGGCATTGAGCGGATAAAAAAATATGCAGAAATGTTTGGTTTCGGATCGCGGTTGGGTATTGATCTTCCCGGAGAGAAGAATGGTTTGATTCCGGATCCCGAATGGAAAAAGTTTAATGAGCCGGTAAATCCTATTTGGCGGGTGGGAGATACATATAACGTATCCATAGGACAGGGCGGAGTCCGGGTGACTCCTCTGCAGCTTACCTCCGCAATTTCCGCTATCGCCAACGGAGGCACTCTTTGGAGGCCGTTCCTTTTGAAGAAAATTTTTAATCAGGACGGAAGCGTTTTGGAAGAAAAAAGCCCCGAAATTATACGTGATGAAATCGTGCCGGAAGATGTTTTGCGCGAAGTGCGTCGCGCCATGCGCCAAACCGTAACTTCCGGTACCGGGAGGATTTTACAGGAAGTTCCGGTTGCGGTTTCCGCCAAAACAGGCACTGCGCAATCGGGCGAAGGCAAAGTGCCTCACGCTTGGTTTACGGCTTATGCCCCTGCGGATGACCCGGAAATCGCCATTACCGTTATGGTGGAGCATGCTGGGGAAGGATCAACGGTGGCAGCTCCGATTACCAGGGATATTTTGAGGTGGTATTTTGAGAATAGGAAACAGGGAAACTAAAACACAAAACCCGTTAAGATAAATTCCTAATTATCTAATTGTCTAATTTCTAATAAAATGCCAAATTATAAAATTTTAACTTGCTAATTCCGACTAGCTTGCTGGTTGGTTACAATTGGTAGGTTCTCGACCCGCTTCGCTCTCGCTCCAGCGAGGCGAGCAGGCTCGAACAATATTTTTCGAGCGAAGTCGAGAAGATACCTTTGATGATACCGACCTGCTTGCAGGTCGGAGGTTCATTTTAGGCCTTAGAAATTTTATTAGATGAATTAGAAATTAGGTGAATTTTGATTTATTGGTTTTATAAGTATTTTATGTATTGTGTATATTACATATTGACTTAAGATATGTCATAAGTTAGTATTATTTCTATCATGTCCGAATACCTTTCAGAAGAGGGCTTAGAAAAGCTCAAAAAACACCTGCATGAGTTAAAGACCAAAAAGCGCAAGGAAATTGCGTCTCGTCTTGAACATGCCAAAACCCTCGGGGATTTGTCGGAAAATGCCGAATATCAGGAGGCCAAGGAGGAGCAGTCGCTGATTGAATCGGAAATTGCGGAAGTTGAGGAGAAATTGCGTGATGCGGTTTTGATCGCCAAAGAACATAGCACGGATCAGGTGGTGGTCGGGTCAACGGTAGTAGTACGGTCCGACCGGGGAGAGGAAACATATACCATTGTGGGATCAGAAGAGGCCAATCCGTCCGGGGGTAAAATATCCAATGAATCTCCGCTTGGCAAATCATTTTTGGGACATCGCCGGGGAGACAGTTTTGAGGTGCGGACTCCGGGCGGGACTGTTGTTTATGAGATTCTAGAAATTAAATAGATTTTTCTAAAATCACGGAGGAGTTGACAAAATAGTACTGATTGTGCTATCTTTGTTTTGAGTTCTTTTTAGAAAAGAGGCGATTATGAAAGAAAAGGTATGGGTTGAATATCATAGTTCTGCTGTAGTAGCGGTTGCTGCGCTGTGGGTCGGAGCCGGTGTGATCTGGCACTGGGGATGGAGCTATTTTTACGGCAGTTTCAACGCAATGCCATTCGTGATTTTTTGGTATTTGCTCGTTTTGCAGTTGTTGGGTTGGCGTGCCAGGATTAATACCGGCAATCTTGCGGTTGTGGACAGGCAAGGAAAGATCGTTGAGATTGGATGTTCCATAGTGAGACGGAGTGCGTTTCCATTTCGTACGCGCTATCGTATCGTGCGCTACCCCGCGAGCATGAAGTTTTATTCTCCATTTAATCCAATCACCAAAAATCCGAAAATGGTTCCGCTTGCGATTACGGTTATTGTTCGCCCGTGCGATCGTTCTTCACCTAATCTTTATCGCTACATTAACATGACCAATGAAGAGCGTGAACGGATTGCGGAAACATATCGGGGGCGCGTGTTTGATCTTGTCCAGAATGATTTTCCGCAAGACCTCGCTCGGGTACTAAACCCTTATCGCCCTGGTACATTCGTGGTTTTACAAAGTTTTCTTGCGCAGCATCTTGATTCGTTCCTACAGGAATATGGGCATGAGATCGGAGAGGTGAGAGTGTCAGTTCGGAACTAATGTTTTATTTATAGCGCGGTACCCGCGCTTTTTTTAATACTGTGTTCGGTATTTTTTGCAAATGTTCCGGCAGTGACGTATACTAAAAATAGGGTGCGTAGAGGTTTCATTTAGAAAATAAAAGAGTGAGTATGTGGGTGGTTGAGGCCGTTGCAATTTTAGACAATGGAAGGATGTGAAATAAGATGTTTCGCCTTGCCCCGTTAGAGAGAAATACAGGATTTCTATTGTCGAAATATAGTTTTTCTGGGACGGCGTGTGGGGTAAATAAAGGTTTTTTTTGGTTTCTCTCTAACGGGGCGGGGCGGATACCATACGAAAACCCATAAGCGAGTCAATCATTCTTTATTCAATTAACGCAGGGCTGGCGAATAAATGGTGAGAAAATGTGACAAGGGAAGCCGGTTTTACCGGAGGGTTCCCGTTACATTTTCGGCTCCATTTATCCAGACCGAAGTTTTGAATAAAAATGATTGATGAGTAAAAAATGCCATTGGACGATATCCGCAGTGAGCGGATCAAAAAATTGAATATTTTACGTGAGAAAGGGATAGATCCGTATCCGGCCTCAACTGCCCGGACACATTTGATTTCCGAGGTTTTAAAGAAATTCGGAGTTTTTGCCAAATCCAAGAAAAAATTGACGGTTGCGGGACGCATTATGGCCATGCGTGAACATGGCGGCTCCGTCTTTTTAGATTTGCGCGACGGTAGCGGCCCCATTAGAAATGGCGGTTCTAACGGGGTAAACAAGATTCAGGTATATTTCAAAGAGGATATTCTCAAAGAAAGTTATCGTCTTTTTTTGGACACGGTTGATATCGGAGATTTTATTGAAGCAAGCGGTAAACTTTTCAAAACCAAGCGCGGAGAAGAAACCATTGAGGTGCTGGCATGGCGCATACTTGCCAAGTCCCTTTTGCCTTTGCCGGAAAAGTGGCATGGCCTGCAGGATGCGGAGGAAAGATTCCGCAAACGCTATCTGGATATTTTGATGAATAATGAAGTGCGGGCAAGATTTATATTGCGTTCTAAAATTGTTTCGGCGGTGCGCGAATTTTTTGAGAAAGAGGGATTTTTGGAAGTGGAAACGCCCGTGCTTCATCCTATTGCCGGAGGAGCGCTGGCGCGTCCGTTTAAGACCCACCATAACGCCCTTGATGCCGATTTTTATTTGCGCATTGCGCCCGAACTTTATTTGAAGCGCCTGCTGGTTGCGGGGTTTGAAAAAGTGTGCGAGATGGGCAAAAATTTTCGTAACGAAGGAATTGATGCGGAGCATAATCCCGAATTCAGCGCACCCGAATGTTACGCCGCGTATTGGGATGAAAATGACATGATGAAATTTACCGAACGCATGTTTCTATATGTGGTCAAGTCCGTATCCAAAAAACCGGAATTTGAGTTTCAGGGAAAAAAGATCGCGGTAAAGGCGCCTTTTCCAAAAATTCCATTCAAGGAATTATTGCGGCGCTATGCTTTAATTGTGGATTATGACAAGGAAACGCAAAATTCAATGGCAATGCACGCCAAACGTCTGGGAATTGATACGGCGCCATTTGATTCCAAAGGTAAAATAGCCGATTTCATCTATAAAAAAATATGCCGCCCCTATGTGATGTCCCCGACTTTTGTGGTTAATCATCCGCTGGATATCTCTCCGCTTGCCAAGAAGCGCTCCGAAAACGCGCAAGAAGTGCGCAGGTTCCAGCTTGTGGTTGCGGGATACGAAATTACCAACGGTTTTGCGGAGTTGAATGATCCCCAGGATCAGCGTGCGAGGTTTTCAGCCCAGAAAAAGGAATATGAGAGAGGGGAGGAAGAAGCGCATCCGGTGGATAATGATTTTGTGGAGGCGCTTGAATACGGCATGCCGCCCTCCGCCGGCCTTGGCATCGGGCTTGATCGCTGGGTTATGCTTTTAACCAATACCAAAAACGTTCGTGAGATATTATTATTTCCGACGCTTAGGCCTAAGGGTTAGTTATTAGGATTACAGACCGTGAAATTCGCTAACAGCCATAAGATAGGTTTATTAATGTTTTTCATTAATTCGCGATCGCGAATTAATGAAAATAAAACTTAAACAGGATAGATTAATAAGAAGAATTTGGTATGGAAAATAATAAAGGAAAACGAGGCAGAAAACCGGGAAAAATTATTTTCGGTTCTTATGCGTATCATGCGCTGAAAATTATCGGTGGAGGTGCAGCTCTAGGTATTGCCTTAGTTGCCTTCATTGCGATGCCTAATTTAGCCATTGCCGCTAAGCCCCTTTTGGAATATCTGAAAGATAAGGACCGTAGGGAGTGGAAGCGTGAACAGCAAAAATTGCGATACGCTATTGAACGTCTTCGTAAACGACGCATGATAAAAATTATGGAACGAAACGGCAATACGTATCTGGTGGTTACTAAAGATGGTAAAGAAATGTTGAAACAATTTGAAATCGAATATCTAGTTATTTCTAAGCCGGCGGAATGGGATCATATCTGGCGCATGGTTCTTTTCGATATTCCGGAAGATCATAAAAAAGCCCGCGATGCTTTGCGCAGGAAATTATTGAGCATCGGTTTTTATCCTTTGCAAAAAAGCGCATTTGTTTATCCTTACGAATGTCGCGATGAAATTGATTTTATCACCGAATTTTTTGAAATAAATAGATTTGTTCAGTATGTTGAGTGTAGCGATCTTATGGCGAATGAAGCGAGGATTAGGATTCATTTCGGTTTATTGAGAAGTTAACGGTTGGCAAACAGCGGACGGTTAAAGTTTATTAATGTTTTTCATTAATTCGCGATCGCGAATTAATGAAAAATTAAGAATGATAATTAAAATATGTGAAGAATGTGGAATATCATATCTTGCGATCTTTGAACAAAAAGCGTATTATTAAAGTAATGAGTACCATACCACAAAGAGTTGCCGCCATAACCGGGGCTTATAGAGGATTGGGCGCGGCGCTGTCGCGAGTATTTGCGGTAAAAGGTTATAAACTTGTTCTTGGGAGCAGGGATAGTGAGGCGCTCGAGAAATTTGCCAACAAGTTTCGGGATAAAACCGAAGTTGCTTTGGCGGTGATGAACGTGAGAAAAAAAGAATACATTGCGTTTAAGGATTATTTCAAAAATCATGCCGATAGTATCTGATATTTCACAAAATAATTTTGGTTTCGCCGATCAAGGCCGTGACCATATTTGGATACCGATTGTTTTGAGTTTATTTTACATAGCCACAGAATTTATTAGAATTAAGTCGGGTAATGCAGTTATTTCTTCCGCCGAGGAAATTCCGATTTTATTCCTTCATGGTTTTCTTACATTTATTTTGCTTCCGATTTCGTTAGGCATGGATATATTGGTTTATTACGGCCATGTCCACATCCATTTGAGTTCAAAGTATTTCGACCCCACCGCTTTTAGCATAAAATTTTTCACGCGGATTGTATACGGCATTTTAACGATAATAGCTTTAATTAGGGTTGTAGTTTATATAATTTATTGATTTATGCTTGATATTAAATTTATCCGGGAAAATCCGGAAAAAGTGAAAAAATCGCTTAAAAACAGGAGCACGGATTTTGATTTGGATCGATTACTTGAATTGGATGAAAAGCGAAGGGCAAAAATCAAAGAAGTGGATGATTTGCGCGCGCATCAAAATGCGTTATCCGCGGAAATTCCTGAATTGAAGAGCGATGCCAAAATACACAAAGTTGAGGAATCAAAAGGATTGAAAGTTAAACTTGGAGAAGCGGAATTTGAATTAAAATCTCTTGAGGAAGAATTTATTAAATTGATGTATCGCGTGCCGAATATTCCGCTTGATGATGTGCCGGTGGGTAAGGATGAGGGTGAAAATAAGGTTATTCGACAATGGGGAGATATTCCACAGTTTAAATTCAAGCCAAAAGATCATATTGCAATTGGTGAAGCACTTGACATCATTGATATTAAAAGGGCAGTAAAAATTGCGGGCTCCCGCTTTCATTATTTAAAGGGTTCTGCCGCATTGCTTGAATTTGCGCTTATTCAATTTACACTCGACGTTCTCACTAATCAGAAAATTATTAAAAAACTTGCGTATTCTGTAGAGAAGGGATATTCCGACAAGTTGTTTGTTCCGGTTGTGCCGCCGGTAATGATCCGGCCAGATATTTTTTCAAAAATGGGACGTTTGAGTGAGCAGGATAAAGACGAGCGATATTTCCTTCCCCAAGATAATCTATATTTAATCGGAAGCGCGGAGCACACTTTAGGCCCTATGTATATGGATGAGATTTTGAATGAGGAGGACCTTCCGATTCGGTATCTGGGTTTTTCTACAAGTTTTCGTAGAGAGGCAGGATCTTATAGTAAAGATACGCACGGGATTTTACGGGTACATCAATTTGATAAGCTTGAAATGGAATCATTCACAACCTCGGAATGTTCATTGAAGGAACAACAGTTTTTTGTGGCCATACAAGAATATTTGATGCAGGCATTAAAAATTCCTTATCGAGTCGTCGCAATTTGTACGGGCGATATGGGTTTGCCTGACGCACGGCAGATTGATATTGAAGCGTGGATGCCGGGACAGGATAAGTATCGGGAGACGCACACCGCGGATTTAATGACGGATTATCAGGCGCGGCGTTTGAACACAAAAGTAAGGCGTATTAACGGTAAATCGGAGTTTGTACATATGAATGATGCTACCGCAATTGCTATTAGCCGAACTCCGATTGCTATCCTGGAAAATTATCAGCAGGAAGACGGGTCGGTAAAAATTCCGGAAGTGTTGCAAAAGTATATCGGATTTAAGATTATAAAACATTAGTTCGATTATATATGTATGGAAGGCGCTAGAGAAAAAAATAATGCCACAAAAAATGAATCTCCCGAAGTAATTACTGGACCCATGGGGTTTGAGGTGACCGGAGAAGAGAAAGAGTTTGCAATTAGTATTGCAGACACTGTTGGGGGATGGCTTTATGATCCAATACCAATAAGAAAATATGGACCTGGTTATGATGCGTTTCCACATAAAGCTTCTTCTGCCATTGAGCAATGGTACAATATATGGAGGACGGTATCCGTATCGGATATTCTTGATCCAACCCAAGCAGAGTTAATGCGGCACGAAATTGAACGCCTGGAAAAAGAAATTACAGAGTGGTTTAAATCTTACCAACTGGAACCGTTAAATCCCAGTCTTCTAACCGAGGAAGAAATTCAGGGTTTAAATGAACGAATACCAGAACACTCCGATTATTTAAATTACTACTCCGACATCGGAAAAGAGCGAGTAAAAAACGCCCTCAACGATCTAAAAAGAATACAGGGCGAAGAATTTGAAAAACTTAAAAAAGAAATGCCAAAATTTAATGTCGTTGCCGCAAGGATGAACGGACTCCAAAAAAACAAAGAAGCTCAAAAATTGGGAATAAGCGTTTCCGATTATGAATTCATGTTTGAGTTTGAGATGGACGTTAGGGGCTATCCGGACGATAAAGAAGCTGCATCTTTGTGGTATGAACTTGTAGGGCGGTGGACAGGCCGCAATTTTATGGATTTTATGTGGCATAAATATGTCGAAGAAGTTCGTGGTATACAAAATAACCTGGGGCTGTCGAATAAACCCACAGAAATCGTAGAGCAATTGTTAAGGAACAAACTTAAAAACGCCAGAGATCTGCAGGCGCTGGAAAAGGTAAAAATCAATGCGGAGAAATATAAATCTTTAAGAATCGTTATCGGAGAATCTGAAATTTCATCATTAAATAATTACGCCCAGGAACTTATTATTTCAGAAAAGCATCCGGAGTACCCAAAATGATGATATTCGGAAAGATCATCTCATCCAGAAGATTTCTAAACCATTAATAATCTCCGTACCTGGATCGAAATAGATAAACATTTACTATTTCATTTAACGTGATACTGGGATTAAAGTTATACTGATAACCATGATAACTTGCAAAATTTATTAAAATAAGGTATATATATTAAAATTGTTCTTTCCTACATTACTTGTTATTTTTATCTTTGCCCCGGCATTTAGAGCGCCTGGTTGTTCAGGTTCTTTGGATGCCGCGGCAAAGAAGAGACGAAACGTCCGCATGGGGTGGACGTTTAAATCCCCGCGGCAAGAAGGAGATATGGCATGAGTAAGATTTCTGTAGAGCAGGGGTTCACGATGCTTGCCAAGTTGGGCGAGCATATCGACTGGGACTCGCTTACAACCGAGCAGGTCCAGGTCGGAGTTCGAGAAGCGCCACGCGCCGGAGTCGAGGCAACTGTCTTCATACGGAATGGTTTCAGGGTACTGATCAATGATTTTTTCCGAGAAACCGGAGAGGTGTCGATCCAAATTCCGGCGCTCCCGCGTCCGACGCTTGCCGGACTTCGCGAAAAGTATTCATGGATTCGGAAGGAAGATAGTATTGAATTGGATACGTCTCCAACTGAATCTGTAACACTTGTTCTCGGCACCGTACTTCTACCTGATGAACTGCGTATTGACGGAATCGAGTACGAGCTCCGGCGCACTTCGCTTGCCGGACGCATGTTCGGTTATCAGCAACTTGAATGGCTGGTAGAACATCAGGACGAACATCCCGTGCTCAAAGCCCTTCTTGGGAAGATTTACATTGACGGGTGTGGATTAGTAGTGGTGCGCGCGGATGGCCGCCGGCGCTTTCCTTGTCTCGATCGGGGCGGTGGGCGGTGGTGTTTGCGCTGGGACTGGGTCGGGGGTGACTTGGCTCGGAATGGACGTCTCGCGGTCTCGGGCAAGAAGTAGCGCATTTGGGTTTTTGTTCCTTGAATACAAATCCCATCTGGACAGCATGTCTCGGTGGGATATTTTTTATGGTATAATAAACAAGGACAGATTTCTAACTTTTTATGACTAATGTCCGCACCTGGATCGAAATAGATCGCCGCGCGCTCTCTAATAATGTGGGGGAGTTTCTTAGAGTTATTCCAAAACATACCCAGTTCATGGCTGTGGTGAAGTCCAATGCTTACGGACACGGCTTAATTCTTGTTTCTAAAGTTCTAAGTTCTAAGTTCTCAATGCTAGGCGCTACGCGCCTATGGTTTGGCGTTGATTCCATTGTTGAAGGACTGCGTTTGCGTCATGAGGGAATAAAAAATCCTATACTGGTTTTGGGGTCAACGCTTCCGGCGCGGTTAGCCGAGGCGCGGGAGCAGGCGATTACCATAACGGTATCAAATTTTGAGACGCTCCGCGCGATATCCCGTCTAAAAGAGCCGCCCGCCCATACTGGGCGAGGCTCGCCCCAAATTCATTCGGGGCGGCCGGATTTTCATATAAAAATTGATACCGGAATGCATCGTCAGGGTTTTTTGGCAAAAGATATTCCGCAACTTATTAAAATATTAAAGCGTTCACGTTTGAATCCAGCCGGAATTTATACGCATTTTGCCGCAGCCAAAGATATTGCGTATCCCACTTATACAAAAATACAGCTTGCGGAGTTCAAAAAAGCAGTTGCGGCGTTTTATCGTGCGGGATTCAAGAATATAGTGCGTCATGCCGCGGCATCCGGCGGAACGCTTCTTTTTCCGGAAACACACCTGGATATGGTACGAATCGGGATGGGGATGTATGGGTACTGGCCGTCAATGGAGGCTAGGCTAAGCCTCTATAGTCACGACTATAGAGGCTTAGCCTCTATAGTATTAAAACCAGTGCTCACTTGGAAAACGGTTGTAAGTGAAATAAAAGAAATTTCCGCAGGATCTGCGGTGGGTTATGATTTAACCGAGCGGGTTTCGCGAAAAACAAAAATTGCAGTTTTGCCGATAGGGTACTGGCACGGAT
Organism: Candidatus Sungiibacteriota bacterium; assembly: GCA_016180435.1. Classification (GTDB taxonomy): domain Bacteria; phylum Patescibacteriota; class Minisyncoccia; order Sungbacterales; family HO2-52-23; genus LCKU01. Next base: position 133,344 of record JACPBG010000002.1, read on the forward strand.
TTGATAGGGGATTATCAAGTATTGGCGAGGTTCTGATTCGCGGAAAGCGCGCTAAAGTGCTTGGCAGAGTTTCTATGGATATGATTGTTGTTGATATTACGGATATCAAAGGAAAATCCAAATTCCAAAATCCAAATTCCAAAATTAAAGTAGGTGACGAAGTTGTACTTATCGGACGGCAGGGGAAAGAAACGATATGGGCGGACGAAATGGCATTAAAATTAGGGACTACGCAATATGAGGTATTAACCAGGATAAATCCTCTTATACGGCGAATCGCCGTATAATGTGATGCCAATCCGACTTCGTCGGACATAGTCCGACTACGTCAGGACGACGTCCGATGCGAATTTAATGCCAATTCAGCAAATTGCGAATAATTATTCTTCGAGTTAAATCGAGAAGATACCATAATGTATATTCTCGACAAGCTCGAATAATAACGATTAGCAATTTGTAGATTAGCATTTCATTTGTAGATTTGCATCATTTTTTATGTCTCAAAGCCGTATTCTCTATACCCCCATTCAGGAAAAGCGCAAATCACGGGTCCCTTCGCGAAGGAGCATTTTTTTGATCTTGGGAATTCTGGCGGTATCGGGAACTGCGGCCGCCATTATTTATGTCCTGCAAATGCCGTATTTTCAGATAAATTCCATAAAAATTTCAGGCCTTGTTTCTTTGGATGAGACCGAAATACGGCAAAAATTATTTTCGCATTTAGACGGGAAAGTCGCCATGTTTTTACCGCGGAAATCATTTTTTTTCGTGAGTTCGCGTGATGCCGAAGCGCTTTTAAAAAACGCATTTCCGCGGATTGCCGCTGTTTCTGCGGTCAAAATTTTTCCGCAGGAATTATCGGTTAAAATATCCGAGCGGAACTTGTGGGGAATATACTGCAATGATTTTCGTATGGAGGCGCCGCCCGAAGATCCAATTATAAAAAATAATATCCAGCCCCAAGACCAAGAAATCCAGCCATCTAATTGCGCCTATGTTGATCAAGAAGGATTTGCGTATGAATTCTCTCCGATTTCTGCGGGATCGCTTCTTATAAAAATTCATGGCGACGGCGAATTTGCAGTTCCATCGCAAGCGATTCCGCGTGAACTTGTCGGGCGTATGAATGAATTCAGCCGGGAATTAAAGAACTCACTTGGTCTTGATACGTCGGGTTTTGAATTTTCCAAGTCGATTTTACGTGAATTTCGCGTAAAAACCTCGGAAGGATTTTCATTGTGGATTAACCGCGACGACAATTTCGTGAACGTATTAAAAGTATTAAAAACAGTTTTGGATGAAGAAATTAAAGACCGCCGCGATAAATTGGAATACGCTGATTTGCGGTTCGGGAATAAGGTGTTTTATAAATATCGGAAGTAAAAAAATAAACTTCGCTGATGCGTGTTTGTGACACGCTCGCTCATTCCGGCGATTCGCTCGCTAAGGGTCGTCGAGATTTTCCGCCAAAGGCGGATCCGAGCAAATCTCTCCTCCCATTGTCACAAACACGCATCAGCTCGTTTATTGGCGATTTACTCCGATATACGTTTGGATGGGTGTATGGGGTAAAATAATTCCCAGCGTTTAAGCTGGGATTGATCTACATTGGGTTATAAAAACCCTCTTGTACTCCGGTCTTAAAAATAACAACACCCCGTGCGATGAAGCAACGAGGCGTGTTTTTGTTTCCTATTTTTCGCCCTGCTTGGGCTAATCGGCTGTCCATATTGTGGATGCCGATTCATCAGCTACGGTCGCATACCGTAGAAAATAGGCAAGAATTTTTGTTTTACCGGAATTCCCACCTCGCAAAAAGTGTCCAATTCTTTGCGGAAACTATCTGGTTTCAGGCATGAAGCCAAACCGGTATACGGCGGGTTTTACTGTCCCCCAACAGGCGAGTCCCACGTGATTGTCTCTAGCCCGGGCAGACGTTACTTTCGGTTGATGCTGCGGCCGATTTTACGTTTGCTATAAGGACGGACCCCACAATGGATTTGTGGAGGAATTCCGTTGTGACAATTACGCTCTTTTCTCCTTTACTTTATATCTTCTCGGTTGCTTCTTACATGCATCACCGAATATAAAGTGGAAATTAATTCCAGAGGGAGGCGTTTTCGCAACCTCCATTGAAACTTGTTTACGCGCCTTTCCGGACGGGTTATGGGTTTTGACCGAACGTAATCCCATTATTAAGCGCGTAAATTGTGAAATAAGAATGAACTTGGAGTTAGCCGGCATCTCGGCGCTCCATAGAACAGACAACCGTTTGTCTGCGTTTCATAATCGGGTTTTTCCCGATCGGGCCGCTTTATATGGGCTAAGCGGCTATCGTGATGTGTCATCCCGCAGTAAAAATGCTTACTGCGCTTCATGGCCGGAGCCAAGGCACATCAACCCATTAAATTTTGGTCCTCCGCGCGCAGGGCTGAGGCGCATACAGCAGAGACCCGTGCTGCTGTAGTACACTCTTGAGCTCCAGCCCGGGGTAGGAGCTCCTAGGAGTTGGCCGATAAAGCTACTGCGCGCGGAGCATAAACTCAACGAACATCCGCGAGTTTCCGGTTTCTCGCGGGAAAAAAATGTAGAGAACTATGGTCTCTCCATATGCCACCTGCTTGGCGGAGAGACACATGTCAGAGGCAGGAACAACAGTTATCAAAGATATTAACATTATAGCAAATTTTTATCTATATGTCAATAGCCAAAAATCGGCTTACGTGAGTCGATTTTTAACATGCTAAAACACTTGATGTTTCGAAGTCCGACTTCAATAGCGCGCTATTGAAGTCGGACTTCACTAGTAGTTTAAGGAAGTCGGTATATGAATATAGAATACCCCGCTCGTCCAATCGGCTCATACCCGCGTAACCATTCATATGAATCCTCGGGGCGGCGTATAAATTCGGGCGCGGGCGTGGCTGTGGCACCCTGCAAAAATGTTGCTGAAATTGCGAAGTAACCGGAAATAGGGCCTTTGGCAGACCACCACGACTCAAATTTATCACCCAAATAATATCGTGGATTTCCTGCGCCAAAATAATCCACCCCAATTTTTTCAACGCCATTGGCTTTTACATAGTCGGCCAGCCGCTTCAAGTCCTGACCCCAATCATAATTGGAATCGGTGGCAATCAAGTATCCGTCCGGAGTTCCTCCGCTAAGTTCATTGTAATATGCGAGAAAATGCGGGAATGCCATAAATACATTTATAACCATCCATAGGAATAAAAATCCGATGATGAAATATTTGGGTAAAACCCGAATCCATAGCTGCCATATATTTTTTAGCACTGAAAGAAAATTTGCGGGGTCCGCATATTCATGGAACCGCAGCCACTCAACGATCTGGCGCGAAACCAAAATAAAAATAAAAGGAAATGTGGGAAGCACGTGGCGTATGCCGATATTTAAGGGTGATTTTACGGAACTTGCCCAATAAATAATAATTACCGCCAGCGCGGAAAATTCGGCAAAATGATCATTGATCCATTTTCGTACGCGCACCCCAAAATTATTCGTATCAGTGCGAAGCGACCGGATAATTTTTCGAATACCAAACCAAAGCGCAATAAGGGTAAGAATATGGAATGCCAAATGTTCTTTCAGGGCGTAAAGAAGCGGGAAATAAAGGCGTGATCCGGCGGCTGATACTTCACCCAGAAAATATGCGGTGTTTCCTCCGGCCGAGCGCTGAATAACCATTAAAAGCCCTATTAAATATTCGCCCAACGGGCGTAAAATCGGCCATTCAGCCGCGCGTATGGTAAATTCAGCCGCGCATCGCACGCGGCGTGAAATTTTTACATCTTCGCGCGGATCGCAGGTGATTTCTTCATAATCCGGTCCTCCGGCAAATGAGGATAAAAGATATACGGCATCGCGCATCTGGGATAGCGGAATTTGTTTTATGGTTTCGGTGCGATCGGGTTCGGGCAGGCGCATTAAGGCGGTAAGTTCCTGTCTTGTCCAGTATGATCCGTCTGATCTTGTCCCGTTAGAAGTCCGACTCGCCCCGTTAGAAATAAAATCTCTAACGGGGTAAATTTGCATATCGGCCGACGTCTCCGGCGTTTGACTTCTAACGGGATGAAGAGAGCGCGCGGGATAATTCCAAGTAAATATCGCATAGACCGCGGAAATCAAAATAATGCCCGTTAGTCCGATAATAATGGTTTTTCCAAAAAGATGTTTAAGGTCCTTTATCCGTTCATGAAAATGCAAATTGGGGCGAGACCAAATATAGGCAAGCAGCATTATGCCGTATATCGGAAGCAAAAGAATCAGGGAAAATTTCAAAAGTTCCGCTATGCCGAACAAAATTCCGGCAATTGCGGTATTGCGCCAGGTCGGTTTTTCAAGAAATGAAATATAAGAAATTACGCCGATAAAAAATCCGAAAGACGCGCCAAGATCGGTTGTCACGTAGCGCGAATGGGCCAGCACGGTGGGGGAAAGAGCATAGAGCGTAAGGGACATCAGTGCTACGGATTCCCGGAAGCGGTTTTTGGTCCAGACAAAGATCAGCCATCCGAAAAATACCGATAATAGAATGATCGGCAGGCGTGACCAGAAAATTATCGCATCCGGATCATTACCGGAATCATATAAGAATCTGCCGCCTTGGGCCCATTGGCCGTTGGGCTCGATCTGCCAGTACGGGGTGTTGGTAGGGAAATATGGCCGCACCGCAATTTGCGCAAAAAGCGCGGATACGGCTTTTAGAAGCGGGGGATGTTCCGGATTCAGGCGGTAATCCAGTTGCGTAACATATCCGAATCCCGCCGGAATATGCGCCAGTTCATCCATGGTGCCGGATTCGTTCCAAATGGATGCGAGCATCAGAAGAAACATTGCTAAAAGAATTCCTTTGGCAAGGAAATTTATGGTGAGCATTGCCGCAATAGAGTTTGGTGAATAATGCATAAATAAGTTATTTTTCGAGCAAGCCGCAGCGGCGGCGCGTCGAGAAATTACCTTAATCCATAATGTGCTTCTTGACAGGCTCGAAGAATAAAATTGGCTTAAAATCTTATTATTCAGCAAACTCCGCAATGGAAACTATTGACTTTTTCCATATTTGGGTGTATAATGTATACGTTGGTCTTTGTTTTAATTATAACATGAAAGGGGGTGAAAACGAGATGGGATTACCGACAGCGGAGTTGGATGCGTTTAACGCGAAGTGCATCGAGAGAATAAGTTATTCCCGCAACGGGGATGGCTTTACGGCCGTAGCGAAAATGGATGGCCGAGAAGTGGAGGTTCGTCTGCCACTTAGTCCGGATAGTCTTAGATATATATTTGACCGGAGGACCGTGGCGGATGGACTTGTGGAAATACTCTCAAGGATGGGGAGGATAAAATTCTCCCAGTCACAAGAGGGTAGTCAGATTATCTGGATACGCGTGTGAAAAATAACTAAAGGAAAGGAGGTGAGAAAGTATGGAGGGTTCTCTGCCGCTTCATACCTGCGGTTGTGGTGCGTCTGCAAGACGCGCCAGCCGTATGATCCATAAGTCGGACGGTTGCCCTGGCGGAAAAGGCCGGGCTTCGGGCAAGGCGATTCGTTATGCGCTGTCCCGTAGGACCGCGCGACAAGAAACCTTTGCCAAAAAGAAATTGGCGAAGGATCAGTCGCGCTAAGCGGCCCGAAAAAGTTAGGAAGCGGTTCGCGTCAATGCGGCCGCTTCTTAAATTTGGCGCGGCATTATTCTGTATTTGTAAATATCACAAAATCACCCGGAGCTTTGAATTTCATATTCGGAAATTTTTCCCGGATTTTTTCTTTAACTTCCCGGTCATGGCCGTCAAGCAAAGCTATGACGGTTTTTTGTTGAGGCGAAATCTCGATGGTATCAAGTATAGAGGTTTCGCCTCTATAGTAGGGGATATATCTAATATTTTTTTCAATGCGTTTTTCTTGGCGAAACGTATCCGTTGCAAACATAACGGTCTGGGCGGGCATGGGGATGCCGCGTACTTCAGTTCCATTCATGTTCACCACTACGTATTTATCTGTGTCCGGAGGCAGTCCGTTCAAATATTTTCCAAGATGCCATAGGTCGGTTGCAAACGAAAAATACGTTTCTGGATGCGAGGCCCAGCGAAAAAAATAATCTTTGAACGTGGTATTGGGAATCCACAAGGGAATCAGCGCGAAAAGCACGGTAAGTTCCAGCTGGATTCGCACGATCTGGCCGAAATTTTTAGGCCATTTTTCTTTTTGGCGGTCCAGCCAGCCAAGAATCCAGGCCGCGATTGTCCAAGCACCGAGTCCGGCCAGAATCATAACCGGCGGTATCATGCCGATGGCGCGCAAGGCGTGAGGCAGGCCTTCTTTGGTGAGAGTGGCGGGCAAAGACATAAAAACCAACCAGCTTATAAGTAATAAATAAGGAAAAGCTGGTTGGTAATTTTCAATTTTCAATTTCCAATTTTCAAACAACTTGGAATTTTGGTCATTTGGATTTTGGATTTGTTTCGGATTTCGGATTTCGGATTTCGGATTTATTAATCTCCGGATAGCCATAATAATTCCTATCATAAAGAATAACCCCATTAATGGATGCAGTTCTGGCCGGCACGCCAAGTTATGTCTCCAGTTGCAATCTCCTTTCCAGAAAAACATCTGCCAAGTTAGTGCATTGGACTTGGCAAATTCATATAAAGGGGAGTCCGCGGCAAAAATAGAAACCTGTCCGCCGCGCCCCACGAAATCCTCCGGATGCTGCAGGAAATAATATCCGATCGGAAGCGCGACTATGAAGGTGATAAATAAAAATAGAGCGATGGCGCAAGGAGCACATGATTTAGTTTGTAGTTTATAGTTTGTAGTTTGTAGAAAATTTTTTTGATTCTTATTTTTACGCCATTTCCACAAATACCAAATAATCGGTACGGCAATTACAAACGGCATAAAACGGAAAGCAATATAAGTATGGAATCCGAGGCCGATAAAGACCCCGGCCGCAACCAGTGAAGAAATTTTTCCGGTGCGCAATCCTTTCAGCAAAAAATATAATCCGAAAGTTGCAAGGAAAGGCACCATAATGGCGCGGAATCCGATGCGGGAAAAGTTTATATGCCAAAAGCTCGTGGCAAGAAAAAATGATGAAAGTAAAGCAATGACCTCGCCACGATAATCTCTAATCTCTAATTTCGAATCTCTAAAGCCGTTTTTGACATTTGGATTTTGAGATTGTTTACCCCGCACCAAATTTTGACTGCTGCCGTTGTTGTCATCCGGCGACAGATGACTTATTTCTTGTATCGCAAACATTTTTTCCGCCAGCTTATTCGGGGCAGCAGGAAAACTGTCAAAATTTTGGTGATGGGGTTTAGAGATTAGATATTCGGATTTAGAGATTTTATTTGAGAATAGTTCTTTCGTCAGCAGATAAACTCCCAATATCGTAAGTGTTCCGAAAATCGCAGAAATCAGTCGTAAAGCCCACGGTTCGTTTCCAAAAAACCATATGGATAATGCCTGGATATTTATAAAAAGCCCTTCACGGCCGTTATTTTCCGGATAAAACCATTTGAAATCTCCGGTAGCAATGGCTTCCAGCGCATTATTTCCGTTCATGGCTTCATCCGGATAAAGCCCGGGCGGCGCCTCGGTAATGTGATAGAAACGAAAAAAAGCCCCGAGGAGCAGGATAAAGCATAGGAGGATAAAGGCCATTTTGTTCATTACCGTATTATACTATAATGAAATTATGATGGGTATGGCTCCCCGCTCCAATTGTGCGGGGTAATGTCTGGGCGATCCGCTGCGTCTATTTCGGGTTGAGCTATTCGCTCATCGCGGATCGCAAGCGTTTCAACGGTATTTTAATCATTTCCTGCCCTAATTGTATACAGGGCAAAATTGGAGCGGGGCGCTCATATTTATTTCTAAAATTTTTTAGCCCACTGCTCCAAATTTTAGATAAATATGGCGGAAGATTATCAAAATCAAGAGCGTTTTGAATCGCCCGAAGACGAAATCCGGGCGCTGGAGCAGAAACTTGAGGCCAAAAAGCGCGAGCTTGCCGAGCGCGGAATTGAATTACCGCACGAAAAAGAGATGTTTCGCGAAGTTTTGCGGGAGCATGTGGAGGAGATAAAGGCGCCTCTGCCGGCATATCCTGTCTCGCAGTCGGATGATTCCGCCCCCAAAACGGACGACAAGTCAAAAGCGGAAGAACGCGAGGAAGCTGTCCGCCGGCTTATAGAGCTGGCTTTGACCTCCACCATTGAAAAAGCCGTGCGCCGGGCCGAGGCCGAAACCCCGTATATTTTGGATGAATTGCATGATCATTTGATTGATGATTATTATGATAAATTGGTGGCGTTGAGAAAAATAAAAATACCCTAACTTGCTAATTTCCAAACGGCTTATTGGTTGGGGGGCCATTAGAGCATATGGAGCGCATCAAGAATCATCTGAAAAAGGTTAAAACCCATCACGTTATTTCCACTCTTGCAGTAGGCGGCATTGCGTTTACCGTCTTAAATTTTAATAATCCGTCGCTTTTTACCGATTTGAGCGGCTTTGTGCTTTTCGCCCAGGAAGAAATTAAATTGGAACAAGCAGTTCAGGTATCCAGCGGCGATATCGGCTCCAATGGCAAGATAGACATTGAAAAAGACGTTATCGTAAACGGCGACCTCTTTTCTAAAGAAATTATCATAGATAAAAACTCAACAATAAACGGCAACGCCTCTTTCAACAAAATCAAACTGCATAAAGACGCTAAAATTTTAGGAGCTCAAACCAAGCCGGTACAATTGCCCATAGCCAACCTGCCGGAAATTCCTGACTTTCAAATCGGAACTCAAAATTTTAAATTTGAGGGAGCGGCCAATACGCTCTCTGCCGGAAGTTACCGCGATATTGTCCTTGAGAAAAATTCTCGCCTTGAACTTTCCGGCGGCGTTTATAATCTCCGCAAACTGGAACTCCGAGATAACTCCATTCTCATATTCAACGCCTCCACCACCATAAACATCCAATTCAAACTCCGCGGACATGATAGAATATCCATTCTTCCCGGTCTGAATTTGAAACCCGACGACCTTAAAATCAATTATATCGGCATCAGGCCCAAAAAAGAGAAAGAAGAAAAAGAGGACGATGACGACGAAATAAACTCTGAAATGGATGGCAAAGAAAAGAAAGGTCACAAAGAAAGAAAAATAGGCCGGCCCGTAGTATTCGGCAAAGAATCATTCCTTAATTTTAAACTCCTGGCGTCCAAGGCAAGCGTTCATATTGGAAAAGAATCAACGATACGAGGACAAGTTCTCGCAAGGAAAATTAAGATTGGTAAAGAGGGGATTTTAAGTTTAAAATTTTATTTTTCCATTCCCTCAAAACCGGAGGATCTTGTGGTAGTGGAGGGGATACGGTTTTTCATCAACGTTGTGGAAGTTAATTTTACTGATAGCGCTACTTCCGAGGATGCGTTGCGTATAGCAGAGCTTATAAACGCAAAAATTCTAGGTTTTGAGCCTATTACCAACCTCTATGCATTTGAAATACCCACCCGTACTGTTAAAGAACTTGAAACCGCCATAGCCAAAGTTGAGGCGTTGAATGATACGAAAATCGAAAACGCGGGCGAATCCGTACCATTTACTCCCGAACCAGTACCATGAGAAAATCAACGATTATCGCCATTATTATAATAGCGATTCTTGCCGGAGGCATTGCGTACTTTATGTTCCTGCAAAAAAAGAGAGAAGCGCAACCTGCGCCAGTGATTCCGGCTGTTCCTTTGTCGCAGCCGGTTGCCCCCCCGCCTCCTGCTCCGCAATCGGTTATATCCCCCCCTTCTCCCGCAGACCCGAATCTATTATGGCTCAACGGTGAACGGTGCCCGAAAAAATATTTTTTTCTGACGGATATCACAAAGTTAGATTTCGGACAATTTTTGATTGATGCTATCAAGGTTCAGTTTGTTGACGATATAACCTGTGAGGACGGCGAGCGAATCGCAATATTGCTTGACGCTAAAATTATCGGATTTAGTCCAACATATAAGGAGTTTGAATTTAAACTTCCAACTAATACTATCAAGGAGCTTGAAGAAGCCATCTCAAAAGTGGAAGCGCTTTCTGATCCTAAAATTAAGTACGTATCGAAGATTATACGTTATGACTTTAGGGAATAAATTTTGTTACATATTAGTGTATCTTTAAATTAGCGCAAATGACCCTCCGTGCAGCAGAGCCGGCGTGGAATTATCTAGTTAACTATAGATTCAGTATTATGATAAATTTCCAAAGAAAAATTCATATTTTGATCCTGTTCGTCTGCGTTGTCGCCGCATTTGCATTGTCGCATCAAACTGTTTTTGCGCAGGCAGTTTTGCCGTTTGATCTTCTTAACCTGAAAGCACAAGAACCCTCGCTCGTAATCCCGTACGATATTATTAAAGTTACAGAGGCGTGGGACAGAATTAAAAATTCAATGCAGCCGCTCTCCCAAGTGATTTTGGGCGTGGTGGATACTGATTTTCAGATCAATCACCCGGAATTTGAAGGCGTGGACATTGGCAGAAGCCCGATTTCTACCGAGGTTATGAATGAGGCGCACGGAACTGCAGTTATGGGAATTATCGGCGCAAATAATATTTCCCGCTCTGGATCATATATATTTCCGCAGATGAACGGGATTCTTTCCGGCGCAACAACGAATTATATTTTGGGATTTCGGAAAATTAGCAGTTTTAGAAGGGACGAGTTAGGAAGCGCCCTGAACGGTTTAGTTGACGGAGGGGTAGAGATCATTAATATGTCTCTTGGTCTTGTGCTGGAAACCGCGCTTACCCCCGAGCAGAAAGCAAACCCATTTTTGGCAACAAAAGCAATAAATCAGGAGAGATTTACTGAATACGAGAAGTTTTTCAATGATTATTTTTCCAAGCGAACAGATATTTTATTTACTGTTGCTGCAGGAAATCAAAATGTGGATGTGGTAAACCATACGCCGGGCGGGCAGGCGAATAAGCAAAATACTATTGCGGTCGGCGCAACCACCATTGTTGACGGCCGCACTGAAGGCATTTTTGGATCTAATTTTGGATCAGGCGTTGCGCTGGCTGCTCCTGGAGAGAAAGTGTATGCGCCTACCGGATTTGTTACCCCATTGGGTTTGGATGATTATTGGAATCCTTCAGGCCGTTCCGGCAGATTTTTTGGCGGCACCTCCGCCTCGGCCCCCATGGTTACGGGAGTCGCGGGGTTGATTAAGGCGATCAAGCCGAATTTAACCCCTGCGCAAATAAAACAGATTCTTACGGAATCCGCAGACCCTATTTTCTCGCCAATAGGAAGCGACGAAGCCGAAAAATTATTGGGTTCGGGTTGTACGGCAATCAGCACTCCAGCCGGTCAAACCCAGCGGGGTTGCCGTCTCAATGCCGAGAAAGCAGTGTGTCATGCATTGGTGGGACTTGGATGTGTTGTTTCGCCGCCTTCACCTCCCGGCGTTTGGACCTCGGTAGGTACTATGACAACCAAGCGTCTTGAACACAGTATGACAGTGCTTCCCAACGGCAAAGTACTTATTGCTGGAGGACAAACCGAAAATGGATTTGCTTCCGGCGCAACTACCTCGGCAGAGCTCTTTGACCCCGCAACCAATACTTTTACGCGTACCGGAACCATGTTTCTTCCTCGCCGAGCACATACCGCAACTCTCCTGCCAAATGGGAAAGTTCTCATGGCAGGCGGCTGGGACGGCATAGATCCTGCGTCGTACATAGCCACGGAGCTTTATGATCCTGCATCCGGAACTTTTTCATTTATCGGGAATATGACCCATACCCGCCATTGGCATACCGCGACTCTGCTCCAAGACGGTACAGTGCTTCTTATCGGAGGGGAAGGAAATATCAATGAAACCCTGGCATCCGCGGAACTGTTTAACTCAAATACGAATACATTTTCAAGTGTCGGATCTATGAGTACGGTACGGCGGTTTCATGCTGCCATGCTCCTTCGAGACGGGCGCGTGCTTGTTTCGGGAGGTAATGGCGCGGGCGGTGTCGGATTCCCGAATCTTTTGAACGCGGAGATTTATAACCCGCTCACACAAACATTCGAAGCACCGATTCAGCTTGTTGCCGCACGGCTCCGCCATACCGCCACCTTGCTTCCGGATGCTTCCGTATTTCTGGCGGGCGGGTTGGCATTTTCGTTCACCCCCACTGCGGAACGTTTTAAGCCAGTTATATCGCAATTTGAAGCTGTCTCGGGAGAGATGCTGACCAATCGAAATTCGCATACTGCGTTATCCCTTTCTGACGGACGCGTATTTATTATCGGTGGGAAAACTCCTCCAGGTATACCCATACCGGATGTAGAGCTATATGATTCTGGTCAAGATGCATTTCAGTTAACCGGAAATATGCATATTTCCCGTACTTCCTTTCCCGGCAATGCTTCTTTTGCGGTGATGCTTGCCGATGGACGAATATTTGCTGCCGGAGGAGCAGCAGACATTGATTTTACAAATGCATTTATTACGATCACGGATACTGCGGAGGTATTTATGCCGGATTAAATATTCTTGGTCTTCGTTAATCTTTCGGTTAGTTTTTCGAATAAATTAATAAAATTGGATATAGATATCATGCAAATTTTATTTTCCCATCCTTCTTTTATCATGTTCGGTGTTGCACTCACTGTATTTGCGGCCTTATTTTTGTTGCGCTCCCTGCTTTTGAAAAAGGGACTTATCTCCCGTTCGTTAAACCTTGAACTCTTGCTGGTGCGTTTTCCGCCGCCGCCATCTATCGGTCCGTCCCAACAGGAGCCATCGCTCCAGCAAGTTCGCGAAAAGATCGCTTTGATGGAGCAGTTATATGTTCAGCTTTCATATATAAAGGATTCGTGGTTTCACTCATTATTATACGGCGAGCCGTCAATTGCCATGGAACTTACCATTCCGCATATCGGGGAGGAAATTACTTTTTACGTGGCTGTGCCGCGCCGATTTGGACAGGCCGTGGAGAAAGTGATCCATGGAACTTTTCCCGAAGCGCATGTGGAGCCGTCACGCGACTACAATATTTTTCATCCGGATGGGGCAACGGCTGCGTCCCGTATGATGTTGCGCCCGAATATTTTTTATCCCATTCGTACTTACCAAAAATTGGAAGGGGATCCCCTGCGCGCGATTACCAATGTTTTTACCAAACTTGCGCGGGAGGGGGAGGGCGCGGCTTTGCAGGTGGTGGCGCGTCCGGCGCATTATAAATGGCGGCGGCGCCTGCGTGAGCGGGCGCATAAAATGCAGGAAGGAGAAAGATACGAGGAAGATAAATTAATGCGCGTTTTGAAAACAGTGATAGATACGGCCAGCGAGGCGGCCAAAACCGAGCAGGATAAGCCCAAAGAGCAAAAGCGCCTTACTCCGCTTGAAGAGGAAATGTTAAAATCTCTTGAATCCAAGGCCGGTAAAGCCCTTTTTGAAGCGAATATACGCCTGGTGGCATCTGCTCCGACCGAGCGCCGGGCGCGGGAAATTTTGGATGCCCTGGAAGCCGCTTTTGGACAATTTGAAGACCCGAATCTTGATGCGTTTCGTAGTGAGCGGCCATCCGGATCGGCATTTAAAAATTTAGTATTTAATTTCTCGTTCCGCAATTTTGACGATAAAAAATATTCGGTTTTAAGCGTAGAAGAATTAACTTCAATTTTTCATTTCCCGAACGTGGCGTTGGAAACGCCCAAAGTAAAATCTTTGAAAGCGCGCGAGGCGCCTCCGCCGCCCAATCTCTCTCCGGACGGGCTGCTTTTGGGTTACAATCTTTTCCGCGGAACTTCATCGGATGTGCGTCTCCTGGAAGATGATCGCCGAAGGCATTTATACGTTATCGGACAGACCGGCACCGGAAAAACAGCGTTTTTAAAAAATCTGGTGGTGCAGGACATTGAAGACGGCCACGGGGTATGTTTTATCGATCCGCATGGCGATACGGTCGAGGAACTGCTCGGCATGATCCCGCGCCATCGCCTGCAGGATGTGATTTATTTTAATCCCGGAGACGTGGCGCGTCCTTTGGGATTGAATATGCTTGAATACGACTCCAACTATCCGGAACAAAAAACATTTATCGTCAATGAGCTTTTCGGAATTTTCCAGAAATTATACGGCGCGGTTCCCGAGGCGCTGGGTCCTATGTTTGAGCAATATTTCCGGAATGCCACCATGCTGGTCATGGACGACCCGGCGTCCGGAAATACTCTGCTTGAAATTTCCCGTGTTATGTCGGATAAAACATTTCGCGATCTTAAAATTTCGCGCGCCAAAAATATCATAGTTAAAAATTTTTGGACCCAGATCGCGGAAAAAGCCGGCGGAGAAGGGGAACTTCGCAATATGGTCCCTTATATCACCTCTAAATTTGACGTATTTTTGGCAAACGAGATTATGCGGCCGATCGTGGCGCAGGAAAAATCATCATTCAACTTTCGTGAAGTTATGGATAGCGGGAAAATTTTATTAGTTAATCTTTCCAAGGGGCGTTTGGGCGATATTAATTCTGCCTTGATCGGGCTTATTATAGTAGGAAAAATAACCATGGCTGCGCTTTCGCGCACCGATGTGGCGGATCCGGAGCGGCGCCGGGATTTTTATCTATATATAGACGAATTTCAAAACGTTACCACGGATTCGATTGCCACTATTTTTGCCGAGGCCCGCAAATATCGGCTGAATCTGATTGTGGCGCATCAGTATATCAAGCAGTTGACCGATAACATTCGGAATGCGGTTTTCGGAAATGTGGGATCGCAGGTGGCGTTTCGCATTGGTTCGGATGACGGAGAATTCATGGAAAAACAATTTATTCCGGTTTTTAAAGCCGCGGACTTGCTGAATGTGGATAATTATAACTGTTATGTTAAACTTCTTTTAAGGGGACAAACCGCGCCCCCGTTCAGTTTAAAGACCTATCCTCCGAAAAAAGGCAATGCGGAGATAGCTGCGGTGGTCAAGGAAATTTCCCGCACTAAATTCGGCCGTCCCCGCGAAGAAATTGAGAAAGAAATTATGGAGAAACATGAGAGTCAGCTAATCAACGAATAACGAATCCAATACGAATTTACGAATAAACGAATGGTTCGATACTGCTCACCATAAATTCGTATATTCGTAAGCCATTCGTAATTCGTAGATAAAGTTATTATGATTTCTAAACTTGATTATAGTATCGCCGCCCTGATAGGATTTTTAGCCGGAGTTTTTTTGATCCCCACGCTTATTAACGTGGGATTGCGCACTCAATGGATTTTAATGATCATTCCGCTTGTGATTCCGCCGGTGTTTGCTTTGGGTGTGTGGATTTCCGGCATACTTGCGCGCCGACTCGCTTTTATGGCGCAGTTCGGAAAATTTGTGGCCGTCGGGTTTTTGAATACTGCGATTGATTTTGGGATTTTGAATTTATTGAGTATGGCCACTGGCATTACTTCCGGGTTTGTGATCGGCGGCGTGAATGCCCCGGGTTTTGCAGTTGCCGTCATAAATAGTTATTTCTGGAATCAGTTGTGGGTTTTCAAAGGCAAGAATGCTGGAGAGGGAATGTTCCATGATTTTCCAAAGTTTTTGACTGTTATGCTGATCGGACTTGCTATAAATAGCGGCATAATTTTTGCGCTGACAACATATATCATGCCTCCCTTCGGATTGGGGGAAACTTTGTGGCTTAATGTTTCTAAGGCGTTTGCCACCATATTTGTCCTGGTTTGGAATTTTCTCGGCCTCAAGTTTTTGGTTTTCAGACCGTAAGTGTTTTTCTCGGCGGTTTTTTTGGTTGTGGGAATAGGTCGACAGGAGTCGGCGACGTTCTAACGGGGTAAACCATAATTCAATCTCTCTTTGCGTTATTCCTGTTGCCGTGTTAGGGTCGGGACAGAGTTCTTTTCATCGCGGTGTTTTTATGGTCAGGTTGATATCGGTTTTGGTACTGTTCTCAACAAGTTTTATCTTCACAGATTCATACGCCCTTCAAGATCGCTCGTTGAAAGCCGGAGTTTATTATATGTGGCGGGATGATCCTTTTGCCGTTAAAGCCGGAGAAGAGAATGTTTTGCGCGCAAAATTACGCCAAGAAGTTTCCAGCGCCTTTTCGCGTTTGGGATCCGGCATTGACATATCTTTTGTAAAAGTTCTGCCCGAAATTCAATTTGATTATCTGGTTTTAGGAAAGGGGGAGATCCGTGGAATATCTCCACGTTCATTTTTCCTGGCCGCGCGTTCGAATGAAGATGTTTTGCTTGATTTAGAAAGCGTGGATTTCTTATTTGTTTTTACCTGGGATTTTATCATACAGCGCTGGATGGATTCGGGTTTGGTCGAAATTGATTCACAAGAGAGTATTATAGGCGCGGTGTATGTTTCCTTGGGCGGTATCACGGAACATGGCGGCAAAATTTCTCTGATCCGTTTTGATGAAGACGCCATGCTTTTGCAAAACCGCATTATGCACGAATCGGGACACCTTTTGGGGCTTGCTGATAAAGATAAGGTGCTTTGCAAATTCAGTTTGACGATCATGTGTTGGCCGGTAAAGCCGCAAATGGAGATAGGGGATGAGATCAAGATCCGTTTGAATGAATATATAGCAGAAAAACCGCTTCCTTAGGAATGGGTTTGTAATTTAAAAGACCCTCTCGGGTCTTTTTTATTTTTTTATTTGTGGTAATATCATTGGGATGAGCGAATTGGTTTTATATAGAAAATATCGTCCGCGCGAATTTGACGAGGTCGTGGGGCAGGATCATGTGGTGGATTCTTTGCAAAATGCGTTTCGCACTAACCGCGTGGCGCATGCTTATTTATTTTCCGGTCCGCGCGGAGTGGGCAAAACCACGGTGGCTCGGTTGATTGCCAAGGCCTTAAATTGTGCCAATTTGTCCAAAATTTCTGGAGGAAATTTTGTCGACAAATTGAGCATCTCGCCGAAGCCGCATGGCGGCGAAGGCGGATTACCTATGCCCTGCAACGCGTGCGATTCTTGCCGTGATTTTAATGAAGGCCGGGCGCTGGATGTGATTGAAATCGATGCGGCATCCAGCCGCGGGATTGATGATATTCGGGAGCTCCGCGAAGGAGTGCGTTTTGTTCCAACCCGCAGTAAATTCAAAACCTATATTATTGACGAAACCCACATGCTGACCAAAGAGGCGTTCAATGCGCTTTTAAAAACCCTGGAGGAACCGCCTGGCCACGCCGTATTTGTGCTCGCCACCACCGAACTTGATAAAGTTCCGGCAACTATTGTTTCGCGCACCCAGCACTATGATTTCCGCAGGCCGTCGGTTGCGCAAATTGCCGAGCGCCTTGCGGGCATTGCTAAAAAAGAAGGAGTGGCGCTTGATCAGGATGCTGCGCGTTTAATTGCGCTTGCGGCCGAGGGTTCCATGCGCGATGGGGAATCCATTTTGGGTCAAATCATGGCCGCGGAAGATAAAAAAATAACCCGGGTTGAGGTTGAGCGAATTTTAGGGCTTCCCAAGCGTGAGGCGGCCAAGCGTATGTTTGAATTGATTGCCGAAAAAGACGCATCATCAGCCCTTTCGCTTATTCAGGAACTGCATGATGCCGGGCACGATTTGCAGTATTTTTCCAAATTGCTATTGCAGTATTTCCGCAACGCGCTTTATTTAAAAACCGATCCTGAGCTTTTACGTTTCGTGGAAAATGAATTGTTGCCGGATGAGATTGAGGCGATCAAAGTGCATCTTACAAGTTATGCCGTTGCTGATCTTGCCAGAGGCGCGGATGTGATTTTTTCTAACCTCCAATCCTTCAAAAAATCACCAATCCCGCAACTTCCGCTTGAACTTACGGTGCTGGAACTTATGGGTGGAAGAGGGGAGAAGATAGAATCCGTTACGCTGTATCAGACCAAGCCGAAATAATTTATAACACAAAAATGTCATACTTACAAACTTGAGAATGTTGGTATGTTAAGGGTGTGCTGAATAGTGTTCGAGCTTGTCGAGAACATACCTTATGCGCAAACGCTATAAAAAGAAACGGCATAGTTGCGCGCTTTGTAAACCCCATAAAATGGGAGGAGATCACCGTTGGAAGGGGAAAGAGCTTGCTGGCTTGAAAGTATTTGAAAAAGAAAAGAATAGTTTTTTATAAATATTGCCGGGTCGTCTAACGGTAGGACAGCGGCCTTTGAAGCCGTGAATGAGGGTCCGATTCCTTCCCCGGCAGCCATCCTGTGACCCCTACCGAGACGGGTCATGCGCCACAAGCGCTGGCCCGTCAAGGTAGCAGGGAAACGCGGATTCTGGCAAGATGTAACCCATCTTGTACTCGCAGTTTTGGAGAGAAATTCAAAGTATTTCCACGAGTCGCAAAACTCGTCACCACCACGTCATACCGGCTGAGCGCTCGCCTCGCTGAAGCTTGGCGCAGCGGGCCGTATTCAAGAACGAAAAGTCCGTCCTTCGACAAGCTCAGGGCGGCTTTTCGTTTAAAAAATGGCCTTATACAATAAGTTGCCCTTGATTTTGAAAAGTGCTATTATGGCATTATTAAACGTTTCACTTTTTCTACAATATGGTAGAAAAAGTGAAACGGGTAATTTTTACCCAGCTAGAGGTTCGGAATTGGACGTTGATTTAAAATAAGATATAAAGCGAAAACGGCTTACGCCCTGCATTATAAGTTAAAGAAAGACGACTTTAAACCTCTGACTGGGCTTACTAATATGGCCAAGAAATTACAAAGAATAGAAGTTGAAGAAAAGCTTAAAAACCTCGGGCTTACAGTGTTTACGCCCCGGGAATTTCAAGGCATCTTTGGTGTGTCAAAAAAATCCGTTTCCATGTTTATTTTAAACAATGTAAAAAGCGGTTTATTTGTGAAATTGCGCAATAATTTTTACGCAATCAAAGACAGTAATCCCGATTATTTTTTTATTGCCAATAAATTATATCAGCCCTCGTATGTATCTCTGGAAACCGCCTTATCGCATTATAAAATTATTCCCGAGGTGGTTTACGGCACTTCTTCTATTACCACCAAAGCGCCTCGGGAATTCAAAACTCCGCTAGGCAATTTCACCTACCGGCACATTAAAACCGAAGCATTCACGGGTTATCGGCTGCAAGAAATTGACCGATATAATGCGCTGTTTGCAGAACCGGAGAAGGCCCTGGCGGATTATTTATATTTTGTCGACCTTAAAAAGACATCGCTCAATGACCGGTTAAAATTAAAGAGTATAAATAAGCCCAAATTGATTGAATATGCCAAGTTGTTTAAACGTAAAAGCATATTCAAACTTATCAATCAAATTTATGCTGACTCGCGCCAACCTCGAACAATTTACTAAGCAATCCCAAACCAAGCTGGAAAATGTTGTCAGGGAATACTGCCAGCATTTGTTTTTGTCGTATTTGTATCAACAGCCGGGTTCTGAACGGCTGCTTTTTAAAGGCGGCACGGCCCTGCGTATCATTTTTCATAGTCCACGTTATTCCGAAGACCTCGATTTTACCGCAATTAAAATTACCCGACATGAAGTTGAGGAACTTTTCGTTAATACTTTGGCGAACATAGAAAAAACCGGTATCCATGTCGGGTTTACAGAAGCCAAGCGGACAGCAGGCGGGTATTTGGGAATAATTGAGTTTAATATTTATGGCAAAATAGTTGAAGTTTATTTTGAAGTTTCTTTGCGAAATGGCAGGAGTATTGCCGGGGTTAGGCAGTTTATTGAGAACGATTATATTCAACCCTATACCTTAGTATCTTTATCCAAAGAAATTCTTGTGCAAGGAAAGCTGGCAGCACTTACGGCCCGGCACAAGCCCAGGGATTTTTACGATTATTTTTTTCTCCTGTCGGGCAATTATCCTGTTGTAAAAGAAAAAGGAAATCTTATCAGGGCTCTTAAGCTGTTGCGGGAGTCAAAAATTAATTTTCGCGTTGAACTGCGGGAATTTTTGCCGGCAAGCCACTTAATGCATTTGCGGAACTTCAAAAAAATTTTGGAACAAAAAATTCTGGATTTTATGGGCAAAAAATCATGAAAACTTCCAATTTGCTTAATTGTCATCCGAACACTTTGCGGCAGTGGGATAGGAAAGGTATTTTAGTTGCCGTGCGTTTCGGCGAGCGAAAAGACCGGCGTTATCGGAAGGAAGACATCCTCAAACTAATTTCCAAGCAAAAATGAAAATAAAGGATTTACCAAAATCAGATAGGCCGCGAGAGAAGCTTGTGGCTAAAGGAGCCGAGAATCTTAAGGACTCGGAGCTTTTGGCTATTCTTTTGCGGACCGGCAAAGCTGGGAAAAATGTCATTGAAATCGCTTCGCAGATTTTAGCCAAGCATTCCAAAAAGCGGCTCTTGCAAATGACCTATCAGGACCTGGTAAAAATCGGCGGCATTGATTCGGCAAAGGCCACAACGCTTCTGGCCGCCTTTGAGCTCGCAAAACGCGCCCTGGAAGTGAATGACACGAATTTACCGACCATCGTTACCCCTAAAGATGTCGTGGCTCAACTGGCCGAGTTGCGCAATAACAAAAAAGAACATTTCATTGCTTTGTACCTCAACGCCAGAAACCAACTGGTTCATAAAGAAACAATTTCAATGGGTACCTTGAATGCCAACCTAGTCCATCCTCGAGAAGTTTTTGAACCGGCACTTAAGCATTCGGCCGCCAGCATTATGGTTGCGCATAATCATCCTTCCGGTGATTCAAAGCCGTCGGAGGACGATTTGGAAATAACAAAGAGATTAGTAGAAGCTGGCAAGTTGATGGGGATTGAAGCAGTAGACCACATTATTATTACCAAAAACACCTATCTTAGCTTCAGAGGAGAACGTTTGATTTAAACCTATGCCCAACTTTTCTAAAAAAGAATTTTCCGAGCAGGATATTTGTTCAAAATTCATTCTTCCGGCGCTTACAAACGCCGGCTGGGATTTACAGAAGCAAATCCGCGAGCAGTATAGCTTTACCGCCGGTCGGATTATCGTGCGCGGCAAAACCGTTTTTCGCGGGGAGAAAAAACGCGCCGATTTTGTTTTATATCATCGCGGCCATCTCCCGCTCGCAATTATTGAGGCCAAGGATAATAAACATCCCGTCGGCGCCGGAATGCAGCAGGCACTTGAATATGCCGAAGCGCTTGATATTCCTTTTGTCTATAGCGGGAATGGCGACGCGTTTCTTGAGCATGACCGCCTTGTGAAAACTGAGCCCATTGAAAACGAGCTCCCATTAAACGAATTCCCGTCTCCAGACGCGCTTTACAGCCGTTATGTGAAAGCTAAAGGACTTGCCGCCGAGCAGGAAAAAGTAATCAGTCAGGATTATTATCAGGAGATTGACGGCAAGTCGCCCCGCTACTTCCAGCAGGTTGCGATTAACCGCGCCACCGAAGAAATCGTCAAAGGTAAAAACCGTCTGCTTTTGGTGATGGCCACCGGCACCGGCAAAACCTACGCCGCGTTTCAAATCATCTGGCGTTTGTGGAAAGCCGGAGTTAAAAAGCGGATTCTCTTTCTGGTGGACCGCAACATTTTGGCTGATCAGCCGATTATGAATGACTTCCGACATTTTGGCGACAAGATGACTAAAATTCAGCATCGCCAAGTTGATAAGTCATACGAAGTGTATCTTGGTTTGTATCAGGGGCTAACCGGAATGGAAGAAGAAAAAAACATATTCAAGCAGTTTTCACCGGACTTCTTTGATTTGGTTATTGTTGACGAGTGTCATCGCGGAGCGGCGCGCGAAGACGCTTCTTGGAGAGAAATTCTTGATTATTATAAAAGCGCCACCCAAATCGGTTTAACCGCCACTCCCAAGGAAACTGCCGATATTTCAACCCAAACCTATTTCGGCGAACCGGTATATACCTATTCGCTCCGGCAGGGCATTGAAGACGGCTTTCTTGCGCCCTACAAAGTTATTCGCGTTACTTTGGATAGAGACGCGGAAGGATATCGCCCCACGGCTGGCGAGGTTGATAAATATGGCAACCCACTGCCTGATCAGATTTTCGGCCAGAGCGATTTTGACCGCAAGCTTGTGCTGGAAGAGCGCTCAAAAGTCGTTGCGCAAAAAATTACCGAATATCTCAAAGCCACTGACAGGATGCAAAAGACCATAGTATTTTGCGTGGACACCGAGCACGCCGACCGCATGCGTAAAGAACTTGTGAACGCTAATGCCGATCTCGTGAGTGAGCACCCGAATTATGTCGTTCGCATCACCGGCAACGACGAGCACGGCGTAAAAGAACTTGATAAATTCATTGATCCCGAAAGCCCGTATCCAGTTATCGCCACCACTTCAAAGCTTCTTACCACTGGCGTAGATACCCAAACCGTCAAACTAATTGTCATTGACCAGAATATCAACTCAATCATTGAATTCAAGCAGATTATCGGCCGCGGCACGCGCGTGCGCGAGGATTACGGCAAGATGTTTTTTACCATTATGGATTTTCGCGGCGCGACCGAGCTCTTTGCCGACCCGAAATTTGACGGCGATCCGGTGGTCATTTACAAAACCAAAGAAAAAGGGCCGATTGTGCCGCCCGAAGAAAAAGACGGAGGAACAGAAATCGGCCCCGAGGAGAAACCCATTATTGAATACGGCCCGCCGGGAACCGGCGTCGGCATCGTCCGCGACGAGCCGAAAAAATATTACCCCTTGGGCGTGGAAGTGAAAATAATCCACGAGCGCGTGCAGTATATGGACGAGCGCGGCAAACTTATCACCGAATCGCTCAAGGACTACACCAAGCGAAACATTCTGCAAAGCTACGCATCGCTCAACGACTTTTTAACCGCCTGGACTAAGACCGAACAAAAAGAAGCAATCCTCAAAGAGCTTGAAGATCGCGGTGTATTTTTTGCCGAGCTTTCTGCCGAAGTCGGCCGGGACTTGGACACCTTTGACCTTGTCTGCCATGTGGCTTGGGGCAAAAAGCCGCTCACGCGCAGCGAGCGGGCGGAAAAGGCGCGCAAAAAAGATTACTTTGCTAAATACGAAGGCAAGGCGCGCGAAGTTATTGAGGCGCTCCTCGCTAAATACGCCGATCAGGGCATCACCGCCATTGACGACATCGGCGACTTGCAGGTTTCGCCGTTTGACCAATTCGGCACGCCGTACCAAATCGTCAATGACATCTTCGGCGGCCGCGAAAAATACCTCACGGCAGTTAAAGAGGTCCAGCAGGCGCTCTACGTGGGTTAGTTGACAATCGCTTGACAATCAAATATAGATTGCTTTACAATGAAGTTGCTTATGACAAATAAGGACAAAATCTTGCAATTGATTGAACAGAAAGGGAAGATTACGGCGCGTGAGATTACGGAGGTAACTGGCGTATCTCGTCAGTACGTCAATCTTGTGATTTCCGGTCTTGTTGCAGAAGACAAGGTGGTCAAGCTTGGGGGAACCCGGGGCGCTTTTTATGTTTCAAAAGCATATATCGCTAAACACCCGGAGATTGTTCCTAATACTTTAAAGAAAAGGTACATCAATAAGTCGCTCGAAGAGCACAAGGTCTTTCTAGAGATAGAGGATAAATTGTCGCAACTTAAAGATCTGCCTGAAAATGTGCGGAGTATTTTTACGTTCGCATTTTCCGAGATGTTCAATAACGCGATTGAACATTCCGCATCAAGAATTATTTCGGTGGAAGTAACGTTGCGGGGAGAATTTCTATCATTCATTGTAAACGATGCCGGTGTTGGCGTATTTCGCAACATTATAAAAAAACGGAATCTTAAATCGGAAATAGAAGCGATTCAGGACTTATTGAAAGGAAAAACTACAACCATGCCGAGAACACACTCTGGAGAAGGAATTTTTTTTACTTCCAAGGCGGGAGATATGTTTACTTTGGACAGCTTTGGCCAGATGCTCATTATTAACAATCTTACGAATGACATTTCCGCGCGCCATGCGTCTGCCGTCAAACGCGGCACGCGGGTTATTTTTAGGATTAAAACTGACTCCGATCGCCATCTAAACGATGTTTTTAAAAAATATACCAACATCAACGATGACAGCGATTACGGTTTTGATAAGACCGAGATACGGGTAAAACTCTATACTTCGGGCGGCGTCCATATCTCTCGTTCGCAGGCGCGCAGGATTTTGGAGGGGCTTGAAAAGTTTAAGATAATCCTGCTGGATTTTGAGAACGTACCCCTGGTAGGGCAGGCGTTTGTGGATGAAATATATCGTGTATTTCAAAATGCGCATCCGAATATTCTAATTCAGGAAGAAAATATGTCGGAAGGCGTGAAGTTTATGGTGGAGCGAGCGAAAAATGAAGCGAAGAAATCAAAATAAATATTTATAGTGAGCTTATCGAACTATGTCCAACATCCAATCAGTCATCAAAAACATCCAAGATATCATGCGTAAAGACGCGGGCGTGGATGGCGACGCCCAGCGGCTCTCCCAGCTTGTCTGGATGCTTTTCCTGAAAATTTTTGATGACCAGGAGCGCGAGCGCGAGCTTATCAATCCCAAATATCGCTCACCCTTGCCCGAGGATCTCCGCTGGCGCAACTGGGCAGGCGACCCGGAAGGAATGACCGGCGACGGGCTTCTGGAATTCGTCAACAACAAGCTTTTCAAACGGCTGAAGGATTTGTCTTTTGACGAGAGCGAAGACCCTCGGGCTTTTATCGTTCGCGAGGTGTTTGCCGACAGCTACAACTATATGAAGTCCGGCACCCTTATCCGGCAGGTCATTAACAAAATAAACGAAATTGATTTTAATAAAGCCGACGACCGTCACGCCTTCAACGACCTCTACGAACATCTGCTCAAAGAGCTCCAAAGCGCGGGCAACGCAGGGGAGTATTACACGCCCCGGCCGCTCACGCGTTTTGTGGTAGAGATGGTTTCCCCTAAACTTGGCGAAAAGGTGCTGGATCCGGCCTGCGGCACCGGCGGATTTTTGATTGACACTCTGGAATACATCCGTAAGCAGGAAATAAAAACCGCGGCGGATGAAAAGAAACTCCAAAGCCAAATACAAGGAGTAGAACTCAAGTCGCTACCATATTTATTAGCTACGACAAATATGATTTTGCACGGCGTGGACACGCCAAAGCATTTGCGCCATGGCGACATGCTTTCCCAACCATTGCGGGAATATGGGCCGAAAGATCGCGTTGATGTGATTGTGGCCAATCCGCCATTTGGAGCCGATGTCAAAGATGGCATAGAGAAAAACTTTCCGACCGAATTCCGCACCCGCGAAACTGCCGACCTCTTTTTGGTACTTTTTATTCATCTTTTAAAACCAAACGGCCGCGCCGGCATCGTGCTTCCCGATGGCTCGCTTTTCGGCGAGGGCGTTAAAACCGCCATCAAGAAAAAACTCCTTGAAGAGTGCAATGTGCATACCATTGTCCGCCTGCCGCAAGGCGTGTTTAATCCGTACGCCGGAGTAAACACCAACCTAATTTTCTTCACCAAAGGCGAACCCACCAAAGAAATCTGGTACTACCAGCTTCCGCTCCCCGAAGGCGTCAAACAATACACCAAAAACCGCTGCATCACAGACGCAGATTTTGATCAAGTTAGAGAGTGGTGGAATAAAAGAAAGGATAATGCGCTTGCCCCGTTAGAGGCCGCGAGGGCTCGCAGCGTGTCTTCGCCTCTAATGGGGTGGAAAGTATCAATCAAACAAATCCAAGAACGAAACTACAATCTGGACTTCAAAAACCCGAACGGCAATGCAAAACTCGTCCACAAAGACCCGAAAGAAGTTTTGGAGAGCATCGCCAAAACCGAATTCCACATTGCCAAAATTTTGGAGGAGATAAAGAAAGAGATATGAAAAATATTTTGTCTTTAAACGCAAAAGAAGCTCGGAAATTCTTTCTTAAGCACGAAAGTTATTGTAATTTTGACTTACCGCCCTATTTCAAGTTTGATAGTATTCTAAACGACCTGTCTAATACTCTTAAAAACACGAACTTATCTAATTTTTATTCGTCAACAAAAAAGCCGTGGGACTTTGAAGATGTTAATTACAGATTAACAAGTAACAAAGACGGGAAATATGCGTGGCGACCACTTCAACTTATACATCCGGCCTTGTATGTAAACCTAGCTCATATCATCACTGAACCAAAGAACTGGAAGGACTTGAAAGCTCGCTTTACTTTTCTAATGAGGGAAAGTCGCAATATTGAGTGTGAGGGTCTGCCAGTGATTTCTTCTTACTATAGAAAAGACCGAGCAGCACAAATAATCCACTGGGTAGATAAAGTGGAAAAAAAATCTATCAAGTATGCTCTCGCATACGATTATGTACTACACACGGATATCACTGATTGTTACGGAGCAATATATACACACTCGATATCGTGGGCGCTACACGATAAAAGTGTCGCCAAAGACAGGCGTCATGATGATTCTCTGTGTGGTAATAAGATCGATAGACAACTGCAAGCCATGTCAAATGGTCAAACGAACGGCATTCCGCAGGGTAGCGTCCTCATGGATTTTATTGCTGAGTTGGTTTTGTGCTATGCGGACAGCTTGCTTGCACAACAAATTTCTACCATTAAAAAGTCAGAATACCGCATTATCAGATACAGGGACGACTATAGAATTTTTACGAACCATTCACAGATTGCAGAACAAATAATGAAAGAGCTTACCGATGTTCTACATAATTTAGGATTAAAAATAAGTTCCTCAAAAACCAAAGGGACGGATAAAGTAGTACATTCATCAATCAAAGAGGACAAATTGTATTGGTTTGCGCATGGACGTAATCATGATAAATTGCTCCACGAACTACTCAACATATCTTTGTTTGCGGAGAGTTTTCCTAATTCAGGTCAATTAACGATCCTGCTTAATAGCGTTTATTATAGAATAATAGATTTGTATAGAAAGGATATAAAAGAAGATATCACAGCCCTTATTAGTGTTGCGGTTGATATTGCGTATAAAAATCCGAGGGTTTATCCAATCGCGACTGCAATCATTAGTAAGCTTATAGACTTTCTTCCAAAATCCAAAAGAGAAAAGGCAATCCAAAAAATATTACAGAGATTCAAAAAACTTCCTAACACTGGGATAATGCAAATTTGGCTGCACAGGATAACGGTTAAGCTTGGTGGAAATTATGACCATTCCGAAAGATTGTGCACAAAAGTAGTAGATCCAAACGTGAAGATTTGGAATTCTGATTGGCTGAAGACAATGCTTCGTAGAAAAATTGATATTTGTAATGTAATTGACGCAGATGAACTTATAAAGATTGGAGCCGTGATCGGTAAAGATGAGGTTGAACTATTCAAGGTTACCGACTACTCATATTAAAATTATGCCCTACCCAACAAAAAAATTAGGAGAGAACATAGAAGACAAATCAAAAGATAGTAGAATTCTTTTTTCAATTTTAACTGGACGAAATTCGCATATATTGACTATCGTTATCGTTGGGCATTTGCTAACAGAACATCTTTTGGACAAAATTATTACTGCTAAATTTAAAAATAAGAGAAGTAACCCGAAGGAGAGTTTTTCACAAAAACTTGAGCTTCTTTATCCAATGTGGCTACCTCTATTTATTTATAAAAACATAAAACTTTTAAATGAAAGCAGAAATGACATAGCGCACAATTTGGGAAGTATTGATTATAAGCCGTTTATTTATACGCATCGGGGAGAAAAGAAAATTGTTAAAATTCCAAAAAGAAAAAATGAAGAAAAGTTTTATTTCCGAGAACTTATCAATACCGTATTGTTTGATTTAGTAAATTATTCGTCTGATACTTTAGGTATTTCCAACGACATAGATTTAAATATTATCTTTCGTCAGAAAAACTAATATGTCTACCTACCCAACAAAAAAACTCGGAGAAGTATTGGATTACGAACAACCCGGGAAGTATATCGTAAATTCCAAGAATTACAGTAACGACTATAAAACGCCGGTTTTAACAGCTGGTAAAACTTTTATATTGGGAAATACAGATGAAAAAGAAAACGTATTCCCATCTGAAAAGTTACCGGTAATAATTTTTGATGATTTTACTACTACTATAAAATTTGTTGATTTTCCCTTTAAGGTTAAGTCTTCGGCAATGAAGATTTTGCATGCTAAAAAAGGTGTAGCAGATATCAAATATTTATTTTATTTAATGCAAACCATAGAACTCAATCATGCAACGCATAAACGATATTGGATATCAGAATTTTCTCAATTAGAAATCCCTCTCCCGCCGCTTTCAGAGCAGAAGAAAATCGTGACGAGGTTGGAAGGGTTGCTGAAGAAAATTAAGGAGGCCAAGCGCTTGCGCGCCGAAGCGCAAGAAGCCGCCCAAAACCTCCTCCCCGCCGAACTCCACCGCATCTTCACTCAACAGGATTCTTATTCTCTAATTCGCGCGAATAAGCGAATAGTTGGAAAACTTACCACAACACACAAACAACATACTTACAAACTTGAGAATGTAAGGATGTTTAATAAGTCCGCCTCCGTTAAAACTTCGGCGGATAAATGGGAAGAAAAAGAGTTGGGAGAAATTTGCGAATTGAATCCAAAAAAATCAGAAATAAAAGATAAGGCAGACGATTTTCTTGTTTCTTTTGTTCCAATGTCTGCTGTTGATGAATACTTGCAAGCGATCGTATTATTGCAGGAACGAAGTCTGGGTGAAGTGAGAAAGGGCTATACTTATTTTAAAAATGGCGATGTTTTGTTTGCAAAAATTACTCCGTGCATGGAAAATGGGAAAGTCGCTATCGCAAGGAATTTAAAAAACAGCATTGGTTTTGGCACTACGGAATTTCATGTTTTTCGGGCAAAAAAGAAAGTTTTGCCGGAATGGATTCATTATATTATCGGTCAGCCGTCTTTCCGGGAAATTGCCAAAACCAGAATGACCGGAAGTGCGGGACAAAAGCGAGTGCCAGTGCAATTTCTAGAAAAATTTAAAATCCCGCTCCCGCCCGTTGCGGAGCAGAAAAAAATCGTGTCGCGGCTGGACTCGCTTTCCGAAAAAATCAAAAACCTGCGAGAGTATCAGAAAGACACCAAGTCCAACATGCAAAACTTGGAGCGATCTATACTGTATAAAGCATTTGAGAGCAAATAGTCGTCACGCCCCCGATATTAAGAAACGGAACACGAGACACCCCTTTTATAGTGTTCCGTTTATCCCATTTTGTTCAAAAATAGCCCCGACCGAGACGGGTTAGGGGAGTAGCAAAAGGAGAGTCAAAAAGGCCCTAAGATACCTTATAGGCGGTCGTTCCAGACCGAAGTGGCCAGCAGCTTTTGACTATGCGAACTCAAAATTTTCAAATGAGAGGGTTCTCTCAACCACAGACCGTCAAAATGCCAAAAAGTTATTCCATGAGCTTGTCGAAGGGCAACTTTTGGGCTTATATATGTATGCCTTCGACAAGCTCAGGCAATAAAATTATAGTTTTCGGACGGTCTGTACGCCTCAACAAAATTTTCCACGACTTTTTGGGTTCAAAGCAAATCGCTTGCGAGCGCAAAACGTGTGTGGGCTAGTTATTATTTGGTATATACTTTATTTATGGAAGAAGCTCCATTTTCGCCAGAAATTCAACCATATAAAAAACCCGTTGAAGTCGGCGACACCAATAAAATATATTACGATCCCAGTCATCCGGACGTTTTAATCCGCATACCAATAGATAAGGAATCCAAATTTCTTGAAACCAATCCTAAACTCATCGGAATTGCCGAGAAGATTTATCGTCGTCTCGATGAAATGGGAAAGAGTTTAGACATCGACGTAGCCGATCACCAATTTATTTTAGCGAAAGAGACGAGCGATGCTCCAGTCAAGCCGATGCTCCTCGCCAAGCGGATTGAGGGCAATCCGCTTGTACCTGTCGACAAAAATAATCTCAAAACTCTTGAAGCATTAAGTCGCATTGCTCAACTTGGACATAAATATTTAAATTGGATTGAATCAAATCGACCAAAATCAGTAGTGACTGATGTATTTCGACCAGATCAATATATTGCTCATCCCGGAGAAACAGAAGAAACGCATGACAAGCTAACGCTAGTCGACATTGAGCCAAGATTAAAAGATCGCGATCTAGGGATAAAATTTATTGATCATGAACTTGGGATGTTAGTCGGCCCATTGCGTAACTCTGCGCATAACGATATTTTTAATTTGTACATGCACCACGCATTCCGTACGCTAAAGCGGAACCGTCGCCGCATCGAAATAGGAAGTCTTATTAATATTATTGTTAAAGCACCAGAGTTATACCAACGGATGTCTGAAGATTTTTTAGCTGGCAGAGATACTATTTTTACATCTCAGGAGCAACAGGAAATAAAAGATAGGCTACTCAACGCCCCACTGATTGTTAATCAAGAATTACTGAGAAAGTTTGGGATCGAAAAAATTTAAGACCATTGCACAAATGAAAAGAATTTAAAGGCGGCGCGTTAGTTTTCAACTGGCACAAAATTCGGCGGAGGAACCCCAGAAGCAGAACGCTTTGCGTTTGCTACGGGGCAAGAAGCGAGGGCGGGCAAAAATTCCTTCCCCCCAACCCCCTTCTTTTTTGCCCGCCCGAGCAAAAATTATCAAAAGTCGGTGTCCGGATTTTCGCGAAAAAAAGTTCGGATTTTGTTCAAGACAGACAGATTTCTAGTGAGCCCTACCGAAAAGGGCAAAAACCATGAAAGAATCAGTTGAGCAAATCAAAACCAAAGAAGCTGTGCCGAAGCATATTATAGTTGAACTGGGCCCTGGAGACCGTCCATTGGTGTGGAGATTGAGTCGGGATGGGAAAGCGCGATATAAAGCGAGAGGCGAGACGCTTTTTAATGTCAATCCTGGTGATACATTCTTTGCAGTAGATCTTCCTCCAGATGAAAGTTTAGACGTTTTTCGGTTCCATATCCAAAAGGGAACTTGGGATCCAGTAGAGCAAAGAATGAAAAGTCATCTGCTGGAAATCAAAGAGCATTTAAACAAATTTTTACCAAAAGGAGCAAAAGGAGAAGTACTGCATGCAGATGGTCAACGACTTCCATTTATTGATGGTCAAGTAGACGTATTATTTATGTCGAATGTTATTGGCGGTCATATAAGGGGCGATGAATTGGGTGGTTTCAAAGCAAATCAGAGGCGTATTTTAAGAGAGAAACAGAATCTTATCAAAGAAGCAAAAAGAGTTTTAAAAACCGGAGGCAAACTTATTCTTGAAGAAGAATACGCACCCGCTGAAAATGTAAAAGCGGCTTGGAAAAAGGTAGTAGAAGATTTAAAAAATGATCCGGATTTTACTGCCCGAGATTTATTTGACAATGGAAACGGAGTACCCGTACTTGAACTAACTAAAAAGGAGTTAGACCAAGACCCATCAATAGGGAGAAAGAATGATCTCCAAGGAAGCTCTAATGTGCTTCATTAGGTGGGATTCCAGACCATGGCAGTTAGCACGCGTATGCTAAGTCAGGTGATCGAGGTATATGGGATTAAAGGGCAAAAAACATGATTGAACAACAAAGACCAAAAGTAGGAGTTGGCGTAATGATTTTGAAGGGCGGCAAGATTTTACTCGGTAAGCGTAAAGGTTCGCATGGCGAGGGAGAGTTTGCGTTTCCGGGCGGACATTTGGAATATATGGAATCTTTTGCGGATTGCGCTCGGCGCGAAGTGAGCGAGGAATGTGGTATTGAAATTGAAAATATCCGTTTTCAGTATTTAGCAAATATTACAAAGTATGCGCCGAAACACTATGCACATATCGGCCTTATGGCAGATTGGAAAAGTGGCGAACCGAAAGTTCTTGAACCGGAAAAGGCAGAACTGTGGGGTTGGTACGATATGGACAATTTGCCTCAGCCGATTTTCGAAATGTGCAAGTTGGCTGTTCAATGCTACAAGACCGGAAAGAATTATTTGGATGTTTCTGATCTGAAGTAGCCGCCGGATCAGAGCATTAGATAATAGTCGAGTAGAATATAAATTTTTTTATTTTTGTACGATGAGAACGGAAAACTGGTTTATCCTGCATGATTTGCATGAAAAAAATAAATTATTTAATTATTGGAGGCGGAATTGCCGGAACAACCGCCGCCGAAACCATTCGCCGCCATGATCCTGTGGGAAGTATGGCCATTGTGTCGGATGAGCCGTATCGCCTGTATTCGCGGATAATGCTTTCCAAGCCGAATTTTTTTCTGGAGAAAATTCCTTTTGACCAGATTTGGCTGAAAAAAGAGTCATGGTATGCGGAAAATAACATTCAGGTGATTCTTGGGAAAAGCGCCGTAAAACTTAACCCGCAGGCCAAGATAGTTACTTTAAATACCGGGGAAGAACTGGAATATGAAAAATTGCTTTTGGCAGTTGGCGGATGCGCCCGGCGCTGGGATCTTCCGGGAGCGGAGAGGCGCGGTATTTTTTATCTGCGAACATTGGACGACGCTAAAGCAATTATGACAGCGGTTAACCCCGTTAGAACGGATACTTCGCGATTGGCCGAAGGCGGCATTGAATCACCACCTCTTATATCTGCCTTAACCGTCGACCCGCTTCGCCATAGCTTTAGCGAGGCGAGCAGGAGTAAGCGGCGTTCTAACGGGGTAAAAACTGCCCGACATGCGGTGGCTATTGGCGGAGGTTTTGTCAGTTTTGAAATGTGCGACATGTTGCGTTTGGCCGGAATTGACGTAACATTGCTTTTGCGGGAATCTTATTTTTGGGAGCCGGTTCTGGACGAGACATCGGGACGCATGATCGAGGCGGCACTGGAAAAAGGCGGCGTTAAGATTATGCGGAATACCGAGGTTGGCAAAATAATCGGCCAGGATCGGGTGGAGGCAGTTGAGATTAACGGCGGAAAAAAAATCGCTTGCGATATGTTGATAGTCGGGATCGGAGTTTTTTGTCCTTTGGCCTGGCTGGAGGTCGCCGGGGTAAAAGTGGGGCGGGGGATATTGGCTAACGAGTATTTGGAAATCAATTTTCCCTATATATGGGTTGCGGGGGACGCGGCGGAATTCAAGGATTTGATACTTGGCGAGCAGATTCAGCTTGGAAATTGGGTGAACGCGCAGATGCAGGGCAGGATAGCGGGGATGAATATGTCTGGATCCCTCGACCCGCTTCGCCCGCAAAGCGAGGCGAGCAAGCTCAGGACAAGAAAGGAGCCATTTCGCATGGTTTCGTTTTATACCACGATTGGTTTTGGCATTACCATTGCATTTGTAGGGGATGTCCGGCCGATGGAGGGCCGGACCATAATTTTGCGCGGTTCGGCCGATGCCGGATCTTACGTCCGGGTCATTGTAAAAGGCGGAGAAATAATCGGCGCCACCCTGATAAATCGCACCCAGGAGCTTGGACCAATTTCCAAACTGATTGAAAAGGACTTTAAAATCGCGGGGCGCGAAAAAGAGCTTGCGGACACATCTTTTGATCTGAAAAAATTGATTGAGAATTTGAAATCATAATAATTTTATGACCCACAGAATTGATTCTAAACATTTGGATGCGATTATTATAGGAGCCGGACCCGCCGGAGGATCGGCGGCCAGGGAGCTTGCCAAACGAGGCAAGAAAGTTCTTTTAATTGAGCAATCGCATGAAATTGGCGAGCCGAATTATTCAACAGCCGGGACCCCCAAGGAAACAGTTGAAGATTTTGATTTGCCCTCCGATATTCTTTCGTCCTCGTGGAATAAAATCATGCTGGCTACGCCCCGGACGCAAGCTGTTTGGTCGTTTCCGGAGACGATGGGATATGTTCTTGATTTTGCCGGGCTTAAAAAATTTTTAGCCAAAGACGCAGCGGAAAACGGAGCGGAAATTTTGGTTGGGACTTCCGTAAAGGAGTTTATTGACGCCGGAGAAAAGATGATCGGCGTACGGTATCATGGTGTTTTCGGCGACGGCGAAGCGTTGGCGGACGTTATTATAGATGCAACCGGACATCACGAGTTTTCCAACACATTATTGAAATTGAATCGCATTCAATCGGGTTCTTTGGCGCAAGCCATGGAGTATTTGATGACCAATCCACGCGCGCAGCTCAAAGACACTCTGGCCACATTTTGGGGGTCCGAGTATGCTCCCCATGGATATGCATGGTCTTTTCCGATGGATAACGGGAAAGAGGCCAAAGTTGGCATTTGCCAATATTCATATGATGAGAATAAAGGTGATCTTAAGAATTCGCTGGAACGGTTTGTGGATTCACTGCCTTATTTTAAAGAAATGGAACCGATCGAAATTCATGCCGGAGCAGCGCATGTAGACGGCGGCGTTGCGTGCCACATTTTCAAAAATGTAATGCTCATAGGAGATGCCGCTCACCAAATTAATCCGTTGGGAGGGGAGGGCATACGGCATTCGTTGCGGGCCGGACGTATTGCTGCTGATGCCATCGCACGTTCTTTAGAAAATGGCGTTTGCGATCAATCTATGCTGAAACAAACATATGAATCAGAGTGGAAAAAGGAATTTGGCCGGGCTTGGCGCCTTTCCTATATACTTAGCGGGATTTTATATAATCTGGAAGATGAATTATTGGATAAGCTGGTGAAAGTTATTGAAAGAATATTGCCTCAAGATATGTTTGAGATCGGGTTTCATTATGATTATTCCCGCGCGATGAAATATCCCGGGCTAATTTCTTTACTGCCGTCCGCTATAAAAAATTTTTTGAAAAAATGGCAGTCATTTTAAAAGATGAGCAGATTACGGCTGAGGCGTTTTGTTTTATCAGCAATGGGAGGGCGAATAACGCTACAATAATAAACCTCCCACAAGCAAGCATATGGGCGGTTGAGGGTGTTTGATTTTAGACAATGGGAGATCCGCCAGAGGCGGATACAATAAGAAAAGGTAATATGTGTATTTTAGGCAAAAAACAATAGACCTTTTGCACAAGTTGGCAGACCTTGACGGATTTTGTGAGTGCGGCATACTAAGATTAGTACCTAGTATATTAAGGAGGGGAACATGAAGGGCGTATTATTGATTATTGGTTTTCTGGCCGCAGTGTTGTTGTTTGCGGATAGGGGAATAGCCGCTGGTAAGCAGGATGGCAAGGCGCTTTATTCCGCAAAGTGTTCCGGCTGTCATGGCGCCGACGGCAAAGGAAACGCCGCTTTGGCTACTGCGCTAAGTGCGGATCCGGGAGCAATGGATTTGACCAAGAAAGATGTGAAGGATGTTAAAAAGCGTAGCAACCAGGATCTTTCCTGCGTTATCAAAAACGGCAAAGGTAAAATGCCGGCGGTGACAGGCCTAAGCGACGCTGAAATTACGGCAGTCATTAAGTATGTGCGTTCTTTGAAGTAATCGATCACCATCTTTTTTATCATACCGCCGAATTTCGGCGGATTTTTTAGTGGGTGGACCCCGTTAGAGATTTAACCAACGATAAAACATGGGTTACGAGTTATCCCGCAGTCAGGCATGCTCCTACCGGCGTAGTTTCGTTCCGCATCTCTAACGGGGTGGATAAGTTTTGTTGTATTAGAATTATATGTAGGTTATATTTAAAATATCAAGAAGGTCGAATAGTTATAAATAATCGGCACTTTAATTATGACAAATCAAAAAATTATTGAGTGGGTGTTGCGGATTGCGGTGGCCGGTGAATTCATTGGTCATGGCGCATTTGCCCTGCAAGGCAAAAAGGACTGGATCGGGTGGTTTGCCCAATTTGGGATTTCCGATGCCGGGACCGCCACGCAACTGCTTCTTCTTTTAGGAGCCGTAGATGTTGCATTAGGGATTTTAATTTTGATTAAACCGGTTCGCGTTGCGCTTCTGTGGATGGTATTTTGGGGTTTCTGGACAGCGCTTTTGCGTCCGCTGGTTGGAATGCCGGTCTGGGATTTTGTGGAACGTTGGGCGAATTGGGGAGCGCCCCTGGCGCTTCTATTGCTTATCGGGTGGCCTAAGAGCTGGAGTGAATGGCTTTTTGATAATAAAGAAACAACGTAATGATTCCCTTTATACCATTTAGAACAATCAAAAAACGGGACGGAAGAATCGTTCCTTTTGACCCGTATAAAATTTCAAACGCCATTGAAAAAGCCGGAATTGCTACCGGTGAATTCGGGCGCGCCACTGCGGAAAAACTTATGCAAAGGGTGCTCTGGCAGGTGGAACATATGCCCGCAAATTATCTTCCGACCGTGGAGGAGGTTCAGGATATAGTCGAGGATGTCCTGTTAAGCTCTTTTTATAAAAAAACCGCCAAGTCGTATATTTTGTATCGCGATCAGCACGCCAAACTTCGCGATATGGTATCAACCGCCGAGGTGGATCTTATGGAACGATACCTCGGTTTGGCTGATTGGCAGGTTCAGGAAAACAGCAATATGACCTATTCCCTGCAGGGCCTTAATAATTATGTTTCCTCCGAAATAAGCAAAGTGTACTGGTTGAATAAAATTTATCCCCCGGAAGTTGCGCGGACCCATCAGAGAGGGGACTTTCATATTCATGATTTAAACGTACTTTCGGTATATTGCGTGGGATGGGATCTGCATGATTTGCTGGCCCAGGGGTTTCGCGGGACCCGCGGGAAAATAGAAAGTAAGCCAGCTAAACATTTTCGTAGCGCTTTGGGGCAGGTTACCAATTTTTTCTATACTCTGCAGGGAGAAGCGGCCGGGGCGCAGGCGTTTTCAAACTTTGATACGCTACTGGCGCCGTTTATACGCTACGATAAATTATCTTACGCCGAGGTGCGCCAAGCCATGCAGGAATTTGTTTTTAATATTAACGTGCCGACCCGGGTCGGATTCCAGACGCCTTTTACCAATGTAACCATTGATCTGCAGGTGCCGAAAATGTATGCGGGCATGCCGGTCATAATCGGAGGAGCATATCAGAAAGAATTATACGGCGAGTTTCAAGGCGAGATGGATATGTTTAACCGCGCGTTTCTTGAAATAATGATGGAAGGTGACGCGCGCGGCCGGATTTTTACGTTTCCCATTCCGACTTATAACATCACCAAGGGATTTGACTGGAAAAATGAAAATATTGATATGTTGTGGCAGGTGGCTGCTAAATACGGGATTCCTTATTTTGCCAATTTTGTGAATTCAGATATGTCGCCGGATGACGCGCGTTCCATGTGCTGCCGCTTGCGCCTGGATATGCGCATGCTTGAGAAGCGCGGCGGGGGTCTTTTTGGAGCGCACCCGCTTACCGGATCCATTGGCGTGGTTACCATAAATATGCCGCGGCTGGGATATTTATCTCAAAACAAAGAAGAGTTTATGGAAAGATTAGAGCGCCTGATGGAACTTGGCAAAGAAAGTTTGGAGATTAAACGTAAAGCCCTGGATAGATTTACTGAAGGCAATCTTTATCCCTATTCCAAATTTTATCTGCGGGACATCAAAGAGCGTTTTGGCAATTACTGGGAAAATCATTTCTCTACCATTGGCCTGGTGGGCATGAATGAGGCATGTTTGAATTTATTGGGAAAGACAATTGCGGATCCGGAAGGCCATGAATTTGCCGCCGCGGTTCTTGATTTTATGAGAGAAAAGCTTTTATCTTTTCAGCAAGAAACCGGGCATAACTACAATTTGGAAGCCACACCGGCCGAAGGAACCGCTTATCGCCTCGCGCGCCTGGATAAAGAAACGCATCCGGAAATAATTTGCGCTAATGAAACTAAATGGAGAAGCGGAGCCAAGCCCTTTTATACTAATTCCACTAATTTACCGGTGAATTATACCGATGATATTTTTGAGGCGTTTGATTTGCAGGATTCATTGCAGATAAAATATACCGGCGGGACGGTATTGCACGGATTTTTAGGTGAGCGCATGCCCTCGGGCGAGGCGGTTAAGCATTTGGTTAGAAAAGTGGTGGAAAATTACCGGCTTCCGTATTTTACCATTACCCCTACTTTCAGCATCTGTCCGGTACACGGGTATCTTGCGGGCGAGTACGAATATTGTCCGCGCTGTGATGAAGAAATGGGGTATAATTCAGAATTACAAAATGCATCGCCAAATCAAAGTCAGCCATTATTTTCAAAGGTCGGATAAAAAATCAACGAATAACGAATCATACGCGAATATGCGAATTTATAGTGAGCCTGTCGAACTATTCGTTAATTCGCTTCATATTCGCTATTCGTTGATATCGCAGAATGAAAAATAAAACTCGTCAGCGCTGTGAGGTTTATTCGCGGGTGGTGGGATATTACCGGCCGGTGGAACAGTGGAACGAGGGCAAGCAGGCGGAATTTGTGGAGCGCAAGGAATATGATGTTCGGTGTGCTGCCGAAAAAAATGAGGTAGGCGCCCAAACCGTATGACATTCGGCGGTTGGCAGAAAATAAGCTTGCTTGATTTCCCCGGCAAGATTTCATCCATTCTTTTTACCAACGGATGCGTGTTCCGTTGCAGTTTTTGTTACAACCCGGGATTGGTGGAGCCGCCATTTAAAACAGTGATAAGTGAGGAAACCGTCCTTAAGTATTTGGCGGAGCGCGCCAATGTCTTGGAAGGAGTGGTCATAACCGGCGGCGAGCCGACTATTCACGCTGACCTCCCGGAATTTTTGAAAAAAATTAAATTACTTGGATATCCGGTAAAACTTGATACCTGCGGTTACTTGCCGCATGTTTTGGAGCGTCTGATCGGAGAAAAATTGATTGACTATGTTGCTATGGATATTAAGGCGCCTTTGGCAAAATATGCGGCTATAACCCGGGTTCCGGTTAACCCGGATTTTATCTCAAAAAGTATCAATATCATTATGTCCTCCGGGATTCCGTATGAATTTAGGTCAACTTTAGTGGAGGGTGTTCATAACGCCGAAGATATAGTTCGGATGGCGCAAATGATTTTAGGGGCGGATATGTATTATCTCCAGTTGTTTCGGACGTCCCCAGTTCTGCTAAATCCGGATTTTTTATCCAAACGAGCTCCATTGCGCAGTCAGTTGGAAGTTGCGGCTGATCGATGCCGGCTGTATGTCAAGCGCTGCGAAATCCGCGGATAACTTTGACAGGAATTGATGGCGTTCTAACGGGGTTAAGAGTGCATAACTTAATTTGATTCGTCTTTTTGGGGATAGTATGCTAAAAACAGATTATATAATTAAGTCCGAACCGTCCCTTTTTCAAAGGGGCGTGGGGATTTTTTACTAACTATGAAAAGAACAACATTTTTAATATGCATCGCCCTTGGTGCGGCGGCGTTTTTATTTATTTCTAATTCTGCCATGGCTGTCGGGGATAGCGGGGAAGCGGCTGATACGGCTTTGCAGGGCATACGGGAGCAGTTTGCGCAACTTCAGCAAGAATTCGGGATTTTGCGCTCAACCTCTCTTTTGGATGCGGCGGCATTTCAGCGGTTTCTTAATAAGTTAAACGCCATAAAGAATACTCTCTCTGATTTAAAGAAAAGCGTTAAAGATAAAGAGCCGGCGGCAATTGCCGGTTATGCTAA
Source organism: Candidatus Sungiibacteriota bacterium (assembly GCA_016180435.1). Lineage (GTDB taxonomy): Bacteria > Patescibacteriota > Minisyncoccia > Sungbacterales > HO2-52-23 > LCKU01. Next base: position 172,830 of record JACPBG010000002.1, read on the forward strand.
GAAATCTACGGATGTTGTAAAAGAAATCAAAAATGAGGTTTCGCGGGGTGTTTCCGGCGCGGATGTTAAAGAACTTCAGGAAACCCTAAAGAATTTTCCGGAGGTATATCCCGAGGGTCTTGCCACCGGATTTTTCGGTCCGGCCACCGAGAGTGCGGTTAAAAAACTTCAGAAAAAACTTGGTCTTGAAGAAAGCGGTAAGTTTGATAAAAAAACTAAAGAGAATTTAAATTCCATTCTGCATGCGGTTGATAAGAAAAAGCCGCCCAAAATTTCTGAAGTTACGCCGGACTCGGGACAAGCCGGAATTACCATGGCCATCACCGGCAAAGGATTTACCGAAGAGGATAATGCCATTTTTGTCCGCGGGAAAACAGTTCTCAAGGGTCTTTCCTCCAAGGAAGGAGGAACCAGTATTTCTTTCGTTATGCCTTCAGATATGTATGTTGTATGTCCGGTTGGTCCGGACTCTAAAAAAGCATGCCCAATTAAAGTGGTTAATTCCAACGGAATTTCAAACGCCCGCCCTTTTAAATTAACCGGTATCCAGTTGCCGGCTCCGATTGATCCGTCCCTGCCGCCTGCTCCGGAACCCGCGCCCGCACCCGCACCGACTCCGGCTCCAACGCCCATACCAACGCCAACACCTGCTCCGACGCCCGAAGCAACTCCAATACCCACACCAACTCCGCCCCCCACTCCGGTAATTTTAAATCTCGATCCGCCCAAAGGCATTGTGGGCAGCGGAGTTAAAGTAATCGGCAGCGGATTTACAGCTAACAATAACACTCTTAATTTTGCCGGAACGGAAATTACCGGTCTGTCATCTTCTGACGGCACGACTCTTAATTTTACCGTTCCATCAAGCTCGCTCTGCAGTATAGGAAAAACCTGTCCGGTGCATGTTAAAAATGTAAACGGAACCTCAAATCCATCCTCTTTTCTTCTGGTTCAGGCCATAACGCCGGTAAATGTCGGCGCTCCCAACGGCGGCGAGACATATGTCCAGGGATTAAAATACACTTTGCGCTGGTCCGGAGGAACTGACCGGGTACAAATTATTCTGGTTAGCGAAAATGCGGCTAGCGGTTCTGATCCGTCAGAATTTATTGTCGGTTGGATCGCAACTTCAACTGTTCCATCCGGATCAATAGTGTGGGATGCGCGCTCGGTTTGCACTTTGGACGGCATTTGTATCAAAGTTGAACCGGGGAAATATAAAATTCTTGCGCTTTCTGAAGATGAACTTGGTTTCTTAACAATCTGGGATGATATTGCTGATCAGGCCGGGAATTGGGATGTGAGCGACGGGGCATTTACGATTCATCCCGAAGCATCCATAACTCTTTATATTCCGAACGGAGGCGAATCCTACACCGTGGGGTATCAGATGATCTTCTGTTTTGATACATATAATATATTGAGTAAAAAAGTTACGATTGAACTTTGGAAGGGCGGAAAGTTTTATCGGACCATATTTCAGGAATATAACCTTGCGACCGAAATCGGTTCTTATGCCAATCGCTGGATAATTCCTACGGATGTTGAACCCGGATACGACTATCAAGTAAAAATTTATGATCCCGATCTCCCTCAAGTTTATGACATGAGCGACAGATTCTTTTATATTCGCAGCGTTCCTTCTTACATTCGCCTCTATTCTCCGAATGGTGGAGAAAAATGGGTGCAAGAATTCAAGGGGCAGGTTTATTGGTACGGATCTAATCTTCCGAGCCAGGCAGTTACCGTAAATCTTTTGAAAGGGGGGGCATTTTTCAAGAATATTGCCACCAATCTTCCTCAAAAGTATTCCTGGTCCGATCAAATTTATTCTTCCGGGAGTTTTTCGTACGACACCGCGGTAACGGCTGATCTTCCGGTGGGCAGCGATTATCAGATTGAAATTTTGGATTCGGCAAGTTCCACCATCCGGGATGTGAGCGATGCCGTGTTCAGCGTGGTTGCACTGCCGGATAAAATTACGACTACCGTGAGAGTTTTGGATTATCACACTAAAACCCCTTTTATCAATCAGAGTTCTTGGGTGTATGACTCCGGAAGAAGCAAGCTGATTACTACCGATCAGAACGGCGAACTATCGGTTACGGCCACGACATCGGATATAATAAAGGGCTATTACAGCGGATTTTTTCTGCAGCCGACCTGTTTCGAATATAAATCTATCAATGTTTATCGTGATACCTACGGTCTCTATACTTACGTCAATATTTTCCCATTCATAGGGCCTTCAAGATCATACCGCGTGTATTCCGGCGATAATAACGTTGGAGATACGCCCTTTTGGCAGATGACCAATCTTAGATTAAGTTCGGATATTCCGGCACGCAGCAGTTTGTATTATAGGGATACCGCAACCGGCAAGGCCGTTAATTGGTATGGCACCGGTTCGAGCTTTACCGCAGGAGCTAATTATGGGAATGCCCTTCCTTCGGCTCTGGATGTTTGGGCGCGTATTGAGGATTTAGCCGGAAACCTTATGTACTCGCCTTACAAACATATTCTTGCCGGGACATGCCCCGGGCCGCAGGTTTTGTCTGTGACCGATGCCACGCCTCGTTGGGAGCCATATCCGGTTAATGTTTCGATGCCGTATATTTATCCGCTTGTCGGGCGGAGTGTGAAAGCAGATGTTACAGCCAGCGGGGGAGCGGCTCCATATGAGTGGAATGTGCCGTTCGGTTCTCTTCCTCCGGATCTTATCTTAAGCCCCAGCGGTACGTTTTCTGGAACTACAACCGAAGCCGGATTTTTTAACTCTATAGTCAAGGTTAAGGATTCGAAGGGCGTTAGCAATGTGATTGATTTTTCTCCGTTAATCTACAATAAGGATTGGACCATTCCGCCAACGATTAGAATTAACTCTCCGAATCCGCGTCTGCAAATATATCAAGGCGGGGGAATGGGGATCGGTTGGTATACCTATAGCATCCCCGCTAAAAAGGTGGCGATCGATCTTCTAAAAGGCGGAACACTGTATCGCAATATTAATCCCGGATTTACTATGAATGCCACCTCATCATATGGATATTATTACTGGAAGATGCCGATTGACATTCCCGAAGGGCTTGATTATGCGATTAGAGTTTCAGATGCGTCAAACCCGGCGGTTTTTGGCCAGGTCGGCCAAATGCAGATTGTGAGCAGTATCGGAACTTCTTGGTACCAGAGTTCTATCTGGACTTGGAATGGATTAAGCTATACCATAACTCCCGCTTATAGCCAGTACCTTTCTTTCCGATTCGCTACTTCAAGTTTGCCCGATATTGAAGGATTCCGGCTCTATGAAAAGCGTCCCGGAGATACAAATTTTAATCTTGCCGCAAGCTTTATTGATCCTTCGCTTTGCCTGGCGTTTAAAGGCGGGTTGAAATCCGGGGTCTGGACCTTGAGTTTTTATTGTACCGGCGCCAATGATGTCTGGACCATCCGGCGGGACTACGCGCCCCTTTCTTCATATCCGGTTGGAGCGTATGAATATTATGTTGCCAGCGTGGATCATTACGGTGTTGAATCGGAGCCGATTGCGCGACTGCGTCAATATGCGCTTGAGAGGGTGACGGTTCTTTCGCCGACATCAGCCGACTCGCCACTCGCAACATCAGAGCCCATGATTCGCTGGACCGTTCCCAAAGATTGGCCCGGCACTATGGATAAGTATTTCACGGTTTATGTCAGGGATGCGATAACTAACGCTCAGGTAAGTTATGCCGGGACTCTAGTGGGTCCATGGGATGAAGTAGGATACAGAAAGTACGAATCGGCGTGTGGAACAGTTTCCTGTTGGTATCCTTCCAAGGAACTTGACCTTACTAAAAAATATACGGTTGAAGTCGGGGGGTCTACCGGCATCTTTGACCAGAATTTGCTTTCGCGCGTAAGCTACATAGCCATGAGCGCGGGAACCAGCACTTTCTGGTTTGAACAATATATGCCTCCGCCTCCGGTTAGTATCACAACCGAAAGTCTGCCGACATCCATGATATCTACTTCGTATAACGCCGCGCTGGCCGCAACCGGCGGCGTAGCTCCTTATAGATGGAGCTTGGTTTCCGGAGCGCTTCCGGCCGGATTCACGCTCTATGCCGATGGAAGAATATACGGCTGGTCCAGCCAGCAGGGTATTTTCAAATTCACGGCGCAAGTTACTGACTCACTCGGCGGAACAGCCATCAAAGATTTGTGGATTGAAATAAAGCCGGAAATCGGAGCGTATTGGAGCGGAGGATACGGGATAAACCCTCTATATACGCAATACATGAGATTTGGATATACGAAGCCGGCAGATGTGACTGCGTTCAAGCTGTATCAAAAAATTCCGGGTGAAACTTCTTTTAAAGCCGTTGGAACATTTTCCGGAATTTCCGAAACTTGCGGCGCTAATTTCAGCCCCACCGATTCATTATGGCGCCTATATTTTGCCTGCGGCACCTCCTATCGTTACTGGCAAGCAAGCTTAAAAAACAGTTATGCGGCTTCATACTTTCCGGTCGGTGAATATGATTATTATCTGACAGCCCTTGGCAGTGGCGGGGCGGAGGTAAATATTACTCCGGTCATAAAACTCTTCGCGCTTGATCGAACAATGATTATGAGTCCGACTGAAGCACAGTCACCGACTGTTGCCGCGCCGAAGTTTGAATGGACTGTTGCCCAAACCGGATGGCCATCCGGGGTAACTCCGGCGTATTATACCATGATATTCCCGGAAGGATCCTCTAGCTATGTCTATTATAAATGGACATACGGCAAGGTTGGCGTACCAACTGCATCTTATGTCTATGACGGTACTACTCCGTTTGATCCGGCCAAAAAATATATAGTGAATATCCAAAATTACAGTCAAACAGTTCTTGATCCCGCGTCATTTACCAAGATTTCCTATATCTCAATGCTTGATGCGGTGTCACGTTTCTGGATCAGCCCTTAAAGAATTTAAGTGAGGCTAAACCTTGATAGTAAACTATCGAGGTTTAGCCTCTATAAGTAAGCATATGGCATTTCCTCTTAATTTTTCTTATTCACCCCCATCTAGTGTTCGCCAGTTATCGCCCGGCAAAGCCGCACTTGTTTTGTTAGGAATAGGCATTCTGGGCGCAGGGCTTACAACTTTTTTGGGTATTCCTATGCTGATGAATGCTACGGCAAGTCAAAGTTGGCCAGCGGTTGAAGGCGTGATCAAGATATCGGAATTTACCACTAACCGGGATCGTGATGACGGAGGTGTAACTTATGGGGCGAGCATTGTTTATGACTACACGGTTAAGGGCACGGTTTATAGCGGATCTAATGTTCACTTCGGCCAATATAGCACGAGCGACCCCAGTTACGGCCGCGGCCTGGTGAATCGTTATCCGGTGGGGGAGCAGATAAATGTTTATTATGATCCGAATGATCCCTCGATTTCAGTATTGGAACCCGGCGCCGGGTGGAGCAGTTTTATGGTAGTGGGTATAGGGGCGCTTTTTACTCTTTTAGGATTTATTGGCGGTTTTTTCCAGTTTAAAAAATATAAGCGGGGAGAACCATTCGCCTCACAACCTGCTTCTGTCTCGCCCACAATTAGTAATTAAATTGTGCCGATCTAACGGGGTGGATAACTTTATGGGTGTTTTCGGGCGAGAATTGGTACCATGAAGAAATGGAAAACAAAAATAACATTATTATAATTTTGGTCATATTGTTGCTTGCGGCAGCGGGGGCGGCGGTTTATTTTGCCCAAAAAGGCCCGGTTATCATAGGCGGTCAGGCCGGGGTGGAGGTTTGCGGAATTTTGCCGGTATTTACGGGCCAGCTTGACTCCGGTTCCGGCAGTTCGCCGCCATCCTTCATCGCTCAGGACATCTGCCATATGGTTTTTGCCAATGAGAAGAGCGATGTCGCGATTTGCGGGAAAGTTAAAACTCCGGAATTAAAAGGCCAGTGCTATTCCATGCTTGCGATCAAAAGCGGGGGAACGGAGGCCTGCGAGAATGCTCCGGCAGATGCCCGCGACCGGTGCTATTCGCAAGTTGCCGAAAGAATGGGCGATCCTAAAGCGTGTGAGCAGATTAAACTTGCCAATGAACGCGATAATTGTCTTTCAAATTATGCTTCACGAATAGGAGATGGAGCGCTTTGTAAAAAAATAACGAACATTAACCAGCGCGATAATTGTTATATGAATACTGCGCGCAATGATTCTTCCCTATGCAATAGCGTTTCCAATATAAATATGCGTCAGGATTGCTTGAGGAATATCGGGCGTTAAAGCAGTTCTTTGAACTCCGCGTCGGTTAATCCCGCATCTTTTATGATGCTTTTAAGAGTGTATGGATTTAAGCGGTTATGGTGAGGAATGGTAATTTTTCTGGTGCCGTTGGTCATGCCGATATGTTTACTATTTTTAGAAATCCCAAAATTAGCTTTTTCAAAAGCTTTTACCGCGTGATCCGAAGAGATATCCGTAAAAAGCATGAATTACGCAAACGCTACCTCAACTTCTTTTACCGCTGCCCCATTGAGCTCTTCTTTCTCCATTTCTAAATATGTTAAAATGGCATCTTTGATATTTTCTAAAGCTTCTTGTTCGGTATCTCCTTGGCTATGGCAACCCGGGAGCGCTGGCACATGTACATCGTACCCATAGTCGCTTTTTCTTAAAATTACAGAGTATTTCATTGGTTTGATCTTAGCATACTCAATTGTAGAAATCAATAAGCGTACACTTAATTGCAGCGTTGCGCGCACACATAGCGCAAAAGCAGAGTTTGCAATAATTATTAGATGTTTAAGACTATTTTAATCATCTTTTTGGTTCTTGCGGCAGTCGGCGTCGCGGGCGGCAGTTATTATTATTTTGAGGTTTATTCGCCGGAGAAATATGCCGGTGCAGTTTTATCGCTTTATCAAAAGCTGGAAAGCGCTGGCTTGGAGCCCGACGCTTCATCTTTGAAAAATGCATCCGACTACGAAAACGCCCTTAGAGTTTTAAATGAAAAAATTTCGCTCCTAAATTCCATCAAAAGTGATCTGGCTGCGGTAGAGGTTCCGAAGCGCATGGAAAATTTTCAGAATGAGTTTATGAATTATATCGATTTTTTGCTCCCACGGCATGAACATGCCAAAGATCTTGCCGAATTTTTAAGCAGCGCCAATGTATTGCATGAAGCATTTGAGGCGTTGGATGAGCAGCGAGCGCCGTCATCACCCACGCAGCCGGCTGCTGATTTTCAAGAATTGTTTGCCAAACGTTTTTCCAAAATACAATCTGCCGGGCGCGAATTTGCCCGCAAAGAGGTTGAAGTCGTTACCGATCCATCCTTTTCCGAGCTGAAAACACTATGGGAGGGAGCCAGTCCCGGTTTTGATTTGGTGCTTAAAAAAATATCGCAATTAAATCCGAAATTGCCGGCGAGCCAAATGATGAATAATTTATTCACTCCTTCCGAGCAAAAACAACTTGATTCCTATACCCCCAAAGTAGAGGGACTTTCAAAAAAGCTTGACGATTTGGTTAAAAAATACCAGGCTTATGATATCTTGGCATTCAAGTACTTTCCTGATTCAACTTCGGCCGAGGCCAGCGAACGCTCGCTTAAATTTTATAACACCCTGCAAGAGCTTAAAGCAAAATACGGAACAAGATAAAAGTTTAAGATAAAATTATGTTCACGAAATTATATACAGAAAAAATGCAAATTGTCGGTTTAGTTGCGCTGATAATTTTAGCGGGACTCGTTGTCTGGAGATACCCAATGTTGCAGACCGCAAGCATTATTTCTCCGATAAGCGGTGAGACATTCCGTTCTGATCAGTTGATGGAAATACGATGGACCCCGGGTAATCCCGGAATCCGGATGATTGAACTTGTTCCTCAATCCGGCTCACTCATAACGATTTACCAGACATCCGTATTTGCTTATCCAATTACGGATACGAGCGGATCATTCAGTTTTGTGCCATCCGCGCGCGGGGTGCCTCCGGGCCAGTATCACATCCGGATTTATAATGCCAATTCAAGCGATTATTCGGTAACTACCAATCCCATCCGTATTGTATTGCCGCAATCTCCTATGGTTCCGGTGGTTGTGCAAAGCCCTAATGGGGGAGAGACATATGCCTTGGGCGGCCCGATTAAAATTTCCTGGAGCGGCGGAAAAAATAAGGTATGGGTCGGTATTGCCAAGGCCGAATATTTTGTGGGAGGGACTTATCCTTTGATGGCGTTTATTACTAAAGATGCCGCTCCGAATGGATCTTTGATGTGGGACGGCAAACTTTGCGTTTTGCCTGGTGATTGTAGGCCGGTAACTTATTGGCAACCGGATGGATCCGTTAAAGTCGTGGTTGTTTCCGAAAACGCGGATGGAGATTATTGCACCCAGTCCCCGGATCGGCCGTGCAACATAGATGCAAGCGACGGTCCGTTTGCGGTTAAGTCCGCAACTGTTGCGCCATCGCCTGCGCCGTTAACACCCAAACCCACTGCGGTTATCCCGACTCCGTTTATAGCGCGTCCTAAACCAACAACCGTTCCTGCGCCAACAATCAAACCAAAATCAGTCCAGCCCACCCGGCCCGGTAGCGGAAAAGATAATAATTTACCGTCCGAAGTTCAAAGAAATCCGATAATTTCTGATGATAATATGGTACCTGACTTCAATCCGCCCGAACGGCCGGGGATTTTAGGCAGAATTTGGGGAACACTCCGTTTCTGGCTGGGTTTTTAATCATTACAGATATATTGAGATAAATAGGGGGCATCCTCCCTAAAGCAATCCTTGAAATTTTCAAGGAATTTTTCTTTTTCCGAAGGTATGAGGAAAACATAAAGCGGCTTTGGAAAATTTTTCAGAAAATCTATTTTTTCTTCGCGCGATCCGATGGAAAATGAAACCCATTCCTGTACTGTGTGCGTGTCGTGCAGCATTCCCGGGGCGACAACTCTATTTTGACTCCATCCTTGAACCCAGGGTGCCAGCGGAGTGGATGTAAGGATCGCGGCGTTATTCGGAACGATCTGCCGGATATTTTCAAGTTCTTCAAGGTCTGGGCCTGACACCAGCGGCCGGAGATTTTGGATCCGGCCATATAAATTCAGCAAAACCCAAAGAGGCAATAAGATCACGAGCACTAAGTGGATCAGCTTAATTTTCGTAAGGCGGCTTCTGGGCATGTTGTTGAGCAGATTTTTAAAGCCAAGCGCCGACGCCACAACTATTATGATGTCAGTAAATATAAATATTCTTTCATAAAACGGCAGGAAAAAGATGGGAAAGGCCGCGGCCACGATAAAAAGCGCCACTGCGGTAGAGCGCGGGTTGTCATAGAAAAAACCTTTTACACCCCATAATGCCATTAAAAATAAAGGGAGAGATAACAGGGCATATTCTTTCCAGCCCATAAATACCGCAACCGGAGCGCTTAAATAATCCGGCAGTGAATCCGAGTGCAGATATAAAAACGCGAGCATGGTTCCCGTAAGCACTGCGGCCGTAAGCGCGCGGCGTTTATGGTTAAGTATAAGATATACTGCCAGAGTCAAAAGAAAAATAATGCCGGTAGTGTGGTGGCTGAAAGCGATTAGGATTCCGAATGGCACTGCCAGGTGCGAATTTCGTTCCAGCATTAAAAATGTTATCAGAATGAGCGGAATTGCAAATGCGCTTTTAAAAAGCATGTACCAATAGGCGGTATATTGGACCGGTGAGGCGATAAGAAAAATAGCCGCGAGTATTCCGCTGCGGTTTCCGAAGCGCTGCCGCACGAAAAAAAATAGCGCCACCGGTTGTATGATAAAAAGGAATAAATATCCTCCATAAAGTATAATATCGGGCGTAAATTTAAACAGGCGAATTATATCAAGAAATATGCGCGGAGTCAGTGCGTTTTCTCCAAAACCCGGAACCGGGGTGTTTGGAAAAGAAGTAAACGGCTGTATAACATAGCGCCGGTAAAATCCGGTGTCATATCCCAAAGGATGCGGACCAAAGATTAAAAACGGAACAAGATGGATTATCAGGGATAATGCAGCCAGAAAAATTATTGTGTTCCGGGTGTTTATCATTTTTTCATTATAGCAAAATATACGGCAATTCGCTGATTGTGGATAGTTGGATTTGGTTAGTTTTCCGCCAGCGCTTATACTATATAAGACCTCCTGCATAATAAGCTTTCGTGACGAAATTTCAGAATTTTGTGCGAAAACGGCGAAGCGCGAGGCGGCATATATGGCATATATACGCCAACGAGCGATGAACCGTTTGCTTCTGCCTTCTTGGCAGAAGCCGGGGAAATTCTTAACGCTCGCACGGCTTTGCCGGCTCGCTAAATTTCCCGCGAATCACTGCATGATTCGCCCCAAATTCTGAAATTGCAGTAGAAATGTTATTTTGCAGGAGGTCTATGGTAGTGGAAGAGCCATCCTCTAAAAAAACGCTTTATATCAGTATTGTCGCGGCCCTCATTCTAATCGGAGGGATTATTTGGTATTGGTCGCAAAAGAGTGCTCCAGAACCGGTTGAACCGGCGGGCGCGGTTGGAGCGGCCGAGACGTTGAGCGAATCGGTTCCGGAAATAAAAACCAATCTGGGGGAAAAAGTCCCGGAAGTAAATCCACTGGATCGGGCCAATCCGTTCAAATATAAAAATCCGTTAAGATAATCCCGTTAGAAGCCGCGATCGCATATCGGGATTTAAATACCGTTAAATATTTCGAGTTTAATATAAATAATAACAAAGCAGATTGTATTAGTTGATCGCGATCCCGGTACCACAAATCCTGTCGGATTTGGCTACGGGACAAGTATGATCAAAACAAAGATTATTTTAAGCATGTCTCGCCCCGTAGTCACCAAGTGTACGAGGTGTACTATCGGGGTCTGCTTCTAACGGGATGAAGACCTTAATAACAGTAAATCGAAAATTATTGCTGGCCATCTTATTTTTAGTGAGCGTAGCATTTACCGAAGCCGGGGCGACTGCCAACGACTCTTCCATAACTCTTAAAAAACCCCCGGGCGCGGAACGATTTATTTTGACCATTAACGATCCTGATGGAATTCAGGAGTTTTCGCTTTCTCCGGCCGCGCAATTCCGTTACGGCGGAATGTTGAGCGGCTGCAATAAGTCATTTTCGATTAAGGATGTATCCTTCAATGACCCGGCTGATTTTACGCCCAAGATGCCTGCCTATGTTATTGATTGTCAGAACAATACTCTGGAGCTTGAAATTTTTACTCCGGTTAAAGGGATAGCTAAAAGTGTTGCGGTAAAAAAAGAAGCTCCGGCGCCGTCCCCGACGCCTGTAGAGAATTTAGAACTTAGAACCGAGAACTTAGCAAAACTTCCCGAAAAAAAGGGGCCTTTGTTGGCCGAAGACATTCGGTATCCGGTGCCCGAATTGGGAAATTGCCAAAGCGAGGCCGAATGCCGTTCGTATTGCGATAATGTTAATCACGCTAAGGAGTGCCTGGCATTTGCCAAGAAATATAATCTGATTTCAGCAGGAGAAGCCCAGGAAGCGGCTGATAAATTCCTTAATGTTAAAAATGGCCCCGGCGGCTGCAATTCCTGGTCTTCTTGCGAAAATTATTGCAATTCAATTGATCATCTGGATGCATGTATTACTTTTGCCGAGGAGACCGGTTATTATTCCGGCGATAAATTGGCCGAGGCCCGAAAATTTCAAGGCCTGATAAAATCCGGGGAGAAATTTCCCGGAGGATGCCGCGATCGGAACTCCTGTGAAATTTATTGCGGCGACCCCAATCATATGGAAGAATGTTTGGATTTTGCCGAAAAAAGCGGCTTTATGCCCAAAGAGGAAATAGCGGAGGCCAGAAAATTCATGGCTTTAATGCGTAAAGGCGAGAGCCCGGGCGGATGCACCTCCAAAGAACAATGTGAAAAATATTGTTTTGAAGAAGATCATATGAATGAGTGTATTGATTTCGGTCTGAAAGCGGGAGTTATGACCGAGGAGGAGGCAGTAATGGCCCGAAAAGTTGGAGGAAAAGGTCCGGGCGGATGCCGCAGTAAAACGCAATGCGATGCGTATTGCGAAGAACATTCCGAGGAGTGCTTTAATTTTGCCAAGGAGCATGGATTGATGAGTGAAAAAGACCTGGAACGAATGAGCAAGGGAATGGAACAGTTCCGCGCTAATCTTGAAAAAATGCCTCCGGAAGCAGTTCAGTGTCTTGAGGATGCTATCGGCGAAGAAAATTTTGAGAAAATCAAAAATGGACAGCCGATTTTTGATAGAAGCATGGAAGGAAAAATGAAATCCTGTTTTGGACGGATGAGCGCCGATTTCAGTAAAAAGTTAGAGAAGCTCCCGCCCCAAGCCACGCAATGCATTAAAGATGCGGTGGGGGAAGAAGGACTGCAAAAATTACAAAGCGGAGAATTCGGCGAAGATCTTAATTTTGAATCATTGGAAGGATGTTTTAAGGCATTGCAGCAATCGTTGGGCGGAGGAGGTAATTTTAGCAAAGGCGGATTTGAGGGCCCCGGCGGATGCAAAAGCATGGAAGAATGCGTAGAGTATTGTACTGCCCATCATGAGGAGTGTGCGGGTTTTAGTCCTCCGGGTGGAGGCGGCGGAGGATTTCAGCGGGGTGATGGAGGATTTCAGGGCGGTGGACCGGGAGGATGCAGGAGCGAGGAAGAATGCCGGTCTTATTGCGAGGAACATCCGGATGAATGTGGCGGCGGGGGCGGTATGGGCGGTGGCGGCAGTAATGGTGTAAATACGGGCGGTGGATTTAACGGACCCGGCGGCTGCGCTTCTATAGAGGGATGCATCGTATATTGCCGATCGCATACGGAAGATCGCGAATGCCGGGCTTATACAGGCGGCGGAGAAGGGGGCGCGGGTTTTTCCGGTCCGGGCGGCTGTGCATCCATAGAGGATTGCGTGAGATATTGCCAAGCGCATTTTCAAGATCAAGAGTGCCAAGCCTACATAGGAGGCGGTGGCGGCGGGGGAGGAAACATTGGCGGCAATTCGCCAAGTTGCGCTCCGGCGCCTTTGGGCTTAGTCAGTTGGTGGAAAGGGGAATCAAGCGCGCAAGACAGTGCTGACGGAAATAGCGGAGCTCTTTCCGGAGGAGCTGGTTTTGCTGATGACGGAAAAGTCGGGAAGGCGTTTAAATTTAATAAAGGCAGCGTCAATATCGGAAATCCCGCTAATCTGAATTTCGGGACCGGGCCATTTTCTTTGGAGGCCTGGTTTCGCTGGGACGGCGGAGAAGGCGTAAATAATATCATCCGAAAATCAAACTATCCTTCCAGCGGCCCCGGATCGGGATATTGGTTCAGGGTAGGCAATGGAACCCTGGAATTTTCGATTGGAGAAACTACCCAATCCGAAGGCCAGACCATTATTACCGCGCCCGTGGCTTCCGGAGTTTGGCATTATGCCGTTGGCACGAAAGATGATTCCGGCGGCGTTAAGTTATATGTGGATGGCGAGTCCCGGGGAACTATCCTGCGGTCTGCTCCCGGTACGCAATCAACAAGTGATGATCAGTTTACACTCGGATCATGGCGGGCGAGCTCCGAATTTTTTTCCGGCCTGATCGATGAGGTTTCCGTATATAACCGAGCGCTTAACGCGTCAGAAGTCCAGGCCATTTTCAATGCGGGTAATGCGGGTAAATGCTCTGTTCAGTCAAGTCCCGCGCCAATTCCTCCGCCCGGCGGCCAAATCCCTCCGGAATATTGTTCATATTTTACAGCCGTACCAAGTTGTTCCTATGTTGGTCCGGCGGGATCGCAAGATTATAATTACTGCAAGCAGTGTTTTCCGGATAAATAAATCGTCAACGAATAACGAATTTTTTTACGAATATAACGAATTTGTTCTACTTTATGAAGTCCGACTTCCTGCGGGAAGTCGGACTTCTGGTTTCCGGCTCCCCCTCGTTATTTAAACGGCGGAACTGTGCATAACTTGACTATGGCGTACCGGACATATAAATCCTATAATAAAAGCAATTATTAATTATATTTTTATACATTATTTGCGGAATTCCATGGGTTTACCCACGGGCTTCTAATTTTTTAAAAAAGTTATGCACAATATCAAACGATTATTTACCCCGTTACTTGATTGTGGAGTATGGAACCTTACGGAAAATATGAACGACCATTGCGACAAACCAGCAGTAAGACCGCGGGGTATTCAAGTAATGGGGTTTTTACCCGCGATTTTTGCCGGCGTTTTTTTAATTTTAGCCGGTCCGGCCCAGGCCGCTATCAGTATTGCCGCTCCGCCGATTGACGCCATATTTGGAGATAAAACCGCCGGCGGAGGATCATATATGCCTTTGATGAAATTTCAGTTAAACCAGTCCTCGGGTTCGGATACGCTGTCAAGCGTCCGGGTCGCGATTTACTCAACCACCACGCCCAATAACTTAACCACCGGAGAGATCAATAAACTTTATCTTTTCAAAGAATCCGGCGCGCATTTTGATTTTCAGCCGGGTGAAGATATTCAGGTTAACACCGGTGCTAACGAAGTTACGGATCCGGCCACCAGCACCGCCGTAACCATTACCGTGGACGCGGATAAAAATACGGTGGGCACGTCCCCCACGGAATATTATATAGTAGGCCGCGCCACTACGAGTGCCGCAACTGCGGCGGGTAAAATTACCAATGGACATGCGCTCTACGCCACAACCTCCGCTAATTGGCTTACAACTTCGGCCGTATCCCTGGGAAGTGAATTTATCGGACAGCGAAAAATCACGCTGGAGCAGTCAGCGGCTTTGAAGATCAGCGAGGTGCGTTTGGGCACCACCGGCAATGCCGGTAATGAGTTCATTGAACTTTATAATACATCTGATTTTCCGGTTGATTTGTCGCTTTTGCCTTTGAACCTTTATATTTTTGATGCCTCCGGCGGCGCGGGATTAAAGTCCCTGACTTATTTTAAAAAAATCATTCCGGCCAAAGGGTTTTTCCTGATTGCCTCCGAAACCAATTATAGCGGAGCCACGCCTCCGGATGCGGTTTATACCACGTTTTCCGGAAATACTTTGATCTCCGATACCGGATTAGCCATAGCCACTTCCAGCGCCGTAGCCAATGCCACCAGTTCGGATATTGATCGGATTGCCTGGGGCGCCCAGCCCGCGGCCAATGCCGAGGGAACGGCTCTGGCTGATCTTGCGGCAGACAGGAGTTATGAGCGCAAAGCAAGCACCACCTCGACCAATGCCACTATGGCGCCGGGAGGAATAGATGCCGGTAAAGGCAATGGCCATGATGTGGATGCCAACAGCACGGATTTTGTGGAACAAACCGGCGCCGGAGTTAATCCGCAAAATTCGTCAAGTCCGCATGAGTTTTCTTTTGGCGGCGGGGTGATTGATTCGGAAAAGCCCTTTGTAGGCGGATCATATCCTGGTCCGAATCAGACTGGAGTTCCGGTGGACATGCCTTTTATCGGTTTTGGATTTAATAAGGTTGTGGCAACCGGCACCATTATTTCGGCTACTGCCACCTCAACCGTAACTCTTACTGCTGCCGGGTCCGGCACCAATCTTTGCACCAGCGTATCGTATAATCCCTTTCCGTCTAATTTTGAGCCGCCGGCCAAATGTAATCTATCGGCCCAGTTATTGATCAGCACCACTTATACTTTTACGGTGGCAACTTCTGTGGCAGATCTTTCCGGAAATGCATTGGATCAAGATTCGTTTTTAGCCGGAAATCAGGCGCATCAATTTACCTTTAGTACCGGCGGAGCCGGACAGACCATTACCAATACCATTCCGCCGGCAGTAACAGGCACTAATCCATTTCCCGGAGGCATTAATATCCCGACCAATATTGCCAAAATTTCCGTAAAATTCAGCCAGTCCACCATGGATACGTCAACTCTGAATGCAACCAACATTACCTTATCGGGTGCGACGCTTTCGGGATTTTCGTTCGATGCCACTACAAGTTTATTGTCTATTGTTCCGAGTTCTCTGGTGGCGAATACAAGTTATACTTTGACCGTGGGTACGGGCGTAAAGAACTTAAACGGGATTTTTATGCCCGGACCGTATATAACCACTTTTAAAACCGGAGGGGGCGCGGATTATACGGCTCCGAATGTGGTTGGGGTTTTGCCCACTCCCGGCACTACGCTTCCTTTGAATGCGGTTGATTTTGTTTTTTCCACGGATGATCATCTTGATCCATCCACTGCAACATCCGGCGCCGTAACCTTGTCTTTCGGCGGGTCTAATCTGCCCGGTGCTGTAAGTTATGATTCAGTGGCCAAAGAAGGGCATTTTACCGCAACCAATCCTTTGCTGGCCGGCGCGGCAAACAATCTTGTTTTGACGCTGGTGGGCGGAGCGTTAAAAAATATTACCGGTTCAACAACTGCGGCAGTTGTACGCGCCTGGTCAACCGAAGGCGCCAATTCGGACTCTACCGGACCGACCGTTATTTTTGCCAATTCCGATCCGTTCGGTCTGGCCGTAACATTTAATGAGGCCGTGAAAGAAACCGATGCGAAGACATTGGCAAACTACAGTTTAACTGTCGGCGGATCCTCTTTGCCGTTAAGCAGTTTTGCCGGACATACGATTTCATATGATGTTTCCCGCCGGACTTCAAAAATTTCCGGAGTGTTTTTGTCCCCGGGCGCGGTATTTAATATCAGCGCATCCAATATCCGCGATATTTCGGGAAACGCAATGTCCGGATCATCCGCCGCCACAAGTACCGTTATGACCGGCGCGGCCTCCGGTGGATTCCTGGGACCCGGTGAGTCAACCGGAAATTACGGTCCGGATATCAAGGATTTTTCGTCATCCGGCATTGGTTTTATGCCGGGCACGAGAGTCATGCCGATTAACGCCTTTATTTCAGCCAGCACTACCTATGGATTTGAACTTCCCTTATCTAAACAAATTTCAGCTAACGGCACGATTGTAATCACTTTTCCTTCAAGTTCGGATTTCGGGGTGTGCTGTGCTGCTACCAGTTCCGCATCCAACCCTTTTATTTCCGAGCAAAACAAAGACATAAACGGTCCGGGGGACGGGCTCATTGGCATAAAAACCATTACCAAAGATACGACTGCCAAGACCATTACTTTAACTTTGGATACGGCCACGCGTTCGGAATTGGGAGATACGCATGACTTTTTGCGCTTGGCGTTAAATGACATTAAAAATCCCTCGGTTCCCAAAGGCATAGACAGTTCCGGATATGCTCTGGATATAAAAACCAAAAGTTCAGCCGGCGCTATTCTGGAAACATTTACTTCCAATCCGATCTTTGTTTCCGGCGGAGCAGTGGGAGGATCGGCCACCACCACGATCAGGGGCAAAATTTCAGGGGATAGCGAGAATTTAGCCGGAGTTTCGGTGCGCATAATGTCTCCGCAAATCGGGATGCTGGAATCAACCACGGATGCCAATGGCGATTACCAGTTCTTGAATGTGCCGGTCAATGATCAGATTTCAAGCTTTGGCGGGGCCGGGGCGGAATATTTCTTTTTTACCGATCCCTTTATTGATCCGACCAATACCGCCACGGACTTTTTTGGCAATCCCCAGCCGATTCCCATACGCGCAACCTCAACCAGTATTGTTACCCAGAATTTAACTCTGACCCCGACAACGCAGGCCGTGAATTTCACTGTAAAAATTACCGGAAATAATTTAACTAATGCGATTTTCAAAGTCGGGGAGTCGGTGGATGTTTTTGCCGGCGGGCCATCCAAATTCGTGGTAAAGACCGTTTCAACGAGCGCCACGAATTATAGCGCTACTACTCTTACAACCATGCCTATTCCTCAAACCAACGGAATTTGGGGCATTGGCTTGGGTCCGGCTATGCCCAAAGGCATGGGTAGTATGAATTTCGGTCCTCCGCCCTCGCCCCTATGGGTTGTGCCCAAGCCGGTTGAAGTTGAAGTTAGCGGATGTCCGGATGCGTGTACATCTACCATTAATGGAAGCACGGCAACGTCCTATACGTTTACAGTTTCAGTTGCTAACCGTCCGATCACCGGAATTTTAAAAGACGGATCAGGCAATGTGATTTCCGGAGCCGAAGTGTTTGCCTTTTCTCCGGCAGCCGGCATTGGCAATCACATTCAGACCGCGCCCAATGGAGTATTTACGGTTTTGGTGACCGACGGTTCATTTAATGTGGGAGCCTTTATTCCGGGAATCGGAAGTTCATCTGAAATTCCGGTAACAGTCAACGCCTCCGGAGTATTTGTGAACGGTTCCACAACCGCATCCACCGGCGCTACGGGCGCCAATCCGTTTGTTTTGACTATTAAAAAGCCGAGTTTCACCATTACCGGTCGGGTGAGCGACGGTTCCAGTGCCGTATCCAATGCTCCGGTGTTCTCGTATCGCACTGATGCGCCCGGACACGCGGATGCGGTTACCGATTCTTCCGGAAATTATACTTTATATGTGGATAACGGCACCTGGAAAGTGAATGCGTTTGTGCCGGGATTTGGTCCAGCCGGGGAGCAGACCGCGACTATCAGCGGATCTTCCAAGTCCGGAGTAAATTTCTCGCCTTCCACCTCGGTTACTTTCCGCACCATAACCGGAATTGTGTTTGAATCCGCGGATGCTGCGATTGCCACTTCCACCGAAGGAGTTTCCGGAGTTGTAGTTCGGGTATCCGGCGCCAATGGCACGAATGAGGCCTTGACCGGATCAGACGGCACTTTTACGATCCGCGTTCCGTCCGGATCCTACAATATCGTGGATATTTTCAAGCCCGGTTATGGCAGAATTCCTCCGCTAAATCATGCGCTGTCCGCTATTGGCGCAATTGACGTATCAAGCGGAAATGCTTACCAGCCGATCCGCATAAATTCGCGCAGCACCGTTACCATAACGGTAAAAGATTCAAGCGGCAGTCCGCTTACCGTATCCAAGGCATTCATTGACCTTTTTGACGCCAATAAGAACTTTGGAAATCATGCGGTAATTACCAATGGCACCACCACCACGATCCAAATTTCGCAAGGAGCATCTTCAACCATACGCGCCTTTGTGGAAGGAGTTCCTCAAGCCAATGTTTCGGTGGCATCCGATGCCGGCGCCGGGACTTTGGTACTGTCCGGGGTTTTGGAAGTAAACGCCGCAACCGAAGCCATAAAGATTACGGTAAATACCAATACTGCGGCTTTGCATTCGGTTTCCGGAACGGTTTATGCCGGATCGGTTGCCGCGGGCAATGAATTGGCGGATGCCTGGGTGCAGTTTGTGGATTCTTCCAATAACGTGCATTTCGGAACTCAAGCAACTTCTTCCGGAATATATTCTTTGCGCGTGGCCAGCAGTACCTATCAAGTAGCGGCCATGAAACCCGGATACATCAGCACTCCCGCATCCATTACTATAAATGCCGCAACTTCCAGCACACATGTTGTAGTGGTCCAGGCCGCCTCCAGCATCAAAGGATCAATCACGGCCGGGGGATCAGCTGCTTCGGGTGCTTTTGTCTGGGCGGAGAAACTTGGCGGAGGATTTGCATCCAGCCGCACTGATACGTCCGGAACATATACCCTAACCGTGGATTCCGGCCAGTGGAAAGTATTTGCCGCGGCTGAAGGGTACACCAAGGCCGCTTATTCTTCCAATCCGGCATCAGCCGGCGCCAGCGGCATAGATATTGCCCTGACTTCTCTGGCCAGCAGTATTAGTTCAACTTTGGTTACGTCTAATACTTTTTCGGATAATTCAACCGGAGTTTTGTCCGATTCCACTTTGGGGGTTAAAGTGTCGCTTGATTCTGGGGCGCTCGGATCAGCCGGAACCAATGCCTATGTTACGGCTAAAGAAACCTCCAATGTTCCCGAGACCCTTGATACCAATATCATCGGCGATAAAGGAATTGATATTGATGCGGTAAACGGATCAAGCGCAGTTACTAAACTGCAAACCGGCAAAAGCGCTGAAATTACCATGAATTATACTAAGACCGAACTTGCCGCAGACGGAATTGATACTACGGACGAAGTTGCGGCTCTGAAAGTTGTGAGCTGGAGCGATGATAAAAAGTCCTGGGAATCGCTGACCACTGTCGCGACATATAAAGATGCGGACGGCAATCCGGTGGCAACACCAACGTCCAATCTTTCCAATGTGACCAGCGTTGATTTCACTACCGTCGGCGCATCTCACTTTTCCGAATACGCCTTGTCATCTCCGACCAATTCCGATGCTCCGGCCATTCCCACCGGACTTGCGGTTAGCGACAGCGGTACCACCGCCACCCTTACTTGGACCGCTAACACCGAATCGGATTTGTCCGGATACTTTATTTATCGTGATACCACTGCGGCCGGATCTTTCCCGCAACTTGCGCAGGTTGGCGCGGTAACCACTTATTCCAGCACCGGACTTACGGCGGGCCAGACATATTATTATAAGATTTCCGCTTTTGATACGGCCAGTAACGAATCAGCTGCCAGCGCATCCAAATATGTTACGATTGCTCCGTCATCCGGAGGTTCAAGCAGCGGCGGTGGAGCAAGCGGCGGCGGCGGAGGCGGAGGAGGTGTTTCTTCGGTATCTGTATCTACACCCACGCCTACGCCCACATCCACACCCACACCTATTTCTGCATTAACATCAGTTACAACACCAGCGCCTTTTGCAGTAGCATCGCCTCCGGCGTCTGTTGTCGCTAAACCATCCGCGGTTGCCATAGCCGCATCCCCGGTATTTAACTCGGATCTTGAGTTTGGCATGCGCGGGGAGGATGTCAGGCGTTTGCAGGAATTGTTGCGGCAAGACCCGGAAATTTATCCGGATGGAATTGTGAGCGGATATTTCGGCCCCTTGACCGCGCAGGCCGTAAGAAAATTCCAGGAAAAATACGGGCTTCCGGCGGTGGGAAGAGTTGGACCGCTAACCCGAGAAAAATTGAGCAGAGCATTTGGGCAAAGCGTACCTGCGCCTGAAGTTGCTAAGCCCTCTTCGGTCGCCGTATCCGCATCCCCGGTATTTAACTCGGATCTTGAACCCGGTATGCGCGGGGAGGATGTCAGGCGTTTGCAGGAATTATTGCGGCAAGACCCGGAAATTTATCCGGATGGAATTGTGAGCGGATATTTCGGCCCCTTGACCGCGCAGGCAGTCAGGCGTTTCCAAATAAAGCATGGTCTGCCATCTCCCGGGCGGGTAGGGCCGCAAACCAGAACTAAACTTCAAGAGGCGTTCGGCGGCGCATCATCACTTTCTGCTCCGTTGGTTTCTCCCGATGAACGTATCCGTGAATTACAGGAAAAACTCCGCTTGCTTCAGGAACAAGTTCAAAAGCTCCTGCGTTAAAATATAAAAACTAAGTTTCCAAACGGGAACTTAGTTTTTATCGAAACCGAGTTTCCTGCGGAAACTCGGTTTCTTAGTTTTTGCCCCGTTAGAGATTTATAGAATATCGAACCCAGTTAAGAAAAAAATCATATTTTCATCTATATAGTTGGGTCTTGTCGCTCCATATCTCTAACGGGGTTTGCTGCAAGCATCAATTATTTAATAATTGTTCCAATTCGTATAATCAGGGCAGCTAGCGCATTAGTCACTACGGTTTGATATATGGGAGACAGGTGATAATATTCCGAAAAATATACGGCCGCACTGGCAGTAATTAGAAACATTATCCAAATATGGGCAAAAAGTTCTCCCCAACGCCGTCTGATTTGACGGCCGCGCCTGCGTTCTATTTCTTTTACCACCACATACACCCCCAGCGCCCCTAAATACGGTTCCGATAGGGTATCAACGATATAGGGAATGGAACGAGGCAGTTGGCGTTCAAAGAAAAATACCAGGACGATCGCGGCCAGATAAAGATAAGTAAAAATGCTTAATGCATAATAGAGAAGATCCACGAGATTGTCCCGCAGGTATTGTTTCAATGCCGTTTGAACCCTCTCCAGGAGAGGTTCTTCGCGCATAATAAAATCGTCATTATTGAATTGTATCCCCCCTCTGAAAAAGAGGAGTTCTGTCCACCAAGCCATATCAAGGTCCTTCTCCAAACTGGATCTTGATATAACTTGGAAAATTCTTGGCGTAAACCCCGCACATTCCCATCCTTACGCAGATTTTTGTCAGTTGTTATCCAAAGGTTTTGCAGTGCTTTTCCACCGCCTTATGACTAAAAATCCCCCTCTTCTGCGCGAAAGCGTAAAAGAAGGGGATGTCAAAGGGCTTGACAGATCCTCCGATACATAGCATTTCTACAAAAATAAGTTGTGAAAAGTGCGGTATATTTGCGGTATTTCCTCCTTCTATATTCATTATACCACGATTTATAAAATAGTTAAATTCTACAATGTGGAAAAGGTGGAAAGAATATATATTTTTATCATGGTAAAATATAAGTCATGGCGAATTCCATAACCCTTGAAGTGTTGGCGTCTCCGGGATGCCATGTTTGCCGGACTTTTGAGGAATTCTGGCATTCTATTGAAAAGGATTGGCCCGGCGTTGCGTTCCGTAAGCTGGATATAACCGAGCCGGAGGGGCAGGAAATGGCGCAAAAATATATGATTTTATCATCGCCGGGAATCGTTATAAACGGCGAACTTTGGGCTAGCGGAGGATTTGACCGCGATAAATTCATTGCGAAATTAAAGGAACTTTCGTAAACATGGAATGTATAAAAGGGAAAGTCAAAAAACATCAAATTATCTCTGCGTTAGCCGTTGGCGGCATCGCATTTGCCGCTTTGAATTTTAATAATCCGCCGCTCTTTACTGATTTGAGCGGCTTCGTTCTTTTCGCCCAAGAAGAAATTAAACTTGAACAGGGTGTTCAGGTATCAAGCGGAGACCTCGGTTCTAACGGAAAAATAGACATTGAAAAAGACGTTATCGTAAACGGCAATCTTTTTGCCAAAGAAATCTCCATAGACAAAAATTCAACAATAAACGGCGATGCCTCGTTTAACAAATTAAAACTTCATAAAGAAGCTCAAATTCTTGGAACGCAAACCAGACCGATACAACTTCCCGTAGCTAACTTACCGGAAATAACGCCTTTTAACATCGGCACGCAGAATTTCAATTTCACCGGCGCGACAAATACTCTTTTTGCCGGAAACTATCGCGACATTGTGATTGGAAAAAATAGCCGCCTTGTACTCGACGGCGGCACTTATAATCTTCGCAAACTGGAACTTAAAGACGGAGCTATTTTAATTTTCAACGCCTCAACTACCCTTAATATTCAATTCAAACTTCGTGGAAAAGATCATGTTTCCATTCTCCCTGGCCTAAATATCAAGCCCGACGACCTTAAAATCAATTATTTGGGTATCCGGCCAAAGAAAGAAAAAATCGAGAAAGAAGATGATGACAACGAAATTGAATCAGAAATGGATAGCCAAGAAAAGAAAGACCACAAAGCCGGGAAAATAGGCCGTCCCGTAGTATTCGGCAAAAATTCATTTCTGAATTTCAAACTCCTGGCGCCCAAGGCTAAAGTTAAGATTGAAAAAGAATCAACCCTGCGAGGGCAGGTTCTTGCGAGGAAGATTAGGATAGGGAAGGATGGGGTTTTGAGCAGAGAACAAACGGGATTCAGTATCGCAAGGCCGGAAGATATTATCACTGATCCTGACGGCGGCGTTTATCCAATCAATGAGTTATTGATTTCTTTAACGCCGGAAGCGACTATTTTAGATGCTCAAGCTATAGCCATAAGCATAAGCGGCCGAATTATTGGCATTGTTTCTTCGATTAATCTTTATCAAATTGAGATTCCCGTAGGATCAATCCAAGAGTTAGAAAATTTGATTAGCATGTTACGGAGCAACTCTAAGGTCGATGGGGTATTTAGAAATTTTGTCATAGAAATGCAATGAACGCTCATTTCATAAAAAAAACTTTATTTAACGTGGGGGTATTAGTATTGTCTTTAATCAGTGGTTTCGTTATTACATTTTTATCCGTTTGGGTTCCGTTGGATGGACCACAAATAGGCACTATCAACTGTGGTTTTCCATCCGGCTTGCCGTTTTCTTTCCGAGGTACTTGGAAATATCTCTCCGGACCGCCGCATCCTCTTTGTGCATTGGCTTTTGATTCGATTGCTTGGATGGCGGATATAATTTTTTGGGCAGGGGTTATATATTTGATTTCAGTTCTTCTAAAAAAAGCCGCTAAACATTTTCGTATTATATTGAACGAGGGTAGGATTATTGCTATTTTGATTATTTTTATATTAGTTCTTTTGGTTGTATTGATACGAAATACTAATGCTCAATCCGCTGGCAGATTTGATTTGAAAAATCTGAGAGACCAAAATCCTCTTTTAACAAAAGCGTATGATATTATACGGCTTCAAGAAGCATGGGAAAAAATTATACAATCCAATTTCACTTCGTTTGTGGCAGTGATCATAGGAATTATGGATACGGGTGTTGATCCAGATCACCAAGAATTTAATGGGCCACAAGTAAATTTGGGTTCATTTACCCGTTCGGTATTATTTGATTTCGATCCGGGTGGTCACGGCACACAGATAGCGGGGATTATTGGCGCAAATAATGTTTTGGGAACCGCCACTCTACCCTTAAATAGTCCGCAAATGAACGGAATTTTATCAGGCGTTCTTAACGAAAATAACTATGTATTAGAGATAAGACAGATAGGCGGGCAAATTCAAATTTCCGCATTTGCGGCTATCGAATCTGTCATTCGCCGTAATGCACAAAGCGTTAATATGAGTTTCGGTGGAGCGCTTTGTGATGCCTTGTCCATTTTTAGCGATAGGGGATGTTATAAGACAGCGGTAGAATTCACTGATGCTTTTAGTAGTTATAAACGACTTTTTCAGCAGGCGTCTAGTACTATTTTTGTTGCGGGTGCGGGTAATGATAACTTTGATGCGTCTCAGTCTTTGCCTGGCGCTTTAAGTTTATTGAGTAATGTCATAACCGTTGGTGCTACTGATTTAGATGATAAAAGAGCGGTATTTGTTTCTCCTGAAAAAAGCAATTTTGGTTCTGTGGTGAACATCTCTGCCCCGGGTAAAAATGTTTATGCTCCAAAACCGGGCGGTGATTATGACAAACCGGACGTAATTAATGGTGAGGCGGTGGGCGGTTTCTCCGGCACCTCCGCCTCGGCTCCTATGGTTACGGGAGTCGCGGGATTAATCAAGGCTATAAAGCCAAGTCTTTCTCCTGCAGAAATCAAACAAATCCTTACCGAGTCCGCAGATCCGATTACCGCAAGCACTACGGACGAAATAGATAAGAAGTTGGGATCGGCTTGTAATGACGGCAGGCCGGGTTTTCGTGGCTGCCGCCTTAATGCCGAGAAAGCAGTGTGTCATGCGTTGGTCGGGTTAGATTGCGTTCCACCGCCTCCTTTGGAAGAGGGGTTCATAGTGTTTGTTTTTCCGAAAATTGGCATTCCTACTAAATTGATTCGTATCACAGCAGATGGAACTAAAACAGATATATTTGATTTCGGTAAACGTATTTCTGGTGATGGAGTAGTTGTAGACAGCAATGGTGATTTTATCGTACTTGCTACAAATGAATTGTTGCGAATAACAGCCGAGGGTGTAGCAACGCGTATCTTCGGTGATAACATCCCTGTTGGCACGAGATGTGGACTTGCAATTGATTTTAACGGCAATTTTATAGTTGTGGCAAATTCAGTACTATCTCGGATTACTCCTGAAGGAATACAGACCGAGATATTTAGATTTCCGCCCGAAACAGAACCCAGGGGTATAGCGGTCGCACTAAATGGAGATTTTATTGTTGCTGAGGCATTTCCCGACGATCGGTTAGTACGAATAACGCCATCAGGTATTCTCAGCGAGATTGTGAGTTTTAAACCCGAGAATAATCCTACGGGCGTATCAATTGATGCTAACGGTGATTTCATAGTTGCTATTCAGAGCCAAAGTAAGCTTTATCGGGTAAGCCCAGATGGAATGCGTACGGAAATTCTTCATTTTGGTTTATTCCCTGAATGTGTAGTGATCGATAGAAATGGCGATTTTATTATTACAGAATTTGGTACTAACATACTTTCCAGAATTACACGACAAGGTGTGCGAATCCCGCTAGTTAAATTTGATCCACAACAACTAGGTTTTGGTGTGACGATTGCCCCATAAATTGGTTTGACACCCACCTATGTGGCATCATAAATTATGAATTTTTTATCGAAAATTAATCCGGAGTGGCCTTTGCGCCTTGGCCTTGGTATAATGTATTTGTATTCGGGTTATGATCTGATGTTAAACCCCAGTGCCTGGATTTGGGCTGTGCCCTGGTGGTTTTCAAAAATAGTAACTTTTTTAATGCCGCTTGATTCTTATTTACGATTGCAGGGCGCAGGAGAGTTTATTATGGGAGTTTTGTTTCTGGCCCCATTAGAATTAATTTTAACGGGGCGAGCGTGGTTTTCTATCAGACATGTATTACGGGTTGTTTCTATACTGGCGGTGATTGAGCTTGTTGGCATACTTATTTTTACGGGGATTGGGCCGATTACCTTTCGTGATATCGGGCTTTTGGGAGGGGCGATTGCGCTCTTAGTTATGACGTTTTCTACCCAAAGAGAAATTTCAGGTAAAGTCGAATAATATTTATTGTTCGAGCGGGTCGAGAACTTACATTATCCCATGATACTTCTCGACTTCACCCCGGTTTGCTCGAAGAATAATTAAAAATTTATGGAACAAAATATTACATCTACGCAGGGCGGGGCACTGCCACCAACATCAGCCGAATCCGCCGAGCATGAAAAATCAGTAAGATTAAAAATCGGGCTGTTCGGGTTTTTCTTGTTTATTGTTTTCGTGGTGGGTCTCTTTTGGATGGCCACAACCCCTGAATTGACCGTGGGATTAACGCTTTCATTCATTGCCGGCCTTTCCATGATTTTTCTGCCCTGCACCCTGCCACTGGCTTTTGTCATAGTGCCACTCACTATGGGAAAAGATCCGAAAAAGGGTCTTTTTATGGCGCTTTCTTTTACTCTGGGGCTCACGATCACCCTTTCTTTATACGGGGTATTTATTGCAGCAGCCGGCAAGGCTTTTGGTCTAAAATCAGACGCTGAAGTTTATGCGGTGCTCCTAGGGGGACTGGCTGCATTTATTTTTGGATTATCCGAAGTTGGACTGATAAATTTTAAGCTTCCCTCGTATTCCGGAAAATTCCCGGATTTTATCCAGCGCCGCAAGGATTATATGAAGACCTTTTTACTCGGATTGTTGCTTGGCAATGCCGGTGTGGGGTGCCCGAATCCCGCTTTCTACGTGCTTCTCGGATATATTGCAACTACGGGCGATCTATTTAACGGATGGTTTCTGGGCTTTGTTCACGGGATGGGGCGTTCAGTCCCGCTTATCTTCCTGGCGATTCTTGGCACCTTGGGGGTAAACGCTCTCTCGGGTGTGGCCCGCCACAAAGAGGGCATTGGGAAAGTAATGGGATGGATGCTATTGATAATCGGCGCATATCTGCTCACTTTCGGCATTTTTGGCCATGACTGGTTTATTGCTTCAGGTACTCATGGCGCATGGGAGCAATTTGTAGTCAATATTTCGGGCGAGCGGTTCGGTGAGACCATACTACAGCACGAACACCCGCTCGTTGATATTCCTGATTTTATTAAGTATGGGAATTTATTTTTTCTGGGGCTTTTGGCGATAACGATTCTCACCTCATTTATTTTCAGGCATCCAACGCGCCGCACAATTGTTTGGCTTTCTATAACATATATCGCCATTGCTCTTGTTATTGGTAATTCAACCGGCTGGACATTTACGGTTCCGCCACCCTTGGGTCATTCCATGGCGATGCCGGAAGGCACTGGAGGAGCGCACGATGACGAACATGGAGGCGCAATATATCATGAAGAAGGAGAAGTTAAATCCGGCCCGGCTGTTAATTTAAACATCACGCCAGTTCCTTTCAGAACCGGCCAAGCGCAAAAACTTGATTTCTTTGTAAATGAAAAGCCTGGGAATATTCCCATTCCGGCAGAAAATTTAGAAATTGAGCATGAAAAACTGATGCATGTAATAGGAGTTCGGAGCGACTTAAACGAATTTTTCCATATCCATCCTTCACCCTCCCAACTTTTGGGACAGGTTGGAGATGCGAAGCAGTCCCAAAAGTTAGGAGGGCAAGCCTCCCAAGCCGAAGAGGGACATTTTACGGCAGATTACATTTTTTCCAATCCAGGACTTTATAAAATCTGGTCGGAAATTAAGAGCGATGGCGTTAATTATTCTTTTGACTATCCGGAAATTTCGGTTGAAGGCGAGGGCGAGAAATATAGAAAGGAGATATTTTTTGGAATTTCGCAAATTGTCGGCAATTATCAGGTTGTATTGCATAAAGACGAGCTGGCGAAAGGCATAAATTCCGCGCTTAATTTTGAAATTCACGATAGCCTGGGGCGTGAGATAGAGGTTGAGCCGTACCTGGACGCCGATATGCATCTCACGCTTATTAAAGATGACTGGAAGCAGTTTATACATACTCATCCGGCTGGAGATGCCGGGCATGATGATGAGCATGGTATGTTAACGCCCGGTTTGTTTTTAATCGCCAGCGCAAATGGCGGAGACGACCATAATGATCAGATGGAAGCGAGCAGCGTATCAGCGCACGGCATTTCTTTCAGGGTGGTATTTCCGGAGGCAGGGCTTTATAAGGTTTTTGCCCAGTTTCGTCCCCAAGGCATTGATCTGCCCCAAGATGAGGCCCTGACTGCAAGTTTTTGGATTAAAGTTGAGGAAAAAGCACCCCCTGTTTTATCCGGCTGGTGGATTAATCTTACCTGGTCGCTTGCCGCAATTGTTGTTTTGAGCGTTTTGGTGAAAAAATATTTGAAGGTAAAGCAGTGATGCCAATCCGATGCAAATTTAATGCCAATTTGGCGAATTGCGAATATTCGCATAATTAGCAATTTGTAGATTAGCATTTCATTTGTAGATTTGCATCATTGCGCGTTAGCGAATGAATCCCGTTAGAAGCCGCGATCGCATATCAAGATATAAAAATCATTGTGAATTACCAATTAAATATAAATTATAAACATAGTAAATCGCATCAATTGATCGCGATCTGCTTCTAACGGGATGAATAAATACGCCATCTTAATTATAATAGGTGTCCTGATTATCGGTTTCGGTGTTTTTTACCGCGCGTTTTTGTTGTCGGATGAGGCCAAGCCGGTAACAACCGGAAAAGTTCGCGAAGTGACAATCATCGCCAAAAAAAACGAATGGCGGTTTGTGCCGGAAGTTATTGAAGCCGAGCGCGGGGATAAGATTGTGATAACCGCGGTGAATGAGGATGATTATGACCACGGGATTGCCATTGACGCTTTTGGGCAATCCCAAAGAATGCCGGCGCGTTCCACCATAAAAATGGAATTTGTAGTAACCCAGGAAGGGGAGTTCCCGTTTTATTGCTCGGTGCCTTGCGGAGAAGGGGATGTGGACGGGAAACATAGGACCCATTTTGATATGATAGGGAAGTTGGATGTAAAAAGTGTGGTGAGTTCAACGCAGTGACGCTCGCGCTATGATTTTAAAACACGTTCAGCCGCCCAGCGGCGGCTTCACTAAGCATCCGGCGCGCGCCGAGCACTCAATTTATCTTAAAAATAGTTCCCGAGCTTGGTCGAGGGACTACCTTTAAAGAAGTAGGCACGGCATCAATAATTTGAGTGCTCGGACCATGCCGCGCGCCTCCTGATTGTTTTAAAATCACAGCGCTTCGCTTTTGTCGAATTCATTAAGGGAAGAAGGTGGGTTTTCTGTATGTATAAAAAATCAGCGGCAGGGCCGCTGGGGATTAGATAGGACTATTTTGACCAGGAGTGTATGGCAGCAGCTTCCAGCTGGGTATCAATTTCTTGAAGGTCCATTCTGGAAGCCCATTCAAATTTTACTCTTAACCCGCATTCTTGGCAAAAAAGTACGGCGGCATGTCGCCCGTCCTGTAAATGTCTTCCGAGGCGGAAATTCATGATTGTATGGATATATTCTGTGGAAACGGGTTCCGGCGTGCATTGATGTGATGCATGCAGGATCCTGTCCGGTCCGGCTTGAACATGCAACAATCCGTCTATAAAGTTATACGTCGTTCCGAGATGGGTTAGATTCACAAAACCTCCGAAAAATAAAAAGGTCAATGAATAAAGGTTAGCATAGCGTAATAAGTTTTGTCAACCCTAAATTTGACGTAACGGACAGAGAAGATTATAATAAAATTATAATGGATTAAGCTAAAAACTATGACCCAAAAAGTATTAAAGGTGGGAAGTTCTATGGCGCTTACTGTACCCAAAAAATTAGCCGAGGAGTTGGGATGGAGGGCGGGCGACAGCGTGGCGGTAAAAGGAGATCCGAAACAACATCGGGTAATTTATTATTCTCCGCGTAAGCCGCTTTCCGGGAATGATCAAAGAATTGCTGAACTCGGATACCGTTTTATTCAAAATTACCGGCGGGATCTAGAATCCTTGGCCAAAAAATAATTCATTCCATTGTGAAATATCTTTCTTGTGAACA
The DNA here is from genome assembly GCA_016180435.1 of Candidatus Sungiibacteriota bacterium. Lineage (GTDB taxonomy): Bacteria > Patescibacteriota > Minisyncoccia > Sungbacterales > HO2-52-23 > LCKU01. Next base: position 203,393 of record JACPBG010000002.1, read on the forward strand.
GATTTTATTGCTTCATTCCATGGCAATTGATGAAACCGGTGGTATGCACGGTGTCCGTGACATGAATGCCATTTTGGCGTTGGTTGATTTGTCTAAACAGAAAGCATTTGGGCAGGAACTTTATAAAGGAGTTTTCCTTAAAACTGCGGTATATGTAAGAAATATTATCTCAAGTCACCCATTTCTTGATGGAAATAAAAGAACGGCAATGGTGGTGGCGGGAGTATTTCTCGAAGAAAATGGGTATAAAATTGTGGCCGAAGAGGGTGAGATTGAAAAGTATGCGATTGATGTAGCTATTGGCAATAGGGATTTAGAATGGATGTCCACGTGGTTTAAAAAACATGCGGAGAAAATGAAGAAATAGTTGGTTTTGATTGACCGCCGTTAGGATATGAATTATAATTATTTTATGACCACCCAAACTTTAGAGAAATTAATAAAAATAGAAAAAGAACTTCTGAAAGTTAAAAAAGAAGGCAGTTTTTTGTCCTTTAAAGCCCCTATCTCTTTAAGGGGCATGTTTAAAGGCGTGAAAATTGCGGGAAAAGATATTAAAGCTGCAAAAAAGTCACTATTTAAGATCGTGCCTTAAAAATTATGTATTACGTTGTCGATACACATACTTTTTTTCTAAAGACAATGAGATTAAAGAGTTCTACCCAAAGACTATTTGGTAGTTTTTGTTTAAAATAAAAAATCAGCGGAAAAGTCCGCTGATGGGCTAAAAGAAATCAGGATCGGATAACGTCGGAGATTTTTGGTTAATCGGAAAGCAGGCGGATTGAAAGACCACTTTTGAGCTAAAGTTTTTGTTTCGCTGCTAAAATCCAATCATATAATTTTTCGAAAAACGGCCCGAACGGTGTTTGTTTAATCTCTAGTGAGACCGGAATTTCGAACGAGACGGGCGCTGTCCCCTTAATCGGAATTGCCGAGTTGAGCGGAACTGTAACGACCGTATCTACCGGAACAGCAGTATCAATGGGTACGCGCAGTGTAATCTCTTGTCCAAGTATCGGAATAGTCACTGGGACATTGACTATAGTCAGGATTGGAACCGAAACCTTGATGGGTATTTTAAAAGTATCTTTTATCGGCACTTGCATAGAAAAAGGTATTTCTTCTTGTATGTTAATCCGGGTTGTTATGGTTTGGTTCTGTATATCTTTGATAACTTGAGCTAAATTACTTAGCGGGCCCCGGGCGGCTTTACGCAGTCCGTTAATAAAAACAAAGAGATAAACATTCAAAGCTAAAGAAAATAATAAAACCGCCCAGAGAAGCCAATAATCCCATGGCCGGTTAAATTTATTAGTATCCATACCTGTTATTGTATCATATTTGTGTTAAGATTTGTATAAGGCATATGACTAAATTAGTTCTCAAAGTTAAAGGTATGCAGAGTGGCTCGCCATTACGCATTTGAAACACGATTCGCCCTGTCCAGCGCAGGGCTCACTAAGGGTCGGCGAAATTTTTGCGCTTTGCGCAAACCAAGCCCCGTCACCAAAATTTTGACCGTTTCTGTGCCGTCTTAAATAAGCTGGCGAGATGTACTATGTGTTTCTCAACAAATGTTCACCTCTACTTGGATGGAAACGAAAGCGGCAGTCAAAATTTGGTGCGGGGCAAGCAAATTTCGCCTCCCATTGTTTCAAATGCGCAATAAGCTCGCCGATGGTTTTAAAATATGACTAAACTTGTCTTAAAAGTAAAAGGAATGCACTGCGCATCTTGTTCAATTCTGATTGATAAACTGATCGGGAAGCAGGCCGGCGTGCAGTCCATTAAAACAAGTTATGGCGCGGAAAAGACCGCGATTGAATTTGATGAGGTAAAAATCCCGCTTACTAAAATTGACGAACTGATAAATCAGCTTGGGTATGATTTAATCCGGCCGGATGAGCAAGGGTCAACCGCCGCCGAGGAAGAGAAAAAAGAAGCCAAGCAAATCGAAGAATCGCGCCGCCGGGTGAAGGCCGCATTTTTATTGGCATTCCCCATAATTTTATATTACATGTTAATTCACATGTTTAATGTTACGCATGTGCATGAGCTTTTTGATTTTTTGAATCAGCGTGCGCCTTTGCTTACAGGATCCGGGTTTTTTGGATACGGGTCGTATGCCACAAGCTATTTTTTCTGGATTATAGCTCAGCCCCTGAAATTCTTAACCGGATTTTTGGTGGATGTCTCTAACCCGCCATTCCGGATTGATCTCAATTATTTCTATTGGGCATTATCTACTCCGATTCAGTTTATTATCGCCTGGCCGTTTTATCGGAATTCCTTTACCGCCATTCGGGTGGGTTCGGCCAATATGGACGTATTGGTCGCGCTTGGCACATCAGCTGCCTATTTTTACTCCATGATTGGCTTTCTATTTTTTAACATTGACCATCCGTTTTGGGAGTCATCGGCCGCGCTGCTCTTTTTCATTTTACTCGGTAGATATTTTGAAGCGGTAGCCAAAGGTAGAGCATCGCAGGCTATCAAAGAACTTCTGAAATTGGAAGCCAAAGAAGCGCATATCATGCGGGACGGAGCCGAGGTTACGGTTCCGCTGGATCAGCTTAAAAAAGACGATATTATAGTGGTTCGTCCGGGCGAGAAAATTCCGGTGGACGGTCTAATAATTGAGGGCAAAACCCATATTGACGAGAAGGTGGTTACCGGGGAATCCATGCCGGTGGGAAAAGGAGTGGGGGAGGAGGTGATTGGCGCTACCATAAATCAGGAGGGTTTGATCAAGTTTAAAGCCACGAAAGTCGGAAAAGAAACTCTGCTCTACCAAATTATCCAAATGGTAGAAGAGGCCCAAGCATCTCGCGCTCCCATTCAGAACTTGGTGGATAAAATTTCCGAATACTTTGTGCCGGCGGTTGTGGTATTTGCGGTAATAGTTTTCTCAACCTGGTATTTTTTTCTGATTCCGGATGATCTGCGATCAGCTCTTACTAAAATGATCGCGGTTTTGGTGATTTCCTGCCCCTGCGCCATGGGTCTTGCCACGCCCACGGCTTTGATCGTTGGCATTGGCCGCGCGGCAAAATTTGGAATAATTTTGAAAGGCGGGGAGGCGCTGGAGAAAGCCTATAGGATTACGGCGGTTGCGCTTGATAAAACAGGCACTTTAACCATTGGAAAGCCGGTGGTTACCGATTTTATGGCATTGGGCGGCATGGATGAGCGCGAGGCGCTTTTGCTCTCGGCGTCCGTGGAACAGGGCTCCGAACATCCGCTGGCGCGCGCGGTGATTGAGAAAGGAAAGGAAAAACTTGGTTCTCTGCCGGAGGTGAAGGACTTTGAGGCGGTCTCCGGATACGGAGTAAAAGGCTCGGTGAACGGCATTGAGATCGGAGTGGGGAATTCGGCTTTTATGGAAAAATTAGGAATATCCATAGAGGAATGGCGCCATAAATTTGAGGAATTGCAGGGTCAGGCCAAAACCACGGTTTTTGCCGTGAAAAAAGACGGGGATAGATGGCGCGCTATGGCTTTAATCGCCATGGCAGATACCCTAAAGCCCTTTGCCAAAGAGGCGATTGCCGAACTTAAAAAAATGAAGAAAGAAATCATTATGATTACCGGCGATAACCCGAAAACAGCGCATGCGATTGCGCGCGAAATCGGGATTGATCGCGTGCTCGCGGAAGTAAAGCCCCAGGAAAAAGCGGATGTAATTAAAAAATTGCAAGCCGAGGGCAAGTCGGTTGCCATGGTGGGGGACGGGATAAATGATTCTCCGGCGCTCGCGCAGGCAGATATCGGGATTGCCGTTGGGTCGGGTACGGATGTGGCGGTGCAGACCGGAGAAATAATTTTGGTAAAAGACGATTTGCGGGATGTGGTAACATCCATTCAGCTGTCGGGAAAAACCATTAAAAAAGTGTGGCAAAATCTTTTCTGGGCGTTTTTCTATAACGTCCTGGCAATTCCGGTGGCTGCCGGGTTTCATCTTTTCTTTACCACGCAAATTCTCACCTCGCATATTTTTGGGCGTCCGGCCGAGTGGACTTTAGGGTTGCAGAAATTGGGCGGCTTGGGCAAAGCGCTTTTCAATCTTTCCCAATCCACGCTCCGTCCCGAAATTGCCGGTTTTGCCATGGCGTTTTCTTCGGTGTCGGTGGTTACCAATTCCTTATTGCTTCGCCGTTATGTGCCGCCTATGGAAAAAGTTATTGAGGCTAAATCTTAAAATAATATAGAGAGTAAATGTATAAATGTATCTAAAATTACGCTTAAGCGTAATTTTAGATACATTTATAAAGTAGTCAGATCCTAAAACCCGCCAGATGGCGGGTTTTAGGATCAAAGTTCCAATGCAGTCATAAAGTAGACCATTTACGCTGTGGATAATATAATTATTTATTTAATGCATGACGTGGTACGCTTATATTAGTCGTTTTTGCATATTTATTACACACTAACAGATATTTTATCAAATCTATGTCTAACAAAAAGAATATCTTTATCATAGTCGCGGCCCTTGTCATTATTAGCGGCATTTATTGGTTTTATGACGACATCATCCGGCTTTTTCCGAAAAAGCCGGTGCCGGTTCTTACGAAATCCATGCTTGCCAAAGACGTGGCGCTTACCAGCTGGAATTTTATTGATCAAAGCGCTCTGAATAAAGAACGGCGCGGTTACATAGATTTTTGGCGAACGCGGTTCATATGTAAAAAAGGCAAATGCGTTGCGGATAAAAATATGATTTTACAAAGCGATGTGCTGTCCACGTATCTTCCGCCGGCGCTTTACGTTGAGGATCTCCGGCTGTTTGCTACCGTAACCAAAGATCCGCAGTTTAACCGAAAGAGGATCGCCGAGACCCTGTTTCTTACTCTTTTGTGCGGACGCGAACCGGATGTATGCCGCCGGCAGTTTACCGCAATTGTAAATGGGGATGCGGATTATAAGAAAGTAGATCCGAATAAATTTGCCGCGCTTCTGATAGTTGATGTAGGACTCGAGCCCAAAAATCTTTTGGCCTGGTTCCAGAAACTGGAACGTTTTATCGCCCTGGCGAAATTTACCAAAAATCCAAAACACCTTGAGGTCGCGGAAAAGGTTTTCAAAGAAGGCGAAAAAATGTATTTGGAACCGGGTTCCCCGGCATATCGGGAAGGAGATATCGCGGTAACCAGCAATAGTTGTTACAAGCCGTTGGGAGAAATTAAAATGTATGAATTGACGCAAAATTCCATGTATCGCGATGCCGCCTTGGCTTTTGTTGATCAGTCCAAAATTTATGATCATGCCGCTGATTTATCTAAACAAAAGGTGATGCGAGGGCGGCTGGTGCATCCGGCGCTGGTCTGCGCCGAACTTCTGGCGTCGCTTTATGAGAATACGAAAGAATCCAAATATCTCGGACAATTAAAAAAAGTCATGCAGTATTTGATGACCCGCGCGGTTGATTTTAAGGCCGAACGCACCATTGCCACCGGCGACGGCGCATTCATAAGAAATTTCGGCACGCAGGGTAAAACCAAGCATAGTATTGATACCCTGTGGTTTGTGAATATTTTATTGCGGATTCCTAATGAAGAATTTCAAGTTCCTCTATGAGGCCCCTGGTTAAAAAATCTATATCCTCGGCGCTTATTTTATCATTGGCGGTTTTATCCATACTCGCGCCTGTTTTTGAATTTCAGTTTGAACTCGGCGGTATTTTGCCTGAATTTTCTCTGATCCGTTCGGTTTATGCGGCAGTTGACGATGAAGGCGTCGGTATCGGCACCGATTTCAGTGGTTTTGGTACTGACCCGGAAAGCAGTCCAGGTTTAGCTAAGCGTTTTTGATACTCCCGCGCCAACTGATCCGGTGGGTGAAACTTTTGATGAGCCGCTGGAAGATATTGTGGCTGCTATAAATGAGGCGCTAAATGCGCAGTTTGGCGTATTCCAAGAAGATCCGTTTGGTATTGAACCAAATATCGCGCCACCAACAGTATTTGAATCAGTTATAAGTTTTTTTGCAAATCCATTTGCGACTGTTTATAACGCGATCGCGCCAACAATCGGTCTTCCATCAATGCCAACTTTAACTGATCCTTTTGCGCAGACACTTGGTATTTTAGGAACTATTGCTACTTTTGCCGCTCCGCCCGGTGTAGGTTTGGGATTCACAGCAGCTGCTTATGCCGCACAAGCGCTATCTGAACCAGGCGCTTTGGCAGCTGCTGTGGGCGCCTTAGGATTTTCATCACCTGACCAAGCGGCTACTGCCTCTCAGGAAGCTCAAGCCGCTGTGGCGCAAGAAGCCACCCAAGAAGCCATTGAATCCGCCACCGGCCAAACCGGGACCTCCATGAGCGATCTATCCGGTGATGACCAAATAGCAGTTAACCAGTATATTGCCGATGGCCTGGGTGTTACCTCCC
>JACPBG010000005.1 GCA_016180435.1 Candidatus Sungiibacteriota bacterium
GTTGTTCATACACGCGAATTATCCTGAAAATCATCAAATTTGTCGCATATTTACAAGAATATTTTCAAAGGTCGCCAACCAAATTTTTCCCACTAACCCGTACTTATCCACATATGCCAAACTGGTTAAAAAACTTAATAAACTTGTTGACTAAGATACAACTCCAACCCCATTCGCCGACCGTTGAGGAGAAGTCCATCGAATTACTTCCAGAATTCACGGCCAAAATACTCTATGTGAATTCCGAGATCGGTTTAAGTGTCCGTTCGTTGCCGGATGTTGCTAGTACAAAACTCGGCGCAATTCCACACGGCACCGAGGTGGCGGTGTTGCAGGAGCAAGGCAAATGGTTTGAGATCAAAACAGACAATTTGAAAGGATGGGTTAGCTCGGTTTATCTAGGAGAGGAAAAACCAGTAGAATCACAAAAGCGCGCGGTAAAAGAAGATGCGCGGCAGGAACTTCCAGAATTCAAAATAGGAGTTGCAAATAATGCTCGTGACCCAAATACTCTCAAGGTGCGTAAAATTATAAATTATGAATTTAGTTTAAGTTTTGAGGAGGATGAATTACAGTGTACAGAATATGTACAATACAGAACCTCGCAAGCAGGAATTAATATAAAATGGCCAACCAAAACTGGCCGTAATGGGGGAAGCTGGGCAAATATATTTGAGATGCACGGACTCTATAAAGTGTTGGATGAGCCGAAGGCCGGCTGTGCCATGAGTTTTACAACCGGGTTTAGAACGCTGGCGATGAATAGAACTGGGCATATTGCTTTCGTGGAGCAAGTAATGGAGGACGGATCGGTAAAAATCTCCGAGGCAAATTGGCCACCACCCGGCAAATATAATGAGCGGGTCGTACCAGTATCAGAGTGGCGAGATAAATATAAGTGTCGCTTTGTAGATTTTTCATAAACTCTACACCCTCACCCCGAAGGAGCGTAAAATTGTTGAGAGTTCCTAGGTGTCGAAAATAAGGTATAATTATTTTACTAATCCAACCACCCAATTTGAGGTCCCGCCGTCCGAAAAAATCGCTGAGATTTTCCCGAAAATGCGTTCGGATTTCGTTCAGGAGGAACGTCCAAGATTGGAAGTATCGAGGTGACCAAAGAGAGCGAGAAATAGAAACCTAAACGCCGCACTTGTCTATGAAAAAAAGAAATATAGTAGATGATAAATTTAGATCATATTCCTGGGTTTTCTTTGCTCAGGGTTATTTTAATTTGGCAGCACTAGCTTGCCAGAAATTGTTAAATTCCGAAGAGAAAGCACGCAGTAAATCTGATGGGTTAAATATTCCATATACCCCCGACAGCTTATTTGTTCCAATTTTGTTTAACATAAAGCATGGTATTGAAATTTTTATCAAAACTGTAGATTCATTTGCATTTGGAGAATATACCGATGGTCATGACATCAACGACTTATTTACTGAATTGAATAAAAAAATAGATAAAAAAAGGTTTGTTGCTCCTCCTCCACAATTCTATAATTCGATAACTCAAAGAGAAATCAATAACCTGCCGCAGAAATTGGGAGAAATCAAACCACTTATTTCCTACTTCTATTATCTAGACATATTAAGACCAAAAGTTGGGCAATACTATAAAATTATAGATACAAAAAATGATGTTTTGAGATATCCGGATAATAAAGCTGGCATTCAGATTGACTGGAACACAGTTCTTATTAGTCAAATTAGAAAATCTGATATAGAGGAAATTTTTAAAAAGCTCCGTAAATTAAGTGAGTTATTTAACGACGTAGCATGTGACGTTGCCAGACTAACTGGCCAACAAAAAAATTAGGAGAATAAAAAACATTCTCACATTCTGCAGAATGTTAGAATGTTGTAAAATGAATTTATGACTACAATTTTAATTTCTATCTCCATTAGCGCGGCGATAGTTGTTTTTGCGGTTATCGTCGCATGGCGGGAGGCGAAAAAATACGGCACGAGCGCCAAGGAAGAATTTGTCGGTATATGCAGGTCAGCGGTTGAAACGGCTTCGCAAAAGGAGGGGCGAAAGCAAAAGGCGCTGGCTATGTTTGCGGACAAACCAGCACTTTCTAACGCTGAAATTCGTGAGGCGCTCGGCGTATCCAGCCGTACGGCCGTGCGCTATCTTGATGAACTGGAGGCCGAAGGTAAAGTGAAGCAAGTCGGCAAAATCGGCCACGCCGTCACCTATCGTTTAAAATAACATTCTAACATTCTGCAGAATGTTAGAATGTTTTTGAATACGCCAGGCGGGTGGCGCATTGAAAAAGCCCTATGTACGAAGAAAAAGAACGGCCCCGATACCATCCGCTTTCTGCGGAGCTACGGGGCAAGCAAAAAGAAATACGGGAAAAATTGGAAAGCGAGGGGCTTGATCCTAATGAGTTTGACGAGGATGAACAAGAAGAACTCGCCGACCTTCTTTAATCAAATATGGTCAAGGTAATTCAAAAAGATAATAAGGAGTTATACCAGTGCTTGCCCCGTTAAGAGCTGTAATTTAGAAATCACCGCTCACGCCGAGGAAAATAAATAACATCCTTACAAACTTGAGAATGTAAGGATGTTGCGGGGCAACAATCAGGCAAAATAACATTCCAACATTCTGCAGAATGTTGGAATGTTGTGAATACGCCCCTCCAGAGGCGGGCAGGCACCCCGGAGGACCCCAGTAGTAGAACGCAAAGCGTTCACTACGGGGCAAGGATTAAGATTGTTGAAAATAATTTAATTGATACAATGTAAATATGTTTTCCCTTAATTCTAAAAATCAAGCAGTGAACGCGGTCTATGTGTTTATTGATGCATCAAATGTTTGGAATGCGGTCAAGTCGGTAAAAAAGTTTATTGAATACAAAACTCTTAAAGATTATTTTGGGAAGAACTTTAACGCGAATAAGGTTGAAATTTTTTATTATGACGCTTATCCCAAGGCCGGAACAAGAGATTACGACTTGGATGGAAAACATAAATTCTTTACCTATCTTAAGAAAGGACTTGGTTTTATCGTAAGAAAAAAAGAATTAAAAAGGATCTCTGTCATTGGCGAGAGTGGAGAGTCTATTATAGAAAAAGGAAATATGGATGTGGAGATAACGATTGACGCAATACATAACATCCAGAAATATAGCATAGCGATCTTTTTTAGTGGCGACGCCGATTTTCTGGCACTGGTGAATTATTTGAAAAACGCCGGTAAAAAGGTTTACATTTTTTCGTCAAAAGACAACATTTCTCACGAACTAAAAACTGGCGGGGATGGTTATTTTGATTTGAAAGACATACATGAATTTTGGGGTAAAGATTTAAAACATCGGGAAAAACCAGCATAAACGAAAGCCACCCTCAATTAAGAGGGTGGCCCTGGGATGTATAACCCTAACGGTTCTATGGCTAGAACCGAAAGACATTATCAGTATAGCAAGCGCTCGGTAGAAGTCAATAGTTATCCACACTAACTAAAAGCAAGGATTTTATAGATAGTTTTATGGACGAAGAAAGAGAACGGCTCCGATACCATCCGTCTTCCCATATCGTTGCCCCCGGCGAGCTACGGGACAAGAAAATTAGGTTAAAAAACATTCTAACATTCTGCAGAATGTTAGAATGTTTTTTTGCGGGAAAATGATGAGAGTAAACATGAAAAAACAAAAGTCAATTAGGATTCGGATGGCGTATCTTACCAAAAATCTGGCCAAGATCGTTGGTAAAAAGAAAGAAGTCATCCACCTGCCTGCAGGATCGCGTTCCGGAGATTTTATTGATTTTATGATTGAGCGCTATCCGCAAGTTTTTGAAAAATACGGACCCGGGTATCTCGGATTTACGCGTAATGGAGAAAAGCCCAAGGTATTAATGCTTCTTCAAGATGGAGACCAATATGAATTTGCCGACTGGACCGATGAAGAAATTCGAATGGACGATACGGCCAAGCGCCTAAGTGAGTTAGGAGCGGTGATGGAGCTTCCGCACGGAGAGTTTAAGCCGCCGGCCTGGTGGGAATGTACGTGGCGAAGGGTAGCATGCGGCAAAGATGATTGTTCTATTTGCGGCAAGATTAAACAAGACCGCCTGCGTCATATCATGAAAGGAGAGGACCCGGATGACATGAAAAGCGCTTTTGAGGATGTGGGTAATTCACTTGCCGGAGCGCTCAGAATGCTTAAAGAACAAATGGAAGAAGCGGGGATCGAGCTTGAAAATGTCGGCGAGGCGGAAATGGAAGAGCCGCCTAAGCCGGAAGAGTTCCCTTTATATCAAAAAGTAAGTATGTGGAGGCAGGAGGCCGAGGTTCTGGCGGATTCTGCCGAGCAATCGGAGAGTTTATGGCTTGCTACCGAAGCGGCCGCCGACTTTCTGTGGTACAAAAATACGTTGGCGGTCAAAACCTATCGCCAGCTTTGCAACCGTTGGCACCTTGCAAGAGGCGACAAGTACGGAGAGTTTGACCTTCAGTATACCGGGTATGTGCTGGAAGAATGTATAAAAATTCTCAAACAGTCGCTCGCTCAACTTTCGGAATTAAATTCGCCGCAAAAAGGAGGATTGATGATCGCGCTTACACGCCTGGCTGATTTAGAAAAACAAATCCTTGAAATTTAGATTACACCCTCCCGTAACATTCCAACATTCTGCAGAATGTTGGAATGTTACTTTAACTGTGTTATATTGGAGATATGGGGAAAACTTCAAAACAACTGGAACGTTATTTTAAGGGCGCGGCTAATCACCGGCGGATTGATATTTTGCGTACAGTTGAAAGGAATGACGGGATTACGGTTGAAGAAATTGCGGAGGCGCTGGAAGCAAATTTCAAGACCATTTCTCAACACACCAAATCGCTTGTCCAAGCCGGACTTTTGAATAAAAAATATCGTGGCCGCGAGGTAGCGCACTCGCTTTCTCCGTACGGCAAATTCTTTATTAGATTTATGAAAACATTCTAACATTCTGCAGAATGTTAGAATGTCGTGTGGTGCGCGAGGCGGATTCATACGCATGAGCAACCCCTTCAAATTGGTTATTGCGATTGGTGTTTCGGAATTGGCCGGAGTGATCGGCTCGGTTTTTACCGTTTCCGCGATTCCAAATTGGTATGCTGGGCTCGTGAAGCCGGCATTAAATCCTCCTGCTTGGGTATTCGGGCCTGTGTGGACAACGCTTTATGCGCTGATGGGTATTGCGGCATGGCTTGTGTGGAATCAATGGAGTCAAGGTAGTCCTTCGACACGGCTCAGGGTAAAAACAGCTTTGGCCGTTTTTGGCCTGCAGCTGTTTTTAAATGCCATCTGGTCAATTATTTTCTTTGGTTCGACTTCGCTCACCATAAACGGCCTTAACAACATAGGCATTGCGTTAATTGACATAATTTTGCTCTGGCTCGCAATCGTCTGGACAATGGTTGTCTTTTACAAAATCTCAAAGCCGGCGGCCTATCTGCTTCTGCCATATATTCTCTGGGTGAGCTTTGCCGCTTATTTAAACTACTCGATTTGGATGCTCAACTGAAAATCTACCAGTAATTCACGATCTTGAATGGCGACCCGCCTTCGCTAAAGCTACGGACGGGCAAGAATGTTGCCGGGAATCTGCCAAATTGCGGTTCTCCGCCTTCGTTAAAACTTCGGCGGACAAGTAAATGCGTGAAGCGCGCGGAGCAAAAGCATGATTTTACGAACAGTGTTTTAATTGATATACTAAAAGTAATGAGATTTACGCCTAAAAAAATTGCAATATTGATTGCGGGAACGGTGTTTACTGCCGGACTCGCGGCGGGTTTTGTCATCTCCGCCTTTGCGGCTGATGATTACAACAGCTCAAGGTCAAATACTTCAATATCAGTAGCAAACATACCAATAGCAAACAAACATGTTGGAGACATTCTTTTGCGTTACGACATTGGCGGGGCGGAAATAAATAAAGTGACAGATGCTCTCGCTCGAGGTATCAGTAAAGTTGATCTTAAGGCGACCTTGGTTGCAATCGGAATAAACGAAGAAGGCATTCAGGCAGTTTTTACAAAACTTGATGAGCTTGGCGCCGGAGATACTCCGCAAGCCGCAACAGGAACGGTCACTGATGACAATGTTCCGCCAAAAACCGGACTTGATCGGGAGAAACGTCGCAACCCGCAGCAGTAAATCGAGAAGTCAAGCGAATGAACGGCAAAGTTTCTGCCCCTGCCGCGGGAGAAATTATTGAAATCAAAGATGGCGACGACATGACCATACAGAGGGCTCGTGAGGCCGCAAAAGAGTTGCGTGATAATTTCCGGAAAAACGTGAAAACAACAATAGGTCATGTGGACCATGGAAAAACGGCGCGCATCGCCGTCGCCCACGGCAAGGGACTAAGGATGCTCAATCGTTTCCGCTCGGCAATGGCCAGGTTTGACCATATTTTAAGCCGGCTGGAATCGCGGATTGAAAAAATGAGAATTGAAATTGAAGCTGAAGCGCGAGCGACTGGTGAGATAGTGAGTCAATTTCCGCCACGCAACACAGCTATTCTTATTGAAAAAGCAAAAAATATACAGATTGAAAACGAGGCAAAGATGGAAGAGCTTAAGGCGAAATACGAATCGCTGCTTTTGGGCGAAAATGCAGGGGGAATCGCGAAAGAAGCCCGCGCGCTGGCCACAGAACTGAAAACAGACATAGAAAACCTTCGCGCTATAATTATTGAGATACATACACAAGCCGACGATTACAATAGTTCCAGATCAAATACCAGCATATAATCATGACTATAAACAAAAACACATTTATTATTGCAATCATTATTCTTGTTGTTATCGCAGGAGGAATATTATTTTTCTTGAATCGCGGCCCTTCGTATCAAAAGGAATCCATTACGATTGAGCAGGATTTGACGCCGATTGAACTTTCTCCAGAAGAGCAACAAGTGCTTCAAGCCGAAGGACTCTCCATTCCTTCTGGAGAAGATGCGCTTGCAGAGAAGTTGCAAATCGTGCGTTCTTCCGACGAGCTCGGCGCCATTGAGGCCGACCTCAACGAAACAAATCTTTCAGAACTTGACGCCGAACTTAAAGCGATTGAGAACGATCTTTCGGGATTATAATCATAAAACTAAGGGGCGAGCTGTTCCCGCAAAAAACTCCCAACACGGGAGTTTTTTGCTACGGCTCCGTCAAATTCGGGGCAACCCGGCTTAACAACCAGCATGAATTAGGCGATAATAGTTATGCTGGTTGGTTTGCGTAAAATTTCAGGGTTTCCTCGCCCCGTTAGAAGTCGCGCTCGCGATGGGGTCGCGAGTCCGAAGGACCGCGGCGCGGCTACTTCTAACGGGGCAAGTTGATAACGGTGTGCCAATTTTACCCCGTTAGATAGCAGAGCATCTAACGGGGCGGGCAATTCTTTCAGAACCTGGTTCCCCGCCTGCGCCGAGGCTACGGCGGGCAGGCATTGGGTTCGCGTTAAGTCCACATTTTGATATATGATTCTTTAAGATATAATAAGATCAATGATTTCAGCTTATTATCAATTCATTCCGTCTATTTTGGAAAAGCTTCCGACTGCGGTTGGCATATTTTTGATTTTTATCCTAGCCGGGATTTTGGCACGGAAAATAATTGTCCGGATCGGAAAACAAAGTTCCGCGCACGAGGCGTTTTTATTTGCCGGACAAGCCGTTAAATATGCCTTTTTCGCAGTCGGGCTCATGTTCGCGGTAAATATGTTTGAAATCAATGTCTCGGCTATTTTTGCCGGACTCGGAGTTACCGGAATTGTTCTCGGATTTGCTTTGCAAAATACTCTTTCAAATGCGGTTGCCGGAGTTTTGATTCTTACTTCACGCTTGGTCAAGCCCGGTGATCATATCGCGGTTGCCGGATTTGATGGTAGAGTGGAGGAAATAGGGCTCCGCTATACCACGCTTGATTCCGCCGACAGGAAAATTCTTGTTCCCAATTCTTTACTCTCCACCAATGCGGTTACGATTAAAAAATAGCGGCAAGCCCCGCTTTGGGACTGTTGCAGCAGAAATGGTATTCGGCAACAGTCCCTTAATGTGATGAAACGAGAAATAGAATTAAAATTTATCACGCATGATTTCACGCCTATCCGGCGGCGGCTTAGAAAACTCGGCGCAAAGTTAAAATGGTCCGGCAAAGAAAAAAACCGGTATTTGGATACGCGGGAAAAGGATTTGTTAAAAAAGGGAATTGTTCTTCGTTTGCGTATTGCCGGAGACCATCGGCTTACTTTGAAAGCAAATTCAACCCATCATATATTCAAATCAGCCGATGAATACGAAATTTCAATAAGCGATGCGGAAGAAACCCAAAAATTACTTGCGCATCTGGGATTTCAGAAATGGTTAGCATACTCTAAAACGAGAGAATGCTGGAAATTACGCGGGGCGGATATTACGCTTGATTCCCTGCCTTTTGGTAAATTCGTGGAAATAGAGGCGTCACCGGATAAAATCCGTGCGCTTGCCGAAAAACTCGGACTTTCATTTGTCAAAAGCACCACGAAGTCATATATTGAGTTATTGAGAGAACATTCAAAATAATTTTGCCGGGGTAGCTCATCTTGTCCCCCACCTATCAAGGATAAAAATTTATGTATTACGTATATATTCTTCAAAGTAAGCGAGATGACTCTATTTATATAGGTTATACCCCCGATTTAAGAAAAAGGATGCAAGAGCATGAAAAAGGACGTGTATTTTCTACGAAAAACATGCGACCGATTGAGTTAGTATATTACGAAGCATACAAAGATAAATCTGATGCAGTAAAACGTGAACAGGCGTTAAAACTCCACAAGAAGGCACTTGCTCAATTGAAAAATAGAATTTCACAATCCTTGATAGGTGGGGGATGAAGCAGAGCGCGGATTAAAACCCAAACTGCCGGGCTAGCTCACCGGCAGAGCGCTGCCCTGAAGAGGCAGGCGTACCCAGTTCGACTCTGGGGCCCGGCAGTTTGGGTTTAACAAGGAACATGGCGTAGGGAGTTTGACTTGTCCCGCACCGAATTTCGACTTTTTCGGGTTGCCTCGAATAAGCTGGCGAGATAAAGTTTATATATGGGAAAAAGGGATTTCGAGCCGAATGGTCACTAAAGCAACAGTCGAAATTCTGGTGGCGGGATTCTCCCCTCCGGCATTTATTCATTTTTAAAC
Organism: Candidatus Sungiibacteriota bacterium; assembly: GCA_016180435.1. Lineage (GTDB taxonomy): Bacteria > Patescibacteriota > Minisyncoccia > Sungbacterales > HO2-52-23 > LCKU01. Next base: position 9,168 of record JACPBG010000005.1, read on the forward strand.
GTTAAAAATTGTGCTTATGTAAAACTCAGCCGCACCGCTCAAAACCGCAAAAAACTCCGGGTAGTACAACCCGCGGTTGACTACGAGGCAGGCCTGGGAAAAAACACTTGCCTCACTGAAGTTCTGGAGAAGCGGGTCGGCTCGCTGTGCCCATCCGAAACTTTAGCGTAGGAGGGAACCATATTTTGAATTTGGGAAAAGAAATTTTTTTCATATGAACCATAGAGGTTTTATAAATGTAGTTTTAGTTGTTATTGCTGTAGCCATAATTGGCACGGCTGGCTATTTTGTTTTCGTGAGAAAAACGGAACCAGTTATTCAAAAACCTCAGTCTAACCAAGTTCCGACACCAACACCAATCCCTACTCCAACCCCGACACCGATTCAAGCACCCATTAATCAACCGACCCCCACACTGCAAGATCAAACAATAAAATGGAAACTATATGAAAATAAAGAATTAGGTTTTTCTATACAATATCCTTCAGATTGGACACAAACAGATTTAATTCAAGCTAACGACGAACTCATTTTCAGCTTTAAGGATACCAGGAATACAAATTTCAGAATTTCTTATGTTAAAAATGATCCTCAATATGATCTAAAAGTAGACTCTGGTTTAGGAGAGGGCATGTCTCCTATAAGAATTGGCGGCTATAATGGCGGCATAGTAAGTTTACATGCGTCTACAAAAAGGTATAACGGAGATGAAATAAGTTTTGAACTCATCCCAGCTTCTTCTGATGTATCCCTATTTAAGAAATTGCTTGCAACGGTTAAATTCAATGAAGTCAATATACAATATGCAAATTCAGAGACAGAAAAGCGGGATGAAATTAAAAACAAAAATTTAAAATTCACCATGCAAACTCTAGAATTTTACTTTGATAAAAAGGGCCTTTATCCAAGCAACTTGTCTGATCCAGAAATCGATCCGAAAATACTTTCTTCTTACGGAGTTGATATTAATAGTTTAACAACTTTTGCATACAGTCCTACTCCTGATAGAAAAAATTATCATATTGGCGTTACTTTCGAAACTGTTACAAGCAAACAAATTCGTTTTGATGACGACTTTAATTCTTTAAAATCAGGTTTCACAAATGGCTTTGATGGCTATGATCTCAAGAAATGTCGTAGTCAAGATAAAGGGATGGCATGCGATGATTTTAAAGTGCAGTAGATATAATTTGGCCGCCAAAGAAAAACCCCAGTAGTAGAACGCTCCGCGTTCACTACGGGGCATGCTTGAAATTATGGGGGGACTTCCTCGCTCCGTAGATGAGCAAAGCTCTATCTAACGGGGCGAAATGCGTCTGCCCTGAGCGGAGTCGAAGGGTTCGGACTAATTTAAGAATACTGCATTTTATAACGCGGGTATGGTTTAATGGCAGAACAGCTGGTTGCCAATCAGCTGACGGCGGTTCGATTCCGCCTACCCGCAAAATTTTACAGAGTAAAATTTTGCGAGGCTCGCTTCGCCCACAGGGCGAGCGGCCCGCACTCTATTTTAGGTATTCTGCAATTTAGCAAAATGAAATGGATATTATTTCACATGGTTTGTGGGGCTCCATAGCTTTCGGCCGTAAAAACAAAAGAAGTTTTTGGAAGGCTTTCTTATTCGGGATCGCGCCCGATTTTTTGGCGTTTGCCCCGCTTTTTATTCTGATTTTTTCAGGGATCATTGAGCGCCCGCCTATTCCTCCGGTGGAGCCGCCGGATACCTCGCTTATCCCCCAATTTGTTTATCAGATATATAATGTAACTCATAGTTTGATAATATTCGTTGCTGTTTTCGGATTATTGTGGCTGATTTTACGGAGGCCCGTATGGGAATTGGGCGCGTGGGGTTTGCATATACTTCTTGATATACCCACGCACTCCTATAAATTTTTCCCTACGCCTTTTTTGTGGCCGATTTCGGATTTTAAGGTTAATGGCGCGGGCTGGGCAGAACCGTATGTTTTCTTTCCTAATGTAATACTGCTTTTGATCCTTTATTTGTGGTTTTATTTTATACGACCGCGGATTAAAGCGGCGAAATAAATCCCCACACCTTCCTGCGAAGTATTAAACCCCGTAGGAAGGATTTTTATAACGCCCATTCGTCCCCGTAGCAAGCTATGGGGTATTCTGGGAAGGTGTGGGGATAAACATTCCGTTAATCATATTAAATGAATTCTCCAGCTATGGGCTCACGCCCGTGTTTTTCCCGCCTTTGGCGAGGCTCGCCCCTGGCGGCTGGTGAGAGGATAAAGCATTGACTTCCACAGCGATATTTGATAAGTTTGATTAAGTTCTATTTTTTTTGGGAGGCGTCTAATGAAATCAAAAGAACGGCTTATTGTGGCTCTGGATGTTGACGATCCGACTTGGGCTCTGGAACTTGTGAATTGGCTTGCCAATGAAGTCGGGATGTTTAAAGTCGGCAAACAGCTTTTTACCAGAGGCGGTCCGGATTTAATTCGGTCAATCCTAAAGCAAAAACCGGTTTTCCTGGATCTTAAATTCCATGACATTCCCAATACTGTGGTTAAAGCCAGCCTTGAAGCTATGCGTTTGGGTGTTTCGATGTTCAATGTTCACGCATCGGGCGGCAAGGAAATGATGAGTGCTTCATCCGCAGCTCTTTTAAAAGAGGCGCTGGAGTGCAATAAACAAGCGCCATTGGCGCTTGCCGTAACCATGCTTACGAGTTTGGATCACAAGAAACTCGAAGAGGTGGGTCTTGTGCCGGCGCCAGACGTGGTTGTCAAAATGGCGTTGGCTGCACAAGAGTGCGGAATGGGTGGAGTTGTGTGTTCTCCACTTGAAGTACGAGAAGTACGACAAGCATGTAATTCCGGTTTTATGGTAGTGACAGCGGGTATTCGACCATCCGGGTCGGCAAAAAATGATCAGGAAAGAGTGGGAACGCCCGGCATGGCCATAGAGAACGGCGCCAATTACCTCGTGGTAGGACGGCCGATTATTGAAGCGGATGACCCCGTAGCGGCCGCCCAAAACATAGTTGAAGAAATTTCATTTGCGCTGGACAAAACCGGTAGATGATATTTTATTTGAATTTGTGCACAGAAGGCAATTCTGCGCACTTTTTTTACGTTGCTAAAATCAATATTCAATGATATTATAACATTAAAAAATAGCATCGGTCTTTACCGTCGGAAAACGGTGGGTTCGCCTAATGGTAGGGCACTGGTCTTCCCCGTACTAAAAATTTGGAAGGGTGCCTGAGTGGTTGAAAGGGACGGTCTTGAAAACCGTTATATCCGCAAGGGTATCGTGGGTTCGAATCCCACCCCTTCCGATCCAAATTTTAGTACGGGGCAAGGAAAACAAGCGGGAGAAATCCCTTGCAGGTTCGAGCCCTGCACCCACCGCTTTCCGACGGAACAAAGAAAACCGGCGAAGAAATCCCCCTTTTAATTAAACTGGAATTTTAAGGCAAAGTGCGGTATAGTTATATTCATGACTGAAGTACCGCCGAACGCCTTTTTTATTTTAGCCGGAATTGTTGTTCTGGCCTTGATTTGGCTTACCGCCAATGTATTGGATCTTAAGAAAAAAATCGGGGTGCTTTTTGGGACAAAAGATGGCGGAGGCGGGAATATCGAGCAGGAGACGCTGCGTCGCCTTGCTAAAACCGAGGCAAAAATTGAGAATTTGGAGCCGCGGATGAATTTGCTCGAATCGGTCTCTAAAATAAGCGTGCAAAAAGTAGGATTTTTGCGTTTTAACCCGTTTCAGGATACAGGCGGAGACCAAAGTTTTATTTTGGTAATGCTTGATCGTGAAAATAACGGCGTTGCCGTATCTTCACTTTATTCACGCGAGGGTACCCGGCTTTACGCCAAAGAAATTTCCGCCGGCAAATCAAAACATCCGCTTTCGGCCGAAGAGAAAAAAGTGTTGGAAGACACAATAAGCAAAAGAATTAAGAATTAGGAATTAAGAATTAAGCCAAACGCCATAATTCATAATTCATTATTCATAATTCGGAATGAGCTTTTGCAAAAAAAAGTTGGCACAAAAGAGAACAAACAAAATTTTATCCGTCCCCCCATTGTCGTTGTGATGGGCCATGTTGATCATGGGAAAACCACGATTTTGGACTGGTATCGGAAAACCAAAGTTGCGGAAGGGGAAACCGGCGGCATTACCCAGCATATTGGCGCGTACCAGATAAATGTCGGCAACCCTCCTTCGTCAAAGACTACGGCGGGGCAAAGAAAAATAACTTTTATTGATACTCCCGGACATGAAGCATTTTCCAAATTACGTTCCCGCGGGGCGCGTGCGGCAGACATCGCTATTTTGGTGGTAGCCGCGGATGACGGAGTCAAACCTCAAACCAAAGAAGCCATCCAGATTATCCGTGAAAATGGACTCACTTTTGCCGTGGCGATAAATAAAGTTGATAAGCCCGGAGCCAATGTTGAACGGGTGAAGCAGGAACTCGCCAAAGAAGAAATACTTGTTGAGGGTTACGGCGGAAATGTGCCTTCGGTTGCGATCAGCGCCAAAACCGGCGAGCATATGGATGATTTACTGGAAGTCATTTTGCTTTTGGCAGAATTGGAAGAGCTTGCATCCGATCCGCAGAAAAATGCCGAAGGTATTGTGGTGGAGGCGCATATGGATCCGCGCCGCGGGGTGACGGCCACGCTTTTGGTTCTGGATGGGACTTTGAAAAAGCAGAATGTTTTGGCGGTCGGACGAGCGGTGGAGACCATGAAAATTTTTGAGGATTTTTTGGGGAATCCGATTGAGACGGCCGGTCCATCCTCGCCGGTACGCACCATCGGATTCGCAGGAGTTCCTACATCCGGCGACAAATGGTTCGCGTTTGGCACGCAGGGAGAGGCGGAAAAAATTGTCGCATCTCTTCCGGCCGAGGAGAGCAAAAAAAATGCATCAGCCGCGTCATCGCCGGAAAAAATCGTATTTAATTTGATTTTAAAAACCGACGTTTTCGGCTCTAAAGAGGCCCTGGAAGATGCGCTGGCCAAATTCGGCACGGACGAGGTAGTTCTAAAAATTTTAAAAAGCGAGGTGGGGGATATTAATGAATCTGACGTGAAACTTGCCATGGCGACCAAGCTTGTCACCATTGTCGGATTCAAAGTTAAAATTGATCCCGCGGTCCGCACCCTTGCCGATAATGCAAAAATTCGCATCATCTCCGGGGGAATAATTTATGAACTTTTGGATATGGTTAAAGAAAAGATCTCGGAAATGCTCCCGCCTGAAATCCGGCGCATGGATCTGGGGCGCGTAAAAATTCTGAAATTGTTTAAAAAAGACGGAAACAAACAAATTATAGGCGGACGGGTGGATGATGGGCGGATCAAGAAAGGAGTTTTATTCGAGGTCAAGCGGTTGAAAGAGGGTGTCGGACGCGGCACTTTGCTGGATCTTCAGCAAAACAAAATTTCTACATCCGAAGTCATAAAGGGCCTTGAGTGCGGAATGTCGGTTGATTCGGCAACGACTATCGAGCCCGGAGACGTACTTGAAATATACGAGGAAGAGGTGATAAAGAGAACGCTTTAAGCATGTCAATATAGTTTTTAGACACGGACGATTTTGCCCAGCGGCAAAATCGCCTAAGGGTCGGACAAGTTTTCTCCGCCCTTGGCGTAGAACCATGCAAACTTGTCCTCCCATTGTCTAAAAACCATATTGATATGCTTATCGTACGGAGGGAAAGAAAAATTTTCATAATGTATGGCTTCAGAACGAAGAATTGAAAAATTAAATAATTTATTGCGCGAGGAAATCGCTAAAATCGTTGACCGTGAATTGGAATTTACCGAGGGTGCCTTGGTAACTATTACGCGCACCGATATCTCGGAGGATTTATATTACGCCGCGGTATTTTTTTCTGTTTTTGGCGGAGAAGCCAAAAAGATACTCGAAATTCTGCAAAAAAATGTTTATAATATCCAGCAGATATTGAACCGCAAGCTTCGCATGCGGCCGGTTCCGAAAATTCGTTTTGAGATTGACCACGGCGAGAAAAACCGCGAGGATATCGAGCAAAAAATTGCGGAATTAAAACGGAGGGGAGAATTATGAAATGGCACGATGGCGAAGAAGTTAACGCGGCGGTCTGCAAAACCGCTATACGAGGGTGCGAATCCCTCTCGTGCCTTGCCAAATTTATGAGATAGGGATATTTTGCCGAGGTGGCGGAAAGGTTTACGCAGAGGACTTAAAATCCTCGGTTCGAAAGAACTTGTGGGTTCGAATCCCACCCTCGGCATTTCAAAAAATATTCATGGGCAAAACGTCAAAAATATTCATCCCGTTACCACGCAAACCCTCGGGTGTAACCCCGTGGAGGAAGTGGAATTCCGTTTCGCGAAGCGTCCTGATAGAAACTACGGGCGTAAGCCCGTGGGTAACGGGATTCATAGAAACCCTGCCGATTCTTTTCGGAATATTTTTGTCGTATTTATTTTGGGAAAATACATTTCTACTTTTTATTATTTATATGGTACTGACATTGGGCCTTATCAATTTTCACAAGGATAAAACCGAATTTATAATTTTTGCATACGGAATTTTAATCGGGATTATCGTTGAAGTCATCGGTACGCAGGTCAGCGGATATCAGTCGTTCACAAGGCCCGATTTTGGCGGTATCCCGATGTGGCTGCCAATCGCGTGGGGGTATGGGTTTATAGCCATGAAAAGAATAGGCCTTATTCTCAAGGAATTATGAAAAGAGTTTTTATCGTTCACGGAATTTATGGCCATCCTCAAGAGGGCTGGTTTCCATGGCTTAAAGGCGAACTAAGCCAAAGAGGATTCCGGGTGCGAATTTTAAAAATGCCCCGTGCTGATAAACCGGAAATCGGACGGTGGATTTCTTATCTGGCCAAAGCCGTAGGAGACGCGGATGAAAATACATTTTTCGTAGGACATAGCGTCGGATGCCAAGCAATTTTGCGATATTTAGAGCGTTTGCCTAAGGGACAAAAAGCCGGAGGGGCAATTTTGGCGGGCGGATGGTTTGTGTTAGCCAACCTTGAGCCGGAAGAAGAAAAAAAATTGAAGCCGTGGATCAAAACATCCGTAAATTTTAACAAAATAAAGCTTCGTACTAATAAAATTGTTGCAGTTTTTTCCGATAACGACCCTTATGTGCCGCTTAATAAAAATAAAAAGATTTTTGCTGGAAAGCTAGGCGCAAAAATCATGATAGTTAATCGCAAAAGCCATTTCAGCGGAGAAGATGGGATTAAAAAATTACCCGTTGTATTAAAACAACTTCTTCTATTAAACAATAAAAATGTTGCGTAAATGCCTAAAATATGGTATGTTTTCCGCATCAAGCGAGAAACCGGAATCAGGTTAATTCCGTTATAAATAGCAGCCGGCTCGCTGAAAACACCCGTTATGGCGCATTCTTACTTTGACGATTTTGCGCAAAAAGAAACGCGCGATATCGCTAAGATGAAGGACGAAGAAATTCTCCGGGCATCTCTTCAGGAACCGGCGCTTTTTGAGATATTGGTGGAAAGGCACGAAGGGCCTTTGACGCGTGCGGCATACCGCGTGGTGCGTAACAAAGAGGAATCGCAAGATATTGTACAGGAGGCATTTGTCAAAATGTATAAAAATGCAGAGAAGTTCCAGAAACTTGAGGGAATCCAATTTAAGTCCTGGGCCTACAAGATTGCGATAAACACCGCGATCACCCATTACCGTAAATTTAAAAAAGGCGAGTTTTTGACGGATGATCCGGCGATCTACGAAAAACCGGACGAGGAAACTCCGGATGTGCGGTATTCCTTTGCAGCCGACGCCAAAGCCACGGTTGCCAAGGTTCTTGAAAAAATGCCGGATCACCTGCGCACAGTGCTGGCGCGGTATTATATAGAAGATAAATCGTATAAAACTATTGCCGAAGAAGAGAAAATTTCAATTCCAACCCTGAAGATGCGCCTGTTCCGCGCCAAAAAAGTTTTTAGGGATTTGAGTAATGAAGATAAGACAATCTAGGTATAATTATATCGGGTAGTGAAAACATGGAAGAAACCATAGAATATCCATCATCCAAAAGATTCAAAGGTGAAATTTTGCGCCGGGTTTATCGCATCTGGCTTTTTCGCAAAATGCTGCCCGTTATAATCGCGGAAGTTGTCGGACTTGCGGCCATACTTTATATATTTAGCCGTACTGTTTTTATTCAGAGAGTGCTGGAGAATGCTTTGAGCGCTTCTTTTTCCGGCCCAACCGGGATTCTATCTTTCGGCGTGGCGGCGTTTTCTTCTGCCTCGGGCGCGACCCAAATTCTAAGCGTCATAATTTTGGTTCTGATCGCTTTTATTTTACGCCATCTAACCCAAGCCCTGCTCCGGCTCATTTTAGTGAAAGAAAATTATTTTGAGTTGATCAAAAAATAATTTTGAATACCGTAAAAATTATTCATAAAGATCCGGATTTCTTGGTTATAAACAAGCCACCGGGGCTTCCGGTGCACGGAGGCGATAGAGTGCGGGGGGAAACCCTCGTTGATTTTTTAGTTGCGCGCTATCCCGAGATTAAAACTGCCGGCGATGATCCGATTTTACGCCCGGGCATTGTGCATCGCCTTGATAAAGATACGTCCGGGGTCATGGTGGTTGCGCGCAATCAAAAAACATTTGAGGCGCTCAAAGATATTTTCAAAAACCGCCTTGCTGAAAAAATTTATTGGGCCGTGGTCTGCGGATTACCCGAAAAACGCGAAGGAATAATAAATTATCCCATAGGGCGGCTGATCAGAAATCCTCTGAAGCGCGGAGTGAATATCTATAGGGGTTCAACCCCTGTAGATACAGGGATTGAACCCCTGCAAATTAGAATCCGCGGAGAACGCGAAGCGTTAACAAAATATAAAGTTTTGAGATCCGGGGAAAATTATTCATTGCTTGAGGTTGTTCCTAAAACAGGCCGTATGCACCAAATCCGCGTGCACCTTGCCGCGATTAACCATCCCGTCGCGTGTGATAAAATCTATGGCGGAAAAAATGTATGCTGTCCCCCAGGAACCTCGCGCCAGCTATTGCACGCCCGCTCCATCTCGTTTAGTTACCCGGAGGGCCGCAAACTTCATTTTGAAGCCGACCCGCCGGAGGATTTTTCTCAAGCGCTCATGATTTTATGAAGCTCCACGTACATCTAAGGCAAAAATCTTCAGGTGGATCTTGATGATTTCACCCACGCGCTTGATTTACGATCGTATATAGTTCCGGTCCTTTTTGGCAAGAACTCTTGTGTATAGTAGTATATGCGAGGCACTTGTCTATACGAACACTTGATCATTTGGGCTACAGGTACTATATTGCTTTTATGGGTCTTTGAGTTCTGGAGAAAGTGGATGAGATTTGAGTGGTTACTAGTTCCGCTTTGTCTTTTTTTTGGAGGATGTTTCATGAATCAAGAACATAGTTTGTTCTGGGGAGAATTTGTTGTAGCGCCGGATGGTATTTATACCTATGCGCATTATTACGAACATCCGGCAACGAAACGTCGTGTCATATTTGTCGGAATGAATCACGGCGGCGATAAAGAATATTTTGAATCAGCTGCAAAGATTCTCGAAGATGCCGAGGTGGTTTTATATGAAGATTTGCCTCGCGATCAGAATGAAGATGAAAGTGAAGCTCGTAGAAGCGCGGAAGAAGATTTGCACAAGCTTTCGAGTGAGAATATAGACGAAGCTTTTTATCCCGCCATACGAACGTATTTCAGAAAGGTGCGTGAATATCTACGCCTCGTAAGTGAGGGTAGTATGTTTGATTATTCCAAATCAGGTTGGGAGTCCGGGGATGCCGAGTTTTTTGTGCGGCTTAAAAGTGATGAAACTCTTCATCGGTTTTTGGGCGAACAGCAAAAAAATCTTATCCATATTGCGCCGGAACGTAAACGAGAAGTGGTTAAATATGTAAAAAGGGCGTTAAAAGGTATCGAGAGCGGACGGTTTACTAAAAAAGATCTCGGTGATGGATTTGTATTTTTTTGGTCTGATGAGAATTTGGTTAGTATAATTCTTGATGCGTTAGGTAAGCCGCGCGATGAGATTGTGTTGGGGCGGTTTGATAAAATCGTACGAGAGCGAAATCCACGTGTGGTCGGGATAAAATTCGGCGCGGCGCATATCACTTATCAAAGAAAGTTGCTGGAACAGCGTGGATACGTTTTGCAACGCTCGGTCAAGCTTAAAAATTTGTCATTTTAGAGCGGTCATGTCGCTCTTTTTTTATTTCAAAATGTACTTGCGGTAAATAAATTCATATGCTATAAAGGATTTTATGGTAGTAACTGCAATAGAAAAATCGCATCTTCGTTCCGATCTTCCTGATATTAAGCCGGGTGATACCGTGCGTGTGATCCAAAAGGTCAAAGAAGGCGATAAAAACCGGCTGGTAAAGTTCGAGGGACTGATTTTGGCGCGAAAACACGGGCATGGCATTTCAGGCACATTCACGGTTCGTAAAGTGGTGGATGGTATTGGCGTGGAGCGCATATATCCGATTCACTCCCCGACTATAGAGAAAATCGAGATTTTGCGTCGTTCCAAAGTGCGGCGCGCCAAGCTTTATTATATTCGGGATAAAGCGGCACGCGAGGTGCGGCGCAAAATGAAATCGTTGCGTTTTGAAACTTCGGTCGCGGTGCCGACCGAGACCGCCTCTTAAAAAAGCAGGAATTAAGATGTAAAATACTAAGGAGGCGTATGCCTCCTTTTCGCGCGGGTGCTGAAACCGGTAGACAGGCCAGCTTGAGGGGCTGGTGTCCGCAAGGACGTGGAGGTTCAAATCCTCTCCCGCGCATTTTTATCCAAAACCCGCCTGCAGGCGGGTTTTGGATAAAAATGCTGTAATTATACACTTTGCACGAACTTTCTTTGAACGGAACTAAGGAAGCCCCCCGCCGCCGCAAGCTGACGCTCGCCACCCCACAAAAAAGTTTTCTTCGCTTTTCCTGATTTGCGCGCGCCGTCAGTTTCGCTCAAAAAAGGTTCGGATTTCGTCAAACAAATTAATCTAAAAACTGCGCCGGTGCGCAGTTTTTAGATACGAAGCTTATTGATCAATTTCTCATGCGGATACTCCAGAATGTCGCGCAGAAATTTATCATACATATCCATTCGATAGCTGAATTCTTTGGTGTCCATAAGCGTATAGCGAACCGGCTTTCCGAGATTGGCCTCAACGCCGCCCAGAAATCTTTCAAACCTTCCCCGTTTTATGCCGTTTCCCACCACCAATAAATCAGTCCGGCAATTGTCATTATTTAAAAATATACCGGAGATCACAGCGAGTTTAACGCCTTTACCGAGAGATCTGATTTTCTTAATGATCTTTTGTTTAGACGCGATGGATGCCCGCGTAAAAAGAAAACGAAGTTCGGATAAAAGTTCAAAATTGGGATTAGCGAAATAAACTAATACTTTGCGAATACGGAATTTTAACACCCTGTCCCTTTTCAGTATAGGAGAAATTGTCTGTTTAAGCGCTATTCTTTTTTGCTTTATAACGCCTATCCGTAAAAATTTTTTCAATTCGTTCCGTACAATCGGCTGTTGTAGCCCGCTCCGGCGCACAATTTCTTCCAAAGGCAAAAGTTCAGCTGAATTCCGCATAAATATGCGCAAAATCCGCACTTTAGGCATTGATTCAAATAGTAATTCGAGGGTATCCACACAATATTATGCCAATCTACAAATCTTATGCCAATTTAGCTAATTGCGAATCGTTATTATTCGAGCTTGTGGCTAGGCACTTTGGGCCGCCATCCCGGCCGACTTAGGTCGGCCTAGGGATCGAGAATATGCGTTAAGGGTATTTTCTCGATTTCACCCGAAGAATATTCATTCGCAATTTGTAGATTAGCATTAAATTCGCATCGGATTGGCATCACTGCTTTATTTTATTGTCACTGTTGCTCCGGCCGCATCCAACTTCTTTTTCATTTCCTCCGCATCTTCCTTGGACAGTCCCTCTTTCACCATTTTTGGAGCAGCATCCGCCAAGTCCTTGGCTTCTTTAAGGCCCAAACTCGTAATTTCGCGCAGAGCTTTAATAACTTGAATTTTTTGTCCGCCGGCACTCGTTAATTCAACGCCAAAAGACGTTTTTTCCTCTTTCTTTTCTTCTTCTCCACCGCCTGCGGAAGGTGCTACGCCAACCATCATGGGCATAGCGGCTGATACGCCGAACTTTTCTTCCAGCGCCTTTACAAGCTCGGATAGCTCAAGCACAGACATCCTCTCAACTGCCTCAATAATTTGTTCCTTATTCATGATAATACACACAAATCCACAAATGTATACACGAATCCACGAATACGTATTAGTGGATTGGTGTGCTAATTTGTGAATTAGTGTACAAAAATTACTTATTATCTTTAATTTTACTTAACACCATAACCAAATTCCTCATATTCCCTCCCAGCACGGTCACAAGACCGCGTATGGGGGATTGCAGGGCACCGACCAATTGTGCCAAAAGAACTTCTCGGGATGGAAGCCTGGCAAGCGCCACAACCTGTTTGTCGCTTAAAATTTGATCATTCAAAATCCCCGCAAGAATTTTAAATGTTTCATTTTCTTTCGAAAATTTAAAAAGGGTTTTAGCCGCAGACACTTCATCTTCATAACCAAAGGCAACGCCCAATTCTCCCCGTAAATCCTTGGTTTTTAAGGCCATACCGCCCTCGGACAAGGCGCGGTCAAAAAACGTTTTTTTGGCAACTTTATATTCACCGCCGGATTTCCTAAGATTTCTCCGCAAAGATTGAAGTTTTGCCACGGATACCCCGTGAAGATCGCTGAAAATCGCGATTTTTTTACGCGAAAATTTATCGGCAAGGTTCTTGATAATTTCAGATTTTTTCTGTTTCGTAATCATAAAAAATAGGCGTATCTACGCCAAAGACAAGCCGGAACGGCTCATAAGACCTCCTGCAAAATAACATTTCTACTGCAATTTCAGAATTTTGGCTGCAAACGGCTCATCGCTCGTTGGCGTATATATACCATATATGCCGCCTCGCGCTTCGCCATTTTCGCACAAAATTCTGAAATTTCGTCACGAAAGCTTATTATGCAGAAGGCCTATATTTCCTGGATAGGACTTATGGCATTTTTCTATTGAGCCAAGTTTGGCTCCGCCCGCCTATTGTCTTTGGAAGCTATATAAAAAGTGTATTATCTTATCAATCACCTTGTCAAGTATCTGGCCTTGGCTTTATTGTGCTCTTCAAGGGTCTTGGAAAATATCGTACGCCCGTCCGATGCAGAAAGATAATAAAGATATGGTGATTCTTTGGGATAAGTAGCCGCTCTGATCGCGGAAATCCCCGGATTGGACACGGGGCCCTTAGGCAATCCGCGATATTTATAGGTATTATAAGGCGAATCTATTTTCGTATCCTCAATTGAAACTTTATAATTATCAGACATTGGCCGCGTATTGTTTGTCATTTGCCGCTTAATGTAGGCAATCGTTGCGTCCACCTGAAGCGGCATACCGGATTTTATTCTTTTCCATAAAATTCCGGAAACAAGAGCGCGATCTTCCTCCGAAACAACCTCTTTTTCGATAAGCGAAGCCATAGTCACTATTTCATAAAGTGTTTTTTTCTGCAGGAATACTTCTTGGCGCAGTTCCGGCGTAACTTTCTTGCCGAAATTTTCAAGCATTTTGGCAACTATTTCTTCGGCTGATGATCCAATAAAAATACGATAAGTATCGGGGAAAAGATACCCTTCAAGCCCGGCAATATCCGGTATGTCCGGCAAGAAATCAACCGCGCCAAGGCGCACCGCGCTTCCCGGACCGGTAGCTTTCTCCCATGCATCACGCGACAATATATTTTCTTTCTCAAAATATTCACCTATTTCTTTGGCGGTCCATCCTTCGGGAATGGTAATAGTGCGCTCCAGGGCGCCGCCCCTTAATAGATCTCTAACGATATCCCGCACCGACCGTGCGCTTCTAAATGTGTACTCACCGGGTTTTAAATCCGAGGCCGCACCTATAAGTGATACATATGTCACAAAAATCCACTTGGAGCGGATTATTCCTTCGCGTTTTAATAATTCGGCGATTTGCCGCGAACCCATGCCCGGCGCGATTTCCGCACGTGTCGCATATATTTGTTTGGGGGAATAAATTTCATAAACAAAAACCATGATAATTATTAAAAAAATGGCAATACCCCAAATTAATTTTGCGGATTTTTGTATTCCTCCAATATCATCTTGTTCAGATTGCTGATTTTGATCCATTTTTAATTTTGCGTTTAATTTTGCGATATTAAAGGCACAAATGCAAATCCCGGAAATTCTTTTTCGTCCCACTCGGTTTCGGACTTTTTAATAAACAGCCAAATTGATCCGCCAACCGGCGCCACGATTTTACCGCCTATTTTTAACTGATCGCGCCAGGATTGCGGAATATCTTTGGATGCGGTAGCGGCTGCAATGATTTTATCATATGGTCCCGCGGGGATATTGGCAGTAGCATCCAGGCAATAAAATTTTACTCGCCCCGATTTTATAAAACCATATTTTTCCAGATTGTTCTTCGCAAAATCGCAAAGCGCCTTTATCCGTTCAACCGCAGTCACGCTACTACAGGCAATAGTAGGGTCAGACCCTACTATGTGGGTGAGAAGGGCTGTTTGCCAGCCGGAACCCGCTCCGACATCAAGAATTTTCTCTCCCGGCCGGGGATCAAGCAATTCAAGCATAAACGCCACGGTCAGGGGCTGGGAAATCGTCTGGTCATATCCAATGGGCAGGGGATAATTGCCATAGGCCTCGCGGGCATATTCCGGCAAAACGAAATCCGCCCTATCAATTGCGCGAAATGCTTCAATAATCCGCGGAGTTTTTAGATAGCCCGCGGATATTAATTCTTGAATAAGCGTTTCTTTTGTAGGCATTTATTCTAATATACAGTTTTGCCGACAATAAATAAAATACCGTTCCGATATAAACCGAAACGGCCCAAAGGCATTAAATCTCATTTTCAAGGTATTCCTCTAACCGATCCCTGCTCATGAGGCGGAGATTATATCTATCCGGATTATCGAATAATTCCTCCATGGCTTCAGTGCCGTCTTTATCCTGAAATTTCATGGCTTCCGGACTTATCTTCAGAAAATCAATTTCCGGATGCCAGGATTTGGGACGCGTGATAAAAAAATCAACATGCCGAATTTTGGCTTCGCGCCACGCCGAATACATTTTTTCCTTGGCGTGGTTATAAAGCGACGTATAAATATCCTCCAGCGCTATGCGTTCAGCCGCATCTTTCAGATTGTTTGAAGCGCTGACCAACACCCGGCGCGCAATCCGATGCGGATTCCAAAAAACAAAAATAGTTTTGCAGCCGGAAGCAAATGCCTCGCGAAATGGCAGGGGATCAACGATCCCGCCATCCACATACCATTCGCCTCGAATCCAAACATGCTCAAAATAATTGCGCAGTGCGGCCGATGCCACCGTATAATTGAAGACAGTTTCAAAAATTTCCTTGCGTTGTTCCGGCGAAGCCGCATTAATGTCGCAAAAATCCCGATTGGAGAAAATTACCCGGTGCATATCTTTCTCCCGCGCAGCCAAAATATTCCAGTTAATCGAACTTCTGATAACTTTTTCGTAATCAATCAGCGGTTTTAAAACCGTCACCAGCGGAGAAATGTCCAAAAACGGAGTAACGCTATTCCAGTCAAATGTTCCGCTGTGCGAACGAAGTTTTTCGATGCCCCGGCCTTTAGCGTGCGGAATGGGCTCATCCAAAGAAACATCGGTATTAAGCCAAAGATATAAAAGCGTTGCCGGAATTTTTCCAAAAAGAAGCCATACGGAGCGGCCGAGATGTTTGACTTGAGTCAGGCAATCGGCGGCGGCCTCGCGCAACCCTCCGGGATGATCGTGAAATGGAGAATGAGGACGGTTTTCAAGCAGATTAAACAACATTAAATGGTACGACGGCCGCAATTGGTAAATTTTCGATGCTGAGGTTATATGCGTATGCCAAATCCATTCGGCCTTTTCAATGCCCGCCATTCCCGGCTGTTCAACCAAGGCAAGAGCGGTAAAACTTGCGGCCGAAGTGCTTGTAATTCCCTCGGCTATAAATCCTTTTTGAGCAGCGACCTTCATGCGGGAGATTTGAGATTGCACTTTTGCTCCCCCGCCTGTCGCAATCCAGTATGAATTCTTATCAATGCGGTCGAGGGATGACACTTTTATTCCCGCCTGTTTTCAAAGCACCTACTTTGTCCTTACTGCTACCGCCGAATTTTTGCAATTTGACATTTTATGTATTTGTTTCATTAAAATTCGGGGTAAGATTTTTCATTGACTCCCAATTTTTCCGGTGGTAAAGAGGGGGTAGATGCCTTGAAAAATAAGAAATTTTATGAGTTTGGAAAAAATCGTGATTGTTGAGGCGGGACGTACTCCGTCCGGAGCGCATATGGGCTCTTTCAGAGATGTTCCGTCCGAAAAGCTGCTTGCCGAATGTTACAAATGGGTCATCAAAAAAAGCGGGGTTGACCCCGCACTTATTGATGAAGTAATAGCATCCAACTGTTGGGTTAAAAGTTCAGCGCCGAATGTGGGGCATGTTGCTTGGCGTCTGGCAAACCTTCCGCAAGAAGTTCCTTGCTCTACCATACAACAAAACTGCGGATCAGGTACGCGGGCAATTATCACGGCAGCAGAAAAAATTCTTGCCGGTGGCGCCGAGATAGTGTTGGTTGGCGGCACCGAAAATATGTCGGAAGTTCCGCATTATGTTGTCGGAGCGCGTTCCGGACGAAAACTCGGAAATTTTACGCTCGTTGACGCGCTTAACGAAGGATTGTCGGATTCGCTGGCCATAGATGAAATAACCAAAACCAAAGCGCTTTACTGGCAAATCGCAGAAAATAGCGTGAAAAAATGGAAAATTACAGCCGAAAACCAGAATCGCTACGCCGTCGAATCCCATCGCAGGGCATACGACGCAACCCAAAAAGGTATTTTCCATCCGCGCATGATACCTATATTGAACCGTACTGTCGACGAAACTATCCGGGCAAAAATTAGCGAACAATTCGCCGGTGTATATCCCTTACTCGAGAAAATATTCCATAAAGAGGGGGGAACTATAACTCCTTTTAATTCTTCTCCGATTTGTGACGGCGCCGGGGCCCTGCTCGTAATGTCAGAATCACGCGCCAAAGCCCTTGGACTGCAGCCGCTGGCGGAAATTGTCGCATACGCAAGCGTAGGCGGAGATCCTTATTTCATGGGAGAACTTCCGGTTCTGGCAATCCAAAAAACTCTTACTAAAGCGGGACTCACTGCCAAAAATATTGATTTCCTCCAACTAAACGAGGCCTTTGGCGGACAAACCCTGGCTTGCCTTAAACAACTGCCTTTTTCCGAAGAGCAAGTTAATCCGTTAGGCGGCGCAATTGCACTCGGGCATCCAATCGGCGCAAGCGGAATCGCCCGTACCGTAGATTCCATAACTATTTTTGAAAATACGGATGCCAAATATATCATGGTGGCATTTTGCATCGGCGGAGGACAAGGCATTGCGATGCTTCTTAAACGCCCGGAAATGCTCTCCATAGCTCCACGTAAGAGAACACGTTTAATCGGCACAGTCGGAATACTGGGCAGCAACGGAACCATGGGCAATGGAATCCACATCTGGCTGGCGCGGCAGGGAGTGCCGTCAGTAAGATACGAAAATACGCCGGAACTCACCGAATCGGCACGCAAAAAATTCGAGGAACAAATTGACAGCTATGCGGAGCGAGGCAAAATCTCCGCAAGCGAGGCATCCAATCAAAAGTCCCTTGTAAATTCCGCATCAAGCTTAAAGGATCTTGCAGATTGTGATCTTATAATCGAGGCGATTCCGGAAAATATGGACCTGAAAAAGGAAATTTTTCGGGAACTTGATAGAATCGCCAAACCCGATGCGATTTTGGCATCCAATACATCCTCGCTTTCCATAACTGAACTCGGAGCCGTGACCAAACGCCCCAATCAAGTCGTCGGAGTGCATTTTTTCAATCCGCCCAAAAGTATGAGGTTGGTTGAAATAAATATCGGAAAAGAAACTTCGCCTGAAATCGTATCTTCCGTAGAACAGTTTATACGGGAGCGAATCCAGAAAGACCCCATCTTTGTCAAAGATTCCCCGGGTTTTTACGTAAACCGCGCACTGGCCGCACTTTTACTTGAAGGAGTTTACGGCATCTCGCGAACCGAGGCCGAGCCCAAAGCCATCGACGAATGTATGAAAAAATTCGGATGGCCCGATACCGGATGCTTCTGGCTGCTGGATTGGCTCGGACTTCCTCTGGTGCAAGACGTTCTTTCGGTTCTTTACAAAGAATTCGGCATACGCATGGCTATTCCGCATCTTATTAGCATCATGAACGCGGAAGGACGCAAAGGAGAAAAGTGGGGAGCCGGATTTTATGATTACGGATCGCGGGAAAATCTAAAATCCCTGAATGAAATATTGAACATTCATTTTCCGGACAGAGCGTACGCCGATCCGGAAAAAATTTTTAAGCTAATGATGTATCAATTCGTCGGCGAATCGGTGCGGTGCCTGGAAGAAGGAATTATTTCCTTAGACGACATCGGAACCGGAGCGCGCTTTGGCATAGGGTTCCCGTATGAAAGAGAAAATCCGCTTAAGTGGGCGGACGAAGAAGGGCTTGGTAAAATTGTGGAAATAATGGACGCCGTGCGGCAGGAAACCGGGGACTCGCGCTATGACGCGCCGCAGATGCTCCGCGAATACGCCGAGTCCGGAAAAACATTTTTCAGCTCGCTCGAATCCCTAGTCTGGTAAAAATAGGCAAATCCTCCCACCATGGGCTTACGTCCATGGTCTTTATCTATTCGCTTCGCGGACTCACTCCATTCACCATTTATCTTACGCCCGCGGTTTTCTGGTGGGAGGATAAACATAACCGTCAAAATGGCGGTTTTTTAATTTGACACTGTTAAAATCAGATGATAAAGCAAAATCAGAAGAACCTTTATAACATATAAAAGGGCCTTGTATGGAAGCTAAATATAAATTCGCCAAAGTGACAGAAGGCAAAAACATGGCCATAGTCGAACTCAATCACCTGTTTTTAGAGCCGGAAATGGTACAGGAACTGCTTGATATTTACCGAATACTGGAATCTAAGGAATCCTTGAAGTATATCGCAACCATTGGTTCCTGTGCCGGCGCTGATTTAAAAGCGATTTGGCGCATGATGCAGGACAACAATACTGAAAAAACCCGTGAAGCGCTGGAGTTTTACAATAGTTTGACCGACACCATTGCCGCGTCTTCCAAAATCACCATTGGCGGCATGAAAGGTTTTTGCCTGGGGGGCGGAGCGGAAATTTATCTTGCGCATAAGATTCGTATTGCGTTCCGCGATCTTGCCGTAGGTTTTCCGGAAATCGGACTCGGACTTATACCGGGCATGGGTGGGACCCAGCGCCTGCCGCGCATTATCGGAACATATGAAGCGGCACTAATGGTTTTGGGGGGCGGAGAACGGAACTACAGCGCCGAGCAAGCTCATAAGATCGGACTTGCGGATGCGGTTGCCGAAGGAGATTTTTTAAGATATATCGTGGAGTTTTCCAAAAAGCATGCATCCGGGCAAATCATTTTTTCAAAACATAACCCCTCACTTGATATTAAGACAGTGGATCGCGCCGAGAAAGAACTCCATCTTACGCTGGAACGAAAATCTCCGCATGCGGTTAGCGCCATCAAAAAGGCGCTTGTGGCAGGAGTCGGCATGAATCTTGCCGACGCCCTCAAACTGGAACAAGAACTTTTTGTAGAATTGCTTAATACGGAAGAGGCAAAAATCGGCGTCGGCAATTCACCGCCTGTAAAAAAACTACGGGAAGAAGCGGCGAAGAGAGAAGAACATGATGCGACTGTAAAGCCCGAAGAAAGACCGGCTTCAATCTCTTTAGAAACCAGTTCTACATTACCTAATTTCGTCACAAAACCCCAAGATGCAGCGTCAGTATTTTGCGAGCGGGAACTAGCACCAAGAATCCGCGAACTCTTAACTGCGCACTTAACACCTCCCGCAACGCAAAAAAGCGCATCGGCCCAAGATGATTTCAGTGAACAATATGATATGTGGCGCGATACGGTCCGAAAATTCTGCGAAGAAAAAATCTGGCCCAAGATCACGCAGATGGAAAAAGAGCGCAGAATTTTCCCGGAAATTATCGCGGGCATGGCGGAAATCGGAATGTTTGGCTGTTGTTTTCCGGAAAAATACGGCGGAGCAGGCCTTGGCAAAGAAACATATGTAATATGCATGGAAGAATTGGGGTGGTGTTTTGGATCAATGCCGACATTCTACGGATCATCCGTAGGACTTGCGCTTACCACGCTTGATCACGCCGGGAATCATGAGCAAAAAATGCGCTACTTGGCTCCGGCAATTGAAGGAAAACGGATCGGCGCATTTGCCTTGTCCGAGCCGGGAGCCGGTTCAGACCCGGCCGCCATGAAAACACGCGCGCGCCCGGAAAAAGATTGCATAATACTTGACGGAAAAAAACGCTTTGTCAGCACCGGAAAACTTGCTGATTTTCTTGTTACTTTCGCGCAAACCGATCCATTGGGAGGCAACAAAACTCAAGTTGCGCTTATTGTTGATAAAAACATGCCCGGGGTCTCCATCACGCGCGAGCATATTGATAAAGTCGGACTGTGGGCATCGGATACGGTTGATTTTGCGTTTGATAATGTAAAAGTCCCTTTGGAAAACCAGCTTGGAGATATTTTTGACGGATTCAAAATCGCTATGCGAACGCTTAATCCCGGACGCATCGGGCTGGGCGCGGCAAATCTTGGCATGATGAAAATTGTGCGAGAACTTTCGATGAAAGAAGCTAACACGCGTATTGTTTCAGGAAAACCCCTGATTAATAGTGAACTTTACATGCAATTTATTGCCAATATTTCCCGCGACATCTATCTGACTGAATGCGCGGTGTATGATGCTATACGACGCATGGACAAAGGCGAAGACGTCAGGGAACTTGCCGCAATTATAAAATACGCGGTTCCAAGCATGCTGGGACACAACGTAGATGATGCGTTCCGATTTTTCGGCGGCGATTCGTTTTCGGACAATACTCACCTCATGGCAATCGCCTATCGCGATAAAGGCATACAGGATATTTACGAGGGTCCCAAAGAAATCAATCTTTTGCTGATTTTCAAAGAAGTTTTCAAAAGATTTATGGCATTAATGAGATAATACGCCGCAATTTTTGCGGCGTTTTTTTTAATAAAAAACGGAGCATACTTACTCCGTCTGTTACTTACGATTTTTAGCGAGATATTCCTGCAGGAGTTGGTTATTAGGGTAAGCGCGTTCCAGCGCCTTGAACATCGAGGACTCGGGAATAATATGAATCCGGTCTGGTCCTTCCAAAATCTCACGGGTAATATCTTCAATGTCGCGTTCGTTATCTTTGGGAATAATTGCTACGCGAACTCCTTTTCGATGCGCAACCAAAATTTTTTCGCGTATGTTGCCAACCGCGCTTATAATATCCAGTTTCTTTGTAATCTCACCGGTTGCCGCCAGAAGCGGGATTTCGGACGTCGGCCGGATAGATTCTTCTACGAGTGCCCCGAAAAGCGCAAGAAATATCGGAACTCCGGCCGAAGGCCCGCTTTTTAATGTACCTAGATCCGTCAAACTTACGGAAACAAGCATGGGGCCAAATTTTTGTTCAAACTCACGCACCGTATCAAAAAGTATGCAATTGCGGGAGGTAAGCGCATCCCACGCGATTTTCACTGACTGTTTGACTTCATTTCCTAAATCTTGTTCGCCCGAAGCGTCAACTCCGTATACCACGATTTTACGTCCGCCGGGATGATAACCGATTGAAACCTCGACAAAAATTACATGGCCTGTTCCGCTTGAACTCACACAAAGCACCGGCACTACCCCCGGCGGGAGTGGACCTTGCGGCAACGCACTATCTATAAATGGGGCTTTTCCGCAGTAGATATGAATGTTTTGTTCCGTAATTTCTATAATTTCGGTGGTCGGCGGATCATCTGAAAAGATCTTGTCTGCGGTTTTTCTGAATGCGGAGTTAAGGACGCGCTCGAGATTACGCACTCCGGCTTCATCCGTGCGTTCATAGATCATTTTTAAAATTGCGCCGTTGCTGAAATCAAGATCAAATGTTTTTCCCGCGTGTATTGCCGGAAAACCGTTTTCCTTTTTTTGTTTTGGAATAAGATGGCGCTTGGCGATCTGAAGTTTTTCCTGCGGGATATAACCCGGAAGTTCCACAACCTCCATGCGGTCTCGAAGGGCCGGAAGCATTGTATCAGTCGTGTTTGCGGTGGTGATAAAAAACACCCGCGAGAGATCGAACGATATCCTCAAATAATTATCTTTGAATGAGTGATTCTGTTCCGGATCAAGCGCTTCAAGCAGCGCGGATTTGGGGTCTCCTTTCCAATCACTCCCAACCTTTTCGATTTCATCCAGCATAAATACCGGATTCATGCTCCCGGCGTCGCGGATGCCTTCAATGATTTTCCCTGGAAATGCGCCCATATAAGTGGATCGGTGGCCTCGAATTTCTGCTTCGTCATGGAGCCCTCCCAGTGAAATTCTTACAAATTTCCGTCCGAGTGCCCGCGCGATTGATTGGCCAAGCGAGGTTTTTCCCACCCCGGGAGGACCGACCAAACAAAGAATCGGAGATTTTCCCAAAGGATTAAGTTTTCGCACCGCAAGATGTTCGTAAATTAGTTGTTTTACTTTTTCAAGCCCAAAATGATCATCATTCAATATTTTTTTCACGTCATCTAAATTTTCCGTATCAGTGGTGAAAAAACCCCACGGCATTCCCACAAGCCATTCAAGGCGTTTTTTGAGTATGTCCTCCGCTATTCCCTGTGTCTGCTCATCTTCTCTGATCTGCCGAAATCCGCGCTCTATGATTTTGCGCACATTGGGAGGCATGGAATCCTTTATTTCGTAGTAGCGTATGGAAAGATCATCGTCTTCATCCGCTTTATCGCCATCCGATTGCATCTCCATACGGGCTTCATATCCGCGCCGATCATAAAGACCGTTCTGAAGAATATTTTGCCAATCGGATGTAAAATACTCCAATACTTGGAGCAATTTTTCCATGCGGTCTTTGTGATTCAATTCAATGAAGATGTTTTTTACATCAACTGCGACTTCCGACGGAATGTTGCCGTTATTCAGCATCTTGATAAAATCAAGGAAATAAAGACATATGGAATCCAAAAGGGTCCCGTATATGTCTCGGGCGGTTTTGGCAAATTCATCCTCCAAGGTTATACCCAGTCCGAGAAAATAATCCATATTGATCACCGGGGCAAACCCCGAGAAAATCCGCGTCATAATCATGCGAAGCTCATAAAGGCGCGATTTCAGCGTTCCGAGGTGCAACTTAAATTCTTCCGTTCCCCACTTTTCTTCCGAAATCAACTCCTCTTCCGTTGGCTCCCAAATTCCTTCCCAGGCAAATCCTTTACCCGGAACTTCTATTTTTTTCCCTTCGATCACCCGTACTCTGGAAAGAAGTATAACGGACAAAACAAAATATTTCGGAGCTTTCTTTCTCCGCTTTTTATCCTCATGAAACGTGCAGCTCTCCACATATGCGAGCGTGCCGATACCGGCATCCCCTAAAGGCTGGGAAGGCGGATAAATGATAAGATATTTTCCTGCTTCCGCAATGTCGGCGTTTGAACTGTCCTGCATAATCATCAAACTTTGCGGCGTTGGGCGGGAAAATGGCATTATGTTTAAGAATTGAATAATCCTCAAACATGCTGGCGGCTCGGGGATAAATTCAATTTCCGGAATGACATTTTGCGCCATGGCGTCCGGCTCTATCTTTTTTCGCTTCTTTGACATATCCACTGCTCCTTGCTGTAATATTTCGCATGTCAATGTACCTGCTATGAGCGTAGCAGGTTTTATAAAAGGAAGCCAGGGGAAAATTTTTAAAGGCGGCGAAATTATATTATTCCCCGAAATAAATTTTTTGCAGACGTTCGTCGCGACGAACGTCTTCCGGCGCCCCTTCAATATATTTTTGTCCGTCAACCAATACGACGATCCGTTCCGCTAAATTAAAAAGAAATTGCAGATCATGCTCTACGATTACTACGGTTCGGCCGTGTTCTTTGGATAGTTTTTTTATCATTTTGCCGAGTGCATCTTTCAGCACGGGTGCAACTCCCGCTGTCGGTTCATCCAGAAGCAGTAGATTCCCGTGCATGATTTTCAAACGTGCAAGTTCGAGTAGACGTAGCTCGCCTCCTGACAGAACTCCGGCCAGAGATTTTTTGTGCGAAGCCAGATTTACTTCCTCAAGCGCTGATTCCACTGCGCCCGACATTTTTTTGCGAAATGCCGAAGACATCGTCCACCACCACGGAAAATTTTGGGCGCGTTCCACGGCCATTATGATATTTTCTTCAACAGTCATTTCACGGAAAATTCCGGCGTGCTGAAATCCGCGCGCAACGCCAAGCGCCGCGCGTTTGTGGGCCGGCAGATTCATTGCGTCCTGTCCGTTAATGCTGATGGTTCCGGTATCCACCGGCAAAAACCCCGAAATGGCATTTAACAGCGTGGTTTTTCCGCATCCGTTCGGTCCGATAATGCCGATCATTTCTCCGCTTTTTACTTCAAGCGAAATATCCTGCAGGATCATCCGCTGTCCTATTTGTACATGTAAATTTTCGAGTGATAAGACGGACCTAAACATATCTTTTTATATATGTATTGCCGAGCGTATAAAATATTAAGATAATAAGCAGTAAACTATAAATTAAACTTCGCAAATACCCGAGTATAGATACCGGCAAATTTAAAAATCTCAAAAATTCCGGCAGCAGAACGATTATTACGGTTACGGCAAAAAGCCGCAGAGTTTTAGGAGCGCTTGAAATAATGGCGATGGTAAGTATTTGTACCAATAACACCATGCCCCCGAACGTAGGATCAAGGAATTGAACCCGCGAGATGGCAAACACTCCGGATAATCCGATAAAAATCGATGCAAAAAGCAAAACCATCTGTCCGATGAATTTGGCGGATGTTCCCATGGAAATAAGCGCGATTTTGTTTTCTTTAAGCGCGCGCAGCGATCTTCCCCATGAACTGTGTATAAAGATTGCTTCAAGCCCCAATGCAAGTCCGGCTATATACATTTCAAAAATAGCGAGATTTTTAAGTGTCTGGCCAAAACCGAATCTAGGAACTCCGGCAATACCCAGTACCCCGCCTGTTACCGAATCCCATGAGCGGATCAGGGCATCTACAGCAAGCACGCTTGCCAAAGTGATGACGGCAAAACTGTCATTGGACATCCGCGCATAAAAAAATGCAAAAATTGCTCCGGCACATGCGGCCAGTGCGACCCCGATGGCAAATGAAGTCCCGAGTGAAATTCCGGCTTTGGCCGCAATGGCATATCCATAAGCCCCGCCCCATAATGCCACCGGAGCGCCAAGAAATAAAATTCCTCCAAGGCCTATCGTAAGATGACCGCCTATAGATTGAAGGGTCATTTCCCATACGCGTATTATCGTTGTAAATAAATATCCCATTTGTTTTTTCGCGTGAAATCTGAATTACGCCTCGCGCGTGCGTTTGGCAAATAATCCGTGCGGCCGCAGTGCTAAAGCGACTACAGCGATCACAAAGACAAAAACCATGCGCCAATTTTCGGAAAATCCGGTGCTAAATCCGATTATAAGTCCCGGAATCACGGCAATTACATAAGATGCGACTGCTGTGCCGCGCAAATCCGCAATGCCGCCCATAAGTAGTGCAATAAATGCGGCAATAACCAGTTGAAATCCCATGCCGGGAGTTAGGGCCGTATGCCATCCGGCCAGGATAATAACGAGCGCACCCACAAGCGCCGACAGCATATAGGCGAATCTGCGTACGGTTTTGTTGTTTATTCCATAGGAAGTCGCAAGTGTGGAATTTTCCGCAACGCCCCGCAAAATGCGTCCGGCGGCTGTAAATTGCACCGTGAACCATAAAAAAAACGCAAGCGCGGCGCCGAGAATAATCGTGATTACCCCCGGCGTATCAATTTCCACCCCTTTAAACTCAAGAATCGATAAAATTCCCGAATATAAATTTTTTCCGTCCGTGCCGAAAAATATGGCAATCAGCGATTCTATTATTATACCAAGCGCAAAACTTACTAAAAGCCCCAAGAGCGGTTCGCGCCTCGCGGCAAACGGCTCAAGAAGCTCTGCCGATAATATGCCAAGAAGCGCGGAAATAAAAATGGCCCAAAGAATAGCCGCAAAAAGCGGCCATTCCGAAATAATACCCCAATATAATATGTATGCAGATGCGGCTCCGATTGCGCCTATGCCAAGATGCATTATCCTACTGGATGCGGATACAAGATATAAACCGGCTGCCACCATCAGGATTTGCGTTCCCAAAATCAGGCCCTGCAGGATTATAGATGTTGCATACATATATGAATTTAGAGTTAGCGCTGATAGATAGCTTTACCGTCTTCAACCATATATATTCCTCCGCGCGAGTCCTGTTTGAAGCTATGCCCGTCAAAACGTATTTCTCCAAGATATCCGTGGAACGTGCGGGTGGAAAGAGCATCGCGCACTTTTTTCTGGTCGTTGCCAAGTTCCCGGATCAGCGATGTCAAAATATCCAAATCATCAATGGTTGATGCGGTGTAATAGTTGCCAAGCGTCGGAACAGGACCCTCGGATTTCTCAAATGCTGCTTTATAAGAAAGAAAAGCGGAGTCAGTTAAATCCGGGGCATCCACAATAATCATTCCATTTGCGAAACTACCGACTGCCGCGCGGCTGTTGTCTGCAAGATATGCGAATTGGGTGTATATTTTATATCCGGTCCAGCTTTTCATCTCAGTCAGTTGCTTTAATAAGTTTTCCGCGGTAATGCCCACATTCGGATTTAAAAGAATGGCATCCGGACCGGCTTGACGTATTTTGGACAGTAAATTGCGGAAGTCAGTTCCTCCTTTGGGAAAAATTTCATTGGCAACAACTTTGACATTCGGATATTCGGCGATTTTTTTCTCCCAGACGTTTTTTATGCCGATATTATAGTCGTTTTGCTCGGTTATGATTGCGACTTTGGAGAATTTGTTCATCTCCTGCGCCAGTGTTTCTCCAACCACTTGGTCGCTGTACGACAGCGTGAATACATAGGGACTCGCGCCTTCAATGGTCGGATTGGAGGATCCGAGTGAAAGTGTCAGAGCTTTGCCGTCTTTAGTAAGCGGCGCAATAGCCAGGGTCTCTGAAGAGCAGAAGCCCGCGATCATAATTTTTATTCCGTCCACGTCCGTCAGTTTCTGAAATGCGTTCACCGCATCAACACCCGAACATTTGCCGTCTTCCCACACAATCTCAAATTTGCTTCCAGCTCGGGCATTGATTTCTGATAACCGATGCCGTAACAATTTTTGCGCCTCCTGTCCGTAGGCCGCCGCATCTCCGGACAAGGGCCCGATAAATCCGATTTTTACCGTATCCGATCCCTGGATTTTGCCTTGAAACAAGGTATATCCTCCCCAGATAATAACCGCTAAAATTATTATTCCTAAAATTATTTTTTGCATATTGTTATTTGTTAATTTCTTATGGGTTAGTGGGAAAAATTTGGTTGGCGACCTTTGAAAATATTCTTGTAAATATGCGACAAATTTGATGATTTTCAGGATAATTCGCGTGTATGAACAA
>JACPBG010000006.1 GCA_016180435.1 Candidatus Sungiibacteriota bacterium
TTGTTCATACACGCGAATTATCCTGAAAATCATCAAATTTGTCGCATATTTACAAGAATATTTTCAAAGGTCGCCAACCAAATTTTTCCCACTAACCCACAAACTATGGATTAAAAATTGCAATAATTATGCCTATGGATATTAAAATAAGCAGAGTTCCTCTCCAAAAATAACCGAGGGCGCCAATCTTTTTCCCGACAGTTAATTTTAGTTTGCGATGCATAGCTATAACCAGCAGAGAATCAATGCCCACCGCAATTGCGCCCACAGCCCCGATAATAGCAATAAAATTATGCAGACCGGCAAGATATAAAATAAAGGGAAGAAGTGTCGCAATAATCCAGGCCATAATTCGCGGAAATTTAAAATCAAGGTTGAGCAAAAGCTGAAAACTTTTTCCCAAGACGATAAATGAGGTAAACACCGCCAAAAACCCGATCAAACTTCCAAAAAATACCAGATATTTCAAATCCAAAACCCCTAAACTTGAAATCGTATCCTCACCCACTCCCGCGCCCAATGTTCCGACAACAGCCAGCGCAAATAAGAAATAAAGCACGGCCGGAATAAGAGTTCCGGCCACAATGGCGCGCCGTACGCCGGAACGCTCACGCCCCAAAACCATAACCAAATCCGGAATCACCGCGCCGCCGGACAGGGCAAAAAGCAATACGCCGTAAGGAATAAATAAATTAGAAAGAGTGAGTCCCGCAAGATGCCCCGCGTCAAAATCGAAAAATAGCAGAAATACCGACAGAAATACGACAAATACAATCAAAACCGAGGTAAGAATGCCGTTTATCGCCGCCTCGCGGCGCAAAGGAAAAAAAGTGATAAGCGCCGCAGCTAAAGTGACTGCCAGCGCCCAGAAAACATTTGAGCCGCCGATATCAAATGATAAAAATATATATTGCAAAAATTTGGAACCGAGTAAAATATAGGCAAGCAGCACGCCGGTAATTCCAAAAAGCGCGGAAAAGCGCGCTAAAAAAACCGCCAAACGCCCCAGGTATAACGCGGCATATCCGGGAAGCCGATGAAATTCGGGTGTTTGCAAAACCACCTCGCCATAAAGCAGATGAAAAAGCAAAATAATCCCCGAAAGAACAATAAGCTCAAGCGTACCGAGCCAAAACCCGACTTGCGCAAAAGAATACGGAATCGCAAACATCCCGACCCCGATAATCATACCGGAGAGCACCAATACCGCCTCAATAAATTTGAAATTAAATAGCTTCATTATTTTTATCTTACCATTTTCGCACGACCAATGCGAAAGGACTACACACAAAAAATCCGCACAAAATGCGGATTTTATTATCCAGTGCACCAGATGAGGAATTATTTTTTAAATACTCCGTCTCCTTCTTTCGCCGGTTGATCAAGTTTTACCGCCACCTCATCGCCCTTTTTGCCGGATGTGACGTCTTTCTTATCCACCTGCATGGATACGACGGATTGTTCAAAGTCGGATACTTTGCCTTTCACATGAATTGTGTCGCCGGATTTCAGGGCGGTGTCTAATTTTATTACGCCAACCCCGATTTTATCGAAATAATGGATGATTTTGCCGAGTTTTTCTTCCATATTCTTTACGAAATACTAATTTTTACGAATTTACGAATTTTGACGTCATAGTTATTCGTATATTCGTATTTATTCGTATTTCGTAAAACTATGTTTCTATAACTTTCTCTTTTTTAATCAACGGTAATAATCTTTCGACCAATTTTTTAGGGTCTGAATCATAGACAATGCCGTCATGCACGCGGTGCGATTTTTCCACGATTTCCCGCATTTCATCCGCCATTCCTCCGGTGCCGATTAAAACTCCTATGGGTTTTTGATCTTCAAACGCAATGGTGAATTCGTTCAGCGTCCCCATGCGCCCGCAAGAAACAATCACGGCGTCTGCCGCGCGGGTTAAAAGCAAATTCCTGCCCGCATAACCAAAACCGGTGTAGATAATGATGTCATGGTTATCCAGCGGCAATTCGTATTTTTCCACATGCTCTTTTTCGGATCCGGCCGGAGAAACACCCACCACAAAGCCACCCGCGTCTTTAGCGCCAATCGCGGCCCAATACGGCGTGCCGGTAGTGGCGCCGGTAACCAAAACCGCGCCGTGTTTTACAATCTGGCGTCCAAGTTCTTTGGTTTTTTCCATAGCATCCAACGCGCAATGTCCGGTTTCGGCCGCGCCGGATACGCAGATTTTAATTTTTAGATGAGTGTGGGGGGTTGGCTTCATTTCTATTAAATTATATAATAATTTAATCCTACAAACAAGTTTATGTTTTGACATCCGCATGTCTTATGCTACACTAGTAATATGCCTACCATAACTATACCCACGAAAACAATAAAAAACGCCGATCTCATACTTGTACCGCGCCAAGAATATGAGGAACTGATACGCGCCAGAGAAATACTCACTAAAACAGCATTAATTAAACGTTCACCGTCTTTCCATGCGCCCAAAGAACACAAGAAATACTACGACAAACTCGATAAAGAGTTAACAGAATCCATGCGTGATTATTATTCTGGAAATTATTATGGCCCGTTTGAAACCGCCGAAGAAACAATCCATTTTCTGCGCCGAAAACAATGAGAACCATGGCCCTAAAAAAGTTTGATGAACAGTACGCTGCCCTGCCGGAAAATCTAAAAAGAAAAATTGATAAACAAATACGCTATCTTATACTGAATTTGCGGCATCCCTCCTTGCATTCCAAAAAATATAGCGAGACCGAGAACCTGTGGCAAGCCCGGATAGACGACAACTATCGTTTTTATTTCAAGATTGACTACGAAACATATATACTGGTTCTAATTAAAAAGCACGGTGACTAAATTCAAATGTTCCGATTCGAATCGGAACATTTGAATTTAGTGCTAAACCTCAAACTCGTCACCCAACAACGGCGCATCGGATTGAATCCCAAGGCGATCACGGATCTCCTGCATGAAATGAAGGGCTTGGGACGATTCGCCCTGTACCACAAAAACGCGCTTTAGGGTGTCGCGCATGGGCGAGACAAATGAAAAAAGCTGGGAACTGTCCGCGTGCGCGGAAAATCCGTTTATTTTCCGGATCTCCGCAGAGACCGCAACATCTTCCTTGAAAATTTTTACATTCCTGGCGCCGTCCAGCAACCGCCTGCCCAAAGACCCGGAGGCCTGATAGCCAACCACCATCAAAATACTGTTTTTATCACGCAGATAGCGGCGCGCATGGTGCAAAATCCTGCCCCCCTGCATCATGCCGGATCCGGCAATCACAACTTTAGGCGGGGATACATCGTTAATTGCTTTTGATTCCTCCACGCTTTCGGTGAATTTTAATTTCTTGAATTTAAAAAGGTTGGGGTGCTTTAAATAAAGATCTTGAATTCCCTGGCCGTAGTACGCCGGATACTCTTCATACACCGAAGTTACACGGCTGGCCAAAGGGGAATCCACAAAAACCGGCATTTCCGGAACGCGCTTAAAATTCACCATTTCGTTGATTAGAAACAGCAGATCCTGGGTGCGCTCGGTAGCAAAAGCCGGAATCAGAAGAGTTCCGCGCCTGGACGCCACATCTTCCATGGCGCGTTCAAGCTGGAGTGTTCTTTCGGCCGGGGCCTCGTGTTCGCGGTTGCCGTAAGCCGACTCCACAACCAGATATTCCACGCCGCCGACTTTAGCAGGAGGGGGCAGAAGCACTGACGGAACATTACCAAGGTCTCCGGAAAAAAGAAATTTCTTGCCCTCGGCATTTATTTCAATAAGAGACGAACCCAAAATATGCCCGGCATCATGAAAAATTATTTCCGCGCCATTCAATGCAATTTTTTCTCCATAAGACACGGTTCTCCAAATGCGAAACGCCTTCTCCAGATCTTCTTCCGCATAGAGCCGGTTGTTTTGCCGCTCGGAAAGCGACAGCGCATCCTCCAAGAGATGGCGCGCCAAATCCTTGGTGGGCGGCGTGGAATAAATAACTCCGGAAAACCCGTGCTTAACAAGCTTAGGAATCCTGCCCACATGATCCACATGGGCATGCGTCACAAACACCGCATTGATTGATTTTGAATCAAACTTAAAGGGCCGCTCGTTCATGTCCGAACAAACGTCGCACCCCTGAAACAAGCCGCAATCTATTAGAAATTTTTGCTCGGCAGCCTCAAGAAGATAACACGCTCCGGTCACCTCCCTGGCCCCGCCGTGGAATGACAATTTCATATCTATATCATACACTTTTTAGCCCGCGAAGCGGAAACCGCGGGGGCTTGCCCCCGCGTAGTTCAGTCAAAATAAAAATGCCCTCGGGCAGATTCGAACTGCCATTTCAGGCTTCGGAGGCCTGCGCCCTATCCATTGGACGACGAGGACAAAACAAAATAGGCGCATAAAATATCTGGACGCTTATTTTTTCAGGAATTTTATAAAATCATCTACCGTCATTTCCAAATCACTTATAATCCCGCGCAATATTTTCTTTTTTATATCCTTACCGGCGTGAATTGGAACTGTAATCCTGCGGCCCCTTAAATCTTTATATTGGGCATGGCTGCCGACTTGATGGTGTTTGAAAAATCCGAGTTTCTCCAAAACTCGGATTAATTCCTTTGTTTTTATAATGGGCAATTTGGACATACTGAAATTAGCGTACAACGGCTAACTCCCGATCGGAAAAAGATTGAATAAACTCAAAAGCATCCGTTTCTCGCGGAACAGATTCCTTATCTTTCAAAAGTCCTTGCACATGGCATCGAATAGCTTCTTTAAGATTTTTTCTTACTTCCGGGATGGTATCGCCATATGTATGAACGCCCCTTAAAATCGGAACAAATCCATGAAATCCTTTGGGTTTTTCCGGTTCAATAATTACCCTGAAACTGTATAATTTCATATAGGTATCATATCATAACCCGAATCCCTTAAGCAAGGCGCGTATAAAAAATTCAAAGACCCCGGGCTCGTTGAAAAGCGCGGGGTCCTTTATGCCGATTGACCTCCATCGGCAAGGAGCCTTCTAATTTTTTCGGAGTTTTTCAGGAACCCCATGCGGCAAAGGCACAATATTCCGCAAACCCCCCAACGAAGACAACCAGTTGGCGTACTTACAACACCGCAATCACCCCCTCTCTGCCAAGCACGCGCCTATAACAAAGTGCGTGCCGAACGGGACTACTTTAACTGGCTCCAGTCCCGTTCAAAAAGATCTTTGCGTTCTCTATCAAGGACCATGCTGTCAGTTCTTGATAGAGAAAATTTTCTCACCGGGCGGCGGATTTCTTGCGGTTTCTTTTCGGACCGCTCGTCCTCCGTCGCCGGTTTTTTCGGCTCCTCCATCACACCTCCTTACTCGGTTATAAACTTGGTGAGATCCACACTACCCTCCACGACCTGCTCAATCAGGCCGTGTGCGCCGCGGACTTGAATCCACTCACCTCCGCACTCCGGGCAGTTATATCGGGCAACTACCCCAAGCTCGGACGACGCTTCTCGATCCATTGCCACCCCGCAATCCGGGCATGGCTTTTCTTTCGGACTTGGCATACATTACTCCTTTCCTGATTTTTAAAAATATTTTAGCGCAAAGCGCTACAATAAGCAAACTGTCTAAGCGGCCAAAAAATATCGGGGGGCGCTCGTCGCGTCAGACGCGACAAGAGCGCTACAATAAGCAAACCCACCAAAGCGAGCACTGGTAGCAAAAATTTTCCATTAACGTAGGTTCGGTATGATTACGCATGAGCGAGTACCACACATTTTTTAACGATGGGAGGCGAAACGGCTTGGTCCGAGCACTCAAGTTTGTCCGAATAGGAGTTCTGGAAAATTTTGGCTGCAGTGTGAGCGCCCGGGTCGGAGGACAAAATGTGAGAATGCACTCCATTTGTGACTTCTGAGTGTCTCGTCTTTGCCCTCCTACCTGGATCCCCCACCAAAATTTTGGTGAGGGACAAACAACCATTTCCCAGATTCGAGGCTCTCAAGTCCCGCTTTACAGCTGGACTGCCTGCCGAGGAGGGTCGGAAGCTTTGGTCGGAGCCTCGAATCTGGAAAATGGCGTTTATGAATTTTAAAAATCCTACTCTGAATTTACGATTAATAAATCATAAACTCGGCGTAGGAGGGAAAACCTTTTGGGTTTTCCCTCGAACTTAAATCCGGCAGCGGTCCGGTCAGACGTCGACTTCCATGGGACAAGGTGGGGTTTTTTTCTCCCACCAATACATCCCCGCGTCGTCGTCTAGGTACTTCAGAAACATCCGCCCAATCCCTTCGGCTGAAATCGGAACAGATGTTACCGCGACCGTACACTGATCCCAATCTGCGGTTGGGATATTATCCGTAATCCGTGGGGCATGCTGTCCGTCAAAAACAGCATCTATGGCCCGCTGGATTGGCTCAAACTCGGGCCTATCTTGCCAATCCCAATGATAAAAAAGAACTTTTGCCTTTACCGGTAGCACTTCGATCTTGCGCCGCCAGTCACACCCGGTAATGGGTTCGCCGGAAACCGAGTTCTCGGTCACCACTTCCGGAAAAAATCCGAACCTGCGGCCATCCTCCAAAACAAGATCAAAATTGCCTTTGTATTCGTGAATCATTGCACATACACCCTCGAAGGACCTCGTTCCGTTGGAGTCTGTGATACGAACTGGTTTCCCCAAAAAAAGATCAATTAATTTTTGTAGCATGTTTGCTACACCTCCTTATTAAAGATATCTATATTATACATCAAAACGATAAAAAAATCAAGCCATAAAATATGGCTTAGATATAATGCTTTTCCCCTGAACACGGGTCAAAGTGAAGACGAAAAATCAATACTCATCTTGAATACGATGAGTGTTGACACACTCAACTCATCCGATATATGGATAATTCTCTTCTTCAGCTGATCTCCAATCCTGCGGGCCCATTTCTCATAGGCCCAAAGTTGTTTGGCAGAAAGAAGGAGATTGCCGTGCATAAAAATTATCGTTGTCTCCGGGCCATAATCAGGATGAACCTGCGAAGCAAGATTTACGTGAATCTCAAGTGACCTCCTTTTTGTTTTGTTCCCCGGCCCGATGCCAAAAGCCGGCATAGCCGAACTCCGATCCGCATACTTATTTATACTTCTCAAGGAACAACAAAAGCGTAACATCACCCAAATAAAAGTCAAACGAACAAAAAATAAAAGGCGCGAGTGCGCCTATGATAAGAAACTACTATAACAAGCATGTGTGCGGTTGAGGCAATATGATTTTGAAACAATCAGGAGGCGCGGCGGCATGGTCCGAGCACTCAACCCATTGGCGCGGCGCTTACTTTCTCTAAAGGTAGTCCCTCGACAAGCTCGGGAACTATTTTTAGAGATATCGGGTGCTCGGCGCCGCGCCGGATGCTTAGTGAGTCCCGCGCTGGCGGGACGAACGTGTTTCAAAATCGTATTGCCGAAAACCGCCATAGCGAGTAAATCAGGTATGCCTGTCGGCAACGACCGACGCCCCGAAAGCGAACGGTTTTATCACCGGCGTAAAATTATATCCTTTGATCATCCCCACCACCCCGTCAATCATTTCCTTGGTGGGTCCGTGTTCCCCCACATCCACATGGATTTCGTTTCCGTCCCAGAAAAATTCATCACCCAGAATCTCCTTCAGATATGAGCGAATTTCCTGCGCCAAAGTAATTGAACGGATTGCTTCCTGCCAGATCCTCTCACGCAAGGTTTTGAATTCGCGCGGCTCGGATTTGGTCCAGAAGTGTATCGCTCCATTTCCCACCCGCCAGACGGTAATCGCGGTTACAAGCGACACGGGATTATGAGAGTCCGAATCAGTGCCAATGATGACTTTATAAAACCTCCCGGGCTCTTTCTGAATAAATTTCATGATTTCTGCCGCAACGCCGTCCCAATCAATTTTTCCGAGTGTCTGGCTATAAAATAAAGTGTCATTAATCGACATGTGAAAATACTTTCTGTTAAAACATCTGTCTTTAGATTACCATAAATCACCGTGTAAATAAACTTCCCTGTACATCGGACGGAATAGCGTATGTGCCGGCAGTTAATTCCGCGCGCGCGATGCGGTTCATGCGAAAAATACGTACGCCGTTTCGCAGATGGCAAAACGCCTCAATTTCACCGTTGGGCTTGATGCGATAAACATCAATCAGCCGCGATTTGCGAAATCCGAGTCCATCACTATCGGAAGATGAGATATATTCAATGGCCAGACGCCGCCTGCCGGATAAAGCTTCCTCCAAAATTCCCGCCACCGGCTGTTTGATTTCTTTGCCCCATGAGACCGGAACCGAACGGATTGATCCATCGCGATTTGACTCAAAAAGCACATGCCCGTTCTTTTTCCCGTATTCATACAAATCGCGCGTCAATCTCACGTCATCCAAACAATATTTCTTAACCTCCTCGACCCGGCCTTCCCGAAACCATTTAAGCGCCTCCAGTCCATGCCCGGACTTGGATGCTTTGAGAGTCACTTTTACCAGCGCCTGCAAACTTACCCGGTGTCCCAAAAATCTGGTAACTTCCTCAAAAAGATCGGTGACGGATATTTTAGCAAATGACCCGTCGCCAAGATACGGCTCCATAACCGGGATATCAAAGTGATTTATGTTAAAACCTATGACGTGCCCGGCATTTTTTACCATTTCAGCAAGTTTACCTAATTCGTGCTCCTCAAACGCAGAAAAAGCGTCGGCGCCATACGAATAGACGCCGGCAACGGAAATCCCGAGTTCGCGGATATTTTTCTCTCCGCCAACCTCATCAAATATTTTTTTGGTTTCTACATCTATAACCAATGTATCCGACATATACAAATCAGTATACAGGAATCGCTTAAAAATGCAAGAAAATATTGACTTTACAAAAATAAAATGCGCGGAAATAAATTCTGCGCCTGCGTTTTCTTTTCGCTATTTTGGCTTCAAATCATCGGGGTAAGAATAAGTTGGGACAGAAATCCCAATTGCCCGTTTTCCGAATTTATCCATTATCAACGCCGCAGTGTGCGGTAACAACCTTTGTAGCCTTTTGGCGTCAATATCGCCAACGTACTCTTGTGCGGCTAGGGATTCCGGGTCGCTATTGTCCCACTCCACATATACACTGTCCGTACTGTGGGATACCATGCCGTATGCGCCGTGATTTATGACCACCTGATACCGGCTACCGTGCCGTTGAACTTTAATTTCTTTCCCATCAGGCAACTTTATGACGAGCATATCCTGTAACCGCATAGTTTTGCCGCGCCTTGCCCTGGTTTTGCCATGTTTTACCATTATTTATACCTCCCACAAGAACTATGTGGAGTATAACAAGTGGTTTAAAAAAGTCAAATGTAAACACACACGGGCGGGTAAAATTATAAAAGGCGCGAAACGCGCCTACATTAAGAATTTGCCGTACGGACTTAAACGAACAATCACGGCCCAGATATTCCGGGCGAGTTCTTCCACATTTTCATTAAAAGACGGAAAATAAACCACGGCATCACAAAGACGAATTTTAGTGCCACGATGCAGCATAAGATTCAGGCCACCGGCCTCGCCCTCGCGAAAATCAGTACGCACCCCAACTGTAATCAGAGATGCGTTATATCCTTTACGATATCCCATTTCCGCACATGTCCCCGAATCGGCATCGGAACCGTCCAAAATCGCCACGGCAACATCATGTGACTCGGCGTTTTCAAAACACTTATCGGCAATGCCGTCAAAATCAATCGTTTTACCCCGGATGAATTGCCGCGCCTCATCCTGCGGAAGAGTTACCATCACTCTTCCCTCACTCACTTTTTCTAGAAATTCCTTCAGTGCGCGGTTCCAATTTCTCTCGGCTTGTTTAAATGGCGGACCGAAAAGAATAACTTTAATCAGGCCCCTCTTTTTCTTAGTGCCCCGAGGGTCTCGCCGCCTGATCTTACTTAATTTATCTCCGCAATTCCAACAGCGGTTGTCATCGCTCGTCCAATAATCATGATCGCAGGCCCACTTGCCAATATCCTCAACAGGAATTCTTCTCTTTAAACCGCTCTTGCGAATACGCAAAACAAGATATCGGAAAGTTGCATCGCACTCATATTCAGTTTTCATCATATCCCCTATTGTCAATGATGCTTAGCGCCTATAATACAGAAATAATCTGCCGCGTCAAGTATATGTATAAAATCAAAAAAGGCGCGAAACGCGCCTACATTATGAAAACACCGTATAAGTGAACTTGTGTTTTTTGAAACAAACTTTTAATACTCGTACGGGGCCGCCTTATAATTTTAAATGCGCGGTAATACAATTTCGAGACAATGGGAGGACAAATTTGCATGGTTCTTCGCCGATAGCGAAGAAAATTTGTCCGACCCTTAGGCGATTTCGCCGCTGGGCGAAATCGTCCGTGTCGAGAAATCGTATTACCAAGCAAATCCTAATTCTATATCACCGCGCATTCTTAACGTATTTATCAAAAAACTGGAGCGATCGTTCGGCCGCCAATTCCCACACATCCCCGAATTCATGCCCCTCCCCGGGATAGGAATAAAACTCCGTGGTTTTGCCGAGCCGCTTTAATTCTTCATACGTTTTTTCGGAAAACCGGATCGGAACGTTTTTATCAGCCGTTCCGTGATGCAGCTGAATCGGCGCCGCAACATCCGCAAAATAGGTAATGGGTGAAATTTTGCGGTATGCCCCTGCCCCCTCCGGACCATAAATTCTATGCAGCCAATCCACCTCCTCTTTCGGTAACTCATAAAAATTATCTTCCGCGTCCGCGCTGATCGGCGCAAACAACACATAGGCGCGCACCTCGGGTACGCGAACCATAACCCGCGTCGCAATGCCTCCGCCCATAGAGTGTCCCCACATGCCGATGCGATTCATATCAAAAAGATCGGAATTCAATTTTTGCAAAGCGCTGATAAGATTCATCACATCCTCGGCATATCCCTCATAAAAATCGTGATGCGCGGCCGGATTTGGACCGGATGACGCCAGCCCCCGATAATCCGGATGAAGTACGATATAACCCTGACGCGCAAAAAAATCCTGCTCTCTTTTGGATCCTCTGCCGGAAAAATATATTTCAGGGGGGATAAGTCCGTGATTTAAAATAAGCACCGGAAACCCGCCGCGCGGCACCGGACCCGCCGGCACATTCATAATTCCGCTTATTTTCAAATCTCCGGAATTGTAAGATATTGAATATTTCTGGTATGCGCTATTTCTTTCAAGAGAGCGCTCTATCTTAAAATTACTGCCGTCGGGCTTTTTTTCGCGAAGCGTTTCAATAAAATATTCGTATCCGGGTAGCGCTGGATTATTACTAACAGGGCCGGAAGGCGCCCCCCCGACAAACTCGGGAACTAATTTTGTCGGGTCATCCGAGCGAAAAAACATTTCGCCTTTCCCGAAAATCCGCGCGCGGCTTCCTATAACAATGCGGTTTTTAGCGGCAAACCCGGCTGGAATTTCAAGCACCATGTCGGCTTGCGTGTCCGGCTTATAAACCGGAAGCAAAACGTCCGCCGCGCCGCTTATCGGCGGGGGGACATTTTCTTCAACATCAACCACGGAGTTTTTCCTCAGCCACACTATATCTATGGGAAATTTCATATCTTTCATCCAGATGGCCGGAAATCCCGGGGCCTCAAAAAGAAAAAGCATGCCGCTATATTCTGACAACGAATCGCGCCCGGAAAGACCCTGAGAGCGCGTTGCCGGATCACGAGCAACTTCCGCAAGCACCGCCGCATCTCCTATCTCCACCCGAGTATATTCTTTTTCAAACTGGTAACGCGGCAGCATAAAAATCGCGCCCAGAATCAGCGCCAAAATGGCAAATAGTATGACTATGAAAATACGCATGAATTTGCTTTGAAAATAATTTGCGGCAGAAACAGTATTTTAGCAACAACCCCATTATATCATACCGTAATATCAATAAAAAAGAGCCGCGAGATGCGGCATTTTTTACTTATGATTTATAGCTGATTTCGGCCAGCTTCACACGGATTTTTGCGGCGATTTCCTCCATTTTGCGCAAACCATTTTCATAGGAAACATGGGATACGTTTTTCCCCACAATGAGATGAACAGTGACACCGTATGCCGGATGGTTCTCCACTGCCGCTTGAAAATCGCGGTTATCGCAGGTGACCAAAAAACACGCATACTTCTGGTATTCCCGGCTCCTCAATTCCTCAACTGACTCGAAAATTCTACGGTCGTTGCGCTGAATCTCTTCGCAAAATAAATCACTGATGTATAAATGCATAGCCCCCGGAAACTCCGGAAAGATTGCGGCCGACGAATGAGTCCGTGATACGCACCGATCATAAAAAATCACCACTGGCCTCTGAAGTATATTCCCCAAAAATCTTCTCCGTTAAAAATCTGATTTTAGATTAGCATATCCTTTTTAAAAATACCAGCATGCATTTTATAATTTTTCCGCGTTATGCTTTTTAAAAATTTCTGCAACTAGTTCCGTGATTTTTCGTTCCGCTTCCGCGGAATCCAAAATTTCCCGCCTTAAGCGGGCCTTTTCTTTGCGTAGAAACTTACGGATGGAATTCGGCAAACCGGATTTAGACATGATACCCACGCTACAGCGCAACCGCACACATGTCAACGGCCATTGACTCATTTAATATGAAGTGCTACTGATTCAATACCGCTCTTTGGAGAAATTATAATGAGAAAAGGTTATTGCTCAAACTGGCGCACGAATAAAGACCTAAATAAAAAATACGGTGAATTCCTTAAACACGCGCGCCGATGCAATCGGTGCCGAGAAGCGCGCGCCAATGCCGACCACAAATGGATGATGCGGCTGATCGACGAGGTGCAAAAACCGCATACCCGGGCATAAATCCCGTTACATTTCAGCGGGATATCAAGCCCCGCAGAAATTATCTTAAATTTACTGCGGTGTCCCCGCGGCAAAACCGCATGGTTTTAAAAATGTAACGGGATAAATAACAAAATTCCGCATGGCTTTATACGGAATTTTTTATATCTCGCTTTTTTTACGCATGGCTTCATCCAATTTTAGAATAATGTCATCCGTCGTAAATCCGTATGTTTCATAATCCCCCAGCGTACGCGCGGAGTGAAGACCGGATACTGGATCTGCCGGATGATCGCCTTTTTCATGGAAATCCGAACCGGCGGTGCGCAACAAATTGTATTTTGCGGCAAGCCCCTGTAAAAATTCGGCATCATCTTCGGTATGAGATGGATTAAACACCTCAATCCCCGAAAGACCCCATGCTATAAGATCATTTAAAAATTTTTCAAGCGCGTCATAATCTGTAGGCGAAACACGGTTCCCGCCACGCGATTCTTTGCCCCTGAAATGAATCGCTGGATGCGACCAAACCGCAACGCCTCCGGCCCCGATAATTAAAGTAATTGCGTCTTTCGCGGAAATATGGGTTCTCCTGACATAATTCGGGTTGTCGTCGGTAAGATATTTCTCAAAAAAATCATGCATGTTTGAAATACTGCCTAATTTTTCTTTATTTTCCGGACGATTCATTATGGCGCGCACCAGATGCGGACGCGCCACCACGCTACCGGTTGCCTCACGCAGCACGTCTTCCCATTCCACGATAAATCCCTCATTTTTTTTCAGATTTTCCAGCATGGAGCGCGCCCCGCTAATTCGTCCTTGTTTAAATTTTTCGAGCTCTTCCAACAACTCTTGATTCTTATAATCAATTCCGTATCCCAAAATATGGGCGTTATGCTCCTCCACTGACATCTCAATCCCTGGAATTACGCGAACTCCCAACTCCCCCCCCGCCATAAGCGCCTCGGAAACACCGCCAATCGTATCATGATCCGTAAGGGCAATGGTTTGAAGTCCCAGATCTTTGGCCATTCGAACAATTTCGCGCGGCGAATGCTTGCCGTCGGATGCAGTTGATTGAATTTGTAAATCAAATGTATTCATTGTCTTTACGAAATACGAATATCCGCGAATTTACGAATTCGTACATTCGTACTGATTAGTATTTCGTAAAGTCAGACGTCAAATACAAGTATCGTCTCATACATTCCCGTCTCGAGGTTTTTCTTTATGTCCACCTCGCTGTCGGAAATTGCCTTTATATCATTCGCAAATTCTCCGGTTTTAAATCCGGATAAAGTGCCTTTCAAAAAATTATCTCCAAAGTCCTTAAACGATGCTGTATGAAAAAGCGCCCCATGAATATCGGATTGGGTAAGCGATTCGGATAAAAATTCAACCAACAACGAATTCAGGTCTACCGCCTTAACTTCAATTTTTTGACGTATGGGCTTTTCTTTTTTTTCATTCTCCAAGATCTCCGGTTTTACAAAAACAGCGACACCGGAAAGCGCGTTCAAAAAAAGGTCCTTAATGCTGTTTCCCCAAACCCGCATTTTTGGTCCGGAAACATCCTCTAATATTTCGAATCCGTGTTCCATCCCGCACATAACTTGCGCAATTTAATGAGCCGCTAGCGATCTCAAAATTCAACTGTGCAAGTTTGATTAATTTATCCCGCACTTCAATAGTTATGTGCGGAACCCATATATTCATTATACACTACGAACCGGGAGTAAACATGCCCTTGAAATTACTTCTATTTCCATTATATAACTTTAACAGTCAATGCTATGGGCCCTTTACAATAAAGATGGCTTATTCTGGAAGAAATATGACGAATGTAGCCGCAAAACATCTTGGACTCATTGAATTTATCAAATTCTTAAAATTGCAGGATTGGATGTGGAATAAAAGGGTACTGGGAGAAATTGGGGATATAATTCTTTTTGCTGAACATCCACCGGTCATATCTCTGGGCAGTAGACGCCGGGAAGAACAAAACCGACACATCCTTGTCGCACCAGAATTTTTGCGTACGCGTGGAATACCAGTTATACAAACCGAGCGCGGCGGGTCAGTAACAATTCACTGCCCCGGAATCCTCGGTTGCTACATAATTGCTGATATAAGCGGCCTTGAATTTTCTACCGAATTTATCTACCGTCTAGAATACTGGGTGCAAAAATCATTAGAGATGCTTGGTATTGACACAAAACGCCTACCGCCAGAATTTCGCAAAGTTGAGACCGCCAAATATGAAGGACTCTGGATCGGATGCAAAAAAATTGCCTCAGTCGGTATAAAAATAAGCCGCCACATTACACGCTTCGGCATCAATATAAACATTAGTCCCAAAGAGTACATGCTACGCATGGTAAACCCGTGCGGTATTGAAGAGTATGAATTTAGCTCGCTTGCCCAAGAGGGCTTTATGATCAATACCAGAGACGTTATATCCGGCCTTGAAAATAACATGGACATTCTCTTTCGTAATATAAAGAAAAACCTCGCTCAATGAACGAGGTATTTTTTAAGTAAGAAACGGGGTTGATTCGCGAATCTTAGTTTCGTAATTTACTCCCTCCACAAATTCTCTTACATTTGTGAGAAAACGCAGGGCTTGTGCGCCGTCATAAATCCTATGATCAAACCGTAGACCAAGATTGGCAAATCCATAAAATGGAGATCCAGCTTCTTCTTCAATCCGGCAAAATGTGCAAATAGCGCTCTGGCCATGGACAATGATTGACTCTCCACCGTCGGCCCCCAAAACACCCGCATTATTGAAAGTAAATGTTCCTCCCTTCAAATCAGACGGCCTTAGCCCGCCACTCAGGGCCCTTGTGTATAAATCATGGAGGCGATAACAAATTTCGCGATATGTAATGCCATCCACATCCTGCAACACCGGAACCACCAGGCCCGACGGATGCTGATATGCAATCCCGAGATTCACACCATCATACATCCTGACGCCCTCAAACCCAAGATGCTCGCATCCAAAACACGAATTGAGAATGCGTCCGTCTCCCTGCAAAGACAACAGTATTCCGTTAATTACAACCGCCTCAAGACGCAAAAATTTTTGTAGGCCGGCGAAATCCGAGTGATCCGCCAAATGTCGCTTAAGTTTTGCACGGACATGTAATATGTTGCGAAAATCGATTCTCACCGAACAACCAGCGTGCGGAATACAATCCCAGGACTGTTGCAAATTTTCGGCGATTCTACGACGAGTCATATCAAGCGGCTGATCTTTATAACATGATGATATTTCGGGCTGTACAGGCTCGCTTTTCTCCATAAAATCCGGGGCGTTTGTTTTTCCGACAGCTTTACGAACCTGCTCTATGGTAATAGTTCCACGCGGTCCGGACCCCGTAATTTTTGCCAGATCCGCGCCAAGCTCCCGAGCAATGCGTCTCACATAAGGACCCGCTTTTACTGCGGAAGATTTTGGAGACACAACATGTGGCACCGGAATAATATTAATGTTTTCTTTACGAAAATCTTCTATTTGTCCCGGCGATGCCGCGATCATGGGTTCTTTTTCTATCCTATCCCGAACTTCCGACTGATCCTTTAATTCTGCTTCAATCCACCCGAAAATCGCATCCCACGAACCAACTTTATGATCAGCAGGACGCATGATTTCTTCA
This sequence comes from Candidatus Sungiibacteriota bacterium, assembly GCA_016180435.1. GTDB lineage: Bacteria > Patescibacteriota > Minisyncoccia > Sungbacterales > HO2-52-23 > LCKU01. Next base: position 16,525 of record JACPBG010000006.1, read on the forward strand.
TTATCCTGGACATTGATTTCCGCAAGCACACCGGCATGCGGCGCATCAAGGTCTTCATCGCCTTTTAGCGATTCCACATGAAGAATCCGTTCACCTTTCTCGAGCGTATCCCCAACTTTCTTATGCCATTTTATGACACATACGACATCAATATCCTTTTCTATCTGTCTCTTGATCGAAAATCTCATATCTCCTCCTTACCGATACGCCAAAAGTTCGCGGGCAACAGCCAGAATATCACCGTCCGACGGCAATATCCATTCTTCAAGCTTCGGATGCTGGGCGAGCATACAGCGTTTGGCGCCCACGACGCCTATATACGGAGCCAGAAGATTTTCACCCGCCGCCTCCTGAATCATCTGGGCAATACTTCCGCCGACACCTCCGTACTTGGGCGCCTCATGCGCAATCAATACGCGCCGGGTTTTCACGGCGGATTCAACCAACAAATCCAGGTCAAGCGGACACAAAGACCTCAAATCAATCAATTCAAGACTGATTCCTTCCTGCGCCAAAATATCAACCGCAGGAAGTACCACCTGAAACCACATACGGGCGCCCCAAGAAATAATCGTAAGATCACTTCCTTCCTGGCGCAAAGCTGCGGATCCTATCGCGACTTCTCCATCTCCGACTTTACCGAATACGCTTGAGTATGCCCACAAATCTTCAAAAAAAAGAATGGGGGCGTCATCAAGGACGGATGCACGCAAAAGCGCTGCCGCATCATGCGGGGTTGAGGGATGTACCATTTTTAAACCGGGGGTATGGAAAAATGCCGCCTCCAAACGCAACGAAGAATGATATTCACCCATTGATTTTCCGCCACCCGAAGGAAGCCGGAATAAGACATGCGGAGATACTCCGGTGGTCCAAAAAAACGAAGCAAGATAATCAATAATCTGCTGCATTGCACATGACGCAAATGGCAAATACTGAATCTCAGCAATCGGAATTAATCCTGCTATAGCGTGACCGGTCGCAGCGCCCACAATGGCGATTTCCGCCAAAGGAGTGTTAAAGCACTGATCAACCTCAAGTTCAAGATCAGCTACGATGTCATGGGTAATGCCATATACTCCGCCCCCGCGCGGTTCGCCTTCAATCAGGCATCCGCCTACATCTTCTCCAAAAATCCTTACTCGGCGATTATTTTTCAAAATATCGTGCAGGGTTTTACGAATAGCAACGCCATAAGAAAGCATATTTTTATGCTCTTCCGGAGATAGCTTTGTCCGCAGAGCATACTTGGCATCAAACGGCTCAACGCTCCGCTTAACTTTATTTATGGCTACATGAGGAAATATACGTAGCAGAGATTCGTCTGGTTCCGGATCTGGTCCGGTCCTCACCGCTTCATACGCCGCATCAACTGCCTGCTTTTCCTCCTCGGCAATAATGTTAAGTTCCGCTTCGGAAATTTCCATCACATCACAGGCAAACATCTTACCCGGCTCACGATCATGAATGGCGCGAACCGCGTCAACGCTCCGCAATCCCAATAATTCTTCACGAAATAACCGCACTGGGTCCAAAGCGCCCCATTCAATAAAGTCAAAAATGTCTACACAATTTGCCTTACGCGATTCGTTATGCTCGGCCATACGGAACGTGTCACACTCCAAAATAAAAGGCGCTCGTGCCAGATTATAAGCAGAAAGATACTTGGTGTTATTAGCAAGCGTACGCGCTCGTTCTATAAGGCGCACGGAGTAATTATATACAGTAACGATGTCATTACCGTTGGCGATGTAAGCTCCCTCAATATTATATCCGCGCGCGATATCGACAAGGTTTTGCGCGGCGGATTGTTCTATAAACGGCGTATCGGTGGCAATCCGGTTATTGTCAATAATAAACCCCATGGGTAAATTTCTTACGGCCGCATAATTGAGAACCTCATGAAATGTTCCTTGCCGACTAGCCCCGTCTCCGCAGAAACAAAGCACAACCGGCAATTTGCCTTCCTGCTTCTCCAGCTTAAAAATATATGTCAGAGCATCAGCAATTCCGGCACCCGTTGGCCAATTCGAGATCATGTGGCTTTTGAATTTCAAAATATGCTTTTTAATCAGGCCGTAGTGAATGTTACCGTCTCGTCCACGCGATGGAGAATCAGCCTTACACAAATGGTTTGCCAGATCTTCTTCGGGCGTTACTCCGAAATGTACCAGTGCCCCCTTCGACCGATGCCCGGGGACGAGCCAGTCCCGCGAAGGATTACAGGCAAATGACGCGCCCAACGAAACCGCTTCCTCACCCAAACTAAGCAAAGCGACTGTGGGAATATGCGAATCGCCGCTATCCTTAATATCATAGCGAATTTTCAGTTCAATAAACCTTGATCGGCACATTTCGCGCCACATAAGAAGTTTTTCTTCCTTGGAAAGATGTGCGAAATAACTCATAAAACGACCCTCGTTTCTCTGAAATGTAAAGGTACCTTTCTGCCTTAGTAATAATCCCCCAGCCACACAAGGTCAAGTACTAAAAAATCCGCGGAGAATCGCGGATTAAATTACGGATACGCGAGGCCGAAAAAATGCAAAACTTTTATAACCAGCCATTCGTTGGTCGGATATATCAAGTCCTCGAGTCCTCTTCGGGTTAACGGAACGGCAATGGAAAACGTGGTGCCGGTTACTAACTCCTTTTCACCTAAAAGGATTTTGGATTCGGTAAATGTTTTTCTGCCAGAAACCTCGATGAGCCGAGTATAGACCGCAAGCGGACCTTGGTCGGTCGGTACCGGATGCTTCAATTCCACATGGAAATTGCGCGACACATACCACCAATCAATCGGCAAGTCCCCGAAACGTCTTCCTCCTCTCCGATAACGATCGGCTATGGCAAGCCACACGCCGTTGCAATCAATCAAAGACCCCGATGTTCCTCCGTGTAAAACGTTCTCCGAGGCCGCGGAAAATCCGCGCCGAGGATGCCACATACATATCGTTTCCTCCATTTTCTCGTCGCGCCAAAAACTTTTCATGCGCATTCCCTTTAAATTGGAGGGTCCGCAACCGTGGCAAAGATTTCCCGGGAAATAATCCTGAAACGCTTTTCCCTGCATTTTAAAACCAGCTTAAAATTCGGTACTGATGAAAGTGTAAACTATGCAGCACCCGGATGTCAAAAAAGTACAGCGGATTGCAAAAATATTTTTTGCATGGTACTAAATAAACAAGATCTGATCTTTGAAAGGGGTTTAAAATGGAAAAATTCACATGGGAACCGTACGGCGATTACCTTAACAATTCCCGTGTCCGCCAATTCATGAACAAATACCATATCCAAACCTGGCAAGAACTTATTGCACGCTCAACGCAAGAGATCGAATGGTTCTGGCCCGCGGCCATGGATTTTTTAGGGGTTGAATGGATGAAAACCCCAGATGCGGTTTATGACGACACCGAAGGATTCCCCTGGACCAAATGGTTCATCGGCGGAAAAACAAATATCACACTGAACTGTCTTGACCGCCATATCAGATTCTGGTGGCACGCCGAGAAAAAAATCGCAGTCGCTTTTGAACATGACGACGGCGCGGTCGAGCGAATCAGCTACACAGAATTATGTCGATTGGTGGTCCGCATCGCGCGGGCCATGCGAAGAAGCGGGGTGGGAAAAGGCGACCGGATCGCAATGTGCATGTCAATCTCGATTGAGGCCGTGGCCATAATGCTGGCCGCATTTAAAATCGGCGCAGTATGCATGCAGCCGGCATCGCGCATATCTCCGGATGAGATGGTTGAATCCTTGCTTCCCGGATCACCCAAGCTTCTTTTCATGCACGACGGATACCAACGCGGAGGAAAAACAATCAAGCTGGACAACATATATCATGCCATCCGGAGCCGGGTTCCTTCGCTCCAAGACATCATTGTGGTTGAAAATTATCTGAAAAGTTTTGAATTTGAAAATTCAAGGGGATACACTCCGTGGGAATTTTTCTTGAAGGAAACTTCTAAGGGGCGTTTCCCCAAAACCGAGGCGTGCGCTGCCGAAGATCCTGCGCTTATTCTTTATTCTTCCGGCACCACCGGCAAATCAAAAATAATCGTGCACACGCACGGCGGAATCCTGGCACAAGTTCCGAAAGAAGTAGGGTTTGCTTTTGACTGCCAAGAGAATGATATATTTTTCTGGTTCACGAACATCGGTTGGATGATGGCTCCCTGGGAAATTATCGGCGCGCTGTTTTTCGGCGCAACCATTGTACTTTATGAAGGCACCCATCTTTATCCGAATCCGCACCGGATGTTTGAACTTATTGAAAAGCATAAAATCTCAATTTTCGGATTCACTCCGTCAGCCATGACCGATCTTGCCGCATCCGGCGAAGACTTCAGCCGATATGATCTTTCTTCTTTACGTATTCTAGGTTCTACCGGCAAAGTGCTTCATCCCAAAACTTGGGAATGGTATTCCCAGACATTTGGAAGATCACGGCTCCCGATCATGAATATATCCGGAGGCACTGAAATCATCGGATGTTTGGTATCACCCTTGCCGATTATGCCGCAAAATCCCGGAACCGTAGGCGGACCCGGACTTGGCATGGATGTTGACATAGTGGATGAAGAAAGCAATCCGGTTCGCGGATCTCCGGGACAATTGGTCTGTAGAAAACCCGCGCCATCTATGACGCGAGGATTTCTGCGGGATAACGGCCTCTATCTTAAAACCTACTTTCCGCGGGGACAAAACTTTTGGGTCCACGGCGACATGGCGGAAATCGGAGAAGACGGGCTTTGGTACATGCGCGGTCGCGCGGATGATTTGATTGTCAAAGGCGGCATAAAATTTGACCCCTCCAAAATTGAATCAGCTCTTCTTAAATTCCCCGGACCGCCGCATATCCGTGAAGCCACGGTTATCGGCGTACCGAATGAGCGTGGCGACCAAAAAATTGTCTGTTTCGCAGTAGTTGCGGAACATGACGCACTGGATCAAACCGCAACCGGAGCATTGAAACAGTGGGTAAAGAGAGCTTACGAACCATTTGCCCAACCGGATGAAATCCATGCGATTTCCGGACTTCCTACCAACTTGGCGGCTAAAATTCCGCTAGAAATCCTGCGTCTGGCATACACCGGAGAAAACATTCCGGATCTTTCAAAAATCGCTAACCCGCAATATCTGGAAGAAATTCGAGCCATCGGTGAGCGGATGCGACAGAAAAACTAACCGCAGAAATTCTGCGGTTTTTTAATGTTTTATGCCCTTGTAAAATCACCGATCTTATATTATGATGCTGTTGGGTCTTTTGAAAATGGAACGAGTTATGAATATCATTCATCCGGCCGAAAACGACAAAGTCATTGATCCGGGCCTCCGGCATACGGGATATGCGCCAACCGGAAAATGCCTTATGCGGGACGGGAAACTTTACTATTGCGGATATGACGTGGCGGATCTTACGGCCCATTCTTCATTTGAGGAGTGCGCTTATCTTTTGTTGCACGGCGAACTTCCCAACGAAAAGGAGCTATGCGGATTTCTTGCGCAACTCCGGGGACTTACTATTACGCGTCTTAACGGATTTATTCCGCCCCGCAGAAACTGCGGTGAATTCCGCCGCCTCTTAACACTCTTCGGACCTTCCTGGATGCATACCAACACAATGGACACACTCCGCACCATGGTGTCATTCCTCGGAACGGATGCGTTTAAAGAGCCGGCAACGGATAATTTGATCTTGCATAACGCCCTGACACTTATGGCAACCATGCCGCTTTTTGTCGCGGCCATTGCCCACCATAAAAAATACGGAAATCTTAGAAAATTTCCGTGGCACATAACTCCGCCCAAACCCTATTCCGTTGCCAAAATGTTTCTTACGCTTCTTCACGGCCAAGAACCCCCCGAAGAAGAATGGAAAGCGCTGGACGCCTCGCTTATCCTTTACCTTGAACACGAGGATAACGCGAGCACCCATACGGCGCATGTGGTTACCGGCACAAACTCCGATATTTTTTCGGCAAATATTGCCGGGCTTTGCGCACTCAAAGGCAATCTCCACGGCGGGGCGAATGAATACGCCATGGAACTTTTGGAAGAAATCGGGGACGCGTCCCGCGCGCGGGAAGTGCTTGAAAAAAAACTTGCCGCCGGAGAACTAATCATGGGATTCGGGCATGCGGTGTATAAAAACATTCCGGATCCGCGCTGCACTGTAATGAAACCGATAGTAGAGCGCCTGGCGCAAACCCATGCCCAAAAAAATCTATACGAGCTTGCTTTAGGCGTTGAAGAACAGGTATTCAAACTTCTGGGCAAATCGCCCAATATTGATTTCTGGACCGCGCCTTTATATAAATTTCTCGGCATTCCGGCAAAACTTGCCACCCCGGTATTTACCATGTCGCGTACTGTGGGATGGTCCGCACATCATATGGAATACCGTAAACTTACGGCAGACAAACGGGGCATGCCCGAACTTATCCGGCCGCGATCTTCCGAATACGTCGGACCCGAACCGCGCTCCTATATTCCAATCAGCCAGCGGAGTTAATTACAAAAATATCCACGATTTTTCGTGGATTTTAAATTAGAATAGATGGCCAGAAACATTACACGCGTACATGCTTAATAAATTCTAAAACTTGTTTAGCGATAATAAGACGCTGGATTTCAGACGGGCCTTCATAAATAGGAATGGCCAATGCGTCCAGCAAAAGACGGGAAGATTGGGAATGCAGCAAATAGCTCAAGGCTCCGCATTTTTGGAAATAAAAAAGCGTGGATGCCAGAGCGGCTTCTGCGCCAGCAAGTTTTGCCAAAGATGATGCCTCGACAAACCGAGGATTAGCATGAACTTCAAAATCCGCAGCCGTGTAACAAAGCAGTCGCGCGGCCTGTATCTGAAGATGCAAATTGGCAATTTCCGGCCGGCTTTGATCGAATACGGATTTGCCGAAGGCCTTATGGTCGGAAGTGTGAAAAACCATTTCGTTGAACGCCCGCTGGGCAAGTTCCACAGCCTGCATTCCGATAAACACGCGGGAGCGCTGAAAGGTCTCGTCAAAAACCTTCCATCCGCCGTGTAATTTACCCAAAATATTTTCATCCCGCGTCTCATAGTCCGTAAGCGTAAACTGGCATAAAGGCGCTCCGTGCTGTCCGATCTTTTCCTCAACGCGGTCAAGCGTATATCCCGGCATCCCATCCCCGACATCAATCAAAAACGCGGTTGTCCCGGGATGCCCGGAGCGGCGTTTGGCGGTACGAGTCGAAACAACCGCGGCTTTGGCAACAGATGCGCTGGTAATAAAACATTTCGTGCCGTTCAAAATCCATTTATCGCCGCGCCTTTCCGCTTTTAACCTGATATTTTTGGCGTCGGATCCTACGCCCGGCTCGGTATTTGCCACGCATCCAAAAAGTTCTCCTTTGACCGATCGCGGAAGATATTTTTCTTTCTGATCCTCGCTACCAAATCGTCTTACAGCGCTATTAAAAAGTGTTTCCTGCGCCAGGACGCAAAGAGAGAGGGCACTGGAGGCAAAAGCAATCGGACCAAACGCAATAAGCGCATCCAAAAAATTGAGTCCGGCGCCGCCATAACGCTCACGCACCATCATCCCCAAATACCCCTGATGTGCCGCGGCGCGCATAAAATCATAAGGGAATTCCTTGGTTTGATACGCATGCTCGATCCATGCCGCAACTTTTGCATCCTTAATGAAATCAACGGAGTTATTGCGCAGCATTTCTTGCTCATCAGACAGGACGAAATCCATGGCTTATACCCAATGTAAAAATAGCTGCCTTCATGGTTGCACAGTGATAAAAAAAGTCAAGGGCATAATTATACAAAAATAATCCACGGAATTCCGTGGATTTTTTCTTACAATTAACATGAGGTTACGATGCGCTCCATCCGCCGTCAACCGGAATTATAGCGCCGTTCAGATATTGCGGAGCGTCGCAAGCCAGCCATTTTATGGCAGCCGCAATCTCTTCCGGTCGGCCGTAACGCTTAAACGGAACGCGCGCCTTAACCTTTTCAAAAAACGCGGGCGGAATTGCCTTGATCATGGGTGTATTGGTTGCCCCGGGAGCTATTGCGTTAACAGTGATATCAAGCGACAATTCGTCTTTATTGTATGGTATCTCAAGCGCCAAAGTTTTAGTGATGCTCTCTACCCCGGCTTTGGATGCGGCGTACGCAAGATTTCCCGCGTCCCCGCGATGCCCGGCAATTGACGAAGTATTTATGACTCTGCCATATCCTTGCGCGCGCATATGCGGCAATACGGCATAACACCAGTTAAGCGTCCCGCCCAAATTCACCCTAATTACTTCCCACATCTGATCAAGGGGAGTTTTTACGAACGGCCCGAATTTCTGCGGCGGTATCCCGGCAAGATTCACCAAAATATCAATCCGGCCGTGAATATCAATAATATATTCGACCTTTTTCAGAACTTCAGCAGCATCTGCAACATTGTTTAACGAATACCCGTGGGTAGCCCCCAATCGCGAGAGCGACCTCGTAAATTCAAGCAATTCATGTCCCTTTTCAGGACGATCCACAAGCACCAAATCAATGCCGGGCACTTCTGCAAACAACCTGGCGGTTTCCCGTCCTATGCCCCCGTTGGCTCCGGTAATTACTGCAACATATCCTGGGCCGGTCTTCATCTTCACTCCGAATTTCTCAAATATCCAAAATGAGCATAACAAACCGAGAAAAATACGTCAACCTATCGAATTTTTTAGTTCTTCGCGCACAACTTCCCTATCATCCCATGCAGTTTTAGTCCCGTTTGGACCCATGATCCAAGGTTCGGCGCCTTTTCCGGTTATAACCACGGTATCTCCGGATTTTGCTAATTTTAGTGCTTCGCGTATCGCCTCTCTGCGGTCAAGAATTTTTTTATTGTTTGCCGTTTGAGGTCTGTTTGGAATTTCGGATTTAGAATTTTGAATTTGCGGAAATCCGGAAGCGATTTCGTCCAAAATTGCTTCTGGATTTTCGTCATATGGATCTTCGTTGGTCAAAATAATGCAATCGCAAAATTCCGCAGCAATTCTGCCGAATTCCGGCCTTTTCCATTTATCCCGCCCGCCTCCGGCCGCGCCCAATACACATATCAGTTTAGTTACTGATAACTGGTTACTGGTTCCGCAATCTTTAAGAAATGTATATACGTTTCTCAAAGATTGCGGCGTATGCGCATAATCCACCACAACCGCAAACGGCTCTTTTTGAACGAACTCCATACGCCCCGGAACTCCGGAAAAATTCTCAAGCGCAACGGATATCTTTTCTAAAGAAATATGCTCCAGAATCCCGACCGTGACGGCGACAAGAATATTATACAGGTTAAACTCACCCGGCAATTTTACAGCAAAATCTTGTCCGTTAATTTCCATAAAAACCCCGCCCTTTCCGGTTTTGACGTCCCGAATGGCATAAATTTTGTCAGAAAACTTGATTTCATTTCTCCCGTAAAATATTTTCTTGGCTCCGGTCGAGGCAGAAAATCTGCCAGCGAACGGATCGCCGCGATTTATAATGGCGGCCGCGTCTTTGGGAAGACGCCAGAATAAATCCAATTTTGCCCGAAGGTACCGTTCAAAACTTCCGTGCGACTCAATATGTTCGCGCTCAATATTGGTCATAACCGCCGCAGAAAAATTAATAAAGCGGTGCCGGAATTGCTTGATCCCCTCGGACGTAACCTCCAGCACCGCGTAACGGCATCCGGATTTTACGGCCTGGCGCAAAAATTTCTGCACAAAAAAACGCCCGGGCATGGTCATTTTTTTATCGTTTGGCATAACAACGTCTCCGGTTTTAAAGCGGAGCGATGAAATAGAGGCGGTTTTACCGCCGCCCGATTGCAGGATCTCGTGGATCAATTCCACAACCGTGGTTTTGCCTTTGGTGCCGGTAACTCCGATAACAATAAAATCCCGCGACGGGAATCGGAACCAAAGCGCGGCCAAAAACGCGAGGATGAAATGATATGGGGGTTGTAGACGAATAAAAATCGGGTGTGGAATTAGCTTTTTTACAAGATAAATGGCAAACGACAAAAGTGGACTTAAATTTCTAATTGTCTAATTCACCTAATTTCTAATCAAATTCCGAATAAAGAAATTAAGAATTTGAACATTAGAAATTTTATTAGGTGAATTGGAGATTAGATGAATTTAATTTTACTATGGTTTATTAATCAAACTTCCAATAAGAATAATAACCGCGGCAACGCTGTTGATGAATATAATCCTATACGTTTCTCCGAAATGAAAGTTGTCCGAAACAAGTATGGCCAGCGTGGCAAAAAAGAGAATCGCAACCCAGAGCACGACGAACAATTCGCCGAAATACCGCGACGGATACGCGCGGCGCCGCTTGCGAACCTCTTTCAAAAGAACATATACGCCAAGCGCCCCGAGATACGGCTCTTGCAGAGCGTCCAGAAAAATAAACACGACCGGATATAGACCGTCGAGGTTTAGGAAAAAAAACACAGAAAGTATGGCAAGATAACAATAGGTGAAAATGCCGAGACCATAATATAGCCAGTCAACTGCTTCACGCCGCAGCATTTCTTCACAAATAACCTCATCAAATTCAGCTCCTCTTCTAGAGGAAAAAACAATAAGACGGCAGAGGATTTTCTTGGGGTAATAAAACATTATATCAACGAATGGCGAATTACGCACGAATAAACGAATCGGATTCGTAAATTCGCGATTGATTCGTTATTCGCTGATTTATATGCGCAGATTACGAAGGAATTGGTATAATTTATATATTGTCGGCCTATAGATTAGATCAAAGGATTTAAGATACTCTATCTGCGCGCCCCCGAAGCCGAGTTTAAACCGCGTAAGACCGGGCCAGCGTTTTTCGTCAATGCCCCAAAAATCATAATGTTTAAATCCGCGCGCTTTGGCTTCCTTTATAACATGCCAATGCAGGAGATGCGGCGCCATTACTTCGCGATATTCGCGTCCGGATGCGCCGTGCAAATAGGTTGCAGTGTCAGACGGCTTATAAAAATTTACAAGGACCGCCGCAATTATTTTTCCGTTGTACTCGGCAAAAAAAATCTCGTTAGAAAACTCCTCGTCGCGCACCGCCAGCAATTTCTCATAATGCTCGCGCGGGTGGGTTTTAAATTTATCGCGCCCAGCGGTTTCTTGCAATAAATTCCAAAAAGCGCCGAGCTCGCCATTCTTGATTCTTGATTCTTGCTTCGTGATTCTTACGCCTCTCCGCTCCGCTAGGCGAATGTTATAGCGTGTTTTTTCGTGCATTGCGGAAAGTAATTCGTCTTCGGACTTGGCCAAATCAAGAACCGTGGTTTCTCTGGGCTGAATAGATTTTGTAGTTTGTAGTTTGTAGTTTGTAGTTTGTAGTTTTTCTGCGGGGTCTATTTTCAAAAAAATCGCACCCTCTTCCTTGGCAAATTTTTCTACGCTCAACAACCAATTATTAGTCACTGACTTGGGCCGGGGCGAGTATAAATAATTAAACCCCAACGGGAGGTTATGCCGAATAATGAGATTCTCGCCAACGCGCCGCGTTCTTCTGCCAACGCTTTGCTGAAATCTTTCCCAAGCGGAAGATTGAAGAAACGATATCACTAAATTATTCTAATTTCTAATTACTCTAATTATTCTAATCAAATCCCAATATCTAATGATGAAATGCCCGAATACTTTTTAGTCAGTGGGCGTTTAATTATTAGGGATTCTTTAGGTTAATTAGGTTAATTAGAATAATTAGGTTAATTTTATTTTCTCCTCCCTAACTTCTTTAACGCCTCCTTCACCCGTTTCTCCGCACTGGCAATTTCGCGCGGCAACGCCTGCAGCGCCTCGCGCGCCTCGCGCTGGGAATAACCAAGCGAAATCAGCGCTTCCAGCGCGTCGGCCTCCTCTTTTAATTCCGGCGCCTCAACCCCGATTCCTTTACCCGCCATTTTATCGCGCAATTCTAAGACGATTTTTTCCGCGGTTTTTTTGCCAATACCGGAGACCCGCGTCAAATATGAAGTATCGCCCGCGGCAATGGCTTTTTTAATTGTATCCACCGGCGCGATATTCAAAACCCCCAGGGCGCTTTTGGGACCAATGCCGGAAATGCTATTAAGTGTTTGAAAAAGATCAAGCTCGGCAAAATTCAAAAAACCATAAAGTTCTAGCGCATCTTCGCGAACCTGAAGATGAGTCCAGAGTTTGATTTTTTCATTTTTTTCTGGTATTTTATGCATTGTCTCTTCGGATAAAAAAACTTTATATCCCACCCCGCCGTCGGTTTTTACAATCACGAATTTTGCGCCTTTAAATTCAATTGTGCCCTCAAGAAAAGAAATCATATATCATCAGCGAATAACGAATTATGCACGAATAAACGAATCGAATTCACAAAGGATTTGCTGTTCGTTGATGTATCCAGATTACCATTTTTCCGCCAAATAAAAAAGCGCGCAAGGCGCACTGACAATAATAAATCTCGCACTTTTTCTTAACACCTTCTGGGGGTGTCTGGCATAAAATTCTTATATATGCCATCAGTAAATGAGCAAAACGCTAAAAGCAGTCAAATTACATAACACATGGGCTATAATCGGGGTATAAATTTCACGAGTCCTTAAATAAAGAAAAGTCAATATAATGCTTATGGGAAGACGAAGTAATACGCCAACGATTCCGGCGGAATTTTCCCAAAAATGCATGGCTGCGAACAAGCTTCCCGAAACAAAAATGGCAAACCCACTGCGCCCCACAAAATTATAAATAGCAGATGTTACTATTCCCCGCCAAAACAGTTCTTCACATATAGGTATAAACGCCACTGAAAATGTCACGGATAAAAGTGTATAAAAATTCATAGTCAGGGGCGGGTGAACTATCGTAAACTCGCTAAAAATATAGGGCCAAGCATTAATTATCCAGACATATCCAATGATTACGCCCGCTAAAGTTATAAATAACTTATCTGAGAATGAATTTCTGAGTGCCCCCACAGAAACTATACCCAGAGCTGCAAACGACAAATTCTTCGCACACAGAAATAAGGCAAATACAACAGAATATGCGATTACCATGGTAGAAGAAATAAGAATCTGCTCGGGTATCAGCTGCGATTCCGGCACAAATTGTTGCGATGAGACTAAAACACTCCCCAACCCGATATAACTAATAAGTAACAACAAAAACGCGTATATAGCATCACGCATGCGCCAATAACAGAACGGCTCAGGGATCTCATGTATTTGCCCCACCGAATACCTCTAAGTTTTAAAGAACATAACCGAATGGTAACCGCAAATCGGCGTGGCGTCAAACTTAAACCGAATAAAAAAAGCCGGAAGGTTATTTCGGCCCATTAACTAGTCTGAAAATCACTTTCTATGTCTGACGCGGCGAAAGCCAAAGATGCATCATCCGACGATTCCATAAATCCAATCGAATACATGGGAAGATGCGTTTCTTTCGCGTAGTAACTACGCACAACAGTACGAAGAAACATGCCGCTAGAGTTTTTAATCTGCTCGCCGGGTTTAAACAGAAAAGGGTAATTCCCGCCCTTATCTTCACATTCTTTTGTCTTTCTCTGAACCTCCATGACGTCGGGTGAAGAAAACCGATACTCGCAAATCTCACAGGTTCCCACGATAATTATTTCCAATTTCATGTTTTTGCCTTTCCCTAAAAGTGCTTGCTCAAGCATGGCAAACTACCACAAAAATGTCAAGCTTCAAACTATTTTCAAAATTTAAACCAACTGGTGACCAACCAAATGCAATTGAAAAACTTGCGGCGAATTTAAATATGGGAGTACAGCATCAAACACTTCTGGGAGTTACCGGCTCCGGAAAAACATTCACTATGGCCAATGTGGTTGAACGCGTGCAAAAACCAACGCTGGTGATATCACACAATAAAACCCTGGCCATGCAGCTTTACCAGGAATTTCGCGAATTTTTTCCGGAAAACGCGGTGCATTATTTCGTTTCCTATTACGACTACTACCAACCCGAGGCATATATTCCCCAAACCGACACCTATATTGAAAAAGATGCAAAAATCAATGAGATGATTGATGCCCTGCGCCACGCCTCCACCGCCTCGCTCCTTTCACGCAACGACGTCATAATAGTCGCCTCGGTTTCATGCATTTACGGCATCGGAGACCCGAAAGAATATAAAAAAGCGTCCATTGAATTTAAAGTCGGCGATAAAATCTCCCGCCAAGAATTATTAAAACGCCTTGTCATGCTGCAATACGCGCGAAATCCTATTGACCCTCGCCAAGGACACTTTCGCACCCGTGAGAATATTATAGAGATTTATCTCCCGTCCGGCGAAGAAATAATATACATAGAATTGGACAAATCAAAAATAATAACCATAAAAAAACGCTCCTTGAATCTAAGTTCTAAGTTCTATGTTCTAAGTTCTTGCCGGGTGTTCCCAGCAAAACATTTTGTAACCCCTACTAATACTCTAAATCTTGCAATCGCAAACATAAGGCAAGAATTAAAAGAACGCCTGACGGAATTGAAAAAACAGGGGAAAATACTGGAGGCCGCGCGCCTGAAACAGCGCACGGAATTTGACTTGGAAATGCTGGAAAAAACCGGGTACGTGAACGGCATTGAAAATTATTCCCGACAACTTGATTTCCGCAAACCCGGCACTCCGCCCCACACCTTAATCGACTATTTTAATTACGCATACGGCCTGACGAGGCTTAGCCTCGCAGATTACGAGGCTAAGCCTCGTAGTAACTGGCTTTGCTTCATTGACGAATCGCATGCAAGCATCCCCCAAATCCGCGGAATGTATGCCGGAGACCGCTCGCGCAAAGAAACGCTTATAGCATACGGATTCCGTCTGCCTTCGGCGCTTGATAACCGCCCGCTTCAATTTCCGGAGTTTTCAAAGAAAATGCGACAAATTATATATGCCTCCGCAACTCCAACTAAATATGAGTTGCAGATAAGTAAGCAATCATACAGGGATCCGATCCCTGTAATACAGGGATCGGATCCCTGTATCGTAGAACAGTTAATAAGACCCACTGGCATTCTTGACCCCCAAATTGAGGTTCGGCCAACCAAAAATCAAATCCGAGATGTGATTGCAGAAATTAAAAAGCGAATTACAAAAAACGAACGCTCGCTTGTTATGGCATTAACCAAACGCCTGGCCGAAGACATCGCCGAATATCTGACCGAGGCCGGAATTAAAGCCGAATATCTTCATTCGGAAGTAAAAACCCTGGAACGTCCGGAGACACTAAAAAAACTGCGAACCGGAGAGCATGATGTAATAGTGGGTATAAACCTGCTACGGGAAGGGCTGGATCTTCCCGAAGTATCGTTTATCGCAATTCTGGATGCGGATAAAGAGGGATTTTTACGCAACGTCACCACTCTTTTACAAATCATGGGCCGCGCAGCGCGGCATATAGACGGGAAAGTGATTCTTTATGCCGATGCGATGACCGGTTCCATGCGTGCGGCAATCAACGAGACAAACCGCCGCCGTAAAATTCAGGAAGATTATAACCGCGAACATGGAATTACGCCCGTACAAATCAAAAAGGAAATCAGAAAATCTCTTCTGGAAGAAGCAAAAAAAGAGGACGAATTTCCTTTACCCGAGGGCCCGGCCAAAGAAATCATAAAATCCCTGGAGCGCGAAATGAAAAAGGCGTCGCGAGAAATGAACTTTGAACTTGCGGCAAAAATCCGAGATCACATAAAAATCTTGACCACACGGAGATAATTTGCTATAGTCCGGAAAGTTCACTTAATTCGGGGTATTTATGGTATTTGTCTTAATTCGAGTTTCACGATTATGGGACTTAAATGAACACTCCATAAAAGAAATAGAACGCAAATGTAAAGAAGCGTGGGTTTCGATGAATCAATGCCCAGACAGAATCGCAAGTGGACCATTCTCTGATATGGATGTCGGCGGAATTGCGATAGAACAACATACCGGAGCAAAACTTCATATCACATTTATTTACAACGACCGAGGGGAAGAATTTTATCACCAGTTGCGTTACCGTCTGTATCAACAATTGGAGTCGTTCAGAATAAAATTGGACGTGGAGGTGATTCCCACAAAACCAAACATGTGGTTTGCCGACCCATCCTGGGCGACCTCGCCTTGTGAAAGACCACACATAGAACCTCACGAATTAGAAGATGATATTCCTTGGTAGTTTTAACCGCGCCCCCAAACGGCGCAATTTTGTTTTATTGACAAAATTTTTACCGTGCGCTAATATTTAGGCATATGACTACCGTACAAATCCCCAAGCAACTTTTTCAGGATTTAATAGAAACCGGACGCAGATTTAGCGCCATTGAGGATGCGTTGGAAAATTTTCTTTATAGCACCGATGCCCGTTTTATAAAAAAAATGCGGCGTATCCGCGCATCCCATAAAGGCGGGAACTTCAGTGACTGGCAGAAATTAAAAGCAAAACATGGCATATAATATACAGCCGCACTACATTTTTGAGCGATCATTTGCTAAACTCCCGAAAGGCGACAAACAGCGCATAGCCGGAACACTGGAACGCTTAGCTGATAATCCCGAACTTATTGGCGCACCCATGGGAAATTTGCCGCCAGATCTCCGCGGCTTACATAAAATCCGCATAGGCGATTGGAGAATATTTTTCTGGGTTGACCATACTAAACGGGAAATATCGCCATATGATATTGATACGCGCGATAAAGCCTACAAAAATCTTTATCGAAGAAAATAACCATGCCGATTACAAAATCAGCTAAAAAAGCCCTGCGCCAATCCGTAAGGCGCCATACTCAAAACCTCCGAAAAAAAGAGGCGTATAAACGAGCGGTAAACAACATTAAAAAGGCCTTAACATCCGGCAAAATTGATGATGCCCAAAAACTCCTCCCCTTGCTTTACAAGGCGCTGGATAAAGCCGCCAAAACCCATGCCATCAAAAAAAATAAATCCAGCCGCTTAAAGTCGCGGCTGGCTAAATTGGTTTCCCGTGCCGTAAAACCAAAATTACGAGAATAACATATGCACCAATGATTCTTTCGGCCTGGACAGGCCGATTTTTATTTTAAAATCCTCCTCAAAAAATCTTCGCAATCCGTTTTGTAGTCCCGGAATGGATATGGTGCGCGCAATTCCTGATGCCTTTTCTACAACATACGGATGCGGGGCGATGGATTTGGGCGGAGATTTCCGCTGTTCCTCACACGCTTTTACCAAAAGCACATTACGGGCCTGATTTGATAAATACGAGAAAGTATTAAATTCATCTTCCCCGCGATCATACAAATTGAAAAGTGCGGCGACTGCTTTCGTACGGGATGTGAAAAAATAATCTCCGAGATCAAAAATCGTTAACGGCCCCGCCGACGACGGCTGATCCGCCAATGTGCCGCGGCCGTTCCGAAGCGCCATTTTATCAAGCTCATTTGCGATTCTCCACAAATCCGCTCCATACTGCGCAAATCGCAAAAAATCTTCCTGTATCAATGTAACCCCCCGCATCCGTGCCTCTTCCTCCATCCATTTTCTAAACTCGCGCGAAGCCAAAGTACGAAATTCCTGCGATTTTGCATCCGTAGCTTGAATTTCTTTTAAACGCCCGCGCGCATCGTTATCCAGCGCGCCATCCCATAAAATCAAAATCATGTCGGAGGCATGTTTTACGGCTTCTACCGCGGACTTAACGTGCTGAAACGATTCGGCGGCGGAAACCGCGTATTCAATCACCACAAGTTTTTTTGATTCAAAAAGCGAGCCGGACTCGCACACGAGCTTTATATTCTCCATCTTATCATCCTTGGCATCCAACCGATGCAAATTAAAATCGTTCCCGGTTTTTCCCCGGTATTCGGCAATAATTTCATTCAATTTTTTCCGGCTCCGGTAAGTGTCCGGACCGTATAATACTATGATCATGAAATGTGATGCCAATCTACAAATCTTATGCCAATTTAGCGAATTGCGAATAAACTTTATCCCTATTCGCAATTTGTAGATTAGCATTAAATTCGCATCGGATTGGCATCATACCTGATGTTTCGGGCAATAATGCGTTGCTCTCTGTCCTATGACGATCCGTTTAATAATTGCGCCGTCGCGGGAACATCTCTCTCCGGTTCTCTGATAAACTTTGCGAATCGCATAATATCCCCCCTCCGAATCATCCGGTTTGCGATAATCGCGAAACGTTGTCCCCTCTTTCTTTATAGCTGTATTCAGTACGCTACGGCAAGCGCGGTAAAGTCCTTTAAGTTCTGTCGCGCTCAAATCCGATGCCTTACGCAAGGGATGAATTCCTGCGCTCCATAACGCCTCGTCTGCATAGATATTGCCGATCCCGGACAGAACTTGTTGGTTTAGTAAAACACTTTTTAGGGCGCCGGTTCGCGAACTCACCAGCTTATTAAAATCATTGAACCGAATTCGCAAAGGATCTGACCCGACTAAACTTTGCGGATTTTTAACCAAACGCACTCTGCCAAACTTTCTTGTATCATTAAATATCAAGCGTGTTCCTCCGGAAAGCCGCATTTCCATCCGATCATGCGGTTTTTTATCTTTAGGATTCAATAAAATCTGCCCGGTCATCATCAAATGGATTAAAAGATTGTCGCCGGAAGAAAGCACGAGCGCAATGTTTTTCCCAAAGCGTTTAACATTCTTAATTTCTTTCCCAATAACGGTGCGTTTTGTGTGTTTGTAAATTCGTTTCGGATTCGTTATTCGTTGATGATGGCTCCCTCGAAAAAGCCGCATGGTGCCGGACTCCATACTTAAAATCCTCCGCCCGCAAATCCGCGGCCGGAGGTAACGAACAATGGTTTCTACTTCAGGAAGTTCCGGCATACTGCAAAATTGTCGCAAACATCTATTCTCTAATTCGCGCGAATTAGAGAATAGATGCCCATAAACTTTTTACCAATTAAAGAAGGCGGGTAAGCGCACGTATGGCTGCTTTCTGTACGGATGCAATCCTATACCACATTTCCAAACTTCGCTGTTCTTTCTCCAAAATATCGGCAGCCAAAAGGATGCCTAAATGTTTCGAGGTTGCCTTGAACGAAAGATTTATTTCTTCAGCAATTTTTCCTACCGTTGCCTCTTTGGTCCGGATCAAATAACGGACGATCGCCAGGCGCCTCCGGTTGGCAAACGCTTTTATTATCCGTTCCAATTCTTTTATATCTTGGTCCATATTTACCATATACTATCACGGGTTTCCCAACTATTCAACCATTCGCGCGAATTAGAGAAGATAAGAAACTATTATACCACTTCTGCATTGTAGCAACTCTCGTCCGCCTTCGCTAAAGCTTCGGCGAGACATCGTCCGCCTTCGCTAAAGCTTCGGCGAGACATCGTCCGCCTTCGCTAAAGCTTCGGCGAGACATCG
>JACPBG010000007.1 GCA_016180435.1 Candidatus Sungiibacteriota bacterium
AATTTCCACAGGAAGATTTTTTGTTTCTCAAATGGAAAATTTTTTCAGCTTTGGGCTGACTATTCTCTGGCTGGGAATATTTTTGGAGAAGTGATAGAGTTTTCTTGCAATTGGAGGAGTCGCATAGCGGCCTAGTGCACCATCTTGGAAAGATGGCATACCTTTACCGGTATCGTGGGTTCAAATCCCACCTCCTCCGCATTGACAACTTTTTATCGGCGCGACCAGAGTAATCGATGAGGTAGCGCGACCCACAGGGTTACTGCCGATAATAGGTTAAACAAAATACCAGCGTAGTGGCTGGTATTTTGTTTAACCTATTATCGGCAGTAACCCCGTGGGTCGCGCTACCTCATCAATTACTCCCTCCTACGCGCAAGGCTACGGACGGGCAAGCGGGTCACGCCGACCTGCCTGCCGGCAGGCGGGTAAAATATGGTTCGAGCCGATTTGTTTTTCCGCTAGTTGCAGATCAGCCTTTAGTATAACAGGTGCTTTAGCGATTTGCGTTTCCGCTTCGGTACAGAAAACATTCTAACATTCTGCAGAATATTAGAATGTTTTCTTGTTAATTTTTTTTAAATACGCCGCACGGGTGGCGTATTCGCGAAGGCGCCCTGAAAACATCCTTACATACTCCAGTTTGTTGGTATGTCGTTTGCAGACTGAGCATTTCCTAACCGGCGGTGGGTAGAGGATTCGAACCTCTGTGGGATTTTTTAGACCCCGACGGTTTAGCAAACCGTTGCTTTGTTTTTGCCACAACTTGGCAAAAACCCCGGGCGCGTTTATAGGTACAAAACGGAGGCGGCAGGATTTGAACCTGCGAGAGGATTGCTCCTCTAACTCCTTAGCACGGAGCCGCTTTCGGCCACTCAGCCACGCCTCCGTTTTATACCCAATGTAATGTGCGCCCGCGAAACGATTGTCAATCATTTCGCCCACTCAACCAACCCACCATTTATACTTGATTCTAACATGAATATCGCGCTTTCTCAAGACATTTGGTATAATAAAAGTAATGCCTATTTATATCTATTCTGCAGCCAAACAAAACGGCGAAGTTGTTAAGGGGGACCGGGAGGCCGAAAATGAGAAAACTCTGGCACAGGCCTTGAAATTGGAAAGTTTGTTTTTGCTCGAGGCCAAAGAAAAAAAGCCCTTTTCGCTGTCTTCGCTTAATGTTGCCATAAACCTGAATGAGATAACATCTAAGTTCCTGCCAATCAGCCTGGTGGAGCGGATGTTTTTTGCCAGGAACCTCGCGGTCATGATTTCTGCCGGACTTTCTCTAACGCGCGCCATGGAGGCCCTGATACAGGAGTCGGCCAATCCGAAATTTCGCAGAATACTTTCGGATGTCAATAATTCCGTGATAAAAGGCACGCCCTTTGCCGATTCTTTGCGCATACACGAAAAAGTATTCGGAAATCTTTTTATAAATATGGTGGGGGCCGGAGAAGCATCCGGAAAATTAACATTGGTTCTTAAATTGCTTTCAAATCAAATGAAAAAGGACTATGACCTGCGCAAACGCGTAAGTGGCGCCATGATGTATCCGGCCGTTATTTTAATCGCCCTGATGGTTATCGGAACGCTTATGATGATCTATGTGGTCCCGTCGCTCACCGCGGTTATTAAGGATCTGGGAGTGGAATTGCCGCTTTCCACCCGCATTATTATTTTTACCAGCGAACTTGCCGCTGATTATCTGTTATGGGTTTTGACTGCTTTTATACTTTTTGTTTTTCTTTTTTGGCGCGCCTTGAAAACCAAAATAGGAAAAAAGATTTTTGACCATATAACTATACGGCTTCCGATTTTCGGGGAACTGATCATTAAATTCAATACGGCGCGTTTTTGCCGGACACTTGCCTACCTTATCACCTCGGGTGTTCCGATTGTACGCTCGCTTGAAATTACCGGAAGCGTTCTCGGTAATTCGCTTTTCCAAAAAGCGGTCGGCGGGGCGGCCCTGGACATTCAAAAAGGCAAACAGCTTTCAGTGCTTCTTTCCGCATATCCAAGAATTTTTCATCCGATTGTCTTGCAAATGATGAGCGTCGGGGAAGAAACCGGAAAAACCTCGGACATGATGCTAAGATTAGCGCTTTTTTTTGAAGAGGATGTCACCAATACCACCAAGAACCTGTCTACCATAATTGAACCTATTCTGATGATAGTCATAGGTACTGCCGTAGGATTTTTTGCGGTTTCTATGCTGCAGCCGATATATTCATCACTTGGAAATGTAGGGGGGTAAATTTTTGCGCGGTTCCCTCGCCCCGCCTTTTCCGCTCACAAAGGGAACCTCTCCTTCAGTTCGCGGAAAAAGGCGGGGTTCGACCATGCAAAAATTTTTATGATGGGCGTAAGTAAAAAATTAAATGAAGGTTTTACGTTATTGGAAGTCCTTATTTCCATCTCTGTTTTAGCTTTGATCTCCGGGATGGCTTTGGTTTCTTTCGTGAATTCGCGAAACGTAAGGGAGGCGATAGTGTCCGGACAAGACATGATATCTGTTCTGCGCCTCGCTCAATCCAAATCAATCGGCGGGGAGGATAATTCCGCCTGGGGCGTGCATTTGGAACAGGGACAAGCCGTACTTTTTCGCGGAACCTCATATGCCGGCGCGACATTTACGCAGAATTTTTCCATTCCGGCGCGCCTGGAAATCGCCGATATTGCGCTGACCGGAGGCGGATCTGATGTAATTTTTAAAAGAATAACCGGGCGTACGGATCAAGCCGGAAGTTTTGCGGTAAGGGTGCGTACTGCCGCCTCCATTTCCTTTTCCGTATCCATTGATAACTCGGGGAAAATATATCAAACCGGCGCGGCGCAAACACCCGCTGGCACGCGCATTGTAGATACGCGTCATCGCTCTTTCAGCCTCGGGTGGAGTTTGCAGGGATACACTAATATGATTCTTACTTTTTCTGATCCTCCGAATCCTGATATTGTGCAAACCATTCCCATGGCGCCCTACTTCAGCGGAGGGCAAACAAAATTTGACTGGTCGGGAAATTTTTACATAGGCGGACAAAATCAGGTTTTGCGCATACATACCACCGCGCTTGACGGCGCCAATACGATTCTTTCAATAGACCGCGACTGCCGTTACAATACTAAAAAGTTGAAAATCGCCTTTGACACTCGCGATGTCGCGACTTACGAAGCGAATTGTACAACGGTAACGGTGGGGGCGTATGGAGGAACTATGAGTGAGCCGTAAAAGAGCGTGTGGTGTCTTCGGCGATATGATTTGGAAACACGACTCGGCGGCTCCGGCGGCCGCCTCGCTAAAGGTCGGGCGAAGTTTTCCGCGATTACGCGGAAACCAAGCAACTTCGCCCTCCCATTGTTTCCAAATCATATCACCTCAACCACGCTATAGAATAAACGTACATCCATAATGAAAAAAGGAATAAATAAAAATGTAGGTTTTGGCCTGATTGAGGTTGTTATCGTCACTTCAATCATCATGGTTTCGCTTTTCGGATTTTTGCAAGCCGGGATTTCGGCCGTGCGGCTCCTGCGCGTTCAGAAAGAAAATCTGGAGCTTACTCTTCTTGCCGGAGAAGCGGCAGAAGCCATGCGGGCGATTCGGGACGAATCCTGGACAAATAATGTCGCGCCGCTTGCGGCCAGCACCCCATATTATCCCATACTTGAAAACGGCAAGTGGAAATTAGCTTCTTCGCCAAGCGGACTGATAAACGGCAAATATTCGCGCTACATATATATCAATGACGTATACCGCGATGCCCTGGATAAAATTGCCGCATCCGGAGGAACCCTGGACGCCAATACCAAAAAAATCACTGCTGTGGCAACGAGCACGTCCAAAACTGTAAGTATTGTTTCTTATATTACAAATTTCCGTGAATCATTATCGCCCACAGTTGAAACCAAAACGATATTTTTTGAAGGATCCACAACCGACGGTAATTTGGCGAATTTCCCGTCCAATGATGCCGGCGACGGCGATCCGGCGCAAACTTTCACCACCGCAGGCGTAATTGAGGTCTCCAGTATAGAACTATACCTCCGCCGCACCACCATGAATCCTTCCGATATATATGCGGAATTACGCCCAAGTCCGACTGGATCAATACTGGGCGCCTCGCAAATTATTACGGGATCCACAATTTCCAGCACAACGTATTCTTGGGTATCATTCAGATTCCCTGATCCGATTGCGCTTAGCGCCGCAACCCAATATTCCATCCGCTTACGAAGCATTCCGCCATCTACCGACGCCGGCTCCGGATCATTCGGAATAATCCGCTGGGGTTATCTGCAAACCGCATCCAGTCCCTATGCCGGAGGAGATGCGCGCCGCTATGTCGGGCGGCTTTCCAATCCGGCAGATGCCGGACAACTTCTGGATCAATATGATTATGGGTTTAGAGTGTATGATTTGCAGTAATTTCCAATTTTCAATGCTCAATTTTCAATGAATTTTCAAATTTACGAATTTTCAATTGAAAATTGAATCATTGAGCAATTGATTGAAAATTAGAAAATTGATAATTGAAAATTTACGGGGGGGATTTTCTCTAATTGAAATTACCGTCTATATCGCAATTCTCGGACTGGTTTCGGTACTCGCAATTGATTTTTTGATTCAAATCGTCAATACCTATCATCGCGCCCGGGCCGAACGCGAGGTAATTTCCAACGCCCGGCTGATTCTTGAAACAATTGAAAAAACGGTTGCGGATTCCCGCGAGGTTTACGGCCCCACGTCGCGTTTTAACCAAGACGCCGGCCAGCTTTCTCTGGTGACTCCGGCCAATCCCGCACCGGAACACCCAACCGCCTTTGTGGATTTTTGGATAGATAACGGAAGAATGTGGATGCGCCAAGAAGGTGAATCATCCGTGGCGCTCTCGGCCGCATCGGTGAATATCGCCAAATTCCGGCTAGAGCGCATTATGCAGGGATTAGAAGTGGAAACCGTGAAAATTACGCTGGAAGTCGATTATGCGCGTCCAAAATTCGCGACATCAATTACTTTAAATTCTACGATGGCGATGAGAGGAAACTATTAAGTTAAAATCCGAAGCACGAAATCCTAAATCCGAAACAAATCCCAATGACTAAAATCCAAAATATAAAACAAGAAGTGTTTAAAATTTGGGAATTTAGAATTTCTAATTTGTTTCGAATTTCGAGTTTAGAATTTAGAATTTCCGTCCTGCAGGACGGCTATGCTGCTTTAATCACCACGATTCTCGTCGTCACTATTTCTCTTACGGTGATAGGGGGCTTCACATTTTTTGCCGTGCGCGAGGTAAACATGAGCCAGCTTTTTGCGCGCTCCATTGAATCGCGCTATATATCCGAAGGCGGAATGGAAGACGCGATTTACCGCATAGTAGCCGGTAAACAAATTACCAGCGGCGAAACATTAGCTGTAGGAAACGGAACAACCACAATTCTAATTACCGCATCCGGAACCCAGCGTTTTATCAGAACAGAGGGCGTTTGGCAAAATATCCAGCAAAATTTTGAAACACGAATTGATACCACGGTATCGGGAACCAATTTTCCTTACGGAGCGCAGGTAGGAGACGGAGGCCTTGAAATGATGAATAATTCCCGGATTGAGGGGAGCGTCCATTCCAACGGAGATATAATCGGCGATGCCGGCGCAACTATAACCGGAGATGCATTCGTGGCCGTGGGACAGCAGCCGATGATAAACCAATCCTGGGAAACACAAAATACCGATCTTAATGTTGGCATGACAATCGGAAGCGCAACTGCCCTTGTAGATTCTACCGGAAATGTAGGCACATATACGTCGCTCGTGCTGGGTTCCGACGGATTTGCGCGCATAAGTTATGTGGATGAAACCAACGGCGATCTTAAATTTGTACGTTGTCTTGATGCTTTATGCAGCGCCAAAAATATCTCCGCCGTAGATACCGGAGGAGTTATTGGTGAGGTGACTTCTTTGACATTGGGATCGGATGGATTTGGCCGAATCAGTTATTATCACGACGGCAATGATGATTTGAAGTTTGCCCGTTGCCTGAATGCCGATTGTTCAAGCGCTGTTGTGACTCTGGTGGATGCCGCAAGCAATATGGGGGATTTCAGTTCTATAAAAATGGCAAGCGACGGATTTGCGCGAATCGCTTATTGGGACGACTCGAACGAAGACGTGGAATACGCCCGTTGTACCAACGCGGATTGCACTACCAAGATTTTAACCACCGTCGAATCCTCCGGAAATGTCGGAGAGTATATATCTCTTGCATTGGGATCGGATGATTTTGCGCGCATAAGTTACTATGCTGATTCCGGAGGAGATTTGAAATTTATACGCTGTACCAATGCCGACTGCACTACTAAAGTTATTACCGTGGTAGATTCTTCGGGCGATGTCGGCAAATATACGTCGCTCGTGCTGGGTTCCGACGGATTTGCGCGCATAAGTTACTATAACGAAACCAATGATGATTTAAAATTTGTGCGCTGTACCAATGCGGATTGCACTTCAAAAAATATCGCCACGGTTGATTCTTCGGGAACCACCGGACAATATACGTCGCTGGCATTAGGATCCGACGGATTTCCACGCATTAGTTATTATTACAGTTCAAGCGGAGATCTCCGGTATGCGCGCTGTACCGACGTCGATTGCACCGGGAAAATAATCACTACTGCGGACTCGGCGCCGACCGTGGGAAAATATTCTTCACTCGGCCTTGCTTCCGGCGACTTGGGACGCATAAGTTATTATGACAGCCCCAACGGCGATCTCCTGTTCGTTCAGTGCTTGGATGCCAATTGCACCGAATCCGATCCTTATATAGATGCCGCCCAAAGTTTCCAACCGACTATCACAGATCGCACAACCAAGATCCAACTTTATCTGAAAAAAATCGGGAATCCCGCAAACGCCATGCTGTATCTTACACGCGACAGCTCCGGCTCTCCAAGTACAAATCCTTCGGACATATTGGCATCCACTACTATAAATACAGCTGTTATAGGGTCATCATATTCCTGGATAAGTTTCGAACTCCTAAATACCCCGAATTTAAGCGCAAATACGACCTATTGGATGGTAATAGATGCGTCGCTGGACAATTCAAACTATTTGGCGTGGGGGCGGGATTCTGCGGCAGGATATACCCGCGGCTCGCCTAAACGCACTGATAATTGGAGTACAGGCGGATGGATAAATGTGAGTGGGGATCTTAATTTCCGCGTATTCATGGGAGGAGTTGACCGCCAAATACGTGATCTGATTATCGGCGGAAACGCCAATGCCCATATTATTGAAAATACGGACGTAAACGGCGACGTGAATGCCTATACGTTTGATAATGGAATTGTGGGCGGCGATATAAACGCCAACTCTATTTCAAATTGCACGGTAAACGGAAATGCGTCTTTCAATGCCAAAACATCATGCACTGTTTTGGGCTCGCAGACAACTCCAACCACGCCGCCTACTGATCCGAGTTATCTGCCATTGCCCATCGCATCTTCAACCATCCAGGGATGGAAAAATGACGCGAGCACCGGCGGAACATGCGTACAGCCCGTTTGCCTTGCCAACGGCGATTATGCTCCCACCCAATGCGACGTGTCCCTCGGCCCCAAACGGATTACGGGGAATTTGATTTTAGACAAAAGCTGTTCTGGAGGACAAAAACTTACCCTGACCGGAACCCTTTGGGTGCAAGGATATGTTGATATTTCCAATAACGCCCGCGTGCAATTAAGCCCTTCTTACGGAGACACATCCGGGCTTATCGTAGCCGACGGAACAATTCATTTAAGCAATAATGGTTCGTTTTCCGGATCCGGAAGTCCCGGAAGCTATATTATGTTTCTTACCAATGCCGCGGGCGGAGGCCACCACGGATCAGCAATTGATCTTCATAATAATGCGGCTGGAGCAATTTTTTATGCCGGAGAAGGAATGATATATCTCCATAATAATGTCCAGGTGAGCGAGCTTGTGGGGAAAAAGGTCCATTTGGAAAATAACGCGGTCTTACAGTATGAAATTGGTTTGCAAAACGTCAAGTTTTCGGCCGGACCATCCGGGGGCTATGATGTAAAATATTGGAAAGCAGTGGAGTAAAATAAATTGACCCAATTATTCTAATTAACCTAATTGTTCTAAAACGCCTAAATCCTAGTCATTAGAAAGTTTCTGATTCGAATTTAAAGCTTTTTGGTGTTAAAATGAAATATATGCCGAGCCGCCTAAAAACAAAGGTATTTCAGTTCGTTAATCCATTTATCCGTCTTCCTACCATGGGGCTGGATATTTCGGATCGCACCATAAAATACCTGCGGTTTTTACAAGTAAAGGATAAAATCAGATTTGACTTATTCGGAGAAATTGAAATTCCGGAAGGGATCATTATAAACGGCGAGATACAAAAAGAAGCGGATTTGGTGAAAATTTTTAGCGGATGGCTTGCTCGAGAAGGACGGAAAACGCGTTCTTCTTTTATGGTCGTTTCACTTCCCGAAGAAAAGAGTTACGTGCGTCTTCTGCAGCTGCCCAAAATCAAGCGCGAAGACATACGAGGCGCCATACGCTGGGAAATCGAAGCAAATATTCCGGTTCCGATAGACGAGTTGATATATGATTATGAAATTATTGAACAATCCGTAGCTTGGAATGAAGATCACATTGACGTGCTGGTCACGGCATTTCCCAAAAAAATAGTGGAATCGTACGTCAGGGTTTTAAAATCCGCCGGCATACGCATATCTGCCATGGAACTTGAATCCCAGGCAATCATCCGAGCTGTGCGGCGTAGACATGCGGATAATTTGGTACGAGCCGTGGCGGATGTTGGCAGAAACAAAATTGGCTTGACAATTATTTCGGCGGGCGCGATTGTTTTTACCACGACTGTTGATCTCGGGGGAAACACATTTGACACAAACATATCCCGCGCGCTTGATATTTCACTAGAAGAAGCTGTAAAAATAAAAATGGAAATCGGACTTAAAAAAACGGCCTATGAAGGAAAAATCTGGGGGGCGCTGGCGCCGGCTTTATCTGTTTTCGCGGATCAAATCAGACGCGCATCCGAATATTACCAAGGATATGTTGAACACGCGCACAATGCGGAAATAAAAGTGGCCGAGGTAATCCTTACCGGCGGAAACGCCAACCTAGACGGACTGGAAATGCATCTCTCGAGCATACTGAAAATACCGGTGCGCCGAGGCAATCCGTTTGAGTCGTTTGGAGAAAAAATGATTCCTGCGATCCCCCCCATGCCTAAAAATAAATCGCTCGCCTATTCCACCGCGATTGGATTGGCGCTACGGGGAATAATATAATTCCATCAACGAATATCGAATCCCGCACGAATAATCGAATAAGCGAATTCATGGTGAGTAGCATCGAACCATTCGTTTATTCGTAAATTCGAAATAAATTCGTTATTCGTTGATAACAGATATGTTAACCATCAACCTACTGCCGTCCGCGGAAAAAGAAGGAGTGTGGCACGAAGAAACGCAGAGAATTATACGGTTTTTTACCACGGGAATTTTATCAGCCTGTGCGCTGGCCATAGTTTTGATTTTTCCGATATACTTTTCATTGTTATTGGAAGAACGGGAATTAGAACGATCACTTAACGTCGAAGAGGCCGCATCCCGGAACCTGAACATTGATGCGGAATTGCAGAAAATACGTACGGCCGAAAACCGCATTAAATTGATCCGCGACTTTATTTCGACTCCCGCAACCGCATCAACTATGCTTGAAAAATTTTTTGAGAATACCGGATCCGGCATCACGCTTATATCGCTTACGGTAAAAAAACAGGGGGATGTCGCCATTACCGGAATCGCAACAACCAGACGAAATCTTCTGCGCTTTGAGAAAACGCTCCGCGACGCCAGTATGTTCCAGGATATTTCATTTCCGATATCCAATATTGTCCGCGAAACAAACATAAATTTCACCATGCAGGGCAAATTAAAACCGCCCTATACCCTCCGATGATATTTAAAACTTAAATAGACCTACTGCGTAAAGATTAATCTACTGCAATTTCAGAATTTCGTGACGAAAATCTTTACGCAGTAGGTCTAATCTAAAAAACCCTCGTATGTCTTCCAAAAGATTTATCTCAATGGTCATACTTTATGCGTCAACTGCAATCGCGTCTGCTGTTTTATTCTGGTGGTTTTCCGGAACAATTGATAATTCCTTTATAAAACTTGGGTTAATCAGAGAGCGTATACAACAACTGGAAAAGGAGCGTGAGGCAGTACGCGAACTTGCCTCGCTCCTTAAATCTCGCGAATCAACTCTTACGCGCATTCAAAAATTTTTGGTGCGCCGGGATGAACCGCTAGAATTCATCGAGACCCTGGAAAACACTGCCAAAGCCACAGGAAATGCCGTCGCGCTTGATTTTGACTCGGAAAAAAGCAAAAAAGGAGATGAACTTGTTTTCCGTGTTATTATAGACGGAACTCGCGTAGGAGTATTTCGCTATATTCGGCTTTTAGAGCTTTTGCCCTACCATATAAGGATAGATGAGGTGGCGTATCAAAAGTTAAGCGGAGAATCAAGTGGAGGAGGCGTAGTTGCGGGCAGATCATCCAAAAAGACACTGCCCGAAGCGCGTATGATGATTTCTATATTCGTAAAGGCTTCTTAAGATCATGCCTTTTTATTCGCTTAAAAACATTTCAGCTCGGATTTCGCTAAAATCGTTTTTTGCGCGTACCAGCCGCGAGGATTTGATTTTTGGAGGAACGGTTCTTTTATTACTTTTGTTTTTAACGGTTTTTATATGGGGCGGATATGTTTTTTTCACTGTGCGCCGTCCCATAGAGCGGCAGCCGGCATTATCCATTAAAATCCCGCCACTCACTCCGGAGGATTTTGATGAGATGGCGAAATTATTGGATATCCGCGACCAAAAATTTAAAGATATTCTGGCGGAATAAATTATAGACCTTTTGCCCAATAAACGTTCATCATGTTTTTTTCAAAAAACCGCAGGCGTTTACCGGCGGTTATTTTTCTTCCCAAATAAGAGTTACATATTGATCGGATGTTAGCGGGAAACTTGGAGGAGGGCCATAAAGCAAGCTCCCGTCATAGTTAAGATTTCGCGTCTGATATCCGGTGCCATCCGTGTAAGCAAATCCGTAGCGCTGATTAGTCGCAATCATGCCCCAAAGCGTTAAGGTCTGTCTTACATGGTTCGGGGAACATCGTTGCGAGCCGCCGCCGGGAGGACGATAGTAATGCCTTCCCACGCGTCCGTTTTGCGCAATAAGCGCGGCATCAATCCGTAGGTCGTTTTCGCTTACCAAGCCGACATTAACATTGCCTTGCGCAATAAGACCGAGAACGTCGGACCCGTTATAATTCGTATAGAGCAAATCGTTATTAACGATGATATTTTTTCGAAATGGAGGATTATCCGGCAAAAAAGCGGCAACGATAGTAAGGCGGCCTCCGTTAATTTGTCCGTCAACAAAAATATCATCTTCAAGAAAGATAATGCCGTTTGCCGGAAACGGATAATTTCCAATGAGTTGTTGATTTTGTATGCTCCAAGTTTTCCAACCGGTTTGCCCGGCGATATTGGTACAGCCGGAAGGCGGATTTACCATATTCGTGACGCGATAAAGATCAAAAGTGTCGTTGGTTCTTAAAACAATATGATAGCCAAGCGCTCCCGCACTCGGCCGGTAAAACCCGTTTGTCTGAGCATCTGTTTTCATCTGGGCAAGATCCGCGGTGATTCCGGCAAAATCCACCGCCGGTACGGGAAATTGCCGCCCGATTTCAAAAACATCTGTTCTCGGGGGAAGAGGTGAAGGAGGCAGGGGGTCGGTTGGCGCAATATGGGTATGAACCCCAAACTCATTTCCTCCGCTATGGTCAGGGTCATCATAAGAAGCGACAGCGCTTGAAACCACATTGTGCGCAAGAGCATCAAAACGGATTCCTCCATTGGAATGAATCGGTCCAAATACCTCGGTCCCCGAACCAAATCTCATGGCGGCATTGGCTACAACCGCATATTTTGCAATTGAGGGTTTGGCAAACTGTGCGGTTATCTCGCGTTCAAGCGGCGTATTAATTATATTTCCAGTGGATTTTACCTTAACCAATGTGGATCCGAGCGGAGGCGGAGTAATATCAAGCGAAAATTGGCCGATGATATTTCCGTTTTTGTCGCGAAAATCATGAACATACGGGCCGGGGCCTCCGGTTCCATCTTGAAAATCTGTGGGCGCATGCGCCAGATGCCAGCGATAGTAATCAATGCCCGCTTCCGCGGCCTGGAGCGCCTGTTCGCGGTTGAAGGTCTGGCGCGACGCTTTCATATTAAGCACCGCCCAACTTATAAATCCGCCCACGAAATAAATCGCGATTGATCCGAAAACAATCGCCTGAATGAGTATCTGACCCCGCTTTGATTTCACAAATGTCTTTACTTTTATGATGATATGGTAAGTCTTTTTCATGGGATAGACCTACTGCACAAAGATTAATCTACTGCAATTTAATAATTTCGTGACGAAAATCTTTGTGCAGTAGGTCTAATTTATAAATTGTCTTTTAGGTTTCTTATTGAAACCTGAATTGTAAACGTCATGGGGCCGGGAGGCGTTTGCGGATCTTTATCAATCGCCACGGTAATTTTTACCAGCCGCACCGCGGCTATGTCAATCGGCTCCGCGAGCGGCTGCGTAGTTCCGTCGTAATCGGTGTCATAGTAGCTGAAAATTGATGTGGTGGCATTTATCGCATCATGTACTATTTCGCTTATAATTTCATTGGCCGGATTGTAAGTGAGCGGCGCGCCGGATGGCTTAATAACTCCTTTTTTGAGGGTGGTACTGTCAAGAAAATATCTTACCCGTTCTTTGAATGAGTCATCATCTATATCACTATAAAATGTAAACGAGGAAGTCGCTGTTTGCACTAAGGCGTAGGCGCCTAAGCTGGAAGGAGATGCGGTGCGTATTTCAGCGCTCATGCTTTTTAGAGCGCGCCGCGCTTCGTCCTGCGCCGTTAAACTGCCCGAAATAATTCTATTCAGTGAAAAAACATCCTTTTGAAAAGAGTAAACGGCAATTCCCATAAGGGTAAGAATAAATATTCCGACCGAAATTTCTATTACAGAAAAACCTGATTTTAATTTTCGGCTATTTTGTAAAAACTCCATCCCGTTAGAAATAGTCCCGTTAGAAATTCTCTAACAAGATTATTGTGATTTATAATTAGATCTTCTTTGTAACGTGAATAACATTGATTTTATTTTTTTATAATTTCTAACGGGATTCATAGCGATTTTAGGGAGATAAGATGACTTCGCGCTGTTGCCATGCTGAAGAAATGGCGACTGTATCGGTAAATGGTTGGAATCCTTGCTTGGAGACCGTCAATGTATAGGTACCGGTGCCGAGTCCGGTAAAAAATACTTGGCCCGGCGGCACACAGGAGGAAGTAAAAGTAAATGAAATATCGGAAATAGTGGGCGTCCAAGTCGTACTTGCGGTTTGTAAAAATGTTTTGTAGCGAAGATACCTGTTTCCGTTATGTAGAGGGTTAATATTCTGATCTGTAAGAGTGTAGTAAGTGCTTGCGGTGCCATCCGGACCCAAAAAATTCCATGTGGTTTTGTTATTATTGGTGGCGACCTGAAATCTGACGCTATCTGACCCGGTATCAGGCGGCTGATCTTGCGGCTGCCACAGGATTTGATGAAAATTGCCGGCTGATCCGGTATCAAAAGTGGAGGATATGAGATATCCTTGCGGCATATATTCAAGACCGAATTGTTTCCATAATTTTATCTCGCCTGCCGGATCTGCAATATCAATATTACCATCCGAATCAAAATACTTTGTCGCATCCAAAAAGTCACCTTGCCCGGATCCTCCGGACCAATCGGTCTGTCGGATAAAACCGCGGTTGGTGATAAGAGTCGTATCATAACCCGACCCCTCAAATCGCACTATTGCGTCAGAGAGCGGCAACTGGGTTGATGCGTCTTTAACGGTGACAAGAACGCTTCTCGGATTTTTCGGCGCAACAATTAACTTAAAATCCTGATTAGCATTGGGATTGAGCACAAGCGGCAGAAGAGGAATAGTACCCGTAAGGTCGTATGCAGCATTAATAAGATTAAAATTATAAGTATCCCATTCAAGGCCCGGTATTGTTTTTCGGCCGGCGCCGTCAGTAATATGGATGGCGCTGTATTTCAGAATATCGGGACTTGTGCCGATGAGTTTGGAACCGGAGAGTGAAAAATCAATTGACGGCACCGGAGCGCATATGTTTGTTACGCTTGAAACATCAAGAGTGCTTGTCCGGTCAATCGCAAAGCTAATCTGGGTAAGTTGCTGTAGGGTAACTGTCGCATGGGGTTTGGTTGGATTAGGATTTCCCGGAGCGCCGATTTGATACGTTTGATCGGTAGAGTAGCCGGATTTTGAAACAATGATCTCATACGCTTCAACTCCGAGCGGCGCATCAACAATTTGTAGAAATCCATCATTATTGGTGGTGTCATCAATCACAATTGGCGGGACTGCTTGATTATTTTCAATATGCACGTTAGCGCCTGCCACCGCCTGCCCTACGGCATCAAACGCGCGCACAAAGATAGATCCATTCGTAGAAGCGGACTCAAGAGCTCGCGGGCCTATGTGGGTAGTAAAAAAAAGAGGGCTGAAATTGCGGCAGGAGGGGCAGGAAATTTCTAATTCGGCAAGCCGGTAATCGGCCGGAGAAAGGTCATTGGGCGATCCGCCTATAGTGCCATCAAAAGGATCATCAATATTGCGGATAGTTGTTTCTACAATAAACGTGGTGTTGTCACGGACAAGATTTTGTATATGAGGAACTTTTCCGTTGGGGATGCTACCCGCAACACCGACATCGTTATACGGCAAATTGCGGATAATTTCAAATTGTTCATTGGCCAGCGCCGTTGCGGTAATTTTAAGGCGGGATGCGCGAACAGCATTCATGGTTGCGGCGTACGCCTGATAAACACTTACCGCAATTATCATAAATACAGCAACTCCCACGAGAGATTCAATAAGAGTAAAGCCCCTTTGTAAATACATGGAGAAGCGCATCAATTTCATTATACACAATATGCATAATTCGTGCTTACGGCAAAAACTTATTCCGTATATGCTTCGGCCCCACCGGGATTTGAACTTATAATTATTCACATTCCATTATTATATAGGCCGTCAATATAACCTTTTATTTTGTGAAATAATATCCGTTTGTGTACTCGAATGCTTATTGTGCCATAAGGAAGACTACGTTTAGGACGTTTGAATTTACTCGCACGACTTACCTGTTTTATAATAAAAAATCTGTTTTCGGGCAACTTTGTTATTTTTGACCAAAAGTGTCTAGCTGATTTTTGATTTATATGCGGATGTATCTGTATGCCAGCTTTTATTTTTTCTTCTGCTACATTTAAAACTTCTCTCACAAAACGTATATATACAGCAATCAATCTTGGGTCGGAGTTTGTTAGTATGACTGCCGGAGAGTTATTGTTTTCACTTTTTGTACCCTCTCCCCAATAAAGCGCTACGCCAATGAGCAATAATTCGCGTGGAGATAAGACTCCAATTTCTTTTATTGCATCCATTCGGATTTTTTTATTTTCTTCTAGGATCGATTTTGTGCGATCCTGATTAAATTGCAATAAGCCGCGTTTTTGAGCAAGGGCCATATTGTGCGCCAGTCTTTTTCGAGTAGCAGGTGTTAACGTAAAATTTCTGAACCAATAACTAAGCGTTCCCTTGGAAGGGATATTCAGTATTTTTCTGATCTCGTTATAACTTTTTCCCCGAAGCCTAAGTGTTATTGCTTGTCGTTTTTTAAATCGTAGCATATGTTATACCAATAAATTTAGTACAAGTATGGAATTATACAACTCCGCTCGAACCTTTTTTGAACGGAACTGACCGCCTCCGCTTCGCTCCGGCGGAACGCTCGGGCGCGGCGGAATTCCCCCCACACCCCCCTTCCGCCGCGCCCTCGCGGGAAGCCAAAATTTTTTCGCCGCCAAATCTTATAATCATTCTGTTTTTCTCGCTCTGCGATGGACAACAAAAGCGGCAATGACAAATATCCAACCGAGAAAAATAGAACTGTCGTTTGAAATCTCGATACCGCCCGAAGCTAAACCGGCACCAGTTTTGTCGCCAAGTATCCAAATACTTACGCCAATAAGAAACAATACAATCGCTTTTGGTGTTGGTGCGGAAAAACTGCTGGTCTCCAACCACGAAACACCAAGATAACCCACAGAAACTAAGCCGAGTATCATAAATGCCCAGTAACCAAAAGAGTCTTCGGGTAAATTATACGTCAGGTAAAAAGCTAAAAATGGCGTGCCGAGAACAATCAATAGTCATACCCAAATATTTTCTCCGCTGATTTTGTCTATAAAATTTTCTACACTGCCAATAATAGAAAATTTTTGTTCAGAAAGTTTAAGTACGACAAAATCGGCAACGTACAACACTATTCCGAGAATGATTGCGTAGATAAGAATCAGGGGTTTAAATATTTACTTATAAAATCAATAATTTGCAAAACTGCGACTACTCCGGCGAGTATGGAAAATACTAGCGTTGTCCTCTGTGCTTTATTGCTTGATTCCTTGAATCTGCGAAACATTTCCACGTTTGCCTGAATAGAAACCTTGTCATACCAATCATACAAATGTGCATTTGCAAGTATTTCGTCCGGCAATTTAGTAAAATCTGAATTCGGTGTAAGCTCGGTATTATATTTTTTCTTTAATTGTTCTTTAACTTGTTCTTTGGTCTCCATATATTTTAGTATCCCCCTTCAAGTTTTTTAATTCTACTCTCCAGCGTACCCTGTATGATGAATCGAGAAGATGGACATTTTGTGCCAAGTACACTAAAAGAACTAAATATTTGGGCGCAGACATCATTGAGTTTCGTCTCTAAGTTTGTAAGCTTCGTCTCTAAGTTAGAATTATTGGTTGTAGCTCCGATATCCTTGCCAGACGAAATTGTTGTATTTACGTATTTCAAAAGTGCATTATGGTCGTTCACTAAATTGTTATGGGCTGTATATAGATTGTCCAAACTTGCCTTCAGTGTTACCACCTCAGCCCTTAAATCTTCAATCGTTTTCGCGTCGGAAGGTTGAGGGTTGTTTGCGGGAACAACTATATTTTGCGGCTCTGAAGCTGTATTGCTTGAAGTGGCATTTTGTGGTTGCTTCTGTTCTTCAATGCGTTGGTTTTTTGAAAACCACGA
Source organism: Candidatus Sungiibacteriota bacterium (assembly GCA_016180435.1). Classification (GTDB taxonomy): domain Bacteria; phylum Patescibacteriota; class Minisyncoccia; order Sungbacterales; family HO2-52-23; genus LCKU01. Next base: position 17,314 of record JACPBG010000007.1, read on the forward strand.
CAGAGGATTCCACCACGCCGCGTAGGTTTGACTTGGCGCTACAAGCAAGGTGAGAGTGAAAATGAACACGATTAAAATAAATTTTTTCATATTATTTAACTTATTAATTCATTAACGCTAACCTCAGGGGCTTTGGCTATTTTCTTGAGCGTATCAAGCGTTGGATTCTGGTTTTTACCAGCTTCAATTTTGATAATAGTATTATTGGTGACATCGGCCAATCTCGCCAACTTCTCCTGCGAAAGACCCTTTTCCCCCTTAGTTTTTTTAAGTTATTTGACGGTGGTGACCCTAGCGGGATTCGAACCCGCGTTTTGTCCGTGAAAGGGACACGTCCTGGACCGGGCTAGACGATAGGGTCTTCTGTTTGTTAAAATCATACCAAAAAAATCGTGAAAAAGAAAACCGCTCCTGGCGTTTTCGGAACGGTATATTATAAATCTCTATCGCCGAGTTCAAATTCAATGATGTGATCATGGTAGCGGAGTTCGTTTGGCTCTTTGCGTAAGCGTGGATTTTTTTGAAGTATTTTTGCGATAAGCACAGTTTGTATTCTATCCCAGTTGATATCCACCGCCTGCTGTTCAATAACGGATATAAGCGCCGCCCGGCCGCTTGCCGTAAATGATTTGGTTTTATTTTCCAAGCGATTTGCAAGCTGTGTGGCGATTTGAATAATGCCTTTTTGCTTCATCTATAACCTCTTTTAAAAAAGAACAACGGAACAATAGTATCATATCGTCGTTTCTTGGTCAAATCGGCATACTCATGTTATATTGGTAATATGGCTGTAAAATATGAATCAGTAATCGGTTTGGAAATCCACGCTGAATTAAATACTAAGACCAAAATGTTTTGCCAATGCTTGAATGATCCGAACGAGCGGCATCCAAACATCAATATTTGCCCGATATGCATGGGACATCCCGGAACATTGCCCGTAATCAACCGCGATGCGGTTGAAAAAGTAATCATGACCGGACTTGCGCTTCACGGGGAAATTCCGGAATTTTCCCAATTTGACCGAAAGAATTATTTTTATCCGGATCTGCCGAAAGGATACCAGATTTCACAGTACAAATATCCGCTTGTAAACGGAGGTTATCTTGAAATTTTGATTTCTGGAAGTCGGACTTCCGATGGAAGTCCGACTTCGGAGATGAAACGAATTAGGATTACCCGAATCCATCTTGAAGAAGATGCTGGAAGGCTTAGTCATGATAAAAGCGGAGGCGCATCGCTGGTTGATTTTAATCGTGCCGGAGTGCCTTTGATGGAGCTCGTAACCGAACCGGATTTTCGTACGGCAGATGAGGTAAAAAAATTCGGCGAAGAGCTGCAAAAAATTGTGCGATATATAGGTGCGTCGGATGCTGATATGGAAAAAGGGCAGATGAGAATTGAAGTAAACATTTCGCTTCGCGAAATCGCTGACCAACGCGGAAATTCTCTGCGTGAGTCCGCGATGAAAATAAGTCCGCGTAATTCCGCGCTTGAATTAGGCACTAAAGTGGAGATTAAAAATATAAACTCTTTTAAATTCGCGGCCGATGCCGTGGAATATGAAACCAAACGCCAAAGTGAAATTTTGGATGGCGGCGGAAAAATAGTGCAGGAAACGCGCGGATGGAATGAATCCCGAAATGAATCATTTTCCCAGCGCTCTAAGGAAGAAGCCCATGACTACCGATATTTTCCCGAACCGGATCTGCCGCCGCTTAAAATTTCCCGCGACTGGGTGGATAAATTACAAGCCCGCATCCCGGAACTTCCGGCCGAAAAAATAGGGCGGTTTATCAAAGAATTCGGGATTGAACGCGATATTGCCGAGATTCTTTCACGTGAAAAAACTCTTGCCGATTATTATGAAGCGGTAATAAGCGAACTTAAAGAATATGACGAAGAAACGCCGGAAAAACCGGTGCGCAATCTGGAAAAACTGGCGGCATCCGTCATGACCGGAGATTTCTTGCGAATTTTACGAAAACAAGCCGCAACGCCATCCGACCTTAACATAAATCCGGAAAATTTTGCCGAACTTACGCTTTATCTTGCCGAAGATAAAATTTCAAACCTCGCAGCCAAGCGTGTTTTGGAAGAGATGGTTCATTCGGGGAATGACCCCTCGGATATTATCAACCGCCTTAACCTGTGGCAGATAAGTGATACGGCTGATCTTGAAAATATCGCCCGGCATATAATATCTGAAAATCCGAAGACAGTTGAAGATTATCGTGGCGGTAAAATGGCATCCGTACAATTTTTAATAGGGCAGGTTATGAAAGAAAGCCGCGGCAAGGCCAATCCTAAAATTGTGCAGGAAATTATTAAGAAATTACTTAATTCTCACAATTAGCTTCCACTAATTTCTATTAGTTTCAATGAATTTCAGTTTTTAGGAATTCAATGTAAATTTTCCGCGCGAAGCTTGTAGAAATTAATTGTCGAATGTATAGAATTCTGGAGATTTTCCCCGGACTCATTGCATGGCTCACGATCATATTAATAATTTTGGGCTCGTGGCTGGCTCCTGCGGCTGCGGCGATTTTTATTATCGCTTTTGACATATATTGGCTTTTAAAAACAATGTATCTTTCCCTGCATCTTCGCGCCACGTTCAAAAAAATGCGCGAAAACATGGCGGTTGATTGGATAAAAAAACTAAATAAACTTCAGAAAGAGTGGCGCGACATCCGGCACCTTATAATTCTCCCCATGTATAAAGAGCCATACGCCGTAGTCAAAGAAAGTGTAGAAGCCATTGCCGCATCGCGATACCCGAACGATAAAATAATTTTGGTGATTGCAATCGAGGAGCGTGCCGGAAATGAGGCAAAAAACACGGCACGGCGCATTGAGACGGATTTCAAAAATACTTTTTTAGCCGTTTTGGTGACAATGCATCCCCAAGATCTGCCGAACGAAATTCCGGGCAAGGGATCCAACGAATCCTGGGCGGCCAAACGCGCGCAGGAATTTATTGATGCGCTTCCGTCCGGCAAAAATATACCGCACGAGAACATTATTGTTTCTGTTTTTGACGCAGATACCCAGGTGCCATCCGGTTATTTAGGAATTTTAACTTATTCGTTTTTAACCGCATCACATCCGCAACGCTCAAGTTTCCAACCCATCCCGCTATTTACCAATAATATTTTTCAGGCGCCGGCGCTGGGACGCATAATTTCTTTCTCCTCCACCTTCTGGCACATGATGCAGCAATCCCGTCCGGAACAATTAACCACATTTTCTTCCCACTCCATGCCGTTTAAAGCCCTGGTTGAAATAGGTTTTTGGCGGCGCGATATCGTATCCGAGGATTCCCAAATTTTTTGGCAATGCTTCCTGCACTATGACGGCGACTGGCGCGTGATCCCGCTTTTTTATCCGGTGACCATGGATGCCAATGTCACCCCGACATTTTGGAAAACCATGAAAAATATCTATTTGCAGCAACGGCGCTGGGCCTGGGGGGTTGAAAACATCCCCTATGCGTTTTCCGGATTTTTGAAAAATCCGCGTATTCCGCCGGCGGCCAAACGATTTTGGACAATTAAAAAAATCGAGGCATTCTGGTCGTGGTCAACCAACGCCATTTTAATTTTTGTGCTTGGTTGGTTGCCGGGTTTTATCGGCGGTTCCGCTTTCGGCACTTCTATGTTATCTTATAACCTGCCGAGGATTACGCGCCTTATCATGCTGCTTGCCATGTTGGGAATTGTGTCATCGGCCGTATTAAGCATTCTTTTACTGCCGCCCAAACCCGCTTGGTTCAGGCCGCGCCACTATCTTTTGTATTTTTTTCAGTGGATCCTGATGCCCTTTACTTTCATAATTTTTGGCTCTATTCCGGCGCTGGAGGCGCAGACGCGTTTGTTGCTTGGCGGAAAATGGCGGCTTGGATTTTGGGCAACCCCAAAATATAGATGATTCACTACCGCATTATTTATTCAAAAATTACGATATGGACAAATGGAGCCAAAAATGCGACAGGAAACCTCCGGCAAAGCCGGCTTCCTTTGCCGCATTTTTTCACCATTTGTAATCCATATCTCCATTAATTGAATAAATAATGCGATAGTTCATTGAGGGGGGGAATTTCTTAAGGTATTCGCTTTGCGCCGCCGCTGAAGCTTTAGGCGACACGCGGTCGGCGAAAATTATATATGTATATATGATTGATATATTCGCTTCTATTTTGTTCTCCATTGATTCGGTGTCGGCACTGTACGCAATTTTGATTGGAGTTTTGATCCTTTCGGGAATCTGCCTGCCGATTCCGGAAGAGGTAACTTTGATTCTCGGCGGCTATCTTGCCTATCTGGGCGTGGTGGATTTTTGGACGATTTTCTATGTGTTAACCATCGGCATTATTCTTGCCGATATTGCGGGTTATTGTTTGGGAAGATTCAGCGGGGATTGGATTTCACAAAACATTTTCAATAAATTTCCGGTAACAAAATTTCTTTTCGGCCGCGCCACCGGATATTTTGAACGATACGGAGAGGCCATGGTTTTATTTACGCGGCCGTTCTTGGGAATCCGGGTGGCCATACCCATCTTGGCGGGATATTCAAAAATGAACCCTATAAAGTTTTTCGTATTTGACGCCCTAGGAGCAATCCCATGGACTTTCGGTCTGGTATTTGCAAGTTATTATCTTGGTTCCGGGCTGGATTTTATCACCGAAGTGCGTGAAATCAAACATGCTATTTTTCTGGCCTTAGGAATTGCTGTTGCGATTTATGCCGCGATTCAGATTAATAAAGGTAAATTATCCATTAGACCTACTGCGTAAAGATTTTCGTCACGAAATTTCAGAATTTTGAGACAAAATCGCTGAACCCCGTTAGAAGTCTCAAAGCATGGGGAATATATAATTCGTGGGTTTGTATATCTAATCGGAGTAGACTTCTAACGGGGTGAACAAACTTCGCGGTTTATCTGTAAGATAAGCCAAAAAGTTTTGAAGCGATTTTGGCCGAAATTCTGAAATTGCAGTAGATTAATCTTTACGCAGTAGGTCTATTATACCCGATGAACAGCGCCATGACTGAAGAACACCGGTGGCCGCGAAAATCCGCCGGCCGCTACATAGTTGAAAAAGTCCCAATAATATCCGACTCACTGAAAATAAGTGAGGTATCGGCTTTACTTGTAGAACATATAAATCGGTTCGAATCCATTGACTATCTTTATCTGGTATCTCCGGAAAATAAACTTACCGGCGTAATTTCAATAAAAGAATTGTATCGGGTGCCGCCAGATGCGCTGATCGCTAAAATTCACAGGAAATCTCCGCTGATTACTGTTCTTCCGACATCGGATCGCGAAGAAGTAACCGCGCTTGCGCTCCAGCACGGTTTAAAAGCGATCCCAGTGGTTAACGAAAGCGGCATATTTCTTGGCGTAATTCCGCATGACGCCATCACCGCTATTATCAACCGCGAGCTTCGTGAAGATATTTTGCAGTTTGCCGGCATTCACAAAAGACATGCGGAATTTGACAACATTCTTGATATCTCGCTTGGGGACGCGATAAAACACCGCCTGCCTTGGCTTTTGGCCGGACTAGGCGGAGGACTTTTAATTGCATCAATCATAAATTATTTTGAGTCGGCGCTTGAAAAAAATTTGATCCTTGCCGCCTTTATTCCGCTCGTAGTTTATATCGCCGATGCCGTCAGAACACAACTGGAAGCGTTTACCATCAGGGATTTAGCTGTTTTTCGCAAAATAGATTTTGTCAGATATTTCTTTAGGCAATTTTTCACAGTGGCGGCAATGGCCCTAATTCTTGGTGTCATACTTTCAGCGGTAAGTTATATTTTTTACGACAAGGGAGTGATAATAATCATCCTCGGAATGGCAATTATTGTTGCAACGCTGTCATCGCTTTTTTCCGGACTTCTGGTGCCATATATGTTCCGAAAATTTAAAATAGACCCGGCTAATGCCAGCGGACCTATCGGCACTATTATTCAGGATATAATAAGCGTAACGGTTTATTTTACAATCGCATCTATTCTGATTTAACCCCGGCGCGGGATTAGTACAGTGGCAGTACGCTTGCTTCCCAAGCAAGAGACGCGAGTTCAATTCTCGTATCCCGCAAAATTTTACTTTGTAAAATTTTGCGAGGCTCGCTTCGCCCACAGGGCGAGCGGCCCGCACTCTATTTTTATGTATTTTGTTTACATTCTTTTAAGCTCAAAGGATGGGCGGACATATACTGGTTATACGAAAGATTTAAATAATCGTTTACAGAAACATAATAATGGCGAAGTAAAAGCGACAAAATATAGACGGCCACTAAAAATCCTACTATCAGAAAAATTTACAAACTCGCAAGAGGCCAAAAAACGGGAGTTGTGGTGGAAAAGTAGTTCTGGCAGAAAAAAGTTGAAAGAGTTTTTTAAATAATCAACCGCCGTTTCTATTTCAGAAGATTTAGAGGTTCTAACATCGTTGTTTTCCCTGTATAGGGAAAAGGAAATTTTTATTGCTGGACAATGAAATCTTCTGAAAAGAAAACGGCTTTTAAAGAGTTAGGCGGGGGTTCTAACCAAAAGAAAAAGCCGCAATGCAACTTGCGGCCTATAGTGATGATTAAAATCGTCTGAAACCTTGTCCGAGAATTGGACCACTCGGGAGTGGTTCATAACGGTTGAAGCTGTCTTTTCCGATCCAGATGTGGTTGTTAAAGTAAAAACCGTTCAATCCACATAGACGGATGATAAAATGCGCTGGGATGAACACTGGACTCAGTACGAGCACCACGATACCCAGAACAATGGTAGATACGATGGACACGACCTTCAAAACAGGATGATGGACGACCTTTCCAAAAAGTTTCCACTCGATCATTTTTACCTCCCCCTAAAGACCAAATTTGTGCTATTTGAATGGTAATATACATCAAATCTTTTTGCAAATATCCGCTTAATCGAGGTTCTAACGTCGTCTATAAAAGTGCAGGTTGACATAACATATTTTTTAGCCAACTATATGGTTAGTCTTTGACAACTTACTTAAGGAGGCATGATAAATGAGTCAATGGATTAACCGTGCGGTATTGCTCTCGTTTTGGCTGTTTTCTGCTTGGTACCTTTACATTGGCGGAATTCTGACCAAAAGCCTGAATTTCCCAGAAGCTCTATTGGCGATTACCATTGCAAATCTGACATTTGTATTGATTTTTACCTTTTATGCCGGGACAAAAAAGCCAAAAGATCTTATGTTTCGTGAGGCGTTTGGGAATGGTGGGGCAAGATACTGCATTTCGCTTCTACCATCACTAACTCAAATTGGTTGGTATGCGATAGTGGTAGAAATTGGCGGTACCGCTTTAACATTGATGCTGGGGCTCGGAAAAACAAATCCGCTTTTTTATCTGATTATTTTCTGCTACGGTCTATTAACAATCTGGATTGCATTGGGCGGATTTCAAAGGATGGGAAAATTAAGCTATCTCTCTATTCCGGCTATGTTGGGATTTTCTCTCTGGGGCGCTTATGCAATTTCCAGTCGGCTCGGATTTGGCGGATTGCTTAACTATCAACCGGTTTCTCAAGTAAGCTGGGGAGTGCTAGGCGGCATACAACTATTGGTTGCTTCTTTTATCTCGGCAGCTGTGACCATACCTGATTTTCTACACGATTTAGGAAGCAAAAAGAATGTTTTTCTGGCTTCTTTTTGGGGGTTGGTGCCAACCGCACTGTTGGTCGGCGGATTGGGTGCGGCTTTTGCGATTGTCGGTAAAAATTACGATGTTTTAGCGACATTGCAACTGATGAGCGGCCCGTTATTTGTTTATGCGCTTTTGAGTATAGATAACCTTTGTGGCGCGCAGGCTGTTTATCCGGTAGGCACCGGTCTTGCTAGCATACATGGAAAAGATGATGAAGAATCTCGAGAAGCAAGACGAAAATTCTGGACGATTGCTGGCGGATTAATCTCCATTGCGTTGGCGATGATCGGAATTGTTGGAAAACTTGAAGCGTGGCTTGTCGTACTCGGGACTATCTTTTCCCCGATTATCGGCATCGTACTAGCAAATCAATACTTCGTAGAAAAGGATTCCTCGGGCAAAAGTGTTCATTTTCCTGCAATCATCGCTTGGCTTTTTGGATGCGCAGTTTCTTTTGTGCCAATAGGAGTACCGATTCTTCAATCCCTTATCGCTTCGCTGGTATTATTCGTAGTAGTTAGTAATTTTAGGAATGGAAATTAGCAACGAGGCCCGTTTTCAAAACGGGCCTTTTTAACGCCCTGAGAGGGGTTCCCGCCTTTGGCGAGGCTCGCCCTTGGCGGCTGGTGCGTGGATAAAATCTTCTTTAGTCTGAGTTTATCGAAGACTGAAAAAGAATGGGGGGTTAATGATTTGGCGGAGGTTCCAACATTCCGCTCGTTCGCTCCCGGTCGCAATTAATGCGGACTATAACGAACATTAATTTGCTTTTATGACAGCTCTGCTCTTACAATAAAGGCAGGGTCTTTTACACAAGAATTGCATATTATGCGAAATGTTCCGAAAATACCGGCACGCGCATACCGGCTGATGATCGCGACGCTGATCTTTCTGGGAATAAGCGCCATATCGCACGCCCAAAATGATAATATGTCCAAAACCGGCCCGGAAGCCAGAATTGAAATGATTGAAAAGCAGATAATTTTTCTGAACAAGCGGCTGGACGCGCGTGACAGAGAAAACGGCCGACTGTGGCAAGTAACTCCGGAGGCCTACGAGGACTCCTCTGATCTGCAGGAAATTGCCTACGGCATAATACTGATATCCATCATAATTTCATTCTGGTATTTCCTGCACAATACAAATGGCGACGGCAAGAAAAAAGCAGTCAAAATCAGCGGATCAAACCCGACAGACGAGATAAAAAATCAGGAAGACGAAAAGAAACAAAAAGACCGGAATGAAAACCCGTCCGATCCAACACCCAAACAAAATTATATCATCAGGGGATTTGCAATCTTTTCCCTGGTAATGATCGTGGTAATGCTCGCAACCGCATCTTGGGCCGCCTTAATATCGTTTTTGGGAATACTCGGATACTTATCCCATGCATATAGCCGGGTACTCTGGCCGGCATTTTTATTCTTAAAGAATAAGCTTGACGCCGAACAGACAAAAGCCAGCATACCCAAAATAACATTTGCGGATGTCGGCGGATTGAAAAACGTAGTGGAGGAAGTTAAAGACGTAGTTGATATCTTGAGCGATCCTAAAGAAGCGGAGCGCTGGAATATTGAACCGCCCAAAGGCATACTCTTGATCGGTCCGCCGGGCACGGGCAAAACGCTTCTGGCCAATGCCATAGCCGGCGAGGCAAAAATAAAAATTTTTACCTATGTAGGATCCGAATTCGGCACCCAATTTGTCCGAAGCGGTAGCCGAGAAATAAAATCGGTTTTTCAAGAAGCACGCACCAGCGCCCCCTGCATCATTTTCATTGACGAAATAGAGGCCATAGGCGGCAGGCGCGGTTTTGATACTTCGCATGAATTTGATCACGCCACGGCCCAGCTTCTCCATGAAATAGACGGATTTCACCGCAACAAAGGGGTTATGCTTATCGCCGCCACGAATCGCGAAGGCATGCTGGATGAAGCGCTTCTCTCACGCATGGGAAAAAAAATTCTTGTTCCTCCGCCGGATGCCAAAGGACGCGAAGAAATACTAAAAATCCACACGCGCAAAAAAGAACTCTCGCCCGAAATTAATTTGGCTGAAATCGCACGCCGCATCCCGGGATTTTGCGGAAGAGAAATCGAAAATGTAACAAACGAAGCCTCGCTCTGCGCGCGGCGCCGGGAACAGAAACGTCTCGGTTTATTCAAAAAAATCTTTGAAGTCGCTACTAATATGCTAGAAAAGCAGAACTGTACCGTAATTTCCGCGGATTTTGACGAAGCAATTCTAAAAACTTTAGTGGGGCTTGAACGAACCATTGAAATGCTGGAAGAAGAACGAAGGATTGTCGCACACCACGAACTTGGACACGCAATTGTTGCCTCAACGCAGGGGTTCGAAATTCTGGATAGAGTGACTCTCATGCCGCGCAACTGGGCTCTGGGCCTTACCATGATATCCAGCGCCGAACGGCACCTCATGACCAAGTCCATGCTACTGGCGCGCATCACAACTCTACTTGGCGGAAGAACTGCCGAAGAAATATATTTAGGGAAGGACAACGTAACCACCGGGGCCAAAGATGATCTGGAGAAAGCCGGAGAAATAGCACGACAGATGATCTGCGAACTCGGCATGGGTGATTCACTTATCAACCATAGAATCGACACGCCGCAACTCAATCAAAGGCCTTTGAGCGAATACCGAGCATCCGAAATAGATAAGGAAATTGACGGAATTCTAAAGTCATGCCATGCACGTGCTGTAGAAATAGTTCGACACAACCGAGAGAAGATTGAACATCTTGTCGAAATCCTTCTGGAAAAATCTGTGCTTGAAGCTAATGAAATAACGGGATACTTAAAAAAGGAATAAAGTAAGCTCTCGCCATAAGCGGGAGTTTTTAAATTGCGCTGCATTAAAATTACACAAGGTGCGTCGTATAATTCCCATATGGGACTTCCAACGCGGAAACACTACGAAGAATTCGTTGGAGAGAACGAATTCAATCAGATGTCGCAAAATCTGCAAAATTATGTCAGGGCGGTTTTCGGATTGGTCAAAATCTCGGAAAAAAGCGAGCAGGAGCTGTGGGAGAAATTGACGGCGGATTACGAAAAGAATGATGGGGACGCTTCGCTAGAGCGGTTTTCAGCAATTGGTTTTACAGACACGCAAAAATTTCCCGGCGAGAAATTTTTCTCAGGACTCGGCATTGCTCTTTCTGCCTAAAGCGGAAATCCGTGCCCGCAATGCCTCGTCATGGTCTGTAAAATCAATTGTTGAAAACCGCGTATATGCTCGCTTTAATTTTTTTTGTAATTTTCTTGGTGGAAAAATTGGGTAATTTATGTAAACGCCTAAGGCGTTTTTGTTAAAAACATGGAGGGCAGTCTAAAAAATGAATCTACCAAAAAATGTAAAAAACGCGCGGCGGAGATTATCCGGCGCTTGAAAAAATCATACCCTAATGCCAAAATCGCGCTCCGCTACTCCAATAACTGGGAGCTTCTGGTTGCTGTAATTTTGCGCGCAGTGTACGGATAAAAAAGAGTGGTTTAAAACCACATATCTTTTGATTGGCCACGGCCGCGCGATTTGCATGGCCAAAAATCCAAAATGCAATTTATGCCCTCTCGCGAATATATGTCCATCGGCGTTTAAGTTCCCCCGTTTTAAAAATTTCAATAATCGATTTAAGCCTGACTCCAATCAGCTTATGAATTAATATGTCAATATGAATTGCTCGAGCAATTCATATTGACATATTAGTATCCAACCCTGGACAAAATTATCATTTTGAGGTATGATGTAAAGAATAAAAAATGGGCCTTTCACAAACAGATACGGAGAACAAAAATGAAATTACATATTTTTGCCACACACTACAAAATGCCCTTGCCTCCCAATGGCAAATTAGTCCGGGTACGCTGTGGGGAGGAAATCCCCATGAATGATCCGGTAGACATCCCGGAGGATATCGATGGTGCACGTCCTGACGGCACATGCCCGAAATGTCTGAATATCGAAATTGCCGGAGAACGCCTTCCCCGATTTAGGAATTTATTGATAGCCGAATTTGAAAAAAGCGACCTTGCCGGAATCGAAATTTACTGGTCGCAATTGGGGGTTTAGGGGTGTGGATAAATACCACTTGTGTCATTAGTCGGACAGTAGGAAAATAGAAGTGACGAGGAGGACGACACGATTATCGTGTCTGACCAATTCGAGCCGACTCCAAATCGGCTTCACGCTCTAAGGGGCGATTCCCTTAAACAAGTCGGACGACTTGTGCCGACCTCCTTCGTTTGATTGTACTTTTTTGTTCGTTTACACAACCCATTAGGGTATTTCATCCTTCTTAAACCTTAGGCCTCCTTAACCGGACGGCCTAATTTTTTTACCCACTATTGACCCCATTAAAAAGAAACAAATATAGTAATTTAACACGTACAAGGTTCTCTTGAATATAGAGATAATTTAATATAAATGAAAACATCTGTTTCTTTCTAACGGGGTTGACAAAAAAACGGACTGCGCTATACTTGCAAACAGTACATTATGTACTAAAAAACATGTAGGAGGATACGATGAATCCAGTGTTAATGCTTGCTTTGTTGGTTCTCACGGTAGCGGTTACAGCGTTTATTACCAAGGCAGTAACAAGGGTAAAGCCGGAGAAAAAGGTATTCGGCCTAGATCAACTGCGTGGCGCCAAAAGATATGGCGCCCAAACCCGAGAACAGGTACGACTAGTTCTAGCGGTGGTTTGCGGAGTTTGCGGCTACCACAACACCGTGGCCGAAGACGTCCAAAAATTAGTCCAGTTCCAGGAGCATGACATACAACGGCGGGATGGCTTAATCGCGGAGGACGAGAACAAAATTAACGCACTTCGCGCTCGCATATACAATTTGAGTTTCATGAATAAACGAAGCAAGGAGGTTATCACCGAAGCGATGGACGATCTCCTGCTCGTTCAGGATTCAACCCAGGCGTGCTAAAGCGCACAGAGTATAACAGCGGATTGATTCACAAAATCATCCGCTATTTTATTTAACAAGCTGCAAAAAGCTACGGTCGAGTCCCGCCCTTAAGAAAAGAATCGGAAGGGCCGCTGATAATACGAGGTATGTGATGACTCTAAAATTTGTTGCGGCCCGTACGCTTAGCGAGCCGATAAAGTTTCAAAGTCTAAAGGTTTAAACTCCGGCGAGCGTCTTTTCTTAAGGGCGAGACGAGAAACCACATCAGCTTTTTACGGCCACTGCCACCGGTTTTTTCGCCATGCCAAGCCGCCTCCCTATCCCCTTGCCAAACACCACCGCACCGTCTTTAACATCCAGCAGTACCGCATCTCCGGGCCTCAAATGCCCGGCAATAATTTCCTGCGCCAGAGAATCAAGCAAACGCACTTGTATGGCGCGCTTCAGGGGCCGCGCGCCGTAATGCGGATCAAACCCTTTTTCGGCAATGAATTTTTTCACCTCGGGCGTGAATGAAACCGAGATTTCGCGCCCCTGCATGCGCCTACGCACATTCTCAAGCTGTATTTCCACTATTTTTTGAATAACCGCGGTAGATAGCGAAGAAAATACGATAATTTCGTCCAAACGGTTCAAAAACTCCGGACGGAAACTGCGTTCCAGGGCTTTACGTATTTTTTCTTTCATTTCGTTCTCGGCGCGATCTTTGCTGTCCTCATCTCCACCCATAAATCCGAGGTGCCCCATTTCTTTTACATACTCGCCGCCGATGTTGGAAGTCATAATTATTATGGTATTTTTGAAATTCACCATGCGGCCCTTAGCATCGGTCAAGCGTCCGTTATCCAGAATCTGCAAAAGAACATTAAAAACATCCGGATGCGCTTTTTCAATTTCATCAAAAAGAATTACCGAGTACGGACGGTGCTTCACAAGTTCGGTCAACTGTCCCCCTTCCTCGTATCCCACATAGCCCGGAGGAGAGCCGATAAATTTGGAAACCGTGTGGCGTTCCATGTATTCGGACATATCCACGCGGATCAGCGATTTTTCATCGGAGAACAAAAATTCCGCCAAGGCCTTGGCAAGTTCGGTTTTACCCACGCCGGTAGGCCCCAAAAACATAAATGATCCGATGGGGCGGTTTTCTTCAGAAATACCGGCACGCGAGCGCCTGACCGCATGCGCGATTTTTTGAATGGCTTCATCCTGCCCCACCACGCGTTTTTTTAATTCATCTTCCATAATAAGAAGCCGCGCGGCTTCGGTCTCCAATAATTTCATTACCGGAATCCCGGTCCAGCGCGCCACCACGCCGGCAATATCTTCTTCCACTACTTCGGCGCGAAGCATTTTTCGGGAACGCTGGAGTTTGGTTAATCGCTCTTCGGCGTCATGCAAATTCTTTTCAAGCTGCGGGATTTTGCCGTAGCGAAGTTCCGCCACTTTCCCAAGCTCTCCCGCTCTTTCGGCAATATCCGCTTCCTGACGCGCGGTATCAAGATCTTTTTTCAATACTCCGACTTCAGCAATCGTGTCTTTTTCCTGCTTCCAAGCGCTTTCGAATTCCTTAATGCCTTCCTGCAATTCAAAAATTTCCTGCTCTATTTTTTTCAAACGTTCGCGCGATTTTCGGTCAAACGCTCGCGGACGCGCGGGTTTTACCGGAGCCGCAGAATGCGATGCCCCATCTTTAACGGCATCTGCCGCCGGCACAGTGCCATTTGCCGAATTACCATTGGCAGCAGCGCCATTTGCCGACGCGCCGCTACTCTCATTGGTTATGGCGGCTTTTTCGATTTCAAGTTTGGTTATTTTGCGGCGAGTTTCATCCAGTTCCTTGGGCAAACTATCCATTTCCAGACGCAAGGAAGATGCCGCTTCATCCATTAAATCCACGGCTTTATCCGGCAAAAAACGGTCAGTTATATAACGAGAGGATAATTCGGCCGCAGAAATCAAAGCCGCATCGGTAATACGAACCCCATGATGCGCCTCGTATTTGGGCTTAAGCCCGCGCAAAATGGAAATCGTATCTTCCACGCTCGGCTCATCCACATAAACCGGCTGGAAACGGCGCGCCAGCGCCGGATCGCGCTCAATATATTTTTGGTATTCTTTAAGCGTGGTCGCGCCTATGGCACGAAGCTCTCCCCGCGCCAAAGCAGGTTTTAACATATTAGATGCGTCAATCGCGCCTTCAGCCGCTCCGGCTCCCACCAAAGTATGCAGTTCATCAATAAATACTATAAATTTCCCGCCGGAACGATCCAATTCCCGCATAATGGCTTTCAGCCGATCCTCAAATTCTCCCCTATACTTGGTGCCCGCCACAATTGCAGCCAGATCAATTGAAATCAATTCTTTTTCTTTCAAGGTTTCGGGTATGTCTCCGGATATAATCCGCTGGGCCAGGCCCTCGGCAATCGCGGTTTTTCCCACGCCGGCATCCCCGATAAGCACCGGATTATTTTTGGTGCGGCGCGACAAAACCTGCATTACGCGCCGGATTTCGTTGTCGCGGCCGATCACCGGATCCAGTTTTTCCTGGCGCGCCAAGCGCGTTAAATTCCGCGCGTATTTTTCCAGCACATTGTATTTGGTTTCCGGTTCCGGATCGGTAATGCGCTGTCCCCCGCGAAGTCCGGACAAAGCTTTTAAGACCGCTTCTTTATTAAGCCCGTGATGCTCCAGAATTTCTTTGGCACGCGAAGGAATTTCCAATAGCGCCAAAAACAAATGTTCGGTTGAAATGAATTCGTCTTTCAGATGCGCGGCCTCACGGTGCGCCTGCTCGATCACTTTGGCAAGATCATGCGTAAGATACACTTGTCCCAAAGGCATGGCCACCACAGCCCCCCGCGGCATAGAATCCACGACCTCCAGCAAGCGGTCCATAAAAAGCGATACGTCAATTTCCAATTTTTCCAAAATCGCATCCACGGTTCCTTCTTCCTGCAATACCAAAGACGCCAAAAGATGCAAAACATCAATCTGGTGATGGGATCGCTCCAAAGCCAAATCATGCGCTTTTTTAAGCGCCTCCTGGGCTTTGATTGTGAATTGTTGAAATGGAGGCATTTGATTGCTCGCCAACCACTTTTTAATTCAAGAACTTCGGTTTGGACAAATGGAGCCGAAAATGCGGCGGGAGCCCTCCGGCAGAGCCGGCTTCCCTTGCCACATTTTCTCACCATTTGTTAACCAAACCTCCGTTAATTGAATTAAGAAAGTGATTGGCTCGCTTGATGGGTTTTCTTATTGTATCCGCCTGCGGCGGTCTCACTAAGGAATCGGTCTTTCAATGTTTTTAAAAGCACATTTCCTCGCTTAATAGATTTCCTTATTGTTGGCGCTTCGCGCCTCTTGATTATTTCAAAAACGTATTAGGCTCGCTTGATGGTTTTCTTATTGTATCCGCCTGCGGCGGCTCCTGCGGCGGCCTGCAGGGTCGGGTGAGATACCCCGCTGATGCGGGAACCAAGCTATCTCACCCTCCCATTGTCTGAAATTACAATATACGAAACCGCAATCACTCACTTAATAGATTTTCTTTATGTAGGCCTGGCAGGCCTTTATAAATTATCTAAAAATTAATTTTGTGAATTGCAAATTATGCGAATATTCGCAATTTGCCAGATTGGCATAAAATTCGTAGATCGGCATCACTGCTTATCCACAATACACCCATTATACCAATAATTTTTTACAAATGCAAGAAAAAACGGCCTCCAAAGGAAGCCATTGATCACGCTATTTCTACGCCAACTCTTGCCGGGTAAGCCATACCTCATAGGTCGGGGGAATGGCTTTGTGGTCTGCCAAAAACTTGCGTACGAACTGAAAATACCGGTACGCCGACGTCAAATTCTGGATTACCAAATCGTCTGGTATCATAAAGACCTTTTCCCGAGGTATTCCATAACACAAGGGCACCCATTCAACCAGTCCCACACTATTGCAAAAATTGTCCTTTGGTTTCAGCGTATACTTTAAGGAAAGTTTAACGCTATCGCCCCCATATGTAGTTGGTACCACGAGTTCCAACAACTGTTCTTGCTGGCCCGCACCGGTCTCCAAATGATACGGCTTCATAACATCATTACGTTTTTTTTCTTGCATGTCCAATACCTTTCCCTCTATAACTTTGAGAACTGTATATATTCGTTGCATGTGCCCAAAATTTTGTCAAACCCAAATTAACAAACACACACCTTTAGGCGGATACAGTAAGAAAACCTAAAAGCGCGGGTGCGGCCGAGACATTTTGTTTCTCGCATCAAAAAATCCGCATGACGCGTCATGCGGAGCATATTATTACTTAGTGGAGTGCCGCGTATGAACCAGGGCGCTTTCCAACGCGTGGAGAAATTCGTCTATTTCTTTTTCAGTCACAACCAACGGGGGCATGAAGCGTATCGTGGGGTTAACATCCCGATTTCCCGCGCCAAGCGTCACAATGCCGTTTTCGAAAAGGAGCGCGAGTACCGCATCGCGCGTCTTCGGATCCGGCACGTCTCTGCCGTCACTAAATTTTTTACGAAACTCAAGGCCTCGATGAAGACCAATGCCTTTATGCTTGCAGTAACCGCCGACAGACAGATCTCCATCAGGAAATGACTTAACAAGCGCATAGTCAATCGCGCGCTCCAAATAATTTCCCATGAGGCGTGCGCGCTCAACAAGATTTTCCCGCTCAATCGCACGAATCGTTGCAATTGCGGAAAGCACGGCGTGCGGGTTCCACTGGAATGTGCTTGAATCCCACCCCGGCTCAAATTTCTCCCAACCCGCCAGACGCGGATTTGCGCCGTCAAAAAACGCCGCACCGATCGGATCACCCGAACCCATTGATTTTGAAATCGTCACAATATCGGGTACAACACCAAGATTTTGATACCCGAACCACATGCCGGTCCTGCCAAACCCGGTCTGCACATCATCACAAACAAGAAGCAGGCCCTTTTCTCGAAGGCACTTCAGCAATTCAATGGTGTAGTAGTGCGCAGGATTTATCCCGCCCTCGCCCTGCACTGCTTCATACATGACAAAACCGTAATCGGATAGCGGCAAATAATTGAGAATCTGCAAATCGTAGTCAAACTCCTCATGCGTCTGCGGAAAAAGAAGATGGTGGGTTATGCTTGGGATAAAAAATCCCTCGCGCTGAACCGCTTTGGACATTGTGGCATCAAGCGCAGAACCCAACCGCCCATGGAATGCTCCATAAAACGCAATGCCGTAGGGCTTATGCGTCAATTTTTGCACGAACTTCACTGAGTCGCTGTTTGAATCCGCTCCGGAAAGACCCTTGATGAATTTTGTGGATGGACCAAAAGTGTGGCGCGAGAGCATTTCCTCGAGCGCGCCATGCGAAATTTCAAGTGTTTCACCCTCGACTTTAATCTCGAATCGGAAATGGAAATCGGATGCGATCATCGTCCACACCGGAGCGGGCCTGTCATAAAGACAAATCTCTTCAAAAATCATCCGCATATATTCAAACCACGCGCGTACAAAAAACGGATGGTGATGCCCGATATTAGCAATGCCGACCTGTGCGCAAAAATCAAGCCACCGCCTGTTAAATTGGTTAAAAAGTTCGCATCCTCGTGCATGGGTAAATATGGTACGGTCGGTTTTCAAAATAGTATCCGGCATAGAAAAATGCCAATAGCGTTCCAAAAAACGCCTTTCATCAAATGGCTGTTCCATAAAAAACTCCCAATCCCATGTGAAGGTACTATTATGACCTATTCGTACCATTTAGCTAAAAAAAAGCAACGGCCTGCGACCGTGCCAACTTATATATGCATCATTCAAGTCCGCCGCCGGGGCATGCTTTACCATCTGCCGTAAATTTTTCAGCCGGCACTTGGTCTTTGCCCGATAGTTTTATGCCAAGGTCTTTGGCGAGATTTTCCAGTTCTTTTAGGGTGGCATCACACTCGTGGTTCACTTGTTCTTTTCTCTCAAAAAGTTTTCGTCGTTTTTCCCGTAGAACGTGTTTGTTTAAAGCCGTAATTTCGTCATAGATAATCTTTTCTAACTTTAGAACTGTTTGTAGCCTGACCTCTTCAAAAACAGGGCAGGGCATTACATCATTATACGGATTGACGTTCAATTCAGCCAGTTTTTGGGCGATAAATCCTGCGGCATCCTCGGCGATACCAGAAAGTTCCACTTCAGATTTAGACATATCTTTATTAAGCACATTGACTAACATGACTTCACCATTTTCATAGATCTGTCACTAATGGTAGCATCTCATCGTTAAGTGTCAAGATAATAAAAAACGCCGGAGGCGGTTACATAAATTTATCCCATTTTTCAATGAAATTACAAAAATTTTTTAGCGAGGTAGGACTCCAATTTTATCCAATTAAGGCAGGACATTTAAGGGCGAGGCGCTATGCATTTTTGCGAAATTTACGAAGGCGCAGCCGTTTTCCAAGCGAGGCATCATACGTTTCGAGGCAATGGGAGGGCAAACAGCTTGGTCTTCCGTGGAGTGGAAGTGTTTGCCCGACCCCGCAGGCTGCCGCAGGAGCAGCCGAGGACTTGCCGAGAAACGCATGGTGCCGAGCAAGATTTTGTTCGCGCCGCAGTACTTGAGCAAAACGCATAATGTCGAGCAGAGATTTTGTCTCGAACGCAGGTTTGAATTAAATCAACAGTTACCGAATCGTTCCCATCATGCGCTTCGTAATCTCCGACACCTTTTCTCTTTCCTCCGCCGTCAATTTCTCCCACAGCTCCTGCTCGCTTTTTTCCGAGATTTTGACCAATCCGAAAACCGCCGGAAGCGGCATATATGAATTATAGTTTTTTTCCGTATTTCCGCAACTTTTTATGTTTAACACCGAGTGTTGCACATAACAAACTCAAGCCTGCCGATTGACAGGCCCATGGCATAGACCTTCTGCAAAATGATTATTCGGGGCTTTTGAAGCCGACGTAGGCCACCACTACCGTGGTGATAAGCGAAATCGCGAGCACCCATTCAGCCGCAACATCCGCGCGCCCGGCCACAATCATGGCAGTTGCGATCCAAATGCCCAGAATAGATAAACTGACCCAAGGATATTTCATCCCACACATAATTTATACATATATTTAGTATGCTCAATTTTTGCGCATACCACGAAATGTATAAATTTATCATTAGCCCCACACACCATATGACACTAAAACGCAGTATAAATTATATGTGGGATTAATTATGCGAATAATATTTTTATACAGCAGGCATATAGGGCGACGAAGATTTTTTCATAAATCCGGCAATGGTTTTGGGACCCATTTCCAAAATTCGTTCAAGTAGGCGTCCCGCCTGTTCCAAATACCTCTCCTGTATGCGCCAGCGATTTTCCAACAATTTTTCCGAAGATAAAATAGCATTTTCCTTAACCGGAATAAACGCATCACCAATATTCCTCGCCAGGCCCGGATGTTCTTCAAAAAATTCTTTCATAACGGATGCCATATTGAACTCCGGATTTAAAACAAGGCAAACCACATCCACAATAATAAGCGCGCGGATATATGAAATAATTTCTTTGGGCGCCACAAATCCGTATTTGCCGGCAATCATCAGTAAATTCAAAAACGGACGAGTTGAGCTTTTATCCCTTAAAGAAGCAGAGGCATCGGCTGAAGCCGCTTGCCACCTTTTATTTATTTTACTAAAACCTTTTTGCAAAAATCGAAACGCATATGCCTCGATCCGTTCCGGCGTAAGGCCCGGGGGAAGACGCACGCCGGAAAGCTCCCCTTGAGGCACGCGGAATAAATCGCTTTCAGTAAACTCAATAAAGTATTTGGCAGCGCCCGCGCTATCCCCGTATGCCACATCGCGCAAAAACGCCGCAAAGAGATGGGAGCGCGGCATAACTTCACCCATGATTCCAAAATCCACAAATCCGATCCGGCCGTCCTTTAGTACAAAAATATTCCCCGGGTGCGGATCGGCATGGAAAAATCCGTTCACAAAATACTGCCAAAGCATGATTTTGATAATCTGACTCGAAAGCGCGCGGCGCAAGGGTTCCGTAAGATTTCCTTCACGGATGCATGAATTCAAACTGCGTCCCTCCAAAAATTCTTCGGTAATAATTCGAGAGGTGGTATGCGTCCGTATAATTTCCGGGATGTATATGCTGGGATTTGAGTTGCGTGAACGAAAATTCTCGGCATTTTTGGCTTCCTGCAAATAATCAAGTTCCCTCCTGGTCCAATGTTCCCACTCGGAAACAATATCTCGTATAGAAATGGCTTTCAGGCGAAGTAGTGGACTTAATATAAAAGAAAACGCTTTTATGATCACAATATCGCATGCGGCCTTGAATGCCGCATCCGGACGCTGAACTTTTACGGCTACCACGCGACCTCTCAAATCAGCCCTATGCACTTGTCCGAAAGAAGCCGCGGCCAACGGCATATAGGAAAAATTTTCAAAAATATCCTCGGGCGCTTTTCCAAACTCTTCCATAAACACGGTCCGCACCTCATCCGGCCGCAGGGGAGAGACGTGTTCAAAAAGATTGCTCAATTCCCTGCAATAACGCGCGGGTAAAAAGTCATAACGCATGGCCGCAATTTGCGCAAGCTTGATAATCCCTCCGCCCAGATCCTCCACTACACTCCGTAAGTATACCGGGCCGGAGGACGCATCAAAAATATGCGAAATACAGGTTCGCAAAATTTCCCAGATTCTTGCAAATAAATTTCCGATAGAAATTTTTGCCATATACTCTAATGCCTGACATGTATAGATTACGTATTGCTCCTAAATCCGATCCAGGCAAGTATCGCAGTCGCAATGCATGCCAACACCAAAATAAAAAACGGATCGCTTTTTCCGCGCATAATAATGACCGATGCCGACCCGAACCAAACCGCTAAAATTGATAAACTAATCCAAGGATATTTCATCCCGTTACATTTTTGAAATCCCGCGGTATTGCCACGGATTAACCGTAGCAAAATCCAGATAATTTCTAAGAGGTCTAATATCCTCCTGAAATGTAACGGGATTTCATGATTATATTATACACTATTTTAATAAATAAGTCAAACAAAAACGCAGAATGCGCTACATTGAGAAAACTCCAACCTCCACATAAGGAAAAGGAAAGAGCGAGGTACTATGCGGATCCGCGCAATGGTGGAGGTTAAATCTTTAATTCATGCGCGAGGTAATACGATTTCGAGACAATGGGAGAAGAAATTGGCCGTTGAAAACGGCTACCTTCAGCAAATCAAGAGCGAAATCAATCATTCTTTATTCAATTAACGGAGGTCTGGGAAATAAATGGTGAGAAAATGCGGCAAGGGAAGCCGGCTCTGCCGGAGGGCTCCCGCCGCATTTTCGGCTCCATTTATCCAGACCGGAGTTCTTGAATAAAAATGATTGATGAGCATCACTTCCTTTCCTCCAACTTCACCTTCACCTCCATCTCTTTCCCCTCCCGAAAAACTTTCAATGTCACTTCATCCCCTACCTGATATTTCTGCACAAGACCGGCCAGTGCATGTTCCGGATCAATACGCTCTCCGTTTATTTCCAAAATTATATCTCCGGCTTTCAACCCGGCCTTATGCGCAGGGCCGCCCTCAACCACCGCCGGCTCTTTTTCTCCGGCAATCAAAAGCGCGCCGTAATCGCGGCCGAGTTTCTCTTGCTCCGCGCGCTCTTTGGTAATCAAAGCATAGCGTACTCCCAGAAACGGATATATTATTTTCCCGCTAACCCGCACGCTCTCAATGGCGCGCTTTACTTTATTTACCGGGATGGCAAACCCTATATTTTCGGCTCCGCGCGCAACCGCGGTGTTGATGCCGACCACCTCGCCCCTTAAAGTCAAAAGCGGTCCGCCGGAATTACCCGGATTAATCGCCGCGTCGGTTTGCATAAGTTCCTGCAATATCTCCGGACCATCAGCCCCGCCCTCGGCAACTATACTCCGCTGCAGGCCGGAAATTACGCCGACTGAAACCGTATTGCGAAACTCCCCCAGAGCGTTTCCGATGGCAATCACGGATTGTCCGGTCTTCACTCTGGATGAATCGCCGAAACGCAGCGCAGGATATCCGGCCCCATCGATCTTTAAAACCGCAAGGTCATGCAAAGGATCACGCGCCAGAATTTTGGCTGGTTTTTTCCGGCCGTCATTAAAAAGCACTGTATATTCGGCTTCCGTATCGGATACTACATGTTTATTGGTTACCACATGTCCCTCGGAAGAAACCAAAAAACCCGTGCCGGAAGAAACCTCCCTTTTTTCCGTGCCTTTTTGACGAAGCTGGGGGATTTGAAATCCGGAACCGTCATCTCCAAAAAATCTTTTAAAAAATGGGTCATCGCCAAAAGGATCAATGAAAAGCCGCTCAATTACCGGAACATCCTTGGTCGCTACCACCGAAACCACCGCCGGAGAGGCCTCTTCCACGATATTTACCACAAGTTCATCCTGGCGCAGAATTGTTTCCTGTATTTCTTTGGGTTCTGACACCCTTTCCACAATCCGCTCCAAAATCCCGGGCTTATTGAATACAAGCGGACCTCCGCCTTCCTCTCCCAATCCGAACAACGGCCCGAAAACCCCCAAAGCCAAGACCGTTCCGATTATAGATACGATAAAGCTCAAGACCACGGTAAATACCGCAACCTGCCTGGTAGTGGGTTGATTTTCGCTCAAATGCGATAAATTTTTATTTTTTTCGTCTTGTTCACCCATATTTTTTGCGCGTTTACATATAAATTTTACACAATAATTAAAAACAATACAAGACAATATTTAGTGAATAATGCATAAGTACGTTATTTTTCGAGCAAGCCGCAGCGGCGGCGCGTCGAGAAATTACCTTAATCCACAATGTACTTCTCGACAAGCTCGAAGAATAAAATTGGCTTAATCTCATTATTCACCGAACTCAAGAGACGGTATGGTTGATTTTTTTAATTAGGTGGTGTATTCTTTCCTTGGTATTTTAAAAAAATACGAAGCCGGAAATGCTGAAATTCGGACACAGGGGCGCGCCGGGAAACCCGCGTTATGGAGAAAATACTTTAAAATCGTTTGAACTCGCGCTTACAAAAGGCGCCAACGCCTTAGAGCTTGATGTACGAAGAACCAAAGACGGCATTCCGGTCGTAATACATGATGAAACCATTGATCGTACCACAAATGGCAGCGGCAAAGTCGGAGATATCCTGTATCGCGATCTTAAATTATTTCAAACAGATAATGGCGAAACCATACCCACATTTGCCCGGGTATTGGCTCGTTTCGGTGAAAAATTCATCTTTATAAATGCCGAGGCCAAAGAGGCCGGCGTGGCACAAGAGATCGGAAGAATCACCCGCGCCTGGGGAGCGGAAAAAAACGTAATTGTTTCGGCGTTTGATGCGGACGATAACGACCCGGATTCAAGCTCATCTTGGAAAGATCTTACAAAAATGAAGAAGCTATATCCGAATGTTCCCATTGCGCTTTTGGCAACTACAAAAAAAATTAAATATCTTGGGTATGGAGAATTTATTGCAAGGGCAAAAGAGAGATACGCGCATGCGATTCATCCTCCATATGAATATGTTCTGGAGGAGCCGGACCTGGTGAACGTTGCCCATAGCGCCTGGGTAAGCGTAAACGTCTGGACAGTAAATTCATACTGGCACATTTGGCGGATGAAACGGCTCGGGGTTAACGGAATAATTTCCGATTTCCCAGAACGGCTTTGGTTGGTCTAGAGAAAATCCCGCTTTTGCGGGATATTTTAATGAATGGTTTTTGATTCGGCCATATTAAGATATGCATTCCTAACTTCGGACTCAAATTTTTTCTCTAAATAATCCTCGCCATCTCCTATCTCCATGCTCCAGTCAATTTCCGGATCCAGATTATGATAAAAATGCAGTATCGGCGTTACATAAGAATCACCATTCTCGTAGACCATCTCGACATCTTCAACCTCAACCCGCAGTTCTGGATCAAGGTCGCCAAGAAACGGCTCGATTACTTCTCGCGCCTTAAAATATCGGTCATCTTTAGATAAATTTGTGATATGACCTTCAAAATCCATGTTAATATGGCCTAAATTGCTTCTACTCGCTCCACCTCGCTTACCTTTGATTTCAAAATTTCCTCCACTCCCGATTTCAATGTAATTTGTGAAAGCGGACAACCCACGCAAGTGCCAAGCATCCGAACATAAACAACGCCGTTTTCAAATTTAACAAATTCAATATCGCCCAAATGCTGGGCAAGCAACGGCCGGACTTCTTCTAATGTCTTTTTTATTTTTTCAACCAGATTAAGTTATCATCGAATAACGAATAGGTATGAATAATCGAATGAGCGAATTCGTTTATTCGTAAATTCGAGATAAATTCGTTATTCGTTGATGAATAATATTTTCCCCAAAACAAATTCCTTCTCCACAGGACCAAAGTTGCGACTGGAACTTCCCCATGACACTAAACTTTCCATGTGATATTCGCTGTTGGAAATCTCAATAACCCGCTTTACAAAAATCTCTTGCGTATTTTGCGGGTTTTTAAACACCGCCCAATCCCCGCGCCGGATCGGTAACATATTGGTCGCCAAATATTGCCGCCCGGGAATCAAAACGGGCCACATGCTTTCGCCTTCAATTTTCACCGAAAAAATGGCGCGCCGGATTGTGCCGAACTTAGTTCGGCACGAATACCGAACTAAGTTCGGCACAAAATTAAAACAACGTATCAGTAATTTTTTTATATGCATCATATTTATCGGGCGAATTTTTAACTTCATAAAATATTTTCGCAATTTCATCCACGGCTTTTACCAGATCATTAGCGGCATCCAAATTGATCTCCTGTTTATTTTTAGAGCAGAATTTCAGCGCCTTCCAAAACACATCGTGCAAATTCGGATATTTTTCCAAATGTTCGGATTTGAAAAAATCCGACCAAAGAATTTGCAATTCTTTTTTACACAATTCGGCGTGATTTTCTTTCACCGCGACTCGGCGTCCCACGGAATTCAAATATGATTTTATAGCGAGTTCATCCATCATATCCGGCGCTTTCAATTCATTTATCTGCATTACCATTCTTTGCGCGGTTTTGGCCGCGATTTTAGCGGGAGTAGGATCGTAAACTCCGCAGGGGATGTCACAGTGAGCATCCACAGAAATTGTGGGTATAAATTTTGTTAGATTTTTTTTCATAGATTCGTGATATTTCATGGTTATTTTACGAATTTTCACGAATCAAAAATGGATTTTTACGAATCACAAATAATTCGTGATTCGTGCTGATTCGTCTAAAAATTCGTGTCCATTCGTTTTATGGATATAACTGGTTTCCTTCCTCATCAAACACCAATATAGCCCGAGTGGGGCAGGACTTGGCGGCAAGCAAAATATTTTCATCATTATCCCCTTTTTCATTATATACCACGGCTTTGTTTTCGGAGTCCAGCTGGAAAACGCCCGGCGCCACCGCAATGCAGGATGCGGCACCAATGCATAAATTCCGATCCACGATAATTTTCCCGATTCTTAACGGCTTTTTTTGACCACGTCCGCTAACAGGGTCACCCTGAGCTTGTCGAAGGGTCCCATTATTATCTTTTTGATTTTCTGTTTGATCTTGACTCATTTTAATATAAAATGTATGATATTTTTAGTTCCTAAAAAGCGGCGTCAAAATGAGTTACACACATCAGAAATCCGTAGCCAAGGGCTTGATCTTCGAATCGCCCTTGGGAGATATTGTGGAAACAACGGGCGAAAGCGAACCATTTGACTACTGCAAAACATTATTCAAACACGGAGTCATAGTAATCCAAGGCGTATTCCGAAAAAAAGGCGATTGCTATCCTGCGGATCTTGATACATACCGTTTATGCGATACTGCCGCAAGATCCGCTCCACTTCTCATTCCAACGATAAAAATCGAAGAAAGATCAATGCCCCTGCCCAGTGCAGCGGGCTATTATTTATTCTAAATCGCTTTGCGGATTGTATCAAGGAAAAGCATGGCGCATTTCAGGCGCGAAGGCGTGAGCGAAATTTGCAGAAGTTCCGAAACTTTTTCCGGAGAAATCGCCCATATTTCATCCCGCGTTTTACCTTTAATATATTCGGAGGTGAGTGATGCGGCCGCACGACTTACCACGCAGCTGTCCGATTCGAATGAAACGCCTGCTACAGTATCTCCGGCAAATTTCAACCTCACCGCCATGGAGTCGCCGCAAATCATGTTGGAACCCTTTATTTCAATATCAAAATCTTCCTGCAGGCCGTAATTTTGCGGATTTTTATGGTGAGACAGGATAAAATCGCGATAAATGGAATCCATGAAAAAACGAATGGACACGAATTTTTAACGAATCATCACGAATCGTGAATTATTCGTGATTCGCGGAAATTCGTCTTACGTTCGTGGAAATTCGTAAAATATGCATCGCTTTCTCAATTCCCCTTGCCAATCGGTCAACGTCTTCCGACTCGTTATAAATCCAAAATGATGCTCGGCAGGTTGCCGGAACTCCGAGCCATTGATGAAGCGGCATAGCGCAATGATGCCCCACCCGGATGCATACGCCATCCTGATCAAGAATAGATGCCAGATCATGCGGATGTATGCCGTCAATCATAAAACTCACAACACCGGCGCGATGTGAAATAATTTTGGGGCCAAAAATTTTTATCCCGTTTATATCCTCCAGCACCGCCAAAGTTTTCTTAAGCAAAATTTCTTCGCTGTTACGAATTGTTTCAAATCCAATCCCTTCTATATATTTAACAGCCGCTCCCAGCCCCACGGCGCCCTCAATATTCGGGGTGCCTGCCTCAAATTTCCACGGCAAATCATTCCACTCTGCCTTTTCTACAGTTACCTCGCGTATCATGGCCCCCCCCCGCAAAACCGGCGGCATTTTTTCAAGAAGTTCCGCACGGCCGAATAAAACCCCGATGCCTGTGGGCGCGCCAATTTTATATCCGGAAAACGCCAAAAAATCACACCCTATTTCCTGAACATCTATGGGCACGTGCGGAGCGGCTTGCGCCGCATCTACCACAAAAATAATTCCGTGCTCACGGAATAATTTCCCCAATTCTTTAACCGGATTTATGGCTCCGAGAACATTTGAAACACATGAGAATGCCGCGAGTTTGGTGCGCGGCGTGATCGCGCGTTCAATGGAAGAAATCTGCAGCTCGCCATTTTCATCAACATCAATAATATCCAGTAAAATTCCTTTTTCATTCCGCAACATAGTCCACGGCAAAAAATTGGAATGGTGTTCGGCGCGCGAAACCAGAATGCGGTCGCCTTCCCGTAAAAAATTCCTGCCGAATGATGAAGCAATAAGATTTATCGCCTCCGTCGTATTTCGCGTGAATATTATTTCCTGCGCGGATCGCGCATTCAGAAATTTTCGCACAATTTCACGCGCATTCTCGTATGCCTCGGTCGCTTCTTCGGACAACGCATATACGCCGCGATGCACGTTTGAACGAAAATTTTGTAAATGTTCCGCAACCGCATCAATTACACCCCGCGGAGAGTGCGCCATGGCTGCCGAGTCCAAATACACAAACGGCTTTTTGCTGCCGCGTTTTGCAAAAATCGGGAAATCTTTTTTATATTTATTATTTTTTGTCATCAGAATTCTTTTTAAAAATAGAGACAATGCTTTTCATTTTTTGCCTGCGCCGTTCTTTACGCTCTGCACCAATTTCACCAAAAGCCCGCTGTTCCAATTCTTTTATCGCCCCGCTGTTTGTCATCAAATCTTTCAAAAGTTTATCTTTTTCCTCTACTCCAACAATCGCAAGAATCGCAAGCATTTTTTTAAAGCCCCGCACATATTTTAGCCGCTCTTTACTTGTGGAATTTCTTGCCTCATCAAACAACGCCTTCCCGAAATAATATGCGTGCTTTTTTAAATGTTCGGCAACTGTCCGAAAAGAATCGTGCGCCTCGGCAGGATATCCTAAATCCTCAACCACCTCCCAGGCGTTTTCAATGCCAATAAGCGCATTATCCGCAATCTCACGACCGGATTTTTCCGATTTTTCAAATTTTGAATTTCCTTCTTTCATAACCGGTTGTGGATTAAACCACCTTCGCCTAAAGGCGAGGATGGTTTAATACAGGAAGGCGGAAAGACCCGATACGCATGCTCTCCGAAAAATCCCGCAAGAATCATATTTTGCGCGGACTCAAGTTCGAGACCGCGGCTTTGCAGATAAAATAACTGATTTTCGTCAAGCCGTCCAAGGCTTGATCCGTGTGATGCTTTTACCTCGTTATTTTTTATTTCAAGATGCGGATGGATTTCCGCGCGCGCCTGCGGCGACATGAGGAGCGACTTAGCCGACAAATACGAATCAGCTCCTTTCGCATTTTCGCCAATTTTCAAAAGTCCTTTTAGCGTAAATTTTGCTTCATCAAAAAGCGCGGCTTTTACCATAATTCTTCCGTAGGTTTCGGGCGCTTCGTGAACCAGCACAATATTCATTGCGGTCTCATTTTTTTCTTTACCAAGATATACCAACATAATTTCTCCTTTTGATCTTCTTTCGGAAAGCAAAAATTTCAGATTTACCTCTCTTGGAACTTTATCCTGAAAAATCAAAAGCCAGTTAAGAGATTCTCCCGCCGCAATTTCTTCATGCCATATATCCGGCAAATCTTTGGAATAAATTATTTTGGGCTCTGGCATCACATTCTGAAATGTTGCATCTAACAAGCGACCGCTTGTTAGATGCAACATTTATAACTTATCAATTCTATACTATCTCACTATTATGACACTGCTCGTCCCACACCAATTTCGTTTCGGCCATATCACAATAATGGTACGTTCCGCGATGTCGCCTGCGGCTCCGTCAGGGGTTAATCGGGATACTTCTTTAAATTGGCGTGGGACTCCGCGTGCTTTCATTATACAACTTCAGAATTGTAGCAACTTTCGTCCGCCTTCGCTAAAGCTTCGGCGAGACATCGTCCGCCTTCGCTAAAGCTTCGGCGAGACATCGTCCGCCTTCGCTAAAGCTTCGGCGAGACATCAATCTCCTGTCTCTCCGGAGCATAAGATGTTTCAAACTCATTGGGGCAGTGATTCTCGCCGTGAAAATGCGTCGCGGTATTTTCGTATACGGGTGTTTCGGATTTCGTGCTTCGGATTTCAGATTTCCTGCCAGCGCACTGGCAGGTGCGGTGCCAGAGGCGGAGGGGGTTTCTTTGCTTGATTCTCTGATAATGACGGCAGTTGGGGCATAAACGGGGCAGGGGCAGGTTCATTTTACGGTAAAACTCCAGTTCGGGTTTGATGATCTTAAAGGCCTGGGTACACTGCTCATTACACTTGGAAACTAAGTTTCCAAGTGGCCAATGGTCACATTGGATGATCTCTTTGAGAATAGAATCCTTGACATCCTTAATGTGATCAGGGATGTCTTCGGTTTTGAGGGTTATCTGATAGTTTCTGGGCTCCGGATCTTTCCAGGCATATCCCTGCTCCAGGGCTTGTTCCTTGGTTAAAGGGAAGTATTCCTGGGCTATGGTTTCGTTATATGAGAAGGGAGAGAGTTCGGAAGGGAAGAATTCACCGTATTTGTATATTCTTCCTTTTTTATCTATATATGGCATATCGTTCATGTGTTTGATGATCTTAGGGACCAGGGATTCGTATTCTTCTTTGGTGTATTGCTTATTGAGGATGCAGTAGGATTTTGAGCGGAGGCCGATGCAGGCGAATAAATTGTTGGAATTGTGGCAATCCTCCGACAAGATGACGTCATAACTATACCAAATTTTCACCCCGAAATACGATCTCCTTCCTATTGTGCTAACTTCCTCATAAAGCAATTCTGAATCCAATCCAGCACCAGTTAAATCCATACTGTCTTTCGCGGCATCAGATATATTGGCGCTATATCTGCAATTTTCCGCATCTCTGGTCACAAAAAAGCACCGATAACAATTTTTTGAATTACGTATATCATCCCCAATAACATTGATGGAATTTCTTATCATGGCAAACCGATGTGGGTATTTTAAAACATGATCATTAAATTTTTTCCTAAATCCAATAAAGTTTTTATAACTTCCCAGGTCTAAATCTTTAATCTTTTTTTGATATTCTTCTTTTGTATGCGGCTTATTAAAAATGTGATAATTTTTATTCCGTAAATTGGTGCAGCCAAAACAATTTGAACAATTCCTACAATCAAATAAAAAATAATCGTCTTGGGAATTTTCAGCATATCTACTAAAAAGGACTGCAAAGCATTTCGCACAATCCACCGTTTCATAACAAGATTCACTCCATAAAGTTGTTGTAATATCTATTGAATCCTTAGAGTGAGCCGCTGCTTTTGCATAACTAACGTTCTCAAGATCATGGCTTCCAAAAACCAAATAAGAACTCTTTACATTAATGGCATAATTTAAATACTCACTACCAACCGTATTGGTATATGAAAGGCCGGGGCGCGGTACCCGTGCCATCAAGTTTTTAAATTGCTGAAAAAATGATTTTGAGAAATCATAATCTGTGCCATAGTCCAGTGGCGACCATTTGTCAGACCACCAGCAGTCGTGACAGTAAATTAGAAAAGGCGATTTTTCGGGATATGCGGAGAATATATTCTTGCCGCACATAACACATTTACTCTTATAAAGAGCTCTTTCATTTCTAAAATTCATCCTTCTCACCATCCGGCACTCCGGGCACCAAGTCGGCGGCGGGACATGAATGCGGTCATAAAATGAGAGATCCTCGGAAGTAATCTCAAAACTCTGTTTACAATTTTGGCATTGGCGTGTCATGTTTTTTCGCTCGCCCTCCCAAATTTTGCATTACAAAACTTGGGATTTTGGATTCTTTAGTCATTTTATTTAATAGCGCGAAGTGCTACATTAAGCAAACTTACATCACAACAACACAGATGAGGGCTTATAAAGATTTTATGCGAGCGAGGTTATTTCAATTTCAGACAATGGGAGGACAAAATTGCTTGGTTTTCCGCCTAGGGCGGAAAAATTTTGTCCGACCCTTAGCGAGCGAGCCGCAGGAGCGAGCGAGTCGTGTCTGAAATTGGAATAACCGAGTGAACAACCGCATAAAATTATCCCACCGCCCCCTCCATCTGCAACTCAATCAACCTATTCATCTCAACAGCATAGTCAATGGGAAGATACTTCATAAGCGGCTCAAAAAATCCGGTAACTATCAAGGAGGATGCTTCAATTTCCGAAAGTCCGCGGGATCGCAGATAAAATAATTCTTTTTCGCCAAGTTTGGACACCCGCGCCTCATGCTCCACCCGAACCTGCTCTTCGTCAATTTTTTGCGTAGGATAAGTGTCGGCGCGTGATTCCGGATCAAGGATCAGGGCATCGCATCGCACGGATAGCCGCGAGTTTTTGGCGCCGCGCACTACGCGCGACATGCCGCGGTATGAAGTTTTACCTCCGCCAAACGATACGGATTTAGATATAACGTTAGAAATAGTATCCGGCGCTATATGAATCATTTTGGCTCCGGCATCCTGACTTTGACCGGATCCGGCAAGCGCGATTGAAAGCGTATCGGCCCGCGCTCCGCGTCCTGCCAAAATTACCGACGGATATTTCATAGTAACTTTAGAACCCAGATTGCAATCAATCCATTCCACAAATGCGCCTTCCTCGGCACGCGCGCGCTTGGTAACCAAATTATAAACATTTTTTGACCAATTTTGAACCGTGATATAACGGACTCTTGAATGCGGATGCGCAATAATTTCAACCACTGCCGCATGCAAAGAATCAGTAGAGTATATGGGGGCAGTGCACCCCTCTAAATATGTAAGCTCACTTCCTTCATCCGCGATTATCAAAGTCCGCTCAAATTGCCCGAAATTTTCCGAATTTATGCGAAAATAGGCCTGAAGCGGCATTTCAACTTTTACGTCCTTGGGCACATAAATAAATGACCCGCCGGACCATACCGCGGAATTTAGCGCCGCCAGTTTATTATCTCCGACCGGAATTACTGTTCCGAAATATTTTCGGAAAATTTCCGGATATTCGCGAAGAGCGGTGTCGGTGTCGCAAAAAATCACGCCTTTGCGCGCAAGATTGTCGCGGATCGCATGGTAAATCACATCCGAATCATACTGCGCCGCCGCACCCGCAAAAAATTTACGCTCCGCTTCCGGCACGCCGATTTTCTCAAACGTATTTTTAATTTCCACGGGAACATCGTCCCAGTTATTCGCTTTTTTATCCCAGGGCCGGATATAATAAATTATTTTTGATAAATCTATTCCCGAAAGATCCGCTCCCCAAGTTGGCATCGGCTTTGCTTCAAAAACTTTCAACGCATCCAGCCGAAAACGCCGCATCCACTCGGGCTCGTTTTTAATGCGGGACATTTCTTCAGCCGTTTCTCGTGATAAACCCGGGGTCGCCGCATATACGGATTTATGTTCATCCCGAAATCCGTAACGATATTCAACTGGTAATGGATTTTGCGATTTCATACTTATTGATCCATGACACTTCTACACTTTTGATACTGTCACATAGGGATTTTTATTGTTTTAAGCCGTTTTTCAATTTTTGCATCTACTAAATTGGCTTGATTATCGAAACTGTCATGCGGATAAAAAAATTGACAATTTATTCATTCTATGCTAATCTTTTTCCTGAAACTAGAAAGGAGATGCGCCATGCGTTGTCATTATTGTCGATGGGGTCCCGGTAAACACAACCCCAACTGCCCCATGTCAGCGCCGAACGATTCCGAACGCCGTGCACAATGGAGCCGCGGTCAATCCGACGGACGCCACGGACAACCGTCGGCCTCCAATAATCCTGTCTACTCTCTGGGTTACAACCAAGGAGTGGTCGCCTTGGAGGAGGCCGAAAACGGCTTTGATCCGGTGCACGAAGGCAGGCAGTGGTAATCTCTCGTTTCGGTCAGGTCGTTGACCTGGCCTTTTTTATTCCTCATTGCCCGTGGTACTTTTTATACTTGTTTCCTATGCCACGGAAGCGATTTCTGCCAAATTACTACTGCTAGAATATATGCCATATCCGCTTCTCTCAATAGATGCGACAATATCCGGACCGCCTGACACCGCAACCCGCCCCCCCATCAACACGTGAATTTTATGCGGGACAATCCGCGAAAATAACCGTGGAGCGTGACTGATCAAAAGCACCCCCGCCCCTTCAGCTGCAGCATTTTTTATGATATTGGCAACGGCCTGTAGCGAATCAACATCAAGTCCCGAATCAATCTCGTCAAAAATCGCGAATTTGGGACTTCGCGCCAAAAACTGCAAAATTTCCGATTTTTTCTTTTCCCCGCCTGAAAATCCTTCGTTCAAAAATCTTTGCAAAAAAGAATTCTGAAGACCGAGTCGAGAAATTAACGCCTCCTGATTAGTGATTTCTGCTTCTTGCTTCTCCGCCGCTATGGTTTTAAAAAATATATTCATTGAAACTCCACCGACTTCCGGCGGCTCCTGAAACGACAAAAAAAGTCCGGCTCGGGCGCGCTCCTCCGGCGGCAACAAAAGTAAATCCGTACCGCCAAGTAAAATTTTCCCGCCGGTGACTTTATATTCCGGATGCCCGGCAACCGCGTAGGCCAGCGAGCTTTTCCCGGAGCCATTCGGCCCCATCAGCGCATGAATTTCTCCAGCGCGTATCTCTAAATTCACGTCTTTTACGACTTCTTTATTTCCCACCGCAACCGTAAGATTTTTTATTATTAGCGAGTGTTCCATAATATTTTTTATTTCTTCCACACAACATCCTTACATTCTCAAGTTTGTAAGTATGTTCCTGGCACGTATTTCCCATGACACTTTTGTTACTTCAACGGTGTCCCTTGGAGGCTATTGACTTACATCGGCTATTTGCTATCCTAATCTCAGAACCTTGAACCTTTCGATTCGGAGGAAACTGATGAAGAAATACTTTGCTTGGGTCGCTTTTGTGTTTGGCGTAATCAATCTGTCTCGATTTATCGCCAAATTGATCGTTGATCCAAAATCTTTGCCCCCGACGCTTTTTACAGTCCTGAACGGGCAGACAACTTTAGAAAATATCGTTGGCGTTCTCTTTTCATTCTTTCTATGGGGCCTCTTCAGTTTTTCCTTTTATCTCTGGTGGCGCTGGAAGTAACCTTCATTGTTCGAGCCGTTTCTATGGCTCTTTTCTTTGCCTCTACGAACCGTGGCACTTCTTATACTTCAACGGTGTCCCGTGGAGACTATTGACAATACCCGAAGAAATTTCTATATTAGGCACAGCACATTCCAATACTACGGAGGCACAACATGATGAAGACTTTTTCAAAGGGATCCGGGATACTCGTGGCTGTTATAACTTCTTTTATCCTCTTTATTGGCCTTGTAGCCTCAACCGATTTATATCTTTCAAAACTAACTGTTGATCTTCTATACTCCTGGGGCCTGATAACTGTTTGGGGACATTCAATCTTTGGCTTTATTCTCTTTCTTCTGCTAATCTTGCCGTCATACTTCTTTTGGCTTGGGGTCATCGTTGTTTCGTACTCTTTCGCATGCGAAAAGTTCAATATTCCTCTCAAGTATTCAATCCTCTAAACCAAATCTGATCCTTGCCATGGCTCTACACACCATGGCACCTTTTATATTTCTTACCTATGCCGCAGAAGATTCACCACTTCTGCAAGCGACTTTAATGTATAATCCAAGTCCTTTTTTGTTATTGCGCGGCCGAATGAAAAACGTAAAGAACCAAGCGCGTATTCGCGGCTTCTTCCCAGCGCCAATATCACATGCGACGGCTCAATGGAAACCGAGGAACATGCGGATCCGGTAGATATGGCAATTCCTTTTTCATCCAAATAAAGCACTGCCGCATCTCCTTCAACACCAGAAATTGAGATATTCACGTTATTCGGAAGACGTTTTTCGGGATCGCCGTTTAATACCGCATCCGGAATCAATTTTAAAACCTCGCGGACAAAATAATCACGAAGTTTCTCAAGCCGAGCGCCCTCCTTTTCTTTCATTTCTTGCGCTATTTCCAGGGCCTTGGCAAATCCGACAATTCCGGCAACATTTTCGGTGCCGGAACGAAGATTCTGCTCCTGTCCTCCGCCATAAATTATCGGCTCAAGTTTTACGCCAGATCGCACATATAACGCCCCGACCCCCTTGGGTCCGTAGATCTTGGATCCGTTCACGCTCATCAAATCTACGCCGAGTTTCTCAACATTCAAATCCGAATATCCGGCGGCTTGGCAAGCATCAACGTGAAAAACTGGAAGCATGAATAACGAATTATGAATTATGGGTTTTTCTTGTTTTCCTAATTCCTTATTCCTAATTCCTACTTCACGACGAAAATCTTTGATGATTTTAGAAATTTCCACAATCGGCTCAATCGTGCCGATTTCATTATTCGCATACATCACAGACACCAAAATCGTATCAGGACGCAAAGCGGCTTTTAATTTTTTAGGATCAACCCAACCATTTTTATCAACACCCAAATAAGTTATCTCAAGACCCTCTTTTTCAAGCACCTGTACCGAATTAAGAACCGCATGATGCTCAATTTTTGTTGTTATCAGATGTCCGTGCTCTATTCCAATGTTCTTAAGAACATTGGAATAGAAATGCGCCGTGCCCAAAATGGCGAGATTTATAGATTCGGTTCCGCTACCGGTAAATATAATTTCCGAGGAACGGCAATGAAAAACCCGCGCAACTGTTTTTCGCGCATCCTCCAACGCAACTTTGGCCGCACGCCCCAACGAGTGAATACTTGAAGGATTACCAAAATCATCCGTCAAATATGGCTCCATGGCTTTTTTTACCAAAGGATCAAGCGGGGTAGTGGCGGCATAATCCAAATAAATTTTCTTGACTTTTTGATTCATAATATTAAACTTGCTATAGAACCATAAACGGATAAATTATGACCGCTGGCCTTTTACTTTTTTTCGGATTTTTATCTGCATTATTTGCAGCAGTATACATCAAAGCTCATGTCTATCGAAGGATTAAACTGAGGATTGTCACAAATGATGATATATTACTTACTATCATCATCTTACTTACCCCGGTGGTTTTATTTCTCGGAGGCATTGCAGCTAAACTCGTATTAGGGTAACCAACCCCTTTTTTATTTTCCTCATTACCGGACATATCTCATATGGCCGTTCAAAAAAATTGATAATATCCGCCACGGTTATTGCTTCTCCTTTTTTTGAAATCCGATATCCTCCTCCCCGGCCTTTTTGCGATTCAATCCATCCGGCGCGTTTCAATTCCTGCGCAACTTTTTCAAGGAAAGCCGGGGGCAGATTAAATTCACGCGCCACAGCTTTAACATCCGTGGGTTTATCTCCAGCATTTTTCAGCCGTTCTATCAAAATTATGGAATAATCAATCTTTTTCCTCATAAAAATAAATCGGATATATGTAATCCGATTATAATTCTTTACAAAATATGGGTCAAATCCACTATAAGGGTTTCACCTCTATAGTGATTTTC
This sequence comes from Candidatus Sungiibacteriota bacterium, assembly GCA_016180435.1. Taxonomy (GTDB): domain Bacteria; phylum Patescibacteriota; class Minisyncoccia; order Sungbacterales; family HO2-52-23; genus LCKU01. The sequence continues at coordinate 54,497 of JACPBG010000007.1, forward strand.
TGCGGAAAACCCTTGAAAAAATGTAGTCACGGTACTCTTTTTCCTTGAAGATATGCCAAAGTGTGGGAAGAAGAGAAAGAATGATAATGGCAATTATAATCGGGAGCAAGTAACGATCAACATCCGGTATTACGCTCCCCAAAAAATATCCCAAAGCCGGCATGCCAATTGCCCATATAATCCCGCCAATGACATTATAGAAAAGAAACGAGGTGTAACGCATAACTCCGACTCCGGCCAGAATTGGCGCAAACGTACGAATAATCGGCAAAAATCTGGCTAAAATTATGGTTTTTCCGCCATACGCCTCGTAAAATTTGCGCGCGTGCTCCAAATTATGTTTTCGGAAAATTAAAGAATCCTCGCGCGTAAAAATTTTAGGGCCGACACGCTTACCGAACGCATATCCCACCGAATCCCCGATCACTGCCGCGAAGAAACATCCGGTAATCAAAATCCAGATATTAAAAAAATCCTGCGAAGCCAGAAATCCTGCGGTAAAAAGTAACGAATCGCCCGGAAGAAAAAACCCGAGCAAAAGCCCCGACTCGGCGAAAACAATTCCAAAAAGTCCCGCATAGCCCGCGGTTTTAAGAAGCGTTATTAGATCAAAACCAAAAAATTCCATTATCTATACCGGATGCTTTCGAACTTTTTTCCGCTTTTTTTCCGGCGTTTTTTCAACGCGACTTTTTGTTTCTTATTCATATGTAGTGATGCCAATCCGATGCGAATTTAATGCTAATCTACAAATTGCAAATACTTATTTATGGGTTAGTGGGAAAAATTTGGTTGGCAATTTGTTCCATTGCAACGTATAGTTTTTCTTTTGGCGACGATCGCACGAATCCATTGGTCAAGTGCCG